>NZ_JBLXDO010000001.1:0-617471 GCF_048263965.1 Ferrimonas sp. | reverse complement strand
TCTACCTGCTCGACTACGGACAGTTTAAAGGACAGTGGGTAATCACGTTGAGTGCGCTTACGCCTTGCTATTGTTGGCTTGCCCATAATAGGTCTCCAATGTGTAAACCTATTTCAGGACGGGACACACAGTCAGAAAAAAGGTTGGCCTCGGCCAACCTTTTTTTATGGCACTGGTTCAGTGCTCAAACGCCCTGAGCTTGAGCTGATAACGCTCCTTCTCGGTGCGTGGTGCCAACTTGATGGCATCGGTGAGGGCCCGCTGGCTGTCATCCAGCTGACCCAGTTGGAAATAGGCCCTGGAAAGCCCGAAATGAAACTCATGATGATAATCGGCGAGTTTTACCGCTTTACGGTACTGGCTTAGGGCCTGGCTAAAATTGCCTCGATTGTAGGACGCTTCCGCCATATCGAAGTAGTAAAAGGGGTTATCCAAACGACTCAACTCTATCTGGCGATGCAGCTTGGCCCACTCGGTGAGCCGCCCCTGAGAGGCGAGCAACACCGCCAGATTGTGCATGCTGTGCAGAGGATCGATGCCCAGCTCCATCACATAGCGATACACCTGCTCCGCTTCCTCCTCCATCCCCTGACGCTTGTAGAGCACCCCAAGGGTATTCCAGGCGGCGCTCATCTGCGGATCGAGCGTCAGAGCCTGCTTCAAATAGTGGTAAGCATGGTCCGGCTTCTCCTCCACCATATGCTCCGCCGCCAGGTTGCTGAAGAACCGGGCCAGAACCTCGGGTTCGGACAGTTTCACCACCCGGTAGCCACGCACCTGGCTGCTGGGCAGAAAATCGATCACCTTGCTGTTTCCCCCCAGGGGAGACCAGTCACCGGGCTGAGGCGGAGCCTCGAGCTTGATGTTGACGTGATCATTGACCAGGTAGATGCCACCACGACGATCCCAGATGGGGGGGGACTTGACCAATTGGTACTCAACCTCAAGGTGAAGCTCTTTGGCCAGTGCCGCAGTCATCACCACCAGCGACATGCAATTGCCCGAACGTAACTGGTAGGTCTGAGACGCAATCTGGGTGACGCTGTTGTCGTACTCAAACCCCCGATTGACGCTGACCAGCTCCGCCAACATGTCAATGCGCATCGCCTTGCTGCTTGAGGTGCGGCTGGCCTTACCCGTGAACCTGAGCATATCCCGGTCCAGGGCAAAGAGTTGCTCAGGGGTGATCACATCCACCACCTCGACAAAGGCGGCATCCGCCAGCACAGGCGCAGGCACCGTGGGTTGCGGCGTCGACATGCACCCACAAAACAGCACGGTAATGAGGCCGAGCATCAAAGATCTCATACCCCTAATGCTAGTCCGGCCCTGATGCGTTAACAAAACCGACCACAACTTTGTTACAAATTGGTGTCAGCAAGATTCAGTTACTCAATTGATTCAGCCAGTGCTAAAAAGCCTTTGTTCCAGCCCTGACGACCCCCTAGGATAGAGACCCTCCTCTTATTTTTGGATAAGGCCCGCGATTTTGACTCCCTCCCGCCCGCAACTGCTGCTGATGATGACCTTTATCATGTCCCTGGTGTTTGCCGTCTGGCAGGTGCTGCTGAACAACTTCGTGGTGGAGGTGGCATCATTTACCGGCAAAGAGATCGGCCTGCTGCAGTCTCTGCGAGAGGTCCCGGGTTTTTTGGCCTTCACCGCCATCCTGGTGTTGCTGGTGATCCGGGAGCAGAGGTTTGCCCTTATCTCCCTGCTGCTGCTCTGCGTTGGCGTGGCGCTGACCGGCTGGTTTCCCTCGGTAGTGGGGCTCTACTGCACCACGGTGCTGATGTCCGTCGGTTTTCACTACTATGAGACCTGCAACCAGTCCCTGACACTGCAGTGGCTGCCCAAGGGGGAAGCCGCCGCTTTCATGGGACAGGCGCTGTCGGTCAAAGCCGCTGGCGCTCTGCTTGGGTACGGCAGCATCTGGCTGTTGATGACCGGCCTGAATCTGCCCTACGAATGGGTCTACACCCTGGTGGGCGGGCTGGGGCTGTTGATGGTGCTGTTCTGCATGGCGCGCTTTCCCCAGTTCACCGAAGACGCCCCGCAGCAGAAGCGACTGCTGCTGCGCAAACGCTACAGCCTCTACTACCTGCTTACCTTCCTCTCCGGTGCCCGCCGGCAGATCTTCATGGTGTTTGCCGCCTTCATGATGGTGGAGAAGTTTGGCTACAGCGTCACCGAAATCACCGCCCTGTTTCTGATCAACTACCTGTTCAACCTGCTGTTTGCCAAGCGCATCGGTCAGTGGATTGGCCGAATCGGTGAACGGCGTACCCTGATGATTGAGTACATCGGCCTGATTCTGGTGTTTGTCAGCTACGCCAATGTGGAGCACCCCACCCTGGCCGCCGGCCTCTACGTCGTCGATCACCTGTTCTTCGCCATGGCCATCGCCATCAAGACCTACTTCCAGAAGATTGCCGATCCGGACGAGATCGCCGCAACCGCAGGAATCAGCTTTACCATCAACCACATCGCTGCCGTTGTCATCCCGGCTCTTCTGGGACTTGTGTGGCTACACTCTCCGGCTCTGGTGTTTTATATTGGGGCGGGGATCGGCCTGTGCTCCTTGCTGGCTGCCCTGAGCCTGCCGGCGACCCCTGCGCCGGGCAATGAGACACGCTGGGGTGCCCTGTTCCCCGCCACACAGACCAGAGCCTATGACTGACAAGATCATGGCCGCCCCGCCAAAGCGGGAAAGCAGCCGCACTGCAAGACAGCAAGCCGTTACCCTGGCACGGCGCATCGGCCTGACCGGCAATGACGCTGAGACCGCCGGCGCCCTGGCCCAACGCACAGAGCTCCGTCTGAAAAACTGGCAGGAACAACGTCAGCAAAACCTGGAAGCGGTGGTGAAACAGGCCATTGGCCTGGCAGGCAATGCGGTGAGCAACAAGGAGCTGGACCCGGACTGGCAGTTCCAGTTTTGTCAGATGGCGGAGCAGATCCATAACGGCAGCATGCAGAAACTGTGGGCTCAGATTCTTGCTACCGAACTCAGCCTTCCCGGCAGCTTTGGCCTGAGAACCCTGGAAACTCTGAAGGGGATGACCCAAAGAGAGGCGATCCAGTTTGCCCGAACCGTGGCCATCTCCTGCCAGCTCAATGGGGACGCGAGCCACAAGGTGATTCTGGGCTACCGTCGGGAAGCGGGCTTCGGCGGCTTCAGCTCTGCCCGACAGGAGACACTCAACCTCTCCGGTCAGGGGCTACCCTACTCCACAGTGCTCACATTGAAGGATCTTGGCCTGCTGTTTGCCACCGAACTGGAAACCGGGCCCCTGCCCGCGAAACAGCCTCTGCTGATCCGCTGTCAGGGACATGCGATGAAATTTCTGCCCAAGAGCGCCCGACTCAGGCTGAGGTACTACCGCTTTACTCAGGTGGGGGATGAGCTGGCCCGGCTGATCACCGAGCCTGCCAATGAGGAGTATTGCGAATCGTTAACCAAACTGCTGTTGGACGACTTCCTCCCCCAGTAGCTCGGCGCTGAACCACTCCAGTGAATGGTGCAAAGACACCACGTCACCCACGATCAATGCCGCCGGTGTCTGCACCCGGGGATCGGTGGCCAGTTGTTCCAGGGCGTCGAGACGGCCAGTGACCACAGTCTGCTGAGGCTGGCTGGCACGACTGACGATGGCCACCGGAGTGTCACCGGACAGGCCCCCCTCCATCAATCCCGTCGCTATGGTCCCGGCGCGGGCCACGCCCATGTAGATCACCAGAGTATGGTGGCTGAGCGCCAGCTTGTGCCAGTCGGAGATGGGCTCACCGCCCATGCCATGACCGGTGACGAAGGTCACCCCCCGGGACAGGGTCCGGTGGGTCAGGGGGATGGCGCCATAGGAGGCACACGCCGTGGCGGCGGTAACACCAGGCACCACCTCATAGTCGATGCCCGAAGCACGCAGGGCCTGCATCTCTTCACCGCCACGACCGAACATCAGCGGGTCGCCTCCTTTCAGGCGCACCACCGCACGGTCACCTGAGGCGGCTTTAGCCACCAACAGCCGGTTGATCTCCTCCTGAGACATGGAGTGACGGCCGCAGCGCTTACCCACGGCAATGCACTCCGCCTCCGGATTGATCAGCGCCAGAATCGGCTCACTCACCAGCGCATCGTAGAGCACCACGTCGGCCCCTTGAATGGCGCGCAGTGCTTTGACGGTCAACAGCTCAGGATCGCCGGGGCCGGCGCCCACGATGGACACCCTGCCGGTGCGGTTGGGTAAAGTTATCAGGCTCACCAGATTCTCCCTTTTCAGCATCGGAACAGCTTAGAGCCACTCTTAATAACCACAAAGAATCATTTTGGAACTTTTAATGCCATTATTGCATATAAAGTTAACCCTTTCAGAACATCGGCCTGTAAATTAGCCACTTGACCAAATTTCCTTAAAGAGCGCTTGCGCATCCTAAGAAAATCGCTATCATAGGCCGCCGTTGAGTTCGGTAACCGAGCGAAACGAAATCGGTGATTAGCGCAGCCTGGTAGCGCATCCCCGGTTTTGGGTAAGAGCAGGACCAGAGCTGGTCCGAAACAACTCAAGCTCAGAACGAAACAAAAATTTGTCGGTGATTAGCGCAGCCTGGTAGCGCATCTGGTTTGGGACCAGAGGGTCAGAGGTTCGAATCCTCTATCACCGACCACCTTACGAAGCCCTGCTCTCTGAGCGGGGCTTTTTCGTATCTGAAGCACAACTGCGTTGTGCGGGTCAGAGGCCTAGGCGCCCCCGTACTAATCCTCTATCACCGACCACCTTACGAAGCCCTGCTCTCTGAGCGGGGCTTTTTCGTATCTGAAGCACAACTACGTTGTGCGGGTCAGAGGACTAGGCGCCCCCGTACTAATCCTCTATCACCGACCACATTCAAGAGCCCTGTTCGCGAGAACAGGGCTTTTCTCGTTTTAGAGGTGCTGCGCACCTCGGGTCAGAGGCCTAGGCGGCCCCACCTGCGCGGCCCGGAACTAACTCCTCTATCACCGACCACCTTACGAAGCCCCGCTCTCTGAGCGGGGCTTTTTCGTATCTGAAGCACAACTGCGTTGTGCGGGTCAGAGGCCTGGAACCCCGCTTGGGCGAAACGTCCGCCGCCCAAAGGAAGAATGAGGCGACAGAGAGAAAACAGACTGAATTTCAGTTCTTTGGGTAAGAGCTATACTCTTGGTAAATCAGAGCTATACCCATCATTCAATCAAGGACAGACCATGATCGACTTTCAGGAATCCTCCGTCTTTAAGCTCAAGCCCATAGAGATCGCCGACGCCAGAGAAGACTTTCACAAGTTCATCATCGAAGGCGAGTCCATCTTCGCCGCCTTCAAGACCATTCGCGATCAGGTGGTGTTCACCAACAAACGCATCATTGCCGCCAATGTGCAGGGCCTCACCGGCTCCAAGGTGGACTACACCTCCCTGCCCTACAGTAAGATTCAGGCGTTTTCGGTGGAATCCTCCGGTACTCTGGATATGGATTGCGAAATTGAGGTCTATCTGAGCGGCCTGGGACGGGTACGCTTCGAGATCCGCGGCTCCTTCGATCTGATCGCATTCAACAGGTACATCAGTGAGTGCATCCTCACCTAGCAGGACTGACCTTCCCCCCGGCAACGCCGGGCAAAAAAAGAGGCTGCCTAACGCAGCCTCTCCCGGGCAGATCAGATATCGTAATGAAGTCCGCACTCCCGGCGGAAACCGGAGAAACGGCTGTCCTCTTCGCTCATTCCCAACTCCATGGGGCGGCTGGTGTGGATGTCCCCCACCGAGGCGTAGCCCTGATGCCACAGGGGGTGGTAGGGCAGGCCTTGCTCTTCCAGGTAGTAGTGCACATCTTTGTTGGTCCAATCCAGGATGGGCAGCAACTTGAACCGGCCCGAGCGGATCTCCAGAAACGGCAGATCCGCCCGGGAGCTGGCCTGCTGCCGACGCAGCCCGGCGAACCAGGTGCCCACATTCAGCTCGTTGAGCGCCCGCTGCATCGGCTCCACCTTGTTGAGGCGATTATAGTGGTTCAGTCCCTCCTGTCCCTGCTCCCACAGCTGGCCGAAACGGGCCTCCTGCCAGGCCGGGTTCATCTCAGACCGGTACACCTTGAGATTCAGTTTCAGCTTGTCGGTGAGCTCATCGATAAAGCGGTAGGTCTCAGGAAACAGATAGCCTGTGTCGGTGAGCACCACGGGGATGTCCGCCCTGGCCTGGGTCACCAGGTGCAGCATCACCGCCCCCTGAATGCCAAAGCTGGAGGAGAGGATCGCCTCCCCCGGCAGGTGTTTCAATCCCCAGGCGACCCGCTCCTGGGCGCTCAGCGCCGCCAGGGTGTCATTGGCCTGGGCCAGCCAGGCCTGATGCGCCTCTAGCTCTGGGTTAGCCGCCACGGCGGCCAGGTCGATGTCAGCCATGAAAGTCCACCTTCGCTTTGATCACCTCGGGCACCACCTGGGCACGGATCAGGAAGTCACCGAAACCCTCTCCCTGGTGACGTTCGCCCACCCAGCGGCCCACCAGTTGGTCCAGCTCGGCCAGGATGCTCTCTTCGTCCAGGTTTTCCTTGTACATCTTGGGTATCCGGGTGCCTTCACGGTTGCCCCCCAAGTGCAGGTTGTAGCGGCCCGGGCCCTTACCCACCAGGCCCACCTCCGCCAACATGGCACGGCCGCAGCCGTTGGGGCAGCCGGTGACACGGAAGATGATCGACTCATCACCAATGCCATGGCTCGCCAATACCCCCTCGATGCGGTCCACGAAGCCGGGCAGGAAGCGCTCCGCCTCCGCCATGGCCAGGGGACAGGTGGGCAGGGAGACACAGGCCATGGAGTCCTTGCGCTGATTGGAGACACTGTCATCCATCAGCCCATGCTCCCGCGCCAGGGTCTCAATCTGCGCCTTGTCCTGCTCCGCCACACCGGCCACCACCAGGTTCTGGTTGGCGGTCATGCGGAACTCTCCCTGGTGCACCTGGGCGATGGCCGCCATGCCGCTCTTCAGGGGCTTATCGGGGAAGTCGAGGATACGACCATTTTCGATAAACAGGGTCAGGTTGTGCTTACCGTCAATGCCGGCGGTCCAGCCAAAGCCGTCGCCTCGGTCGGTCAGCTCATAGGGGCGAATGGGCTCGAAGCGGATGCCGGCGCGACGCTCCACCTCCGCCTTGAAGGTGTCGACCCCCACCCTGTCCAGGGTGTACTTGGTCTTGGCGTTCTTACGGTTCACCCGGTTGCCCAGGTCCCGCTGGGTGGCCACCACCGCCTCAGCCACCGCCAGGGTGTGCTCCAGAGGCAGGTAGCCAAACTCATCCGCCTTGCGGGGATAGGTGCTGGTGTCGCCATGGGTCATCCCCAGGCCACCGCCCACCAGCAGGTTGAAGCCTACCAGCTTGCCGTTGTCGGCCACGGCGATGAAGTTCATGTCGTTGGCGTGGATGTCCACGTCATTATGAGGGGGCACCACCACGGTGGTCTTGAATTTACGGGGCAGGTAGGTGCGACCGAGGATCGGCTCCTCCTCCTGGGTGCTCTCCACCTTTTCACCATCGAGCCAGATCTCTGCATAGGCCCGGGTTTTGGGCAGCAGGTGCTCGGAGATCTTCTTCGCCCACTCGTAGGCTTCGGCATGCAGCTCCGACTGCTCCGGGTTGGAGGTGCACAGCACATTGCGGTTGACGTCGCCGGCGGTGGCGATGGAGTCGATGCCGATGCTGTTCAGCATCTGATGCATCGGCTTGATGTGACGCTTGAGCACGCCGTGAAACTGGAAGGTCTGACGGGTGGTCAGACGGATGCTGCCGGCGTGGGTGTTGCTGGCGGCAAACTCGTCGATGGCCAGCCACTGCTGCGGGCTGATCACCCCGCCGGGCATACGCGCCCGCAGCATCACGGTGTGCAGCGGTTCCAGCTTCTGCTCGTTACGCTCGGCGCGGATGTCACGGTCATCCTGCTGATACATGCCGTGGAAACGGATCAGCTGGAAGTTATCGGCGGTGAAGCCACCGGTGAGGGGATCGGCCAGATCCGCTTCGATGGTGCCCCGGAGCAGATTGCTCTCCCCCTTGAGGCGTTCGTTGTCCGCCAGCTTACCCTGCACCTGCAGTTCGCTGAGATCTGGGGTTTTCTGGTCACTCATCAGTACACATCCTTCTGGTATCTCTTGCTTGCACGCAGCGCCTCAAGATATTGCTCGGCCTGCTCGCGGCTCTTGCCACCATGTTCGGTCACCACTTCAATCAGGGCGGTTTCCACATCGACGGCCATGCGCTCGGCGTCACCACAGAGGTAGAGGTGAGCGCCCCGCTCCAGCCACTGGTACAGCTCGGCCCCGGCTTCCCGGACCCGGTCCTGGACATAGATCTTGTGCTCCTGATCCCGGGAAAACGCCAGGCTGATGCGGCTCAGCAACCCGCTCTTCACATACCCCTGCCACTCCACCTGATAGAGGAAGTCCTCGGTAAAGGTGGGGTTGCCGAAGAACAGCCAGTTGTCCCCTTCGGCGCCCTGGGCCTCCCGCTCCTGCATGAAACCGCGGAAGGGGGCGATGCCGGTTCCGGGACCGATCATGATCACCGGAGTGTCGCCGGATTCGGGCAGACGGAAGTTCTGGTTGGGCTCCACATAGACCTTCACCTCATCCCCCTCCTGCAGGCGACGGGCAAAGGCGCCGGAGACGGTGCCCAGTCGAGGTTCGCCGTCGCGCTCCGCTTCCACCAGGGCCACGGTCAGGTGCACCTCCTCCTCCACTTCCGCCTGACTGGAGGCGATGGAGTAGAGGCGGGGGGTCAGCTTGCGCAGCAGGCCAACCAGGGGCTCGGCGTCCGGTTTGGCCGGATAGCGTCTGGCCAGGTCCAGCAGCTGGTGCTGATGGATAAACTGCTTGAGTGCGTCGCCATCGTCGGCGATCTGGGCCAGTTCAGCGCTGCCCGCCAGTTCGGCCCAACCCTTCACCAGGGCTGGGTGCAGCAGGGTCAGCTCAAAGGTCTCGGTGAGTGCCTGGGACAGAGGCACGCTGACCTCCTTAACCTGAACACTCTCCTCACCACTGAGACCGACCGCTGCCAGAATCTCGGCCACCAGGGCAGGATCGTTGTCCATCCACACCCCCAGGGCGTCACCGGGCTGATAGCGGATGCCGGACTCCTCCAGGCTCAGCTCCACATGGCGGGTGTCCTTGATGGAATCGCGGCCGGTGATCTTCTGGCTGGCCAGGAGAGTGGCCTTGAATGGATTGCTGCGGCTGTAGCTGCTGACGCCGGTGGCCTGGGCTGGCGCTGCTACAGAGGCGGTGGCCGGAGCCAGATCCGCCAGCTTGACCAGAGCCTGGGCGATCCACGCCTCGGCGCTGTCTTCGAAGTCCACATCGCAGTCTGCTCGCTCGAGCAGGCGGCTGCCGCCCAGCTCCGCCAGCCGGTCATCGAACTCCTTGCCGGTCTGGCAGAAGTGCTCGTAGCTGGAGTCCCCCAGGGCCAGCACCCCAAAGTGGACCCCATCGAGCTTGGGCGCGCGATTGGAGAACAGGAATTTGTGCAGAGCAATGGCGTCATCGGGCGGCTCACCCTCGCCATGGGTGCTGACCACCACCAGCAGTTGCTGCTCCTCCTTGAGTCGCTTGGGCTTGTACTCAGACATGGAGACCAGTGCCACCTCCCTGCCCTGCCCCTTGGCAGCGTCCGCCAGTTGCTGAGCCACTGAGCGGCTGTTGCCGGTCTGGCTGCCGTAAAGGATGGTCAGTGAACTGGCGGCCGGTGCCACCGGCTGCGGCTGACCGCCGGCAAGATTGGCGGACGCGGCCAGGTAACCGCTGACCCAGGCCAGCTGAAGGGGGGAAAGATCGGAGGTCAGCTGCTGTAACTGGGACAGCTTGGCCGGTTCCAATACCCCGGCCCCTGCGTGTAACTCGGATAACTGCATGCTCTGCGCTCGTGACTGTGGACAATTGCAACAGGGTAGGCGCCGGGCTTCTTTATAAAAAAGAATTAAAAAATTTTTTTTATACGATAAATGAATATGCGGTGATCGACGAAAAACTGTTCACATTTCACAAAAAATGCATTAAATGTAATAAGGCCGGAATATTTGATAAAAATGTGACCAATAACAGAGAGGTTGGTGACGCCAGTGTGATGGAGGTCTTTTTGACACCAGCATACTCTGCCATAAATTCCGGCGGCAACGGCGCAATGACACAACGACCTCCATTCATTGAGACGATTGTGGTGATTCAATAAATCGACTTAGCATTGGATTTCTAATAGTCCACAATGCTCAGTGATTTACGCTTTGGTATCACCAAGATAGAACCGATAAACCTAATTCTGCTAGAGGATAGCGTTGTGAAGATCGCCGTGATCAAGGAGCATCTCGTCGGGGAGACCCGCGTGGCCCTGTTACCCGCCAACGTTGCCAGGCTCGCCAAAGCGGGCTGTGTGGTAACGATTGAAACCCAGGCCGGTTTTGAAGCCGGTTTTACCGATCAGGACTATCTCGACAGTGGAGCTCGAATCGGTGCTGACCGCGCCCAGACCATAGAGGGCGCCGAGCTGGTGCTGACTCTGCACGCCAAGGGCGAAGAGTTTGACCAACTGCTTAAAGATCTGAATCAGGGCCAGACCCTGATGGGGATGATGGATCCGCTGATGCACCCGGAGAACGCCCAGAGGGCGGCCGAGCTGGGCATCAACACCGTCGCCCTGGAACTGATTCCCCGCATCACCCGGGCCCAGAGCATGGATGTGCTCTCCTCCAACGCCACCATCGCCGGTTACAAGGCGGTGATTCAGGCCGCGGAACTGACCCCCAGACTGCTGCCGATGATGATGACCGCCGCAGGCACCCTGAAACCCTCCCGCACCTTTATCATGGGTGCCGGTGTGGCCGGCCTGCAGGCGTGCGCCACCGCCAAGCGCCTGGGCGCCGTGGTGGAAGCCTACGACATCCGTCCCGCCGCCCGGGAGCAGATCCTCTCTGTGGGCGCCCGTCCGGTTGAGCTGGAAATCGAAGATGCCGACACCGAATCCAGCGGCGGCTACGCCAAGGAGCAGTCCGCCGAATTCATCGCCAAGCAGCAACAGGCGATGGCCAATGTGCTGGCTCAACAGGATATCGTCATCACCACCGCCGCCATTCCCGGTCGCAAGGCCCCGACCCTGATCACCAAGGAGATGGTGGCTCAGATGAAGCCCGGCTCGGTGATCGTCGACCTAGCCGCGGAAACCGGCGGTAACTGCGAACTGACCCAGCTGGGTGAGGTGATCAACGTCAATGGCGTCATCATCTCCGGCCCGGCCAACATCGTGGCCTCCACCGCCAACCACGGCAGCCAGATGTTCGGCACCAACCTGGAAAACCTGATCCGTCACCTTATCGACGACGAAGGCAAGTTGGTGTTCGACTTCGAAGATGAGATTGTCCACGACACCGTCACCGCCTATCAGGGCGCCGTGGTGAACCCCCGCATCCGGGATCTGCTCGGACTCAACGCTGAAGTGAAGGAGGAGGCGTAAATGGAAACCCTGCTGTTACTGCTCACCCTGTTCGTGATCGCCATCTTCCTGGGCGTAGAGCTGATCACCAAGGTACCGCCCACACTGCACACCCCGCTGATGTCCGGCTCAAACGCCATCTCCGGCATCACCCTGGTAGGTGCCCTTCTGTCCGCGGGCAGCGGCTCCGGCATTCTGGTGAATGTTCTGGGCTTCATCGCCGTGACCCTGGCCACCATCAACGTGGTGGGCGGCTACATGGTCACCAACCGCATGCTGGGTATGTTCAAGAGGAAGTAACCGACCATGAATACTGCTGTAATTTATCTGGCCTACCTGGTGGCCGCGGTCTTCTTCGTGCTCGGCATCAAGAACATGACCAAGCCCCGTACTGCGGTACGCGGTAACCAGATCTCCTCCATCGGTATGCTGATCGCCGTGGTGGTGACCCTGCTGGATCAGGCGATCCTGAGCTTCGAATGGATCATCGCCGGCATGGTGCTCGGTGGCCTGATTGGCGCCACCCTGGCCAAGAAGGTACAGATGACCTCCATGCCCCAGATGGTGGCGGCCCTGAACGGCTTCGGTGGCGGTGCCTCCCTGTTCGTGGCCCTGGCCAACTTCATGGACCCGGCAGCGGCCACCTCCCTGGTGGCTCAGATCTCCGTGGGCGCGACCGTGCTGATCGGTGCCGTGACCCTGTCCGGCTCCTTTATCGCCTTCGGTAAGCTGCAGGAGATCATCTCCGGCAAGTCCATCGCCGTGCCCGGCAACACCATGGTCAACGCCCTGCTGGCCATCGTATCCGTGGCCCTGGTGATCGCCCTGGTGGTGAACCCCTCCCCGATGCTGATCTACGCCCTGGTGGCGGTTGCCCTGCTGCTGGGTATCCTGCTGGTGCTGCCCATCGGTGGCGCCGACATGCCGGTGGTGATCGCCCTGCTGAACTCCTACTCGGGCATTGCCGCGGCCACCGCAGGCTTTATCTCCAACAACACCGTGCTGATCGTCTCGGGCTCCCTGGTGGGCGCCTCCGGTCTCATCCTGACCCAGATCATGTGTAAGGCGATGAACCGCAGCCTGACCAACGTGTTATTCGGCGTGATGGCGGAAGGTGGCGAGATCATCGACGCCGACGAGGTGTACCAGGGCAAGGTGAAGTCCTCCTCCCCTGAAGAGGTGGCGATGATGCTGGAAACCGCCGAACGGGTGGTGATCGTCCCCGGCTTCGGCCTGGCCATGGCCCAAGCCCAGCACGCCGTACGCGAGCTGGCCGACGTGCTGGAAGGACGAGGCACCGACGTGAAGTACGCCATCCACCCGGTTGCCGGCCGTATGCCCGGCCACATGAACGTGCTGCTGGCGGAGGCGGAAGTGCCCTACGAGCAACTGGTGGAGATGGACGCCATCAACCCCCAGTTTGAGCAGACCGACGTGGCCATCGTCATCGGCGCCAACGACGTGACCAACCCCATGGCTCGTGAGGACAAGGGCAGCCCCATCTACGGCATGCCTATCCTCAACGTCGACAAGGCGCGCACCGTGGTGGTGGTGAAGCGCTCCCTGAGCCCTGGCTTTGCCGGCCTGCCCAACCCGCTGTTCGCCAGGGACAACACCTTGATGCTGTTCGGCGACGGTAAGAAGGCGATCATCGACCTGACCTCCAGCCTCAACGAAGCTGACTGATGATTTGCTAGCGCAGCAATACCCAAAACGGAGCCAGATGGCTCCGTTTTTTCTGAGCGGTTCCAGGCCGCCACACACCGTCCGAGTCACCGGGCAAATCATCTCAAAGGTGAAGCCCGTGCCATTTCATTAAGACAATCAAATACCCAAGAGCCCTCTCGCCATGGCAATTCGCCAGTCATCGACTAGGCTTTTTATCCGAGTCCTACTCACTATGGGTTAGTGCACAGTCGCAACCCCGGATTAAGATTGTCGATCTGCTTATCGAGGACCAGCCATGCTGAATACTCAACGCCTCCCTCCCCTGCTCTTGGTCCTGTTGCTGCTACCAGCCATACGCCAGGCCTTGGCCAGCGACACCAACTTTGGCAGCCCGGACGCCGTCGACAACCAGATCAGCGCCGACAAGGGGGATCGGCAGAAGCCCCTGCGGGAACAGTGGTCCGCCAAAGGGGTTGAGTTTGGCCTCGACTACTCGGCGGTAGGCCTGTACAGCGACACCGCTCTGCCCGGCTCTGACAAGGAGGCTTTTAGCGGCATGGTCCGCTTCTACGGATCCTGGCGCCCTCAAGGACAGCAGGAGAACGGGGGCGGCTCTCTGGTGTGGAAGGTGGAACACAGGCACAGCTTCACCGACACCTCGGTGAAGAACTTCGAGTTTGGCGTCGGTGGCCTGGGGCTGGTCACCCCTCCCTTCAGCGATGAGAAGGGCCGACTGACCAATCTTTACTGGAAACAGAAGCTGTCCGATGGCCAGGGCACCCTGATCGCCGGTTTCATGGATGTCACCGACTATGTGGATGTGTACGCCGCCGCCAGCCCCTGGACCGGCTTTATGAACTTCGCCTTCAGCACCGGCACCAACACCATTGCCCTGCCCAGTGATGCCACCTTCGGGGCCGCCATGGGCCATATGCTTACCGACAGTCTGTTTGTGATTGCCGGCATTAGCGATATGGAAGCGGATCCCACCAAGCCACTAGAAAGTGCCGACAACTTCTTCAGCGACAACCGCTATTTCAAGAGCCTCGAGCTTGGCTGGACCTCTTCCCAGGAGCAGATCTACCTCAATAATCTCCATCTGACCCTGTGGGAGTCGGACCGCAGCGACTTTCTCAACCAGGCGGCCGACAAGGGGTTTAATCTCTCTGCCTCGATGATGAAAGGCAGTTGGCTGCCCTTTGTCCGCTATGGTAACGCTCAGGATGGCAGCCTGCTGGGCATCAAGGAATCGGTCAGCCTGGGGTTCGTCTACTACGGTATGCTGGCCCCCCAGAACAACTTCGGCTTCGCCCTCAACTGGGCGGACGCAGGCAGCGATCAGTACACTGCCGAAGCCTTCTACTACATGAAGTTGGGCAAGCATGTCGAGCTGACCCCGGACATCCAGCTGATCGTCGATCCCGCCCTGAATCCAGGTAAGGACCAGATCTGGATCGCCGGCCTTCGCGCCCGCATCTTCTGGTAAGGTGCACAGATCTCCAGTCCGGCGAACAGGACTCGGCGGGCTCCGCTCCCTCCTGCGGAAGCCTGCCTAACACACCCGGCTGATGGACACCCGGTGACAGTGATTAAACGCGGCAAAGCGTGACAGCTCCTGTTCCAGGGCCGACATAAAGGCATCGCGACGACGAAGACCGGGTTCGAGGTGCAACGACATCACCTCCAGATGCTTCTGTTGTCGATGCGCCTTGCAGTCTGCCCGGGCCACCAGGCGACCATCCCAGAGTATGGGAAGGCAGAAGTAACCGTACTGGCGCTTGCCCCTGGGCAGGTAGCACTCCAGTTGGTAATCAAACCGGAACAGGGCACTGGCCCGCTTTCTCTGAATCAGCAGGTTATCGAAAGGCGATAGAATCCTGGCCTCCTTGCGGGGCAGACGCCGTTCAAGCAGCGTCAGCGCCTGGCCGGTAGTGCAGTAGCGGCTGCCTCCCACCTCCACCTGCCGAATCTCTCCCTCCTCCAGCATCCCGGCAATCGCCTGGGTAACCGAGGGCTTGACCCCCTTCAGCAGGTAGGTGAACTCCGCCACAGTGCCCAGCCCATGGGCGCGAAGATAACTGAGCACCAGAAACCGGGCGTGCTCCAGGCTATCCGGAGCTCGGGTGTCCACCTCACCAGGCAAGGCGCGCTCGGTCAGGTCATACACCTTGTGAAACTTCTCCCTGGCCACCACCATCAGATCCCCCTGCATAAACAGATTCTGCAGGGCGGCCTTAAACGGCGTGCCGCTCCACTCATGGCGCTGACTCCCTGGGGATTCAAAGTCCTTCGCCATCAGGGGGCCCTCGTCCCTGATCCTCTCCAAGACCCGGGTCATCAACCCGAGGTCTTTCTGGTGCCAGTGACGCTGTTCTCCGGCGCGCAGCGCCGCCTTTCTCGGCAAGGTAAAGCGGTATTGGGACATGGGCAGGTAGGCGGCGGCATGGGACCAGTACTCAAACACCTGCTTACGCTCGATCAGCGCATCCAGATGCTCCGAGCGGTAACCTGGATTGCGGCTCCACAGCAGATGATGGTGGGCCCGCTGGACCACGGACAGGGTATCGATCTGCACATACCCCAGCTGCTCGATGGCCGCCAGGGTCTTGTTGATTCCCGCCCCCTTGAAGGCACCCGCAGACAATCCCTGGCTCAGCAGGGCCAGCTTACGCGCTTCAGGAAGGGACAGTGAGGTCATACAAACTAAAATCAGAGAGTTGATTCTGAAAGATAGTGCGCTCTTGAGAACAAAGGTGTCAACGTCGCAGAGGTTACAGCCTGTCGCCAGGGCGAACCATTCACTTTCTGATGCCCAATCGACTTACTCTTTCGGCAACCCCTGAGGCAGTTCGTCGAAGATGCGATGGAACTGCTCCCGTTCCTCCGCCAGGGCGGCCTGTTTGATGGCAAAGGCGCGCTTGCACTCCTCCACCCAGGCGGCGCGGCTGGACTCGCCACTGCGTGAGAGGGCTTCCACCGCCTTACGATAAGCTTCACCGGCCTCCTTCGAGGCCTGGCGACACTCAATCAGGTTTTCAAAATCCGCAGGATTGATCTCAACTTTGCTCATGTCGCATGCCCCCAAACTCAGGTGTCTCTACACCTTATAGTCGAGGGACGCGACTTAGTCGAAACCCACCCTAGAGTTGTCGAAAGGCTTCCCGGGTCTGATAACCACTGCCGGAGATGAGACGCTCCAGGGTTTCGATCCGCTCCCGGTCCCGTTCAGCCTGAATCTTCAGCTGCTCCAGCTCTTTCTGAAGCGCCTCGAGGCGTCGATCGACACTGTCGCTGCCGGTATCGTCATCCATACCAGAATCATCGCCCACGCCGCCAAGATCCAGCGCCTTGTTGGCCTTGGCGACGTACTTGTCGTACAGGGCTTTGAGTTTGTTCTTGTTGCTGTCGTTGAGAATGACGCTGCCGACGCCCCATAACACCAGGCCGGCAAACACCAGAAATAGAATCAACGAGTCCATTGGGGCTCCTTATCCCAGTCGGGAGATCTCCTCACGCAAATCAAACCCAGAGTCGGTGACGATCTTCTCCAGTACAACCACCCTCTCCTCCAGGGCCTTGCACTGTGCCTGGGTGCTCTTCAGCTCGCCCTCCAGCTGCTTGAATTGCTCAAGGTTCGCCTGAGCCTCACTCTTATGCTTACTCCTAGTCATGGCAACCAGGCACCCCATCACAATGGCTACGATGGCTACGATGGATCCTGAGGTCAGCATCTAATTCTCCTTATGCTGTTGTTATTCTGGGGCGCCAACCGACACCGAACACTGAGCTCGGTGTCGGAGGGCAATGGGTGTCGTCAAAGTCTGGGTTTTCCCAGTCACCACCAGGGGTCAAGCCGATGGTTACTTCAATGTAGCAAGTTCCGAACCAACTAGCTAAGCCATTGATTTATATGAATAGCACAAAAAGACATTGGCTGAAATAAGGAGAATTGACCGCTAGTTAGCGGAATTCACCAACATCAGGTCATGGTGGTGCAGCCGATAGCCCCCGAAATCGTCCCCCATCAACAGGGTTAGACTTGGGGACAACATCTGCCACCAGCGCTCCACCAACCGGGGAGGCACATAGGGATAGGCACCACGACCCGGGCCAAACTGACGACGGCCCAGGGTGCGGAAATGGGGAAGCTCGGAGGTGGCAATGACACTCTGGATAAGAACCTGTTCAAAACTCAGTTGAGCCAGTTGAACGCGCCGCGCTGGCGACTCCAGCCAGGGCAGCAGCACCGGGGTGGTCCAGTGCGCCCAATCCGGCGCCGCCCCCATCAAATTGAAGTTGCGCAGATGCACCAGGTTCCACCCCAGTTGCACCCGACCTTCTTGGGCCAGCAACCAGAGGGCATGCAGGTCGGCAATCACCTCCTCTTCCCACAGGGAGGGCCAATAGGCGAAGCGGAAAGGCTGGCGAAGCGACTCAGAAATATCCAGAAGGTGTCCCCGCTCGTGCAGCAGAGCCAAAGAGAGGGAGTGCACAGAGGGCTGCTCATAGACCCGATGGCCCACCAGCAGAATATGGGGCTGAGTGAGGCGCCCGGCATCGGTGAGGATCAGCGACTGATTATTCAGGGTGAGGGTGACGGCTCCCTGTCCCGCCAACTGCTGGCTGAGTGCCTCTGCCAGATCCTCCGAGGCCAGTTGCCAGTGCTCAGAAAAGACAGACACCAGGGGCTTGGGCAGTCGCTGCAGGCACTGCGGCAGTTCACTGCGATCGCACACCGGCGCCCCGACACTCAGGCTCGCTGCCAGCAACAGGCTCAGCACTGCGGTCCCCAATGACCGTGACTAGCCGGCCGAAAGGCAAAATTCTTCAGGATCTGAGAGAAGTACATGGCGCCAAAGTGTATCACAGGGACCAATTCGGCTGTTAGAATAGCCGGCTCACTGATTGTTACGGAAACACCATGGTTACCTCAGCTGAATTCGACCGGGCCTTCTACCACCCCAGATACTGGCCAATGTGGCTGGGCCTCGCCTTGATGAAACTGCTGACCTTCCTGCCTCTTAAAGCGCAGTGGTGGCTGGGCAGTGGCCTGGGCAGATTGCTTCAGGCAGCGCTGAAGAAGCGGGTGCACGTGGCACGCACCAATTTACGCCTCTGTTTCCCTGAGAAGAGCGAGGCGGAGCGAGAAGCCCTGCTGCGGGATAACTTCAACCAGACCGGCATGGCCCTGTTTGACAGCGTCAACGCCTGGTGGTGGAGTGACGAACGCATCCAGAAGCACATGACCATCAAGGGCATCGAGCACATCGAACAGGCCAAGGCCGACGGTCAGGGGGTGATTCTCTTTGCCGCCCACTGCCTGATGCTGGAAGCCGGAGCCCGGGTTTTTGGCCAGAAGTGCCCGGGAGTCGGCGTCTACCGCCCCCACAACAACAAATTTATGGAGTACCTGCAGGTACAGGGCCGGCTGCGTTCCAATAAGGGACTGATCCCCAAGCGGGAAGTGCGCCAGATGGTCAAGGCGCTGCGCAATGGTGATGTGATCTGGTACACCGCCGATCAGGATGCCGGTCGCAAGGGCGCGGTGTTTGCCCCCTTCTTTGCCGTGGATGACGCGGTGACGGTGACCGGGGCGACCACCCTGGCGAAGCTGGGTAAGGCCAAGGTGATGCCCTTCTTTGTCGAGCGCAACAAAGACAACTCAGGCTACACCATCGAGATCCTGCCGCCCCTGGAAAATTTCCCCGGCGAGGATGAAATGACCGATGCGGTAAGAGGCAACCAGATCCTGGAACAGCTGATCCGCCGCCGCCCCGAACAGTACATGTGGCTGCACCGCCGCTTTAAGACCCGACCCCAGAAGAGCGATCCCAGCCTCTACTGAACCCCGTGTAAAAAAATAGAAAAAGAGGGCTGAGCACCAAGGTGCTCAGCCCTTTTGTTATCTTGCCCAAGCCAGAGCTGTTCAGGCACCGCGTCACCCTCGGGTTAATGACCCACACACCTCACTGACTTGGCGGTCCGATGGTCAGCTCGGTAAACCTCGTCTGCGGGTCCGGTTCTCGGTTGAAGATGAGGTTGTGGTAATGGTGAATGATCAGTTCAGCGGTGGTGTCTATGGTGCAGCCCTCCAGCAGGTGCCCGCCGACGACCTCGCCACTCTGCCTAGCAACGGAGAGGTGCACATGCTGATGATCCGGCGTGAGCGTCCCCATCACGGACACCAACTCAACAGGCTCATTGAGCAGCAGCGTCTCTGTTGCCCCTGCCAAGCGAACATGGAGGTGGGTCAAACACCCGACACAGGAGGCGATGCTGCCTGCCTGGATGCCATGGTCGGTTACCAGCTGTTGAATGGCATTTTTCAGGTCATCGCCTCGGGTTAAGCGGACCGCTATGGGAGTGATCAATGTGTACCTTTCTTGTCAGAGGAAGCGCTTGGCTCAACCAGCATCATGTTACTGGCTTGACGCTTCCCAAGCCATAGCAGCTGAATGCTCATCCACTGGGACTCACTCAGTGCTTCTTGGGCTTTTCCGACAGCCACAGATTGATGGTGCCCTTGACCACCACGGTGCCCTGATCGTCGTAGGCGGTCACCCTCACCGGCAGATCCCCGGGCTGCCAGGCATCCGGGTCGGTCTCTGCCACGCAGCGAATGTCACTGCCCGCCTTGGCGGTGTACTGCACGTCCATCCCTTTGGGGATCCAGCGCAGGTGTTTGGGGATGGAGGCCTCGGCCATCATCCCCATCGCCAGTTCCAGGCCGTTACAGATGGCAATCACATGGACGGTGCCAATGTGATTCTCCACCTTACGTTTCTTGCTGATGACGCAGCTGACATGATTCGGGCGCAGTGCCTCCAGTCGCGTCGGTATGGTTTTAAAGTAGGGGGCCTTGTTGGCCACAATGCGCGTCATCAACCAATCACTGAAGGGCAGCTTCTGCACCCTCTTGTGAATGTTCAGCAGGTAGTTATCGGACATCCTCTTCCTCACAACTGGTCAGATCAGTTACAGGGCGATTATTCCCCCTTTGTGTGATCGTTGTCAAAAAATCGTGACCACAGCACTGCCACCGCCTCGCAGCCTGAGGGCTTGTGCTCCTGCGGCAGAAGGCCACTCAAGCCCGCCAGCACCCGGTGATGGTTGGTGTCCCGGATCTCTGTGTAGGTATGCACCAGCAGATCCGCCTCCTCGGCACTGAGCAGCTCCTGCTGCAGCGCCACCTCCAGAATGCGAACGTTATCGGACCAACGGGTCATCTGCGGTATCGCCTCGCTGTGGGCCAGCACCAGATACTGGGTGATGAACTCGATGTCGGTGATGCCACCCGGCCCCTGCTTGAGATCGAACTGGGTGTCATCGCCCTTATGCAGGTGATTGCGCATCTTCTCCCGCATCTCACTCACCTGAGTGTTGAGCTCGGCCTCCTCCCTGTGGAGCGCCAGCACCGACTCACGAATTTCATTGAACCGCTTGACCATGGCCGGTTCGCCGTAGACCACCCTGGCCCGCACCAGAGCCTGATGCTCCCAGGTCCAGGCTTCCTGAAGCTGGTATTCGTGGTAGCGATCGATGTGGCTCACCAATAGGCCGGAAGCGCCCGAGGGGCGCAGTCGCATATCCACCTCATAGAGGATCCCCGACAGGGTCCGGGTGGAGAACAGGTGCAGCACCCGCTGGGCCAGCTTCAGGTAGAAGTGATTGTTGTCGATCGCCTTGTCGCCATCGGTGTAACCGCTGTCGGCCCGATGGAGGAACACCAGGTCCAGGTCAGAACCATAGCCGAGCTCCAGCCCCCCCATCTTGCCGTAGGCGACCACGGCAAATCCCTTATGCTCTCCAGCGCAGGAGGGCATCCCATGACGGGCAACCAGTTGATTCCAAGCCAGTTGCACCACCTGGTCCACTATGGCTTCCGCCAGCCAGGTCAGGTGATCGCTGACCTTCATCACCGGCAACACCCCGGTGACGTCGGCGGCGGCAATGTGCAGCTGACTGATCTGCTTGAACTGCCGCAGCGCCTCCATCTGCTGCTCCAGATCCTCCTCGGGCACCCGCATCAGGAACTCCCGCAACCCGGCGGCGTAGCCGTCCGGCGGCAACACCTGATAGAGGGACATGGGATCGATAAGCTCATCCAGCAAAATGGGATAAGCCGCCAGCTGATCCGCAATCCAGGGGCTGGCGGAGCACAGGCGCACCAGTTGCTGACGCGCAGCCGGATTCTCCAGCAGCAACTCCAGGTAGGTGGTGCGGGTCAAAATGGTGCCCACCACCTTCATCACCCGACTCAGCAGCTCAGGTTGATTCTGCTTGCCCGCCAGCTCGCCAAGAAGCCTGGGCATCAGCTTATCCAGGGTATCCCGGCCACGGGGCCCGATGGTGCGCCGGGCAAATTCACTGCGACACTGCATCAGCGGCTCAGCCAGGGCGGCGTCCAGGCCGCTCTCCTGAAGGATCTCCTCCACATCCGGGTCCGGATGCTGCCACAGGGCAGGCAACTCTCCCAGCTCCTCCTCCTCCTGCTCATCACCGCCAATGGTCTCCTTGAACACCAGGTGGATGTTCTCCATGTGTTCGGCCAGGGCCTGGCGCAGGCTGCCCCACTCCTCGAACCCCATGCTCAATGCCAGGCGCAGCTGGTCATCGTTGCTGTCGGGCAGAGTCTGGGTCTGCTTGTCATCCAGGGCCTGCAACAGGTTCTCCAGGCGGCGCAGGAATCGGTACCCCTCCAGCAATCGCTTGTGATCTCTGCCATTGATGCAGTTGCTTCGGGCCAACTCAGCCAACACCGGCATCAGGGGCTGACGACGCAGCGCCGGCTGACGACCACCACGGATCAGCTGGTGGGTTTGCACCACAAACTCCACCTCGCGGATGCCGCCCCGGCCCAGTTTGATGTTATTGGTGAGGCTGCTGCGGCGCAGCTGGGATTCGATCAGTGCCTTCATCCGTCTCAGGGCATCGATGGCGGAGAAGTCGAGGTAGCGGCGGTAGATAAAGGGGCGAAGCAGACTGTGGAGGTCGACGGCATCGTCGCACTCCCCCATCACCCTGGCCTTGACCATGGCGTAGCGCTCCCACTCCCGCCCCTGCTCCTGGTAATAGTCCTCGACCGCATCGAAGCTCACCGCCAGGGGACCGGCTTCGCCAAAGGGGCGCAATCGCATATCCACCCGGAAACAGAACCCTTCCGGGTCCACATCCGCCAGCAAGCCGATCAGCTTCTGACCCATGCGGATAAAGTACTGCTGATTGTCCAGCTGTTTGTTGCCGTCGGTGCTGCCGTTTTCCGGGTAGGTAAAGATCAGGTCGATGTCAGAGGAGAAATTCAGCTCACCGCCGCCCAGCTTGCCCATCCCCAGGATCAACAAGGGCTGCTGCTCACCCGTGGGGCTTCTGGGGTAGCCAAAGCGCGGCGCCAGATGTTCACACAGCCAGTCCCGGGCAGCCAGAATCAGGGTTTCTGCCATCTGGGACAGGTGCGCCAGGGATTCATCCAGAGGCGCCAGGTTGAGAAAGTCTCGGGCCGCGATAAGAATCATCTGTCGATGACGGAAGCGGCGCAGCACCCGCTTGGCCGAGGCTTCATCCTGACAGGCCGAGAGCGCCTCATCCAGGGCGGTCCGAAACTGGGGATGACGCAGATGCTGAGACAGCTGCTGGAAAAACTCAGGCAACCACTCCTGGTCTCGGCTCAGGCGGCCCCCAATAAACTGGGACATGGCAAACAGGTAGTTAAGCCTCTGCTGCTGCTGCTCATCCAGGGCGTTCCAGGGCGCCTCTCCCAACACCTCTCTATAGTGATCGGCCTGCTGACGCAGGCTGGCTGGGAGGTTGTCGAACAGGGGCGGCAGGCTCATAATAACTTCCTGTGTATGCGGATTTTTCTCGGATTACCTTAGCAGAAAGCGGTTAAGAAGGCAGCGGTCGGATATGGCAGAGTGGTTGCAATGGGATTGGATTCACCTGGCCCTGGAGATGGGAGGCAGCCTGCTGCTGTTTACCCTGCTTCGCTTCAGTCAGGGCTGGTGGGAAGGGGTCAGCAGTCAAAAGGAGCTGGCAGAGAGGGATAACGTCGCCTTCGGCATCAGCACCGCGGGCTCGTTGCTGGCCATGGCTCTGGTGATCAGCTCGGTGATGCCCCGCCAGGGACACCTCAGCTACACCCAGCAGGGGATCAACCTGGTGGTCTTCGGCCTCATCGGCCTGCTGCTGATTCGAATCAGCCTGTGGGCCAATGACCGCTTTGCCATCAACCGTATCGATAAGAAGCAGCACATCCTCAGTGGCAACGTGGCCATGGCCCTCACCGATGCCAGCGCCGCCCTCAGTGCCGCCTTCATCATCCAGGCTCTGCTCAGCAAGCTGCATCAGACGCCCTCGCTGATGGGTGTCGTCAGCTACGGCCTGATCTATATCGCCAGCCTGGTGATGCTCACCGGCATCAGCCACTGGATGCAGCGTCTCCATGACCGCAAAGGTTATGGACCCTTCCAGCAGGCGATCGAGCAGGATCAGCGCTCGGTAGCCCTGAACCATTCCGGGGTAGTGATCGCCTGTGCGCTGATTATGGCGGCATCCGTATACCTGCCCGATGTGGGCGTAAACCAGCCCCTGACCCTGCTCTGGAGCTGGTTTGGGTTTGCCCTGGGGGGACTGCTGCTGCTGACCCTGTGGCAGAGGCTGCTCAGCGCCTGGGTGATGATAAAAATAAATCCGGACAGGGAGATCGCCCTGCAGGACAACAGCGGCATTGCCGCTCTGGAAGCGGCTCAGTGGGTGGGGGTGGCCCTGCTGCTGAGCGCCATGATTGATTGAGAGAACTATGCCAAAAGAGTCTTTAAGCCCCAGGGAAACAGGGATGATGCTGCTGTCGGTGCTGTCGGTGATCGTCGTGCTGATCATCGCCTTCAACGACGAAACCAAGGAGGCGATTCGCCTGCTGCTCTACATCGATTTCGCCATCTGCATGGTGTTTATCACCAACTTCTTCTGGGGGCTGGCCAAGTCAGACAGCCGCAAGCTCTACTTCACCCAGCACTGGATCGATCTGGTGGCCTCCATACCGGTGATAGAACCCCTGCGTTTCGCGCGGATCTTCCAGGTGCTGCGGGTCATCCGCCTCATGCGCATGAGCCGCTCCCTGCTCAAGGCATACAGCCACCACAAGCGGGAAACCACCGCCACCAGCCTGCTGGTGGCCCTTATCACCGTACTCACCTTCTCCTCGGTGATGATCCTGCTGTTTGAGGACGGGGTCCCCGGGTCCAACATCAACGACGCCGAATCCGCCATCTGGTGGGCGCTGGTGACCATCTCAACCGTGGGGTACGGCGATTACTATCCGGTAACCACCGAGGGGCGGGTGATTGGTGCCATGGTGATCATCTGTGGCGTGAGCTTCTTCGGTATCGTGGCGGGCTACCTGGCCTCCATCTTCGTCTCCCCCGAGGAGCAGGAGAAACTGGATGAGCAGAACAAGCAGTTGCAGAAGCGCTCCGACGCCCTGGAAGCCAAGTTGGCGGCCCTGACAGAGCAGAACCGCCAAATTCTCGCCAAGCTGGATGCCCTTACTCCCCCTGGAACTCCGGCAGCAGAGCCAGAAGGGCCAACTGAGTCTGACCATAAGCGGTCGTCGCCATAACCTGAGCCAGCCGCTCCCTGGGATCCGGGGCGTCCATCAGCCCCTGGCCCAGGGCCGCCAGGCGCACTGCCAGAGCGGGCTCACGGTCAAACAGCTGCTGTGACAACCCGCTGAACTGTGCCACCAGCGCCTCCAGAGCGCCCTGTGTGCCCAGCATCAGGTGATGCTCATTGCACTGCCAACCAGCAAGGCCGCTGGCCAGGTCTTGGGGCTGCTCAGCCTGAAGCGGAGGCTGAGGCGACAAGCCGGCCAGCCGATATCCGCGAGCCGCTTTGGAGGCCTGCCCCAGACGCAGGTTGAACCGTTCGGCCAATCTGCTGGCCAGTTGCAGCGCCTCGCCAAGGTCGCCGCGGATCAACTCCAGCTCCAACTCATCGATCACCTCGCTCTTGCCCGAGGCCAGGACTTCGCCACAATCCAGCGCCACCTCCAGCAGGGTGCCGCCGGCCAGTTCCAGCTCCAGAGCATGACGACGGAAGTTGGTGGCAAACTGCTCCGTCAGCGCCTGCTGCAGGGCAGCCACCTCCTCCCCCTGCCATACTTCCACAGGAAACAGCGCCAGATCCGGCCAGTCGCCGTCGATATCCACGTTGTACTCGGGACGGCGGTGGACACCGGTATCACTGCTGCCGGCGGTCTTCACCGTCTGCTCCCGGTGTTCCCCCTTCTGACGGACCCGTAAACCGACGTCCAGATGACGCAGCGTCAACTCCGGGGTATCGAAGTAGCGATTCACCAGAAAGTGAGTTTGATCACTTTTTGTTCGGCCCGCCTGTTTTAGCGCCGAAACCAGTTCATTCCTGTCTACCTGGGTGAGCAACAGTTTCAGTTCGATTTCCATAAGCCTATAAGTTTCTTTAAAAATTCATACCGTTGTCAGTAAAGTGAAATAATGTCATATAAGTGTCACATTACTGGCATAGGATGCTCTCGGCCTTGATACGTCGGGATTTTTATAGCCAGCGGTTATAATTACTCCACAGAAGGCTGGATTTTTGATGTTGCTTATATTGGTGCATAGGGTAACATGCGCCCGCCAATGCTACTCAGAGCAAAGCAGAAGGTTATTTGGCTATGCCAGTAAATTCGATCTTAGGTGTCTTCGCAAAGTCACCCATTAAACCGCTTCAAGAGCACATGCATAAGGTGCACGAAGCGTCCAAGATGCTGATTCCCTTTATGGAAGCAGTTATTGACCAAGAGTGGGAACGTGCCCGCGAACTCCAGGGCGAAGTAAGCCGTCTGGAGCGTGAAGCGGACGTTCTCAAACGTGAGATTCGTCTGACCCTGCCTGGTGGCCTGTTTATGCCGGTGGAACGCACCGACATGCTCGAGCTGCTGACTCAGCAGGATAAGATCGCCAACAAGGCGAAGGACATCGCCGGCCGCATCATCGGTCGTGAAATGGTGATGCCTGCCGATCTTCAGGACGATCTCAAATCCTACCTGCAGCGCTGCGTTGATGCAGTGTCTCAAGCCTCCAAGGCCATCAACGAGCTGGATGACCTTCTGGAAACCGGTTTCCGGGGACGAGAAGTGAACCTGGTTGCCGAGATGATCCAGCAACTGGACCGCATCGAAGACGACACCGACCACATGCAGATCAGTCTGCGCCGTCGTCTGTTCAGCATTGAGAAAGACCTCAATCCTGTGGATGTGATGTTCCTGTACAAGATTCTCGAGTGGGCCGGTGATCTGGCCGACCAGGCAGAGCGGGTTGGCTCACGTCTGGAACTCATGTTAGCTCGCGCTTAAGTCGAGATAAAATAAAAGTTAAGGGTTTACCATGGTAGAAGTACTGGTAAATTACGGCCCCATTCTGATTGTGGTGGCCGCATTATTCGGTTTTCTTATGGCTTACGGTATTGGCGCAAACGACGTTGCCAATGCCATGGGGACTTCGGTAGGTTCAGGCGCACTGACCATCAAACAGGCGATCGTCATTGCGATGATCTTCGAGTTTGCCGGCGCTTACCTGGCCGGGGGAGAGGTAACCTCCACCATTCGTAAAGGGATCATCGATTCCGCCTTCTTTGTCGACCAGCCTGAGTTGCTGGTGTACGGCATGATCTCCGCCCTGTTGGCTGCAGGTGTCTGGCTGGTCGCTGCCTCCATCCTGGGCTGGCCCGTGTCCACCACCCACTCCATCATCGGTGCCATCATTGGTTTCGCCGCTGTCGGCGTGGGCGTAGACAGCGTCAACTGGGGCAAGGTTGCCGGCATTGTGGGCTCCTGGATTGTGACCCCGGCCATCGCCGGTTTCATCGCCTATATCATCTTCCAGAGTGCGCAGAAGCTGATCTTCGATACCGAAGACCCGCTGAAGAACGCCAAGCGCTACGTCCCCTTCTACATGGGTCTGGCGGGCATGGTGCTCTCCCTGGTGACCATCAAGAAGGGCCTGAAACACGTAGGTCTGCACTTTGACAACGCCGAAGCCTGGGGCCTGGCCATCGCCATCTCCATCACCGTCGCCCTGATTGGTAAGTTCTTCATCAGCAGACTGAAGCTGGACCCCAGCGCCGACCGTGACATGCACTTTGCCAACGTGGAAAAGGTGTTCGCCCTGCTGATGGTGGTGACCGCCTGTGGCATGGCCTTCGCACACGGCTCCAACGACGTGGCCAACGCCATTGGTCCCCTGGCTGCGGTAGTCTCTATCGTTCACGCTCAGGGTGAGATTGTGGCCAAGGCACCTCTGGTGTGGTGGATTCTGCCTCTGGGCGGTGTGGGTATCGTTATCGGTCTGGCCACCCTGGGTAGCCGGGTGATCATGACCATTGGTAAGAACATCACCCACCTGACCCCAAGCCGCGGCTTCGCCGCCGAGCTGGCTGCGGCCTCCACTGTGGTAATCGCCTCCGGCACCGGTCTGCCCATCTCCACCACTCAGACCCTGGTTGGTGCGGTTCTGGGTGTAGGTATGGCTCGCGGCATCGCCGCACTGAACCTGGGTGTTGTTCGCAACATCGTGGTTTCCTGGGTCATCACCCTGCCTGCAGGCGCCGGTCTGTCCATTGTGATTTTCTACTTGATTCGCGCCGTGCTGGGTTAATATCCTTAGCTGATATCACCCGCTGTCTTCACGGGCAGCGGGTTTTCTGTATTAAGGGTTCTGATATGTCGCACAAACCTCTGGCCATCGCCGCGCTGCTCAGCGCCGCCCTGCTGGCCCCGCACATCACCGCCGCTGAGAGCAACTACAGCATCTCAGAGGATATCTACATCTACCTGCACTCAGGACCGGGCAATCAGTTTCGCATCCTGGGGTCGGTAAAGGCAGGTATGCCGGTGGCGCTGACCGGGGAAAATCAGGGTGACTATGTTCAGATCATCGATGACAAAGAGCGCACCGGCTGGATCAAGCGCGACCAGCTGAATCAGCAGGAAAGCTTCCGCCTGGCCGTGCCACGCCTCAATGATGAGGTCGCTGCACTCAAGCAACAGCTGGAAACGGAACAGGCGCGCACAGCCGGACTGCAGGACGAGCTGACCCAGCTCAACAGCGAACTGGAATCGACCCGGCGCGACGCCATCAAGGTTGAAGCGGATCTGCAGACCACTCTGGACTCCCTCTCTGCCGAAAATGAGCAGCTTAAGGAGGAGAATCAGAGCATGCTGAACAGCGAACGCTGGCAGTGGCTGCAGCAGGGCGGCATGGTGGCCGGTGCTGGCCTGGTGCTGGGCTTGATCATCGCCTATCTGCCCAGGCCCCAGCGACGTCGCCGCAACCAGAGTGGTTGGGTTTAACAGCCAGCCCCAGGCACAGCCATAAAAAAAGATACTAAGCCGATAATTTTTATCGGCTTTTTTTATTCTGTCATCCTCACCCCCCCTTAGCCTTTCCATTTGAACCCCAGGTGCACAAAACAGCAGCAAACCCTGTTTCACCTCACAATTTAAGGGTATACTGTGCGCGCCGTTGGCGCGGATTGTATACAAAAACAAAATTGATCACAGAGTGCCGCGCCGCCCCATGGATTACGAGGGACACGCGATGTTTAAAGCAAGCCAAGTACTGGCTAATGGAGTATCCACCGATCTTGCAAGCCTGAAAGAGGCGATCAGCGTCAGCCATGGCGCAGACGAGTCGGATTATCTCAACGAGTTGCTGCAACTGGTTCCGCAAGACCAGCCAAGCATCGACCGAATCACCAAGAAAGCCGCCAACCTGGTTACCGAAGTCCGCAGTGTTGAGAAACGGGGACTGGCGGTGGGTATCGATGCCTTCTTGCAGCAGTACAGCCTGGAAACCCAGGAAGGGATCATCCTGATGTG
This sequence comes from Ferrimonas sp., assembly GCF_048263965.1. Taxonomy (NCBI): domain Bacteria; kingdom Pseudomonadati; phylum Pseudomonadota; class Gammaproteobacteria; order Alteromonadales; family Ferrimonadaceae; genus Ferrimonas; species Ferrimonas sp. The sequence continues at coordinate 588,428 of NZ_JBLXDO010000001.1, read as the reverse complement.
CCTGGCGGAAGCCCTGCTGCGTATCCCCGACGCGGCCACCGCCGACGCCCTGATCGAAGACAAGCTTTCCGGCGCCGACTGGGCCAGTCACCTCAAGGGATCCGACTCGGTACTGGTCAACGCCTCCACCTGGGGCCTGATGCTCACCGGCAAGGTGGTCACCCTGGACAGGGCCCTCGACGGCAACCCCAATAACCTGCTGGCCCGCCTGGTCAACCGGGTAGGCGAACCCATCATCCGTAAAGCGATGTATGCGGCCATGAAGATCATGGGTAAGCAGTTTGTTCTGGGCCGCAGCATCAGCGAAGCCCTGAAGAACAGCGAAGACAATCGCGGCCTGGGCTACACCCACTCCTATGACATGCTCGGGGAGGGTGCCCTGACCATGGATGACGCCAAACGCCACTTTCAAGAGTACCTGGACGCCATTCATAACCTGGGCAACCATCAGTACAAAAACAGCGACGCCCCCCTTCCCACCATCTCGGTCAAGCTCACCGCCATCCACCCCAAGTTTGAGGCGGCACACCGCGAACTGGTACTGGACGAACTGTACAGCTGGGTGGTTGAACTGATTCGCCAGGGTCGCAAATTCGGCGTCGGCATCACCATGGACGCAGAGGAAGCCGACCGACTGGAACTCTACCTCGAACTGTTCGAGAAGCTCTATCGCAGCGAAGACGCCAAGGGCTGGGGCAACTTCGGCGTGGTGGTTCAGGCCTACGCCAAAACCGCTCTGCCGGTACTGTGCTGGCTCAACGCCCTGGCCGATGAGCAGGGTGATCGCATTCCTGTGCGTCTGGTTAAGGGGGCTTACTGGGACAGTGAGATCAAGCATTGCCAGCAACTGGGCGTGGACAACTACCCGGTATTTACCCGCAAGTCCGCCACAGATGTCTCCTATCTGGCCTGCGCCCGTTATCTGCTGTCCGACCTGACCAAGGGCAACATCTACCCTCAGTTCGCCAGCCACAACGCCCACACCGTTGCGGCGGTGATGGACATGGCCGGTGATCGGGAGATTGAGTTCCAGCGACTGCACGGCATGGGCCAGGAACTGTACGATCCCGTGCTGTCCAAACACCATCAGTCAGTGCGCATCTACGCCCCGGTGGGTGCCCACGAAGATCTGCTGCCCTATCTGGTACGCCGACTGCTGGAGAATGGCGCCAACTCCTCCTTCGTCCACAAGGTGGTGGACCCCAACACTCCGGTGGAGAGCCTGATCGAGCATCCAGTCACGACCCTGACCGCCTGCCCGACCCTGCATAACAACAAGATCGTACTGCCAGAAGCCATCTTTGGCAGCGAGCGACGCAACTCGAAAGGAATCAACATGAACATTGCTGCCGAATCCCGCACTTTCTTCGCCAAGCTGGACAGCTTCAAGGAGAACCAGTGGCACGCCGCCCCGCTGATCGGGGGTGAGAACATCCGCAGCGGCGACCCTATCGCCGTGACCAGTCCCCAGGACCGCAGTCGCAGTGTTGGCCAGGTGCATTTCGCCGACGCCGCAACCATCGAGCAGGCAGTGAAGGTCACCAACGCAGCCTTCCCGCGATGGAACCGCACCGACGTCGAAGTGCGGGCGGCAGCCATCGATAAGCTGGCCGACCTGCTGGAAACGCACCGGGAGGAGCTGATCGTCCTGTGCACCCGCGAAGCGGGCAAAACCCTGCAGGATGGCATCGACGAAGTGCGTGAAGCGGTGGACTTCTGTCGCTACTACGCCGTGCAGGCCCGCAAGATGCAAGGCGAAGCCACGGTGCTCCCGGGGCCCACCGGCGAGCTGAACGAACTCTTCGTTCAGGGCCGCGGCACCTTCCTGTGCATCAGCCCCTGGAACTTCCCCCTGGCGATCTTCCTCGGTCAGGTGGTGGCCGCCCTGGTCACCGGCAACACCGTCATCGCCAAGCCTGCCGAGCAAACCAGCCTGGTGGCCTATCGTGCCGTTCAGTTGGCTCATGAAGCCGGAGTACCCGGCGACGCCCTGGCCCTGTTGCCGGGCACCGGCGCCCTGGTCGGCGGCACCCTGACTGCCGATGACCGCATCGGCGGCGTCTGCTTTACCGGCTCCACCCAAACGGCCAAGGTGATCAACCGCGCCCTGGCAGGACGCGACGGTGCCATCGTGCCCCTGGTGGCTGAGACCGGCGGCCAGAACGCCATGGTGGTGGACTCCACCTCCCTGCCTGAGCAGGTGGTCAAGGATGTGGTCCAGTCCGCCTTCGCCAGTGCCGGCCAGCGCTGCTCGGCCCTGCGAGTACTCTATGTTCAGGATGACATCGCCGATAAGGTGATTGAATTGCTCAAGGGTGCCGTGGCTCAACTGCATGTGGGCAACCCGGCTCTGCATAAGACCGATCTGGGTCCGGTCATTGACGAAACCGCCCAAAATAACCTACTGGCCCACATCGAGCGCATCTCCAAGGAGGGTAAGCTGATCTGCCAAGCCCCCCTCTCCTCCGAGTGCGCCAACGGCACCTTTATCCAGCCGACCGCCATCGAGATCCGTCACATCGGTCAGTTGGAGAAGGAGCATTTCGGCCCCATCCTCCACCTGATTCGCTATAAGAGCAGCGATCTGAACCAGGTGGTGGAGGAGATCAACAGCACCGGCTTCGGTCTGACCCTGGGGATCCACAGTCGCAACGAGTCCCATGCGCTGAATATCGCCGACCAGGTGAATGTGGGTAACGCATATATCAACCGTAACCAGATCGGCGCGGTGGTGGGCGTTCAGCCCTTCGGCGGACAGGGCCTGTCAGGCACCGGCCCCAAGGCGGGGGGGCCCCACTACCTGACCCGTTTCGTCACCGAGAAGACCCGCACCAACAACATCACCGCCATCGGCGGTAATGCCACCTTGCTGACCCTGGGTGACGGCTAGAAAGCCTAGAGATAGCCCTAAAAAACAGGCCGCCCATCGGGCGGCCTGTCTGTTTCTGACGGAAAGCCAAATTGCTTTAGAGTGCTTCCAGGGACATCACCACCTTGGGGCCACTCTGATTCAGCTCCACCCTGCTCTCCTGGATGAACACCCGCTCGGCACCAATACCAAACTGGGCGATCAGCACCTGTTTCACCGCCTGAGCCCGGCTGGCGGCCAGCTCAGGCAGGGCATCCAGAGGCAAATTGACCCTTGCCAGCAACTGGTTGTACAACCCCTGCTGCCAGGCCTGGGGAGGTTGCCCCTCTGGAGGCGGCGGTGCCGAGCCTACTCCGAACCGTCGCTCATAGGCGCTGACCAGCAGCGTCTGCTGTTCCTCCGTCAGCCCCTGCTCCGGGGTCGCCTCAAAGCCCAATTCGGCGGAGAGTGCCCGTGACGCCAAGGCGCTGCGATCCGCCCCGACGGACACCGCCCCCTGAACCGACAGGCTGAGTCCAGGACGCTGTGACAGGCCATCGGCCAGACGCTGAAGCTGCGCCTGGGCACCGGGAGACACCGACGCGCCCCCAGGCTCAAACAGCACCTCCGAGGCAGGCTCCTCCCCACCAAGCAGAGAGCCCAGCAGGGTAAAGGGGGAGGTCACCACCTTGGTGATGGCATTAAACAGTGCCTTACCGACCAGGGGGCCGATGGCAAACTCAGGGTCATCCACATCACCCTGCACCTCCAGGCCGAGGTCAATGACCCCATTGCTGTCCTGCAACAGAGCCACCGCCAGGGCCACAGGCAGGCTGGTGGCCTTATCAGAATCACTGCGCTTACCCAGTTTCAGCTTGTCTACCACCGCCCGGTTGCTGCCCACCATCTTACGGTTATCCAACTTGTAGTTGAGGTAGAGGTCCAGTTGCCCCTGGTCGATGAAGTAGCCGGCATAGGTGCCTGAGTAGGCGTTCAACGAGGTCAGGTCCACATTGTCAAAGGTGAGCGCCATATCCAGGTAACTCTCCGCAGCCAGGGGCTGCAGCTCACCGGTCAGGCTGACGGGGGCATACCTGTCCACCTGCCCCTGAATGTCCACCTTGGCACGGGAGTCTGGCTTCGAACTGAGCCCACTGATGCTGCCCGCCAGGGTCTCAATACCTGTGGCAAATTTGGGCGTCAGGCTGTTGTCGGCAAAGAAAGCGCCGCCATCGCTCAACTCGATGCGATTGATGCTGAGCTGAAGTGGCTCGGCCGCACCGCTCTCTTCGTCCGTGACCGTGGCCTCTGGCTGTTGGGCCTGAGTCTCGGCTCCCAACAGCTGCTGAATGTTGGTGCTGCCATCCTCGTCGATGATCACCCGGGCATAGGGCTGAGTAACGGAGACGGTGTCTAGGGCGACCGACATAGGCGCGGTGCGCACAGTCATGCTGTTCACTTGCAGTTGCTGCCACTTGATGAAGTCCCGGCCCTGACCGGGGTCCTGGGTCACCAGCTCCTGAATCGCCAACTGCCCCTGGTAACTCAGATCCAGAGGATCGACACCGGAGAGGGTCAGGGTGCCGCCGCTGCTCAGGCTGCCGGAGGTCATCTTCAGTGGCACCAGCGCCTGCCAGTATGGAATGGTCGCCGTCAGGGGGAAGCTCTCCAAATTCAAGTCAAACTGTGCCTTCAGCGTTCCCGGCACCAGCTCCCCTTTGGCACTGAAAGCCGCATCATCGTTGATTCGGCTCAGTAGCTCGAGGGCGATGGGCTGACTCAGATCGTTAGAGGCCGGGCCGGCAATCACCCGATCCAGGTCCAGGATCCAGGTTGTCGCCTCGGCCGGAGTCTGATCCTCCAGAGTCAGCCGGAACTGCTCAATACTGCTTCCAGCCAAGGTCACCTGCCAGGGAGCCTCAGGCTCATCACCGGGCGCCGGCGCAGCGTCAGCCTCCGCGACGGTGACCGGCTGAAACAGGGTCACCCAATCCAGTCCCTGCTCACCGTTCACACCGAAGATCTGCCCCTGCTCCAGGGACAACTTAGCTAGCTCCAGGGTGCGGTCAGTGAGGTTCAGGTCAATTCCCTCCACCCGGGTTTTCGCCAGGGTCAGCAGAGGCCCCTGCTCGCTGGAGAGATTCAGACCCGACAGCTCAATGGCGCCATCATCCAGCGTCAACGAGGAATCGTCGCCATCCCGCTGGAATCTTAACGAGGTGTGCATATCCAGCCGCCCCTGATCCAACTGAAAATGGAACAGGTCTTTGATGAAGGGCCAATAGCGAGTCAGATCCAGATCATCCAGGGCCAGTTGCATCTGTATGTCTGCTGGCGCCAACGACGCGGTTGCCTCAACCATCAGGCGACCGCCGCCAGAGCCAGACAGAGCCAACGCCACCTTGTTGTCCACACCCGCCAGGGCCAGGTCCTGAGCATTGAGCTCCAGATCGGTGAACTGGGTGCTCGCCCCATCCGGACGGCGATAACTCACCACGCCGCCCTCGAGTTTGAGGTCGGCGATAAACAGTTGGGGAACCGTGGGCTCCTGAGGCTCTGCCTCAGAGGTGGCACTGGATTCGGTCAAAGGTTTAAGTAGGAACCCCAGGTTACTGCGTCCCTGCCCCAACTCCCTGACCGCCAATTCCGGCCCCTTCAACGACAGGGTTTTGATGCGACCGCTGAAGGTGAACAGAGAATGCAGGGGATCGAGGTCCAGCACCAATTGATTCAGGCCCATCACCGGCTCGCCATCGTCCCCATCCAGGTGGGCACCATCGATCTGCAATCGCCAGGCAAAGGGGTGGAACGCCACCTTTTCCAGGGTCAACTGGCCATTGAGGTTGTCGGCCACCCACTTGGGGGCCTGGCTCTGAATCAACCGGGGCAGTCCCCAGCCGGTGAGCAGAAGATAGATAAGCAGGGCCAGCAGGCCCCAGGTACCCCGACGAATCCAGGGGTTACTCCATAGGGTTTTGATATTCACGGGACTCCCTACTCCGGGCTTTAAGTGACTCTCCCCGAGAGACAGCGAACGCAATAATCATAGACACTCCCGCCGGATGACGCGGAGGCAAGATACAGCAACTGCGGGCCAGTATATCAGGAATACCTGGCCCAACCCGCTGTTTTAACGTGTGAAGATAAAAGAGAGGGGGAGCAGTGCTCCCCCTCTGGGTATTGTTGATCTTTGTGGGTATCGCTCAGCGGGTGATCAGAGCTGGCCCAGGGCGGGCACACTGAAGGCCTGGCCCGACATCTCCAGGATCACCTCATTGGGACGGATCTCACGCAGCATCACCCCGGGGGCCACGCTGTCTCCCTCCTGCAGCTCGCGACCATTGGCTCTGAGCCAACGATTCTCCACTTCCGAAGAGTAGACATGGGCGGTGATGTTGATGTCGGGCAATCGCTTCTGGAAATTCCACGGCAGGGTGCCCAGCTTAGGCACTTCGGCCGGTGCCGCCGCCACGCTGGCCTGGGGGTTGAGCAGAGACTCGGCACTGACCTCAGGCTCTGGAGCCGGTTCCGGTTCAGGCTCAGTCACCACTTCTGGCTCCAGCTCAAGATCGGCCACCGCACGCTCGAAGGCCGCCAGCAGCTTGGCATTGGCAGGCTGGGCCTGCTGCGCAGGGGCCTGTGGTGACACCCCGGCAGCCTGTGGTGCAGCTTCAGGCTTGGTGTCGGCATCAACCAACAGATGATCCTCAGTGAGCACCTCAGCCTTGAATTCGGCCGCAGTGATCTCAGGCTCTATCTGATCGCCCTCAGATTTGTAGACATACTGAGGTTCAGGCTTCGGGGCAGGTTGCTCCCAGGCTACGGGAATGGGCATCACCACCTGTTTCACCACTTGCAGCTCCGGTGCGTCGGCAGCCACAGGCTCGGGATGAGGCTGCAGGCTGACCGCCAGCCAGCCAAGGCCCACACCAAGGACAGTGCCAACGAGAGGCCAGCCATAGTGCCAGGGCAGAGCGCGTTTCGGAGCCAGAGGCGCCGCCATGGCAGGATCCAACTGACCCTGCTGCTGCTTCTCGCGGCCTACCGCATCCAACAAATAGGACATCAGGCATCTCCTCCCTGGCTGAGTCTGGGTCCCTGTTCACTGCTCATCAAGCTGAGCAGCTCCAGGGTTTGTCGTCCGGCAATGCCATCCACCTCCAGGCCGAAGCGGCGCTGGAAGTTCATCACCTGCTGTTTCAGCTCCAGGTCATAGCTGCCAAGCATTCGGGCCGGGCGGTGCTGCAACCGACTCAGGGTATTCTCCAGCCACTGAACCTGTCCCTGGGGGCTGCCTTCACCCACCAGTCGAGGCAGTTGTCCGGAGGGCTGCCAAATCAGGCTATAGTGGCCATCAAAATGGCTGATGAACCAAGACTTACTGGCCGAAATCCACTGATCACCAAACTGCAGGGTCAGAGCGACGTCGGCACCACCGTCCGTGTTCAGCAAGGCGCCATAGAAGAGGGAACCGTCATCTCCCCGCAGGCTGACCACCGCCGGGTAATCCATCTCCAGCAGCTGCTGCCAGCTGCTGACGCCATCCAGGCAGGCCAGGCCCCGGGACTGGGCAAACTCACAGGGCGCGGAGGCCGGCACAGGTTGCTGCCAGTGATGAAGCAGGGCCTGATAGGCTTGCAGGTCGTCGGCGAAGCGGCTCAACTGGGGGAGCGGTGCCGATGGCTGGACTTGAGCTTGAGGCGCAGGCTCCGGCTTAGGCATCAGGGCATAGACCACAGCGGCACCGGCGAGACCGGCAGCCAGCGCACCTGCCATCCAGGGCCAGCGCCCCTTGGCTTTGGCCTTGATGCCCAACACCTCAGCGGCGGCGGACTCCACCTCGCGGCGACCCAGGTAGATCTTCTGGTGGGCATAGCCCCCCATCAGGGCCCGCTCACACAGCAGGTTGATCACCCTGGGCACCCCGCCACTGTACTGGTGCAGGGCCTTGATGGCACCGGATTTAAACAGGGGCTGGGCCCTGCCCGCCACCTGCAGCCGGTGCTGCACATAGTGAGACACCTCCTCCTTGGTCAAGGGCAGCAGATGGTACCGGGCGGTAATGCGTTGAGCCAGCTGGCGCAGCTCACGGCGCTGCAGTAACTCCTGCAGCTCTGGCTGACCGATAAGGATCACCTGCAACAGCTTGCGGGTGTCGGTCTCCAGGTTGGTCAGTAATCGCAGCTGCTCCAGCACCTCAGGCTTAAGATGCTGGGCCTCATCGATGATCATCACCGTGTTACGGCCTGCCTTATGGTTGGCCAGCAGGAAGGCACTGATCTTGTCCGTCAGCTGCTTGAGCGTTGGGTTGGGATCATAGGGGATCTTCAGCTCATCGCACAGGGTCGCCAACAGCTCCAGCTCCGTCAGGGCCGGATTGAGGATAAACGCGGTGTCGGTATTGTCCGGCAGCTGCTTAAGCAGACTGCGGGACACTGTGGTCTTGCCGGTTCCAACCTCTCCGGTCAGCAGCACGAAGCCACCATTCTCTCCCAGACCATAGGTCAGGTGAGCCAGGGCCTCACGATGTCGGCCGCTGAGAAACAGGAAGGCTGGGTTGGGGGCGATGGAGAAAGGGCTCTCCGCTAGCCCATAAAATCCCTTATACATAGCTTTTGCGCGGTTCTTGGTCGAATTCGCCCAAGGTAAGGTGTGTCATCTGGCTTGTCAAAGCCACCAGGCCATATAATGACGAAACAGCGATTTTTAGGAGAAAAAGGTGGAGATCTACCTGGTAGGCGGCGCGGTGCGCGACCAGCTGTTGGGGCTGGAGGTAAAGGACAGGGATCATCTGGTGGTCGGTGCCACCCCGGAACAGATGCTGGCGCTGGGTTACCAGAGCGTGGGCAAGAGCTTCCCGGTCTTTCTGCACCCACAGACCCATGAGGAGTACGCCCTGGCCCGCACCGAGACCAAATCCGGCCATGGCTACACAGGCTTCGACGTCTGCTCCGATCCTGAGGTGACCCTGGAGCAGGATCTGCTGCGCCGAGACCTGACCGTCAACGCCATCGCCATGGACAGCGAAGGACAGCTTCACGACCCCTATCATGGCCAGAAGGATCTGAACGCCAGAGTGCTGCGCCATGTCTCCCCTGCCTTTGCCGAGGATCCATTGCGGGTACTGCGAGTGGCCCGCTTTGCCGCTCGCTTCCACCCCCAGGGCTTTGCGGTGGCCGATGACACCCTGGCCCTGATGGCGGCGCTCGCCCAGTCCGGGGAGCTGTCTCACCTGACCCCGGAGCGGGTATGGAGTGAAACGGAGCGAGCCCTGGCCGGCCCCTGTCCCTGGGTCTTCTTCGAGGTGCTCCATCGTTGCGGCGCCCTCAAAGTACTGATGCCTGAGTTGGCCGCCCTGGACGGGGTGCCTCAGCCTGAGGCCCACCACCCGGAGATCGACTCCCTGGTCCACACCCTGATGGTGCTCAAGCGCGCCGCCGAGCTGTCCGATTCCGTCGCAGTGCGTTTTGCGGCACTGACTCATGATCTGGGTAAGGCGCTCACCCCCCAGGCGGAGTGGCCCAGACACATCGCCCACGAAACTCGGGGGCTGGCGCCCCTGACCGCCCTTTGCCAACGCCTCAAGGTACCCAACACCCCCAGAGAGCTGGCGGAGATTGGCTGTCGATGGCACCTGCACGGCCATCGGGCTCTGGAGCTGAAGCCCGCCACCATGCTCAAGCTGTTCGATGGTGTTGACGCCTGGCGCAAGCCGGAGCGGTTCGAGCAGTTCATCCTGGTGTGTCAGGCAGACGCCCAGGGCAGACTGGGCCTGGAGCACACCCCCTACCCTCAGGCAGGGTGGCTGAGGGAGGCACTCTCCCTGGCCAACCAGATTGAGGTGAAACCCATAGTCCAGGCAGGCTTCAAGGGCGGTGACATCAAGAAAGAGCTGACCCGAAGACGGCTACTGATGCTGCTGGACGCCCGCTGATCGCCTCAGCATGATGTAAGCGCTTCGCCCGGGATGACGGACGCCCGGGCTGAAATCTCCCAGCCCACTAAGCCATTGACATAGACTGGAAAGACCCCTTCCAATCAGGAGCCCATAATGCCCAGGCAGCTGCTCAAGCAACACTTCGGATTTGACCAATTTCGCCCCGGCCAGGAGCCGGTGATTCAGCGACTGCTTGATGGCAACAGCGCCGTGGCGATCTTCCCCACAGGCTCAGGCAAATCCCTGTGTTACCAGTTGCCAGCCCTGACTCTGCCCCACCTGACCCTGGTGATCTCACCACTGCTGGCCTTGATGCAGGACCAGCTGGCCTTCCTGCGTCGCCGGGGTATTCCCGCTGCCGCCATCGACTCCAGTCAGAGCTTTGAGGAGAGCCGGGATGTGATGCAACAGGCTCAGCGGGGGGAACTGAAGATCCTGATGGTGTCGGTGGAGCGCCTCAAGAATGAACGCTTTCGCCGCTTTATCAGCCAGGTACCCCTGTCGATGCTGGTGGTGGATGAAGCCCACTGCATCTCCGAGTGGGGGCATAACTTCCGCCCCGATTACCTGAAACTGCCCCACTATCGGCGCTGGCTTAAGATACCCCAGGTGCTGCTGCTCACGGCCACTGCCACCCCCAGGGTCATTGAGGACATGTGTGCCCGGTTTGAGATCCCCGAAACCGGGGTGGAGACGACCGGTTTCTATCGACCCAACCTGGACCTGACGGTAAAAGCGGTCGGCGGCGCCCATAAGCGCACTGCCCTGCTCGATGCGGTTGCCGGAGCCCCCGAGTCCCCCACCATCATCTATGTAACTCAGCAGGCCAGTGCCGATGAGTTGGCCCAATGGCTGAGTCAGCAGGGCATTACTGCCCGGGCGTACCATGCAGGCATGGACCATGAGAAGCGCAGCGCCTGTCAACAGGCCTTTATGGCGGGCGAACTCCCGGTGGTGGTGGCCACCATCGCCTTTGGCATGGGCGTGGATAAGGCCGACATCCGGCGGGTCATCCACTTCGACCTCCCCAAGTCGGTGGAAAACTACTCTCAGGAGATCGGTCGGGCGGGCCGTGATGGCCAGTTGTCCCACTGCCTGCTCCTGGCAGACACCAGCAACCGTACCCTGCTGGAGAACTTTGTCTTCGGTGATACCCCGGAGCTGTCCGGAATCCAGATGGTACTGCGCTCTCTGGCAGAGGCGGGCTCCCAGTGGGAGCTGCTGCCCAACTCCCTGTCGACCCTAAGCAACATCCGACAGCTGCCACTGCGTACCCTGCTGGTCTATCTGGAGATGGCGGGCGTCATTGAGCCTCAGTACAGCTACTTTGCCGAGATCAAGTTCAAGCTGCTGGTCGAGGAGGCCAGCCTGCTGACCCGGTTTGAGGGCGAACGGCAGCAGTTCCTGCGCGCCCTGTTGCAGCACAGCCACAAGGCTCGCACCTGGTATCAACCGGATTTTGACGCCCTGCATGCCCAGTACGGCTCCGACCGCAACCGCGCCATGACCGCACTGGAGTACCTGGCCCAGCAGCGGCTGATTGAGCTGCAAACCCGGCAGATGACTGAGGTGTTCAGAGTGCGTTCTCCCCTGCCGGAGCTGGATTCGCTGGCAGCACAACTGCATCAGCAGTTTCTCGACAAACAACAGCAGGAAGTAACCCGCATCGACCAGATGCTGCAACTGCTGCAGGAGCCCGGTTGCCTGAGTCGTGCCCTGGCCCGCTATTTCGGCGACAGCCAGGCCCCTGAGCGCTGTGGCCACTGCTCCGCCTGCCGGGGTGAGGCTGCCACCCTGCCACAACCTCAATCTGTGACCATGCCGGAGACCGATCAACTGCAGCGCTGGCTCACCCCGCTGGCCGAGAAGCTGCAACAGGGGCTGCAGCAACCCCTGACTGCAGAGTTGGCTGCCCGGTTTCTGTCGGGCCTGCCCACGCCCTGGCTGACCAAGGTGCGCGCCAGACAATTGGCCGGTTTTGGTGCCCTGGAGAACCACCCATTCCGAGAGCTGCTCACCCTGTGTCAGGCCGCCCTGGCACCGGAGTTAACCCAGCAGGACTGAATCGGCACCACGAAGCCAAATCGACTTGGAATCGAAGGGGGATGCTACTTAAACAGCTGACATTAATATGAATTATGTCGGATGACACATAGGCAATACTGTGTTGAGTGGCTAGTATGAATTCATGCTTTACCACTCATATAAAATGCGCGGATGAAATCCTTCAACTGGAACAAAAACTTCGTTACCGGCTTCGACAGCGTGGACAACCAGCACCAGGAACTGGTCAGCCTGATCAATGAACTGGGCAACCTTCTCACCGAGAACAGGTTCGATGAACAGCGAGCCCGGGAGCTGATTCAGAAACTGGCGGAATATGCCCACGACCACTTCCAGGATGAAGAGGCCCTGATGGCGGCCCAGGGGATCGATTGTCGCCATCTGAAGCATCATATCGACGACCATCGCCATTTCCTCCAGGAGGTGGCCATGCTGCAGCAATCGGTGAACACGGAAACCTCCGCCACCTACATGCTGGAGTTTCTGATCCACTGGCTGGCCTACCATATCCTCGGCCAGGATCAGAATATGGCCCGCCAGCTGGAGCAGATCGAGGCTGGCGTCTCCGCAGCCGACGCCTTCGACGCGCAGCAGCGCAGCCAGGATCCCGCCACCAGCACCCTGCTCGACGCCATCGGCCAATTGTTTAAACAGGTCTCCGCCCGCAACCTGGAGCTGCAGGAGCTCAACCTCACCCTGGAGGAGAAGGTGGCCAAACGTACCCAGGAGCTCAGGGAAGCCAATCGACATCTGGAGGTGCTTTCCCTCACCGACACCCTGACCCAGCTGCCCAACCGGCGTCACGCCATGCAGACCCTGGAGGCGCTATGGCAGGAGGGACAGGAGAGGAAATTGCCGGTTGCGGTCATGCTAGTGGATGCGGATTACTTCAAACAGGTCAATGATACCTATGGTCATGACGCAGGAGACCAGGTACTCATCGAGCTGGCCCGAGCCCTCAAAGGAGCGGTGCGTACCGATGATCTGGTGTGCCGCCTCGGTGGCGACGAGTTCCTGGTGCTCTGTCCCAATACCGATCTGGCCGGAGCCCGGACCCTGGCGGAGCAACTGGTGGCCGAGGTGGCGGCACTCAGGGTAGCCACAGGCAACGCTCACTGGCAGGGCAGCATCAGCCTGGGCTTCGCCAGCCAGACCCCAACAACAGTCGGCCACGAAGCCCTGATCAAAGCCGCCGATCTGGGGGTCTACGCCGCCAAACAGGCGGGAAGAGGCTGCGCCCATCAGGCAACGACTCCCTAGCCACTCTGCCCGCTAACGTCCTGACGTCCAGACGATAAGCCCCCAGCAGCAGGTGGCGTCGACTATACTCCAGAGCTCTGCATCCAGGCTCTGGAGGGTCACTATGACCACGGCACCACGTTTGCTCGCCCCACTCATCCTATTGGGACTGCTCAGCGCCGCCTCCCTCGCCGCCGAACGTCAGCATCTGAGTCGTGACCCCCAGGCACTGCACGCAGCCAGGTCCCAGATGGACCTGGCCGAAGCACTCCGCCTGGGTCCGGAGGAGAGGCTGGAGATGGTCCGCTCCCTGACAGACCTTCAAGGCTTCAGCCACCAACGCTACCGTCAGTTGTATCGGGGCGTCCCCATCTGGGGAGAGTCGATTACCGTCAGCCGGCCCCCCGAGGGCCACATCTCTCACCTCAATGGTCGGCTGATACGGGGCTTGCAGCGGCATAACCTAGACACTCAACCCCAGATCACGGCCTCGGCGGCCCTGACCCAGGCCAAGGGATATCTGCAGGGAAAGAGCGCCACCCCTCTGCAGTTCCGCAATGAAACCCACGAACTGGTGATCTACCTGGCGGGGGAGTCTCCCAGGCTCAGCTACGCCATTCAGATGGTCACCGACATCAGTGGCGGAGGCCAGCCTTCCCGCCCCACCCTGCTGTTGGATGCCCACAGCGGCGACCTGCTGCTGGAGTATGACGGCCTGGCGCATGAACGGGTCGGCACAGGTCCAGGTGGCAACGAAAAGCAGGCCTTTGTTTATGAAACCGGCGGCAACTTGCTGGATATAACCGTCTCCGGCGACCGGTGCATCATGAATACCCCCCGGGTTAAATCGGTGGATCTCAACCATAGCACCCAGGGTTCCACTGCCTTCGGCTATCCCTGCTTCGAAAACACCCACAAGGCGATCAACGGCGCTTTCAGCCCCATCAACGATGCCCACTTCTTCGGCGATGTGGTGTTTGATCTGTACGACCAGTGGATTGGCGTTGCCCCTCTGACCAGCCAGCTGGTGATGCGGGTGCACTACGGCACCAACTATGAGAACGCCTTCTGGGATGGCACCGCCATGACCTTCGGCGATGGCTTTACCCGCTTCTACCCTTTGGTGAGCCTGGACGTGGTCTCCCACGAAGTCAGCCATGGCTTCACCGAACAGCACTCCAACCTAATCTACTCCGGCCAATCCGGTGGCATCAACGAAGCCTTCTCAGACATGGCCGGAGAGGCCGCCGAGTATTTCCTGTGGGGTGGCGCCGACTTCCTCGTCGGCGCTCAGATCTTTAAGGCCGACGGTGCCCTACGCTACATGGCGGATCCAACCCTGGACGGCCGTTCCATCGGCCATGCTTCAGACTACGTCAGTGGCATGGATGTGCACTACTCCAGTGGCGTCTACAACCGTGCCTTCTACCTGCTGGCGAACACCCAGGGCTGGGACATAAGGCAAGCCTTCACCCTGTTCGCCCACGCCAACCGCTACCTGTGGGGCGCCAGTGAGAGCTTTGATAGCGCTTTCTACAAACTGCTGGATGCCGCCGATCAACTCTACAGCACCGACCTCGAGCTGAAGCGCAATGACATCACGTCCGCTTTTGCTCAGGTGGGCGTCCCCAAGCCACCACCGTCGCCCGCCTGCAGCAGCGTCGAGGCCACCCACAGTCAAAGCTTCTCTGAGGGTAATCTGAGCGCTCCTGCTGGCCAGTGGCACTGCTGGCTGCTGACTGTAGCGGACAACACCCAGCAGTTGGGAGTGACCCTGAGTGGTGCCACTAAAGGGCGCAACCGCAGCAGCGGCGACGCGGATCTCTACCTGCGAGCCGGCCAGCCCCCCCAGGTCGACCCGACGGTCCCCGAAGGGCTGTTTGATTGCGCTTCCTACAACAGCAACAACAACGAGCAGTGTGTTGTGACCGATCCCCGGTCGGGCAACTGGTACCTGGCGGTATACGCCTACCAGGACTACTCTGGCGTGCGGCTGGAGGCCAATGTGGATGAGGTCTCCTCCCCTCCTTCCAGTAACATCAGCCTGACCGCCCAGGTTAAAGGAGGCCGCAACGCCTTTGTCTCCCTCAACTGGAGCGGCGCTTCGGGCAACACAGTCTATATCCTCAGGGATACGGGGGGGCCTGAGGACCGTATCTACACCGTAGACAACGACGGCAACTATAAGGACAACGACGGCAGGGAAGGCTACAAATACCAGGTCTGTCAGACCTTGGATGGCCCCTGTTCAGAGCAGGTCGAAGCCCGCTAGAAGGCTCAAACAGGAGGGCCACCCTCGGGTGGCTCCTCCTTTCAATGAAGGGCTCAGGCTTCCATCGCGGGTTTCTTCTCCGTCGCCCTCTCAACCAGCCTCCTGCTGCTCTGCTGAGCATCAATATTCACCAGCTCCACCCTAGCCCCCTCCACTTCGTGCCACTGGCCGCGGGCAAAGAAGCAGAAGTTGGCCACACCAGACTGCCAGTCTTCGTTCATCACCATCCTCAGTTTGGCGTTCTTATGCTCAATGGGGTGACCGCCCACCAGCAGCGGGCTGATGTCGAACCCTTCCGCCACCACCAGGATGTGGCAATCCTTCATGGTGCACATGTAGGACCACTCTCCGGTGAACTGGGACACCAGATTGATCGGGGGGCTGACAGGCTGAAAGATGTGGCCCACACCGGACACACTCTTATTGACGGTGTCCACCAGCAACTTCAGGGTCAGGGATGCCCCACCGAGAATGGGCCTCTCCTTGGTGCCCAGGGCAATCTGATAGGAAACGGGAAACAGGCCGGTTTGAATATCCTTGGAAGTGCTCATAGTTCAGTCCTTTGTATACCTTGAGGGAAAATCTGAGGTCGGTTGCTGACCCCAGGCATCGCAAGTCTAGAAGCGCCTGCCTGCCCTCGCCACGTCCCGGGAAAAAACCAGAGATCCCCGCAGGTTACCGGCGCCTTTTTCCTACAAAGATTGCAACGACGAATCCTCCACAGGGTGATAAGGCACCGGGAAATACCGGCCCAAGCGTATAAAAACTCCTAAAAAAACCTCACCAGAGATAACGACTTATCAACGGCTGCGACCGATTGTCGCACTTTGCCCCATGACCGTTGCCGAACTCGGCTCAGGGCGAAAATAATGCGCGGCAACAGGCTTATAGAAGTAAAAAAATCAGGATAATAATCATGAAAGCGACTCTCCTTCCCAGCGCCGTGGCCGTCGCAGCCGCGCTCACTGCCCCCGTTCAGGCACAAGGGGCGGACAACCACTGCGACCAAACCCGTTGCGACGAAGTGATCGTGGTGACCGCCGAGCCCATGCAGTCTCCCCTGACCGTGGTCATAGACCCCAAGAAGCCCAGACAGCCCATTCCCGCCTTTGACGGTTCCGGCTACCTGCGCACCATTCCCGGCTTTGCTGTGACTCGAAAAGGGGGCTCAGGTGGCGACATCAGTTTGCGGGGCATGGCGGGCTCACGGGTCAACGTGGTCAACAACGGCCAGCACATGCAGGGCACCTGTGGCGGACGCATGGATCCCCCCACCAACTACATCTCTCCGGAAACCTATGAAGAGGTCAGGGTGATCAAGGGGCCTCAAACGGTGAAATATGGCCCGGTGGGCAGCGCCGGCACCGTGGTGTTCTCCCGGGACAGCTATGGGCTCAGTGAAGCGGGCACCCAAGGGCGGGCCAGCATCACCGGCGGCAGTTTCGACCGCAAAGACTATCTGATGGAGCTGCTCACCGGCACCGAGGACTACTACTGGCAGTTGGACATCAACGGCGCCCAGAGCGACGACTATGAAGATGGCAATGGCGAAAAGATGCAGTCTGAGTACGACCGCCAGAGCGTCAACACCGCCTTTGGCTGGGCCCCGAGTCAGGGACAGGTAGTGGAGCTGAGCTATGGCTACAGCCAGGGCAGCGCCGAATACGCCGACCGTGCCAACAAGGCCAGGCAGATAGACAACGAGAACCTGTCGCTGCTGATGCGCAGCGACCTGGAGAGCGACTGGGCCAAGTCCATCGAGTTCCAGGTCTACGCCAATGAAAACGATCACATCATGGATCAGTTCGACCGCCCCATCAGCGATCCGGACAACCTGCCCATGGGGATGAACCCCAGACGCACCACCTATGGCGGCCACCTCTGGCTGGATCTGGCCCCGACGGAGCAATGGCTGCTGACCCTGGGCCTGGATGCCCTGGACAGCACCCAGGAGATGCGCGGCGGCAAGAGCCTGAACCAGCTGGAAGCGGCGCCTTTCAAGGAGGTGTTTAACCAGCAGAGTATCGGCCTGTTTATCGAGTCGGACTACCAGCTGAGTCAGGGAGTGGTCAAGGCCGGTGCCCGTCTGGATCAGTGGACCACCGAACTGAGTGGCAGCTGGGCCGACGACAACAAGGACAACAGCCGGGATGACACCCTGTTCTCCGGTTTCGCCCGTTACGAGCTGGCCCGGGGCCAGCAGCAATGGTATGCCGGCTTCGGCCACGCCGAACGCATCGCCGACTACTGGGAGGTGATGAAGGCAGGAACAACGCTGACGCTGGATCCCGAAACCACCGACCAGGTGGATCTCGGCTGGATCTATCAGGGCCCGGTGGAGCTGTCCCTGTCTCTGTTCTACGCCGATCTGAGGGATTACATCCTGATCGACAACACCAGCATGCCGTCGGCCCGCAACATCGACGCCACCCTGTGGGGTGGGGAAGCCGGGCTGACCTGGGCCTTCGCCGATCACTGGCAGTGGGTCACCACCCTGGCTTACAGCCGCGGGGAGAACGACAGCGAGGATCGCCCCCTGGGCCAGATCTCCCCTCTGGAGGGCAAACTGGCCCTGAACTATGAGCGGGAGAATTGGAGCTTCGGCGCCCTGTGGCGACTGGTGGCCAGGCAGGACAGAGTGGCCGTCGGCCAGGGCAACATTGTTGGCCAGGATCTGGGGGAAACCGCCGGCTTCGGGGTGGTCTCCCTCAATGGCGCCTGGCGCTTCGCCGACGACTTTACCCTGAGCATGGGCATCGACAACCTGCTGGATAAGGCTTACGCCGAGCACATCAGCAAAAGCGGTGCCGGCAACGACCTGCTTCCCGCCGAGGAACGCACCCGTCAGGTGAATGAGCCGGGCCGCACCCTGTGGGCCAAGCTGGACTACCGCTTCTGAGTCAGGGTCGAAGCGCGTAGTCACTGCCCCACTTTTTCAGACACAAAAAAAGCGGCCCGATGGCCGCTTTTCTCATGCCGATGCCGCTACACGAAGAAGGCGAACAGCAGGCCCGCCAGAATCAGGCGGTAGATGACGAAGGGCAGCATGCCCATATTACTGATCATCTTCAGGAAGTAGTGGATACACAGGTAGGCGGACACAAAGGCCACCACCAGGGACACACCCAGGGGGGCCCAGTTAACCGGCTCAGGGTTACCAATCAGGCCCAGGGCCTCGTAACCACCGGCCAGTGCCCCCACAGGGATCGCCAGCAGGAAGGAGAACCGAGCGGCGGCGACCCGGTTCAGCCCCACCAGCAGGGCCGCAGTAATGGTGACACCGGAACGGGAGGTCCCGGGAATCAACGCCATCGCCTGGGCGATACCGATAAACAGCACCAGCTGCCAGGTCAGATCCTCAATACCCCGCTTCTCACTGGGCTTGGCGTCTGCCCACCACAGCAGCAGACCGAAGATCAGGGTGGAGCTGGCCACCACCAGGGTGCTGCGGAAATGGGTGCCGATGAAGTCGTTGAACAGCAGGCCGGAGAGCCCGACGGGAATGGTGCCCAATATGATGAGCCACGCCAGTTTGCTCTGATCACAGTGACGTCCGGCAAGCGAGCGTAACCAGGCGGCCAGCAGGGAAACCACATCCTGCCGGAAATAGATCACCACCGCCGCCAGGGTACCCAGGTTGACGATGGCATCAAAGGCCAGCCCCTGATCCGGCCAGCCCAGCAGCTGCGAGGGCAGAATCAGATGCGCCGAGCTGGAGATGGGTAGAAATTCGGTGATCCCCTGAATCAGGGCGAGCCAGAAGGCTTGTATCAGATCCATTTACTGCATGTCTCCGGAGGGTAACCAGTGGAAAGCCACTGGCCACAGTTTCTGTTGAGTCTTGTCAAAATCCTGCCACCGCTGCGACAGGGGGGTGTCATCGCCGGGCATCACCAGCTCGGGCGCCAGCTCAGCCAGGGGCCACAACACAAAGGCGTTAAAACGAATCTCTGGCCTGGGCAACACCAGGGGCTGCTGGCACTGAATCTCGCCGAAGAGCAGCAGATCCAGATCCACGGTGCGGCTGGAGAACTTCCGGGCGTTCGGGGCGCGGCCATGGGCGAGCTCTATCTGCCGCAAGGCAGTGGCGGTGCCCGCCAGAGAGAGCTTGGAGTCGCAGGCCACTACAAAGTTCAGGAAGTTATCCCCGTCAAAACCCACCGCTTCACTTTCAAACACCCTGGACAAAGTCAGGGGGCCAAAGTGACGAAACAGGTCGTCCAGGGCGGGAGGGATGTTCTCTCTGGGGCTGATGTTGCTGCCGACACTGATGTAGATGCGAGTCACGGATTGGTCCTGCAGCCCCGCTCTATGCGCACCCCAAGGTTGGCAGCATTTTTCACCGCGCCAGGCTTATTGACCGTCACCTTGACCCAATGCACGCCGAAGCGGCTGCGAATCAGCTCGGCCACCTTTTCAGCCACGGTTTCCACCAACTCGTGGGGCGTCCCCTCCACCAGTTCGGTAACGGCGGTGGAGACGGTGTCGTAACACAGGGCATGGCGGTAGTCGTCCGAGGCGGCGGCTGGCCTGTTGTCCCAACTCATCTCCAGGTCAATAAACAGGGTCTGGGTGATCTGCTTCTCCCAGTCGAAAACCCCGATGACCGCTTCACACTTCAGCTGGTCTACGAAAACCGTATCTGCTTGCAACTCTGGTACTCCAATCAAAGGTTAGATACCCTAATATCCTGTCCGTAGGCGGGTGTGGCGGAATCATAAAGCCTTTTACCCCATCCCGGCAAACCGCAACCACCGTCCCGGGTGGCCATTTACGCAGAAAAGGACGCGCCGTTTCGATGACCCTGATGATGATCCTGTTTGCCTACCTGCTGGGTTCCGTATCCAGTGCGGTATTGGTGTGCAAGCTCAAAGGGTTACCCGATCCCAGAACCAGCGGCTCCAACAACCCGGGCGCCACCAATGTGCTCAGACTTGGGGGCAAGGGAGCGGCGGTGATGGTGCTGCTGTTCGACGTGCTCAAGGGCACCATTCCGGTGTGGACCAGTTACCATCTGGGTATCGATCCCCTCTCCCTGGCCTTTATTGGCATCGCCGCCTGCCTGGGCCACATCTATCCGGTGTTTTTCGGCTTCCGCGGAGGCAAGGGGGTGGCGACCGCCCTTGGGGCCCTGGCGCCCATCAGCGACTGGATGGGGCTGCTGATCATCGCCACCTGGGTGGTGATCGTCTGGCTGACTCAGTACGCCTCCCTGGGCGCGGTGATCACCTCGATGCTGGCCCCTGTGTACACCTACCTGATCAAACCCCAGTACACCCTGTCGGTGGTCCTTCTGTGTCTGCTGATCATCTGGCGGCACCAGCCCAATCTGGTGCGCCTGTGGCAAGGTAAGGAGCCAAAGGTGTCCGAACGCCTGAAGGCGAAGGCTAAGCAGCCCCCGGCGCCTTGAGGGTCTCCAAAGGCCAGCGCGGCTGACACTTCACTGAAAGAGGCTGGGTTTCACCGGCCTTGAGCCGCTGCAGACCCGCGTAAGCAATCATCGCACCGTTGTCGGTACAGAATTCGTTACGGGGGTAATACACCTCGCCCTTCTGTTTGGTCATCATCGCTGCCAGCTGAGCACGCAGGTGTTTGTTGGCGCTCACCCCACCGGCGATCACCAACCGGTTCAGGCCGGTCTCCTTCAGGGCCCGGCGGCACTTGATCGCCAGGGTATCCACCACGGCATCCTCGAAGGCCCGGGCGATGTCGGCCCGGGTCTGGTCATCGTTGCCTTCGGCGGCGATGGTATTGGCGGCAAAGGTCTTAAGCCCAGAGAAGCTGAAATCCAGGCCAGGGCGGTCACACATGGGACGGGGGAAGGTAAAGCGGCCCGGCGTGCCCTGCTCAGCCAGCTTGGCCAACAGCGGTCCGCCGGGGTAATCCAGGCCCATCAGCTTGGCGGTCTTATCAAACGCCTCGCCGGCGGCATCGTCGATGGACTCACCCAAGGCCTGATACTGTCCTATGCCATCCACCCGCACCAGCATGGTGTGGCCACCTGAGACCAGCAGCGCCACAAAGGGGAACGGAGGCGGGTTATCCTCCAGCATGGGTGCCAGCAGGTGCCCCTCCATATGGTGCACCGCCACCGCGGGAATGTTCCAGGCAAAAGCCAGGCTACGACCAACACAGGCCCCCACCAGCAGTGCCCCGACCAGGCCCGGGCCAGCGGTATAGGCGATGCCGTCAATCTCCTCCGGAGTCAGGCCGGCGTCGGCGACCGCCTCCTTCACCAGGGGCACGATCTTACGTACATGGTCTCGGGAGGCCAGTTCAGGCACAACGCCGCCGTAATCCGCATGCAGCTTCACCTGACTGTAGAGGGCGTGCGACAACAGCCCACGCTCATCGTCGTAGATAGCGATACCAGTTTCATCACAGGAAGTTTCGATTCCCAACAGTCGCATGCTAGACTCTCACATTAATTGTTGAAGGCGGCAATTCTACCTGTGCCTTGACCAGGATACCAATCCAGGCTGGCACAACCGCCCTTAACCCGGGGAAAGCTCACCGGGCACAACCGAAAATCTCCTTTCACCATAAAGGGTTGAGAGGCGATTTTGTTTTGGTTGTTACCCAAGCTCCTTAAGACAGGTGAACGCCCCTTTACAAGGCAGTGCGGTTCAGAGTAGAATTTCGCACCATTTTGAACTTACGCCGGTCAAAAGATGACCAGCTCAAACCCAATTTATTGAGGTGAGTGGCAGATGCCAGTAATTAAAGTACGTGAAAACGAGCCCTTTGACGTAGCCCTGCGTCGCTTCAAGCGTTCCTGCGAGAAGGCAGGTATCCTGTCTGAAGTACGTCGCCGTGAGCACTATGAGAAGCCTACCACTGCACGCAAGCGCGCTAAAGCTGCTGCTGCCAAGCGTCACGCTAAGAAGCTGTCTCGCGAAAACGCTCGTCGTACTCGTCTGTACTAAGCAGAGTTTACGATGTCCGTAATTGAGCGTCTTAAAGACGAACAGAAAGCTGCCATGCGTGCCAAAGATAAGGCACGCCTGGGCACCATCCGCCTGGCTCTGGCTGCGGTTAAGCAGCAAGAGGTAGACGGCCAGAAAACCCTAACAGACGATGAAATCACCGCGGTTCTGACCAAGATGGTCAAGCAGCGTCGCGATTCCATCAGTCAGTTTGAGGCCGCCGGCCGTCAGGATCTGGCCGACGTGGAAGCCGCCGAAGTTGTCGTGCTGCAGGAGTTTCTCCCTCAGCCTCTGACCGAGGAGGAGCTGGGCGCTCTGGTAGACAAGGCACTGGCCGATTCCGGTGCCAGCTCAATGCAGGATATGGGCAAGGTGATGGGGCTTCTGAAGCCTCAGGTTCAGGGTCGTGCCGACATGGGCGCGGTCAGTGGTCTGATTAAGGCCCGTCTGAGCTAAGCCATCTTGCCTTAGCGTGAAACAAGCCGTGCCCTGCACGGCTTGTTCGTCTCTAATCGATTGCACCGCGGAGACTCATAAGTAAGTGGCAGGGCGTATCCCCAGAGATTTCATTGACCAGCTACTGGCCCGAGTCGACATTGTCGATCTGATCGACGCACGCGTAAAACTTAAGAAAACAGGCAAGAATCACAGCGCCTGTTGTCCATTCCACAACGAAAAATCCCCCTCCTTCACCGTCAGCCAGGATAAGCAGTTCTATCACTGTTTTGGCTGTGGCGCCCACGGCAATGCCCTGGACTTTGTGATGGAGTATGACCGGCTGGAGTTTCTCGACGCCATCGAGGAGCTGTCATCCACTGTGGGCCTAGAGGTCCCCAGGGAGCAGGGCCAGAACGCCCACCAGCAACAGGCCCCCAAACTCACCAGCCACTACGAGCTGATGGATTGGGCCGCCCGCTTTTTCCAACTGCAGTTGCGCAAGCATGCCCAGCGCCAGAAGGTGATCGACTACATTCGTTCCCGCGGCCTGGATGGCGATACCGTCAAGAAGTTCGGCATCGGTTTCGCCCCGGATGGTTGGGACAACCTGCAGTCGCAACACAAACAAAATCCCACCGGCCTGAACGTGCTGACCGAGTGCGGCATGCTGATCGCCAAAGAGGGAGGTGGCCGAAGCTACGACCGCTTCCGCGACCGGCTGATGTTTCCCATCCGCGACCGACGAGGTCGGGTGGTGGCCTTTGGTGGCCGGGTATTGGGTGACGGAACCCCGAAATACCTGAACTCGCCGGAAACCCCGATCTTCCACAAGGGACGGGAGCTCTATGGCCTGTATGAGCTGAAACAGCACGACAGGAACCCCGCCAGAATTCTGGTGGTCGAAGGCTATATGGATGTGGTGGCCCTGGCTCAGCATGGGGTGCCCTATGCGGTGGCCTCCCTGGGTACCTCCACCACCGCAGATCAGATGCAGCTGCTGGTGCGCACCAGCAAGCAGGTGATCTGCTGCTATGACGGCGATAACGCTGGCCGGGAAGCGGCCTGGCGTGCCATGGAAACCGCCCTGCCCTATCTGCGGGACGGTATCCAACTGAAGTTCATGTTCCTTCCCGATGGGGAGGATCCGGACAGCCTGGTGCGTAAACAGGGTAAAGAGGCGTTCGAAGCCCTGGTAGAGAAGGCGATGCCCCTCTCCGATTACCTGTTTGACACCCTGCTGACCGACGCCGATCTCTCCAGCCAGGAGGGCAAGGCCCAACTGGCCAGCACCATGGAGCCCCTGCTCAACAAGGTGCCCGATGGTCTGCTGAAAGAGAGTCTGTTTGCCCGGCTTCGTACTGAACTGGGCTGGGGAGCAGACTCCCTGCGGCAACGCAGTGCGCCCCAGGTAGTTCAGCCCACCGGGGCACAGGGGCGCGGCACGCCGGTTCGGCGGGCCATCGCCCTGCTGCAGCAACAACCTTCACTGGGCCACAATCTGCCGGTCCAGGAGGAGTTGCAACACCTGGAGATGGCGGGCTTGCCGCTGCTTCGGGAGATGCTGGAGATCTGCCGCCCTGAATCGCTGACCACAGGTCAGCTGATGGAGCGGTTCAGGGGCCGTCCTGAACACGGCACCCTGAGTAAGCTGCTGAACTGGAAACTGGAACTCAGTGATGAGTCCGCCTTCCGCCAGGAGTTTACCGACTGTTTATTATGGTTAAACCAACGTTTTTTTGAACAGATGTCAGAGCAACTGCAACGTAAAGCGCGTGATGGTTCAATATCCACCGATGAGCTACGTCAACTGCAGGAGATGAATCTGTTATTACAGGGGCTTAAGGCCCCGGCAAAGGCTAGCGATTGAACCGCAGAAACGCTATAATTGGCTATTTGCGCGGCTGTCGCTCAAACACTCTGTTCGCATAAGTAAGTGGATGATATCTATGGATCAAACTCCGCAGTCACAACTCAAGCTTCTGGTAGCCAAAGGCAAAGAGCAGGGCTACTTGACCTACGCCGAGGTGAACGACCACCTTCCGGCGGATATGATCGATTCCGATCAGATCGAAGATATTATCCAGATGATAAACGACATGGGTATTCAGGTTTTCGAGTCCGCCCCGGACAGCGATGACCTGATGATGTCGGAAGACGCCACGGATGAAGACGCTGCCGAAGCCGCCGCTCAGGTGCTGGCCAGCGTAGAGGGCGAACTGGGCCGCACCACTGATCCCGTACGCATGTACATGCGTGAAATGGGCACAGTTGAGCTGCTGACCCGCGAAGGCGAGATTCTGATCGCCAAGCGCATCGAGGATGGTATCAACCAGGTACAGTGCTCCGTCGCCGAGTACCCGGAAGCGATCTCCTTCCTGCTGGATCAGTGGGATCGTTTCGAAGCGGACGAGATTCGTCTGTCTGAAATCATCTCCGGCTTTGTTTCCGAAGATGAAGACCAAAACAGCGTTGCCCCCACCGCCACCCACGTTGGCTCCGAGCTGTCCCAGGAAGATCTGGACGACGAAGACGACGAGGATGATGACGACGAAGAGGAGACCACCTCCGGCCCGGATCCGGAAGAGGCCCGTGAGAAGTTTGGTGAACTGCGCCGCCACTATGAGTTGGCCCAGCAGGCGATCGCCGATCACGGTCATGACTCCGTCGAAGTGGCCATGGTGGTGACCCGCCTGTCCGAACTGTTCAAGCAGTTCCGCCTGGTGCCCAAGCAGTTCGACCACCTGGTTGGCAACATGCGTACCATGATGGATCGCGTGCGCATCCAGGAACGCCTGATCATGAAGCTCTGCGTTGAACAGGCCAAGATGCCCAAGAAGAACTTCATGAAGGCCTTCGCCGGCAGTGAAACCGACGACAGCTGGCTGCAGACAGAAGTGGCCGCCGGCAAGAGCTACAGCGATGCCCTGACCAAGGTGCAGGATGAAGTGTCCCGCTGCCAGTCCAAGCTGGGCCAGGTAGAGGTGGAAACCCGCTTGACCATCGGTCGCATCAAGGACATCAACCGGCGCATGTCCATCGGTGAAGCCAAGGCCCGCCGAGCCAAGAAAGAGATGGTGGAAGCCAACCTGCGTCTGGTGATCTCCATCGCCAAGAAGTACACCAACCGTGGTCTGCAGTTCCTGGACCTGATTCAGGAAGGTAACATCGGCCTGATGAAGGCGGTGGATAAGTTCGAGTACCGCCGAGGCTACAAGTTCTCCACCTACGCCACCTGGTGGATCCGCCAGGCGATTACCCGCTCCATTGCGGACCAGGCTCGTACCATCCGTATTCCGGTGCATATGATCGAGACCATCAACAAACTGAACCGCATCTCCCGTCAGATGCTTCAGGAGATGGGCCGTGAAGCTACCCCGGAAGAGCTGGCCGAACGGATGCTGATGCCGGAAGACAAAATTCGCAAGGTACTGAAGATCGCCAAAGAGCCCATCTCCATGGAGACGCCCATTGGTGATGATGAAGACTCCCACCTGGGTGACTTCATCGAAGATACCACCCTGGCTCAGCCCATTGATGCCGCCACCAGCGAAAGCCTGAAAGTGGCCACCAATGAGGTACTGGAAGGGCTGACCGCCCGTGAAGCCAAGGTACTGCGTATGCGATTCGGTATCGACATGAACACCGACCATACTCTGGAAGAGGTGGGCAAACAGTTTGACGTAACCCGTGAGCGGATTCGTCAGATTGAAGCCAAAGCGTTGCGTAAGCTGCGCCACCCCTCCCGCTCTGAAATTCTCAAGAGCTTCCTCGACGAGTAATCAGGCGAGAAACCGAAAATGAAAACGCCCCGCTAATGCGGGGCGTTTTTTTATTTCTGCCTTGACCCTCATTCGCTATTTCCACCTGACTTTTGTCAGACAAAAAATCAAACTTTCGGGCCTTTATCTCGGCAGATAATTACGCTCTTTCCCCTGTTGTCTGGCCACGGCAATTCTCTGGTTTTTCGAAAACATTGCCTTTATCTGGCCCAGAGTTTCTCCTAAAAGCACCGAACCATTGGATCCAAAGGCGCGGGTCTTATACAGCCTCTTGACCTCCGCCAGAGCGTTGGGCGAACGCTGAGCCAGGGCGGTGGCCAGTTCCTGGCTACGCGCCATGGCGTCATCCACCACTTCGGTGACCAGGTTCACTCTGAGTGCCTCTTCGGCGCTGACCGGCTCCGCCAGCATGGAGAGCATCAATGCCTGGTCCTGGGGCATCTGTTCACGCAGCGCCAGAGTCCCGCCCATATCCGGAATCAATCCCCAGCGCCCCTCCATCACCGCCAACGTGGCGTCGGACTCGGCAATGCGGAAATCCGCCCCCAGGGCGATCTGCATCCCTCCGCCCCAGCAGCGTCCCTGGATGGAGGCGATCACCGGTACCGGCAGGTCCCGCCAGCCGGTGCTGACCCTCTGGGCCCGGTTCGCCTGCCAGGGCCAGAGTTTGAACAGCAACTTCATCGCGATTGAAGGAGAGGTAAACATGGACTTTATGTCTATGCCGGAGCAGAAATCCTTGCCTCGTCCGGTCAGGATGACCGCACGAATCTCCCTCATGCCCGCGATGCGTTTTTGTACATCTACCAAGGCCTTGAACAGTTCATAGTCCAGGGCATTACACTTATCAGGACGATTCATCTCCACCAGGGCGATGCCGTCCAGGACACTTAAAATAACTTTTTCCGACATAACCACTCCTTAGTTGTCAGAAATTCATCACCGTCAAGATCATGACATTTATAAATTAATTCAATAGAATGCTCTTTTTACGAGTTTCGATAAAAAGGTCATTTAGACCCTGGGCAGGGAGGCACCACCATTAAGGTTCTAATTTGCGATGACTCTGCGCTGGCCCGCAAGCAACTGGCCAGAACTTTGCCGTCGGGCCTTTGCAGTGACATAGCCTTCGCCGAAAACGGCGAACGGGCCCTTGAGATGCTGAAACAGTCCAGCTATGAGCTGCTGTTTCTTGATCTCAACATGCCTGGCCTGGATGGCTATCAGGTCCTGGAGGCCCTTTCTGGTCTGACCTCCAAGCCCCAGACTATCGTGGTTTCCGCCGATATCCAACCCCAGGCCCTGGCCAGGGTGAAGGCTCTGGGTGCTTTGGACTTCATTAAGAAGCCGGTCAACGCCGCGGATCTGGCCTCGGCCCTGGCCAGACTGCAGATCGAAACCGGCACAGAGACGGGCTCTGTAGACACGGGAAACGTCAGCCTGGAAGATGCTCTGCGCGAAATCTGTAACGTCGCCATGGGCCGTACCGCCTCGCTGCTGGCCAAGGTGATCGACGACTTTGTTCAGTTGCCTGTGCCCAAGGTCTCCCACTGGAGCAGCCGTGATCTGGAGATGATGCTCAGCTCCGCCCGCCAGGATCAGTACACCCAGATCCTCAGCCAGGGGTTCATCGGTGCCGGTATCGCCGGCGAGGCGCTACTGCTGTTCCACGACATCAACGAAACCGATCTCAGTCAGCTGTTTGGCCTCAAGGGCGAAACCGCCGCTCAGCAGGAGGAGATCCTGATGGATGCCGCCAACCTGTTATTTGGCGCTTTCCTAAACAGCCTGTCAGAACAATTACATGTGGCCTTCAGCCAGAGTCCGCCCATCATCTGGCGCCACTCCAAAGAGGTCAACAGTCTCAGTGGAGAGGTCTACGCCATTGAAATCAGCTACCGACAGGAGCAACATAAGCTAAATTGCGACCTGTTACTGCTGCTGCCTCAATCAAGCTGGGCCCTGCTGCAGACCCAACTCAAGGATCTGGTGTAATCGATGCCAAACCAGCACTCACACAACGCCGAACTCGATGCCCTGCACCTGCTGACCCAGTTGGTTCAGACCATTGAAGTGGGCCTGGTGGTGCTGGATCGTCAGTTCCGCATCCACCTGTGGAACAGCTTCATGGAGAACCACAGCGGCCTTCGAGCCTCTCAGGTCAGGGGTAAGCGGGTCTTCGACCTGTTCGAGGAGTTACCGGAGGAGTGGCTCACCAGCAAGCTGGAAACCGCCTTCCTGCTGAACAACCGCGCCTTCACCACCTGGGAACAGCGCCCCTATATCTTCAAGTTTCCCAACTCCCGCCCTGTGACTGGCCAGAGCCCTTACATGTACCAGAACCTCACCATTCAACCTCTGAGCAACCGGTTTGCCGAGGTGAACAATGTGGCTCTGGTGGTGTATGACGTCACCGTGGAGGCCAACCACCGCCAAGCGCTGTCGAAGATGAGCCAGATTGACACCCTCACCGGACTGGCCAACCGCCGCATGTGGCAACAACACCTGGATCAGGAGTTTGAGCGCAGTCGCCGCTATGGCCACCCCACCACCCTGATGGTGCTGGACATCGACCACTTTAAATCCATCAACGACACCCTGGGCCACAGTGCCGGCGATCTGGTGTTGGCGGCGGTGGGTCAGAAGCTGGGTCAACTGCTGAGGAAAAGTGACGTGGCGGCCCGCTATGGCGGTGAAGAGTTTACCCTGTTGCTGCCTGAGACCACTCAGGAGCAAGCGCAGCAGTTGGCCGAGCGTATTCGAAGCTGCATGTCTGAGTTAACCGTAGAGACCGACGCCGGAGCAGCCAGCTTTACCGTCAGCATAGGTTATGCCCCTTACCATACAGGGCTGGAGAACAATAAGGTGTGGTTTGAGGCGGCAGATAAAGCCCTGTATGAGGCCAAACGCCAGGGACGCAACCGCTGTATCCTGGCGAAGGCGAGCTGATCTTGCCCGACTAATCCTGCCAGTAGCCCTGAAGGCCATCTTCTTTACGACGCCCCCACCCCCGGCGCCTCTCCTTCTTTCCAGGCTCCCAGCGCAGGTACTGGCGACGATCTGAGTTCTGGCGCCGGTTAATGCTGCGGCGCTCCTGCTGAGGCTGCTGATCCGTCATACTCTGTCCCCTCTATGAGACACAGACTATAGTCTCCGGCATTGCGGCCAGCAAGCTCTTGGGCTCCACATATGGACCAAGGAAGCTGGCATAAGCATCGCCGACAATCCGGTCGGCCCCAGGCACAGCGCCTGCCTGAACCGACCTATCTTAGCCACAAAAAAAAGCGCCTGGCGGCGCTTTTTTCACCATTGCTGGCGAGTGAGAATGACACCAGGGTGTTCATTCTACAAAGTAGGTGCCCCAACCATCGTACTGAATGCCATGTTTGTCAGCCAGTTCGATCATGGTCTTGGTGTCCTTATTCAGGCGCTCCACCTCAAGTTTGTGCTCAATCACGGCATCGAAGGCAAACACCACGGCGCCGTCATCCAGCTCCAGCTCTTCGGCATCTTCCACCTCGAACCCCGCCTTAAAGGCGTCCACAGCGGCCTTCTCCAGCTTATCGAAGTTGGAGCCGGAGAAGTGGTGTTCTATGACGTACTCGGCGTCCGGCTGAGAGCCATCCTCCAGCAGAGCTTCCACGATCTCGCGGTTCTCCAGCTCCTGCTCGAGGATCAGTTGTTCAATGGTCATGACCATCTCCAAATGGGTAAGATTGGCGCCAGTATATCAGGCCAGGGCAGGCTTGGCCCCTGCCAGTCGCATCGCCTCGTTGTTCAGCTCTTCCAGGCGCTGCTTCATTCGGCCGTAGACCTCTTCCGCCAGTTCGCGAACCTGCTCCTTGGAGTAGCCCTTGGTGCAGATCGGCTCCAGAGTCTCCACGATCACCACCCCGTTGTTACGGCGATTCATATTGATTCCATGCTGGTCTGAGGCGATCACAGGTACGATGGGGACCCCGGCCTGGATGGCGGTATGGAAAGCACCGGTCTTGAAGGGGAGCAAACCACGGCCACGAGAACGGGTGCCTTCAGGGAAGATCCACACCGAGAGCGACTTGCCGCGAATCTTCTCTGCCGCCTGCTTCAGGGTGCGAACCGCCTTGGAGCGGTTGCCGCGATCGATAAGGATGTTGCCGGTCAGCCAGTAGAGCTGGCCAAAGAAAGGGATCCATTTCAGGCTGGTCTTGCCCATGGAAACTGTGCCCTTGGGCACAGAGCCTGTGTGGGTGAACAGATCGAAGTTGTTCTGGTGGTTGCCCACGTAGACCACGGGATCACCATCGCCTCGTGCGCCGCGGTGGATCACCTTGAGACCGAGGATCGGTGCCACGGCACCAAACACCTTGGCGGTGTAGTGGACATTATTTCGGTGAAAAGGGCGAATCAGGCACAACAGCAGGCCAAGGGTGGACACCAGGACCAACAACAGAGCCAGAGTCAGGGAACGCAACAGTAACAGCATCGGTAACGTCTTTTCCTCACAACAGGGGCGCCCAGTATAGGCAAACCCCGTGACCGACTCAACGAATTCGTTACAACTGTTCGCTCAAAATTTGATACCCATATTGGTCACAGACTACAGCCAATGACGACACTGGTTGATACGTTGCTGTAATGCCTCGTAAAACTCTCCAAGGTGCAGCCCATCAGCCAATCCGTGATGAATCTGTGCTGCCACCGGCACCTTCACCTCTTCACCACTCTGATCGTACTTTCCCCAGGTGATCCTGGGCACCGAGTCCGCCGGACTCAGAGGCATGGGGTTGGTCATCTGGGTAAAGCGCACCCAGGGCAGGCAGGACATGTAGATGGAATCATCCCCATCCCCCTCCTCGTCAAACAGCCCGGGGCGCTGCCAGGCCATATCCGTCTGAGACGTCATCCGTCGGGAAAATTCGTCAAACTCCTCACAGTAGGGCACCCGGGTGAACCGCACCAGTCGGTCTTCGCCCAGGGTGGTGATCCCGGCACTCAGGTGTTGATGCTCGACAACCAGATCACCGCGTATCCGCCAGCGGGTCCAGTCAAGCTGGTGACATACGGTCATGATGGCGTGGGTGATGGCATGATAAGCGGAGAGTTTGTCACGCCGGCATCGGTGAAAAAGCTCGGTGATGGTGATGTCCGCGCACAGGCTGAAGTAGGGCTGGTCCAGCTGAGTGAAAAACTGAAATTGCTGGCGGCGGGGCCAGCGCTCCATATCCAGATGTTTCATGATGTCCTTTGTTCTGTTCTTACCGGGCTCTTGGCGGCCCGCTGAAAGTGTACCTCTGTTTTATAACAGAGCGACTACAGCGGGCATAAAAAAAAGCGAAGCCAGTCGGCTTCGCTTTCTCTGTGACTCAGTTAATCGGTGACTAACTCAAGTTTATCCACCCGCTGCAGGCCCCGGGGCAGTTTGTTGCCTCGGCGACCTCGCTCACCCTGATAGTGAGCAAGGTCATCGGGTTTGAGGGTCAGCTTACGCTTACCCGCCCACAGGGTCACGGCGGCGGTTTCAGGCACCACTACCAGATGCTTCAGGTACTCTTCCCGGCTCTTCACCCGTTCGGTGGGAATGCCGATGATCTTGTTGCCCTTACCCTTGCTCAGGACCGGCAGCTGAGCCACGGGGAACAGCAGCATCCGCCCTTCGGTGGTGATCGCCAACAGACGATCGCTCTCCTGGTTGGCAATGGCGGTCGGCGCAATCACCCGGGCGCCGATAGGCACGGTCAACAGTGCTTTACCCGCCTTGTTGCGGCTGATCATCTCCTTGAGGGCACAGACGAAGCCATAGCCAGCATCGGTGGCCATCAGATAGAGTTGTTCCGAGTCCCCCATCAGGGTGTGTTCCAGCATCTCACCGGCCACCAGGTTGAACCGGCCGGACAGGGGCTCACCCTGGCTACGGGCCGAAGGCAGGGTGTGCGCGTCCGTGGTGTAGCTTCGTCCTGAGCTCTCCAGGAAGATCACCGGTTGATTGCTGCGGCCCCTGGCATGGGACAGATAGCCATCACCGGACTTGTAGCTGAGCGTTTCAGGGTCCACCTCATGGCCCTTGGCCTGACGGGCCCAGGCTTTCTGGGACATCACCACGGTGATCGCCTCGGTGGGCATCAGCTCGGTTTCGGTCAGGGCCTTGGCCTCCTCCCGCTCCTGAAGCGGACTGCGGCGATCGTCGCCATACTTCTCTGCGTCCGCCAGCAGCTCCTTTTTCACCAGGGTCTTCATCCGGCGCTCTGAGGAGAGGGTCAGTTGCAGCTTGTCCCGCTCCTTGGAGAGTTCATCCTGCTCACCGCGGATTTTCATCTCTTCCAGCTTGGCCAGGTGACGCAGCTTGAGGTCGAGAATCGCTTCCGCCTGCTTCTCGGTCAGGCCAAAGTGCGCCATCAGCACCGGCTTGGGGTCATCCTCATTGCGGATGATGGCAATCACTTCGTCGATGTTGAGGAAGGCGATCAACAGGCCGTCCAGGATGTGCAATCTGGCCAGTACCTTGTCCAGGCGGTACTCCAGCCTGCGACGCACCGTGGCCATACGGTAGTCCAGCCACTCGCCGAGAATGGTTTTCAGCCCCTTCACCGCCGGGCGCTGATCCAGTCCCAGCATGTTCAGGTTGACCCGGTAACTCTTCTCCAGATCCGTGGTGGCGAACAGGTGCGCCATCAACTGCTCCAGATCCACCCGGTTGGAGCGGGGCACCACCACCAGGCGGGTGGGGTTCTCGTGATCAGACTCATCCCGAAGATCCGTGACCATGGGCAGCTTCTTCGCCTGCATCTGAGCGGCGATCTGCTCCAGAATCTTGCCACCGGACACCTGGTGGGGCAGCTCGCTGATCACCACTTCGCCCTGCTCTATGGTGTACACCGCACGCATCTTCACCGACCCCTTGCCGGTTTCATACATCTTGGCAATTTCATTGGTCGGGGTGATGATTTCGGCACCTGTGGGGTAGTCCGGGCCTTTGACAAAGGTCATCAGCTCCGGCAGTTCCGCCCTGGGATTGTCCAGCAGGTGGGCACAGGCGTTGGCCACCTCGCGGGCGTTGTGGGGCGGGATGTCGGTGGCCATACCCACGGCAATGCCGGTGATGCCGTTCAGCAGGATGTGGGGCAACCGGGCCGGCAGGCTCTTGGGTTCCTTCAGGGTGCCGTCGAAGTTAACGCCCCAGTCCACCGTGCCCTGACCGAGCTCGCTGAGCAAAACCTCGGAGAAACGGGAGAGGCGGGATTCGGTGTAACGCATGGCGGCGAAGGACTTGGGATCGTCCGCCGCCCCCCAGTTCCCCTGACCGTCTACCAACGGGTAACGATAGGTAAAGGGCTGAGCCATGAGCACCATCGCCTCATAACAGGCGCTGTCACCATGGGGGTGGTACTTACCCAATACGTCACCCACGGTACGGGCTGACTTCTTGTACTTGGCAGAGGCGGACAGGCCAAGCTCACTCATGGCGTAGATGATACGTCGCTGTACCGGCTTGAGACCGTCACCGATGTGGGGCAGTGCCCGGTCCATGATGACGTACATGGAGTAGTTCAGGTAGGCCTCTTCGGTAAAGGCATGCAGCGGCCGCTGCTCCACTCCCTCAAGGCTCAATTCAGTTGCATCACTCATTGTTTTCGTTATCCGCCGTCTGCGCCGGCATTCCGTTGTAAGTTAGCTTGTAAACCGCACCATTATAATCGTCCGAAATCAAAAGCGAACCATCAGGGTGCTCAAGAAATGCCACAGGACGGGCTAAAGGTTGTTCTCCGTCAAGCCAGGGGCCAATAATCACCCGGTATTGCCAGCTGCCGTCGGCCTGTGGCAACAGGACACTGACCTGGTAGCCGACCTTGCTGCTGCGATTCCAGCTACCGTGCTCGGCGATAAACAGCGCCCCCCGATACTCTTGGGGAAATGCCTCACCCCGGTAGAAGTGGATCCCCAGGGGCGCCACATGGGCCTGCAGCTGCCACATTGGGGGCTGAAAACCGGCCATCTGCCCAGCACTGGCCTTGAACTTAGGGTCTGGCACCTCGGCGCCATGGAGGAAGGGGTAACCAAAATGGCTGCCCGCAGTGGTCAGCCGATTGATCTCATCCGGGGGCACGTCATCCCCCATCATGTCGCGGCCATTATCGGAAAAATAGAGTTCGCCACTGTCCGGATGGAAATCGAACCCCACGCTGTTGCGTACGCCCCTGGCCAGTATCTCGTAGTTCCCCCTGTCCAGGTCCAGCGCCAGAATGCTGGCGTAGGGCAGTTCCGGATTGCAGATGTTGCAGGGCGCACCCACAGGCACAATCAACCGGCCGTCGGGGGCAAAGCGGATGAACTTCCAGCCGTGGTGGGCATCACTGGGTAGGCCGTCATACGCCACCTCCATCTTGGGTGCCACCAGCCTGTTTTCCACGTCCGGGAAAGCCAGGATGCGACTGACCGCCGCCACGTAGAGGGTGTTGTCGCGAAACGCGATGCCGGAGGGAAGGTAGAGCCCCTGGGCCACCAGGTGCCGGGTCTCATAGACACCGTCACCATCCAAGTCCTGCAAGGCATGTACCTTGCCCGCCTTTCTGCTGCCGACAAACAGGGTACCCCGGCTGCCCCAGGCCATCTGCCTGGCATTGTCCGCCTCGGCGACCTGAGTCAGAGAAAACCCCTCCGGCAGCTGGACGGACGAAACCGCCGCCGCCGCGGCGATGATCAATAGTGTGACGCTTCCCATTTTTCCTCCCTGGCAGCCGGGCTAAGATTGCATAGTTATGCAAGCTCAATCTGGTCACCCTTTAGCCATGGCGTTCAGTTAGCCATCAATGCTGTCGTTAACAATTTCAAAATTCAATCCAGAATTGCAGCAATTGAAATCCAGAGCTTCAAAAAATATTATATTTAGAGCAATAACATCAATAAAATGTGATTATCTGACCCCGTCGACACTTCACACTTTTTCGCAAAAATCGATCTGGGCGCCATTTGACCCCTTTACATAGTGACAACATTCACGAAAAAGATGCTCAGTTTTTAGGCTGTTTCAATAGTGTGAACTGATGACGATTCCCGCATCAAGCTCTCTGCTATTAATACACCTGCACACAACTAAGCGGGTAAAGATCATGCAACGCGTATTCAATACACAGGACACTCAAAATCTGGCGATTGATCGCCGTCCGACCCTGGAAGAGCTGGTGCGTGACACCGGCTGGGTCACCGAGTCCACCGCCGTAACCCAGGAGCCCGACGGCACCCTGGTCCACTGGCGTATGCCCCTACACCAGGTGGTGGCGGCCCGTATGTCCTTCACTGGCAAGTCCCTGCGCAGCGAGCTGGGTGGCAACTTCAGCAAGTACGTGGTTCAGGTAAACCACGAAAAACGAGAGCTGGCAGAAGACTGGTCCAACGGGGTGGTCAGCGCCCTGAACTACATGGATTGTAAGCGTCGCACCATCTGGTAAGCGCCGCTCTCGCACTGACAGACAAAGAAAAAGGCCGCACTGAGTGCGGCCTTTTCTTTATCAGTTATCCAGGGCAGCCAGGTCGCCCTTGGCTTCCAGCCAGGACTTGCGGTCACCGGCCCGCTTCTTGGCCAGCAACATGTCCATCAACGCCTCGGTGGCCTGGGCATCATCCACCGTGAGCTGCACCAGACGGCGGGTATTGGGATCCATGGTGGTCTCCCTGAGCTGGCCCGGGTTCATCTCACCCAGCCCCTTAAATCGGGTGACCTGAACTTTGCCTTTGCGCTTCTCGGCGGCAATTCTGTCGAGGATCCCCTGGCGCTCCTGATCGTCCAGGGCGTAGAACACCTCTTTGCCCACATCGATGCGGAACAGAGGTGGCATCGCCACATACACATGCCCCTGCTCCACCAGGGAGCGGAAGTGCCTCATGAACAGGGCGCACAGCAGGGTGGCGATGTGCAGGCCATCGGAGTCCGCATCCGCCAGGATGCACACCTTGCCGTAGCGCAGCCCGCTGAGATCGTCCGAATCGGGATCGATCCCCAGGGCGATGGAGATGTTGTGCACCTCCTGAGAAGCCAGCACCTGACCGGCGTCCACCTCCCAGGTATTCAGAATCTTGCCCCGCAGGGGCATGATCGCCTGAAAGTCACGATCTCGGGCCTGCTTGGCACTGCCCCCCGCCGAGTCACCCTCCACCAGGAAGAGTTCGCCGCGCATCGGCTCAGTAGTGGTGCAGTCGGTGAGCTTTCCTGGCAAGGCAGGACCACTGGTCACCTTTTTGCGGGCCACCTTCTTGGCCTTGCGCAGACGGCTCTGAGCGCTGGCGATGCAGAACTCTGCCAGGGCTTCCGCCTGCTCGGTGTGCTCGTTGAGCCACAGGCTGAAGGCATCCCGGACCACGCCGGTAATGAAAGCCGATGCCTGACGGGAGGAGAGCCGCTCCTTGGTCTGACCGGCAAACTGGGGATCCTGCATCTTGATGGAGAGGATGTAGCTTACCTTGTCCCAAATATCCTCAGGAGCCAGCTTGACCCCCCGGGGCATCAGGTTGCGGAACTCGCAGAACTCGCGCAGCGCCTCCAGCAGGCCCTGGCGCAGACCGTTGACGTGGGTCCCGCCCTGGGCGGTGGGGATCAGGTTGACGTAACTCTCCGCGACGGAATCGCCCCCCTCCGGCTGCCACACCAGGGCCCAGTCCACCGCTTCATTGTTCGCAGCAAAGGCGCCGGTAAATGGGGTATCCGGCAGCATGGGCCAAGACTTCACCGTATCGAACAGGTAATCCTTGAGGCCATCTTCGTAGTGCCACTCGGTGACCTCGCCGGTCACCTTGTTGTCGAACTTGATCTTGAGTCCGGGGCAGAGTACCGCTTTGGCCCGCAGCAGGTGAGTCAGCCGGGCCACAGAGAAGTTGGCGGAATCGAAATAGCTGGGGTCGGGCCAGAAATGAACACTGGTGCCGGTATTGCGACGGCCACAGGTGCCGGTCACCTGCAGATCCTGCACCTTGTCGCCATTTTCGAAGGCGATCTCATACACCTGGGCATCGCGGCGAACGGTCACCTCCACCCGGGTGGAGAGGGCGTTCACCACGGAGATCCCCACACCGTGCAGGCCACCGGAGAACTGGTAGTTCTTGTTGGAGAACTTACCACCGGCGTGCAGTTTGCACATGATCAGCTCGATGCCGGGCACGCCCTCTTCCGGGTGGATGTCCACCGGCATGCCACGACCGTCATCGATCACCTCCAGAGACTGATCCTTATGGAGTATCACCTGGACGCTGCTGGCGTGACCCGCCAGGGCTTCATCGACGCTGTTGTCGATCACTTCCTGACCCAGGTGGTTGGGCCGGGCAGTGTCGGTGTACATCCCGGGGCGCCGCTTTACCGGCTCCAGTCCGTTGAGTACCTCAATGGCATCGGAGGTGTATTGATTGGTCATCTCTGGTCCCAAGTCCGCTTAGTTGTGGTTATGTTATCGGCATCATCGAGTGGGCTTCAAGCCAGCCCAAGGAAACGGCATGCCGCAGGCAGGTGCTGCTCAAAGCCGACGAAACTGTGGTCGCCGCCGGGTTCAATCACCATTTGGCCATGATGATATTTATCGACCGCCTGACGGTAATCCAACACCTCGTCACCACTCTGCAGCAGAGTCAGGAAACGGTCGGGGTGGTGGATCACCTGAGTATCCAGTGCCTGAAGCTGGGCCATGTGGGCCTGTGTGACCTCAAAGCACTCACCGGTGTAGGGGTTCTCCTGAGGGCCCAGATAGTCCAGCAGCAGTTCAAAGGGGCGCACCGCCGGGTTGATCAGCACCGCCCTACCCCCATATTTTTCCGCCAGGTAACTGGAGAAAAAGCCCCCCAGGGAGCTGCCCATCAGCCGCAGCGGCTCTCCCGCGGCCAAGGCAGGTTCGACAATCCCCTCAAGCTGTGCCATGGCCGCCTGTGGCGTGGTGGCCAGCCGGGGAATGGCTAAGGGTTCATTGGCATGATGCCGCCCCATGTAGTCGCGGACCAACTCCGCTTTCTGCGAACCGGGGGAACTGTTGAATCCGTGGATGTAGAGCAGCATGGTTCCTTGCCTAGTAGCCGGACGCCGTCCTGTCGGGCTGGAAGCGATCGCCGGAAAGCCGTTTTATGGAGGTGTCGATGCTACCATCGGCATTCAGGGTCAGCAAACGGTAACCGGGCTGCAGGTTGTCCAGGCTGAAGTCCCGGCAGTGTGGCCGGAACTGAATGGAGGTGGACGGTGCCGCCAGCATGCGGATGTGATCCAGGCGCTCATCCATCTCCTGATGGACATGGCCCCAGACCACCCCTTTCACTGTCTCGAAGCGGCGAATCAGATCGTTGAACTCCTGACCATTGTCCAGTCTGTGCTGGTCCAGCCAGACACAGCCCGTATCCAGCGGGTGGTGATGCAGGGCGATCAGGGTGTGGTAGGCACTGGAGTAATTCAACACCGCTTCCAACCACTCCAGCCTGTGGTGATTCAGGTGCCCACCGGGCAGACCCAGTACGGTACTGTCCAGTTGCAGCAGCTGCCAAGGGCCGAGAATGATGCGCCTGTCCAGCATGACACCGCTGCCCTCGAGGCCCAGCTCCATGCGATCAAAGGCGTCGTGGTTGCCCGGCAGTGCACTGACCGGCACACCCAGCCCGCGAACGCCGTCGGCAAAGTGGCGGTAGGCTTCGATGCTGTGGTCCTGGCTGAGATCCCCGGTGCCAATGACCATATCCAGGGGCTCATAGCGCAGTTCAGAGAGGATCGCGGAGAAGCTGTCCCAAGGATTCAGTCCCAGGAACTCAGCCCCTTTATCGGCAAACAGGTGGGGATCGGAGATCTGTGCGAGGCGGATCGACTGCTTGTCCGCAGGAAACGACAGTGCCTTGGCTCGAACACTCAAGGGCTGGTTTACTCCCTAACTTCAGCCACCATGGCCTTAAGCCGATGGGGCGATAAACATTCCAATATTTCAGCCAGAAACAGGTTTGTCTGGAACCTGTCCTGCGCCAGCCACAATTTGGCAGTCTGCCAATCATACAACGGCGAAAGGCCGGAGATCTGTTGACCACTTAACACTTCTGCCAGTCGAGCGTCGTGGTACATCCTAACCGACATGCAGGGGATAGTCAGCCAGGAGCTGGCCGGCACCCAGCGCTGTATCTGTAAAACCTGGGTGTAACGGGTTTGCTCCACCAGGGTGAAGCCCACCTCTATCAGGGGAGAGAGGCGCATATGCCAACGCTCCCCGGGCTTGGCATCTTCGGGGATCAGGGGCAGCAGGCGCAGATAGTTGCGCCCATACAGGGCGTGTAATCTCGCCAAAGAGTCGCGCCGTTTGGCCATCAGACCTTATCCCTCCTGAGCTTGTGGTGATTCAATTCCAGCCATTGTAGACCAATCACGCTGCTTCCATTGTCGATTTCTCCAGATTCCACCATCTGGTACGCCTGGGACCTGGGCACCACCACTACCCTGATGTCTTCATGCTCATGATCCAGGCCGTGAATCCCCTCAGCCTTGGAAGCGTCCACCAGGGCCAGGACCATATAAAGGCGCTCGGAGCAGCCCCCCGGCGAAGAGAGATGGCTGCCGATGGGAGTGAGGCCATCGCTGCTCAGTCCGGTCTCCTCCAGCAGTTCCCTCTCGGCAACCTCCAGGATCGACTCCTGCTTATCGATCATTCCCGCCACCAGTTCATAGAGCCAGGGGTTGCGGCTGTTGCCTATGGCGGGAATGCGAATCTGCTCAATCAACACCACCTCATCCCGCACCGGGTCATAGGGCAACACCACCACCGCATTGCCCCGCTCGAAGATCTCCCGGGTCACCACCTCACTCATGCCGCCGTCGAACAGGGGGTGGCGCAATTTTCTCTGAATCAGTTTGAAAAAGCCCTGAAACAGCGTTTTTTCCTCCAGAAGCTCGATCCGTTCAGGATCCATCTGGCCAGGAAGTTGTACTTTCATCCATCTACCCTCTGTTTGGCGAATTTCTCCAGCCTTATGAACTCTATAAACTGTTACACTTGGTGACGCAAAATGATTGACTTTCCTGGGTGCAATTCAGTTTACTAAGGCTGTCAAAGTCAAGGTCGTCTTGGGAATAACGGGTTTTCCCAGCCCGGAAATTTAGCTTGCCTGTGGTGCAGGCTAGCTTTGTGTTTACTTTAAGGATTTCAAATGCGAACCAAATTTCGTGCATTGACCCTAGCGCTTGGTCTGGCCGGTGCAACCCTGCCAGCTCATGCGGACGATCTCTATCAGATCTACCAACAGGCACTGACCAAGGATCCGGTCCTGCTGCAATCCAAAGCGACTCGTGACGCCGCCTTCGAAGCGATCGATCAGAGCCGAGCCTCTCTGCTGCCCCAAATCAGTGGCTCCCTGGGCTATGGTTACTCCTGGTTTGATGACCTGGGTGAAACCTCAGACAGCGGTGGTTCCGGTTCCGGCAGCATCGAGCTGGGTCAGAGCATCTACAATCACGCCAACTACGTCAACCTGGCGCTGAGTGAGAAGAGTGCCGCCCAGAGCGACGCCAACTACTCTCTGGCCGCCCAGAGCCTGATCGTGCGGGTGTCCAACGCCTACTTCGACGTGCTCTCTGCCCAGGACTCCCTTGAGTTCGTTCAAGCCAACAAGCGTGCCATCGAGCGCCAGCTGGAGCAAACCAAGCAGCGTTTCGCCGTGGGCCTGACCGCCATCACCGACGTGCATGAAGCCCAGGCTCAGTATGACCTGGCCATCGCCGAGGAGATCAACGCTCAGAACACCCTGGAGAACAGCTACGAGGGCCTGCGTGAGATCACCGGCCTGGAGCACAGCGAACTGTCCGTGCTGGACACTCAACGCTTCAGCCCCTCTGCCCCGGCCCCGGCCACTCACGAGGCCTGGCTGGCACTGGGTGAGGAGAGCAGCCTGGAGCTGCTGAGCCGCCGCCTGGGTGTGGACATCGCCAAAGAGCAGATTGAACTGGCGAAAACCGGTCACCTGCCCAGCCTGGATCTGGCCGCTGGCATCACCGCCAACTATGGTCAGGAAGATCGCCCCAACCAGATCACCAACGATACCACTGGCCAGATCGGCCTGACCCTGAGGGTACCCATCTTCAGCGGCTTCTCCGTGACCAGCCAGGTTGAGCAGGCCAAGTACAACTTCGTGGCCTCCTCTCAGGCCCTGGAGGAGACTCACCGCTCCGTGGTGCGTAACCTGCGCAACAGCCTGAACAACGTTAAGGCGTCCATCAGCACCATCAAGGCCTATGAGCAATCTGTGGTCTCTGCGGAGAGCGCCCTGAAGGCCACCGAAGCGGGTTTCGAAGTGGGTACCCGTACCATTGTTGAGGTACTGAACTCCACCCGTCAGCTGTACAGCGCCAAGCAGCAGCTGGCCGATGCCCGCTACAACTACATCCTGGCCGTTCTGTCCCTGAAGCAGGCAGCCGGAACCCTGAGCGCCGAAGACGTACAGATGATCAACAACGGTCTGAAGTAAACGTTGCGCCTACGAAAAAACCGCCCATTGGGCGGTTTTTTTATGGCTGGCGCAGGGCGATTAGAAGCTCAGCTCCACGCCGACGAAGGCACCGGAGAACTCCAGGTCCGCCTGAGTGCCCCAGTCGCTGACGTCAAAGGTGTGCTGGCGATAGCCCCCCTTGATGGCCAGGTCCAGGGCCAGCATATCCAGCTCCCAGCCCAGGCCAGCCTTATAATCGCTGATGTCGCGATCGTCATAGCTGGCCAGCACCCCGTCGGCAAACACAAACAGTCCGGTACCAATCAGGTTCACCTGTCCCCGCACATAGCCCATGAGAATGCCATCATCCAGGTTGTCCTCATTGAGGGCGCCATCGTTGAGCTTGCCACTGTACAGTCGGTAGCTGGCGCCCAGATCCAGTTCTACGGCACCGTTGTCCAGCAGCTCATAGTAAGCCACCAGTTCGGTGTTGGAGAGGTCCGCCTTAACGGAACCCTGGCCGTCTGACTCCTGCTGGTTGTGACGCAGCATCACGTTGGGCACCAGGGGAATGAAGTGCTCGAAGGCGACATAGCCACTTGGCTGATAGCTGTCGTCCCAATCACCACCCGTGCTGTGCAGATCGCCACTGACGCTGTTCTGCTGCAGATCCAGGCCCAGCTTGACCCCCAGTACATCGGCCTGGGCGGTTCCGGTCAAAGCAGTGGCAAGACAGGCCGCCGCAACAGAGAGTTTCAAACGCATAAAGAGTTACCCTTGAGTTAGCAGTTGTTTGAGGTCAATCAGTGCCGCATTGGCACGACTGATGTAATTCGCCATCACCAGCGAATGGTTGGCCACCAGGCCAAATCCGCTGCCGTTGAGCACCAAGGGACTCCAAACGGTCTCCTGGGTCGCCTCCAGCTCACGGATGATCTGTTGCAGGCTGACGGTGGCGTTCTTCTTCTCCAGCACAGGAGCAAAATCGGACTCCACGGCGTTCATGATCGCCAGCAGCGCCCAACAGCTGCCACGGGCCTCATGGAACACATCGTCAATCTTCCACCAGCTGGTTTTCACCTCCTGCTCGCTCACCGTCATGGTGGACGCACTGGCGGAGGTGTCCCCGGCCAAGTCGGTGTTCAGGCGAGCCTGGCCGACACTGGCGGACAATCTCTGGGACAGGCTGCCCAGACGTTTCTCCACCTGATCCAGCACCGCCACCAGGTTGTCGGCTCGGGCGTAGAACTGGGCCGAGGGCTGAGTGGGGTCACTGATGCGCATCCGGTAGGACTTGAGCGCCTCAATGCCATCGCGATACTCGGACTCGGCACTGGGGATCATCCAGCTGCGATGATCGATGTTGAATTTCGGCTGAGCCTTGGCCAGATCCGGGTCCTCGGCAGATTGGGACTGGGAGCGAGCCAGGTCCTTGCGCATCACCAGGGTCAGATCCCGCACCTGCTCCAGGGCACCAAACTCGAAAGCAGGCATGTTATCCATCAGCACCGAAGGCGGCATCTTGTCATTGGAGAGGAAGCCCCCGGGTTTATCCAGCAGGTTTTCCATCACCTCAATGGCCGCAGAGGTGGTGGCATAGCCGGTCACCGGCGTCTCCCCGCGCAGACGGTCGTTGCCTATCTGGTCTGGCTCGAAACTCCACCATACGGCGACCAGCCAGTTCAACAGCAGCAGACCCACCAGGCCTGCCACAATCCACTTCCTATTCAATGCGGCCATACACTGGCTCCTCTTTAGTGGTGATGATGGTGCTCATGCCCGGCGGACTTCATGTCCACCACCGGCAGACTGACATCGACCTTGTCGCCATTGGCAAAGGTCAGGGTGCAGTTCACCTGCTGACCGGCCAGCGGCTGCTGGGTCAACTGCAGCAACATAAGGTGGTCCCCCCCTTCGGCGAGGGTTACCGACTGGCCCGCAGGCAATTCGATGCGCTCAATGCGGCGCATCTTCATCATGCCGTTCTCGGTCAGCATGGTGTG
The DNA here is from genome assembly GCF_048263965.1 of Ferrimonas sp. Lineage (NCBI taxonomy): Bacteria > Pseudomonadati > Pseudomonadota > Gammaproteobacteria > Alteromonadales > Ferrimonadaceae > Ferrimonas > Ferrimonas sp. The sequence continues at coordinate 544,523 of NZ_JBLXDO010000001.1, read as the reverse complement.
TATCTCGGTCTTACCGGCAATGTCACAGCTGGCCCCAGTCAGGGCAGTGGCCGCGTCATGGTTATGAAGGGTCAGGTAGGCGGCGGTATTGGGCACTCCCGGCGGCATCTCCCGCACCTTGGCATCACTCAGGGTAATGGCAGCCATGGCAGGAGCTGCAGCCAACAGGGCACAGCAAGTAAACAGTTGTTTGAATTTCATCGCGCTTCCCTTACACTTTTTCCTTCGGTACAAAATCTCTCCACGGAAAGGAGCAATTATGGCCAATCCCATAGCGATCTCCCGTGACGGTAACGTCATGGTACTGACCATCAATCGACCCGACAAGCGTAACGCATTGACACATGAGATGTATTACCAGCTGTGTGACGGGCTGCAACAGGCGGAAAAGGATCCTGAGATCCATGCCTGCCTTCTCAGGGGGCAGAGCAACTGCTTTACCGCCGGCAATGACCTGAGCAACTTCCTGGCCGATGGCGGCTTCGACGAATCCAATGCCGCCGCCCGGTTCATCCAGCTTCTCCCCACCCTCAGCAAACCGCTGGTTGCTGCGGTAGGGGGCAATGCCGTAGGCATCGGCTGTACCCTGCTGCCCCACTGCGACATGGTGATCGCGGCAGACACTGCCACCTTTATGCTGCCCTTCGTCAACCTGGGGATCGTTCCTGAAGCGGGTTCCAGCACCCTGATCCCGCAGATGTGCGGCGGCCCCCTGGCGGCAGAGCTGCTGCTGCTGGGTGAGCCCTTCGACGTAGAGCGCGCCAAGCAGGTGGGCCTGGTCAACTACAGCTGCACCGAAGCGGAGCTGATGGATCTGGCCATGACCTATGCTCAGAAGTTTGCCTCCCGTCCTCCACAGGCGATGCAACAGGCAAAGAGACTGCTGAAACTATCCCAACCACAGTTGGGCCAGGTGATGCAGGCGGAATTTTCCGCCCTAGGGGAACGACTGGCCAGCGATGAAACCCGCCGGGTGATTCAGGCTCGTCTGAAACGATAAGGGAAGCGGGGCCCCCGAGAGGGCGGTGGGGACCCCGCGGAAATTCGGTTCTACTGGCTCTTTTGCCAGTACCAACAGGCGATCACCACTAAGGCCAGGGTCACCAGGGACCAACTGCCGTAGTCCTGCCACCACCACACCAGTGCCGGGGGATCGCTCAGGGTTGCCAGACAGAGGCAAAGCAGCAGTACGACTAGCAGTAACGGCATCGACGTTTAGGCATCAACAGGGTGGCAACCAGATAAGCCAGGGTTGCGGTCACTGGCTCAAGCATCAGGTAAACCAGAAAGATGGCCCGGCACCAGAAAGGGCTGAATCCCAGATAGCTGCAGAGGCCGGCAAAGGTTCCGGCGACCCAGCCCCGGCTGGGATCTCGTTGAATTTTATTGGCCATGGTTTACCTCCTGGTCGTGCAACTCTTTCCTATTTACTCTTTCATCGGTCATCGCCAGTGCAGGCAACGGCCGGAAAACCTTTCTGGGCTCTAGCACACTTCGTTGTAGATCCAGTAACCCAGGACAGTCAGCATCCAGCCGGCCAGGGGCAACATGCACAGCATGGCCGGCATCCAGTTCACAATCATTCTGCGTCCTCTCCCTGTTGGTGAGCAGCTGCGGTCAACTCGGGCTTGGGCTGCTTGGCGGCCAGCTCGGTGGATTTACCCACCAACAGCATCTGGGCGGCCAGTCGCACTTCGTTGGCCAGTTGACGTTCCAGGGCTTGGCGCATTGAGGCTACCTGGGAAGACACAAACTGCTCGACTCCCTGCTCAATCTCGCCGTGAGGGGTCGCCTGGGCACCGGCGGAAAACATCAACACTGCGGCCAATGAAACGGATACCAGAGACTTCACTTTGATTGAACGGTCCATGAGATTTTCTCCAAAAGGGTGAATGTGTAGTTCACATAGGACTATTCAATCAGCGTGCCAACTTTTATCTTATTGATATTAAAGAATATGATAAAAATAAGGGGGGAGGTCGGAGTGCCCATTTAAGGAGATCTCCGGGGAAATGGTGATTTTCACCAACCCTTGGTGAAATTGGTTAAGAAAGGGACAGCAGGCTGCCCCTCGAACAGAATCAGGCGGATTGCACACCGGTGGCCAGGGCCAGATCCACCATGTCGCTGAAGCTGTTCTGGCGCTCCTCTGCGCTGGCTTCCTCGGTCATCAACAGATGATCCGACACGGTAAGGATGGTCAGCGCCCGCGCCCCCTGCTCGGCGGCGATGGCGTAGAGGGCGGCCGCCTCCATCTCCACCGCCAGCACCTTCATTCTTTGCAGGGCGGGCAACAGTGCCGGGTCGCGGCCATAGAACAGATCATTGGTGAACACTGTGCCGAAGCGGGCCGGGATTCCCAGCCGCTGGGCCTGCTGATGGCAAGCCATCGCCAGATCAAAGTCCGGTACCGCAGGATAGTCGTAGCCCGCCAGCCGGGTGCGGTTGGTGAGTGATGCGGTGCCGGCACCGGTGGCCACCACCACGTCCCTGAGCTTAAGATCTTCCGCCACGCCACCGCAGCTGCCGATGCGGATCAGGGTTTTGACCCCATAGTCGCGTATCAGCTCTTCGGCGTAGATGGAGATGGAGGGGATGCCCATGCCGTGGCCCATCACCGACACCCTGTGGCCCTGCCAGGTGCCGGTAAAGCCCAGCATGTTGCGCACATTGGTCACCTCCACCGCGTCCTCGAGAAAGGTGTCGGCAATGTACTTGGCCCGCAAGGGATCGCCGGGAAACAGCAGCAAGTCGGCGAAGTCGCCAGGTTTGGCATTGATATGGGGAGTCATCTTGGTTTCCTCTTTTGTCAGTGTCGACGACAGTGTAAAAAGAGGCTTAAGAACAGTATGAGGACATTTGTCCGCCTGGGGAGCCAGACATGCCCGCATTAGAATCCCACCTCCTGAGCAGCGCCATCGAAAAGGGCCATCGACAGCTGATGGAGGCCATCCATGCCCTGCCCCTGAAACAGTGGCTATTGGCGGAAGGGGAGCCCCTGCTGCGCCAGGGAGAGCGTGTCGACGCCCTCTACTGGGTGGAACAAGGGGAGTTTACCCTGCACTACGCCGCCGCCAACGGCAAAGAGTTTGGCCTGGGGATCTGGCAGGGGGATCGGCGGCTGTTTGGCGAGGTGGAACTTCTCACCGGCCAACCTTGTCAGTTCGATGTGGTACCCCTGGCGCCGGTCAATGTCAGAGAGCTGCCCAGGGCCAAATTTGAATCCCTGCTCATCGAGCACCCGGAGATCGCCCTGTGGCTCAGCCAGCAACTGGCGGGGTACTACCAGGGGCAGATGCAACGGGCCATGACCCTGAGCCTCTACCCCCTGGCGCACAACATCGCCCTGGATCTGATGCAGCGCCGTGCCAATGGCGAGCCGGACCTCAAGCTCTACCAGGAAGCGGCCCGCTTCGGCTGCTCCGAGAGGGTCTACCGCCGGGTGGTGGTACAGCTGACCGAGCTGGGGTTGTTGGAGAAACGTGAGGGGCGACTGGAGATCATTGACCAGGAGAAGCTCAGCGCCTTCCTGGATCTGTAAACAACAACGCCGCCCCTGAGGGCGGCGTTGGCTTATCTGACGTGAACCTAAACCTGCTCCAGAGGCTCACCCACTTGGGCCATCGCTTCCAGCAACAGGGCTGGCGTGGCATCGGCCTGATGGGCGCGCTCAGATAAAGTGCGGCGCCAGGTGCGGGCACCGGGCAGCCCATTGAACAGGCCCAGCATATGGCGGGTCACGTGGTTGACCCGACCGCCTCGGGCTAGGTGACGCTCCACATAAGGCACCATCTTCTCCACCACCTCGCGGCGATCCGCCATGGGGGTATCACAGCCGTAGATCTCTCTGTCCACCGCCGCCAGCATATAGGGGTTCTGGTAGGCTTCACGGCCCACCATCACGCCATCCATCTGCTTCAGGTGGGTCTGGCACTCCTCAAGCGTCTTGATGCCGCCATTGAGCGCCAGGGTCAGGTGGGGGAAGTCCCGCTTCAGCTGATAGGCACGCTCATAGTCCAAAGGCGGAATCTCCCGATTCTCCTTGGGGCTGAGACCAGAGAGCCAGGCCTTACGGGCATGGATGGTGAACTGCTCACAGCCGGCGTCCGACACCAGCTCGATGAAACGAACGAGGAACTCGTAGCTGTCCTGATCGTCGATGCCGATACGGGTCTTGACCGTCACCGGAATATCCACCACCTGACGCATGGCGTCCACGCTCTGGGCCACCAGTTCTGGCTCGGCCATCAGGCAGGCACCAAATCGACCGTTCTGAACCCGATCAGAGGGGCAACCCACATTGAGGTTCACCTCATCATAGCCCAGCTCCTCGGCCCGCCTGGCGCACAGGGCCAACTCCTGTGGGTTGCTGCCGCCCAGTTGCAGGGCCACTGGGTGCTCCTCCTGGTTGTAGCCCAGATAATCTCCCTTGCCGTGGATAATCGCCCCTGTGGTCACCATCTCGGTGTACAGCAGGGTATGCCGGGACAGCAGCCTGGCAAAGTAGCGGTAGTGCCTGTCGGTCCAGTCCAGCATGGGGGCCACGGAGAAGCGGCAGTTGTGCTCGGCGTAACTCAAAGAAAGATCACCCTAGATTCAGTTCAACACAGCCGGAGACAACTCTCCGGACGGCTTTGGGCCGGGGATTATAGCAAAGCCCACCCCCTCAAAGAAAACCCCGCCGACATCGCTGACGAGGCAAAGGGAGTGATGGGCCATTTCTCAATGGGTTGGCAGAATGTGCCGGGCGGTGCGGCCCGGCACAGGGTGAAGATCAGCGGGCGGACGCCACATGCTGATAGGCAGGAAGGTGTTCATACAGCTCATCCTTGAGGGGATGACGACGGGCGCTGCGGATGCGATGTATCTGGTAGATCGCCAGGGCCACGTTGGCCGCCAGGGCGATGGCCGAGACACACCACAGGGCCGCAGGATCAGCGGACGCCTTCACGGCAAACCTGGAGGTGTCCACAAAGCTTGGGAAGCACATGACAAACATCATCCAGAACGCCAGGGTATGGGCCCGGTGTTGCAACCAGGCTCCGCGACGCATGAAGAAGGCTGGAATGGTGCAGGAGAGCAGCAGGGCCGCACCGGCATAGAAGGCGTGGTCACCGACGCAGTTATAGACATAGGCAAAGTTCCACAGATCGTAGGCGATGATCCAGAACCACAGCATGTCGGGCCAGAGCATATCCTTGAACTTGTCCCGGCTGATGAAGATCCCGGCCCAGCCACAGATGGTGAGGATATTCAGGATGCCGGCAACGCCGTTCATGATGTTCCAGGAGCCACCGGTGATCATCACTCCGTCCACCAGGCCGTTGAAGCTGTAACACTGAAAGTCCCGCACCACGGCCTCGGCGATGTTGATGGCCAGAATCGCCGGTGGAAACATCAGCACCCACTTTTTCTGGGCCGCGCCCGGGATATAGCGGATCGCCATAAAGCCGATGCAACCCGCCAGCACCGAGTACACCTTGGCCCAGTGGAACCAGGTGCCCACACTGGAGCCTTCTGCGGTGGTGGTGTGGGGCCAGACGGTAAAGGTCAGCACCAGGGGCAGCACAATGAAACAGCCGATGCCGGCCCACATGCTGCGGCGGGAGATCTCGTTAAGCAGAATCAGGGCGCCCAGAACCGCGCAGAAGGCGACCCAGGAGTGAAAGGGGATGGGTTCAAACAGAGACATGTTCCACCTCGCAAGGTAGGGCGGAGGAGCGGAATGGGGATTGAGGATGACACCGCTCCTCCTGAAAGCTGGCAGAGCTACGGACGAGGCTCTGCCAGCGTTTCTGGGTTAGAAGGCGTAGTTGTATTCCAGCCAGTAGCTGTCGTCCTTGGCGGTGCTGTAGTAGGCGCGGACGTTCTGCTTCTTGGTCAACTGATACGCCAGGGAGATCTCGAACTCATAGGCATCCATCTGCAGGCCCCCCTCCATCACGTCGTCATCCCAGGACTTGCCGTTGAGCTCCATGGTGTAGCGGTAGCTGGCCAGGGTCCACCAGTTGTCGGAGATGGTCCACTTGGCGTACACCATGGCCGTACCGATGGTGGAGGCGATGTCCACACCACTGGAGCTGGAATCGGGCCATTCAGGGTTCAGATCCTGAATGTTGTCGTCCATGATCACCGCACCCACATAGAGGATGGGCCAGATCAGGATGTCATCCCCCACGGGGATGGTGGCCACGGGACCGGCCTGAATGACCGAGGTGGACCCGAAGAAGGGATGATCGGCAAATACCGCGTCAACGGAGAAACCCAGGCCGTTCTTGGTATTAATGGTGCCGTAACGCAGACGGTAGGAGCGGTTACTGGCATACCCTTTGGTTTTGGTGCCTACGGGTCCAATACTGCCATCTGGGTATTGGCCATATTGAATGCCACCGAATTTGGGTGTTTTATCGCCTTCATTGAAGATGTTTTTTACTTCAAACAGAATACCGGTCTTCTGATCAAATTCTCCTTTATCTTCACTCAGGGCCATCATCCCTTTCAGGTTGGCACCCTCGCTACCATAAGATGCACCTAAATAAGTGTACACTTCGGTTGGATTGCCCATATCCGGTGCTTCTTCAGAAGCAAATGCAGACAAACTCAGGGCGGCCATCGCTAATGCAGTGAATTTTTTCATTTTCAACTCCAGAATCATTTAATTATTTATTTGTGTCGTAACTAATAACTAACTCGCCATCTCTTGTCTCAAGCGGTAATTTCTCCATTTGGCGCCGAAAACCTGATAGAAGAGGATGGAATTAAGGACGAAGCTCAAAAGTCCAACCGCCAGCATTAATTCGTCGTTTCTTGGCAGCATCACCACATTACTTTCGTACATCGCCGGGTTGGTGAAGTAGTACATAAAGGAGAGCGCCAGGGTAAACGCCCGTGCCTGCAGCCAGGTACCCTTGGTGATCAACAGAGACGGAATGGTGGCCGCCGTCAGCACCATAAACTGGGCCGTGGCGGAACCGGGGAAGTTCAGGTAGACGAAGGCAAAGTTCCACACGTCATAGGCGATGATCCAGAAGGTGGTCATGGCCGGCCAGATCATGTCCTTCTCCTTGGTCTTGGCCGCCTGGATTTGCGCCCAGCCGGTCAGAGTGATGATGGAGAAGATGCCGCCGATGGCGTTCAGGACATTGGCGGTGTAGCCCATGCTGAAATCCTGCAGTACCGCCTCGGAGATGTTCAGTGCCAGGAAGCCCGCCGCACAGAACTTGGCCCACTTCATCTCACCCACCTTGGTGTATCGAATCAGGGTAAAGAGCACACAGGCGCCGACCACGGAGTAGAGCTTGACCCACTTGAACCAGTAGCTGACGCCATAGCTGGCCCACAGGGGGATCAGTACGATGGGCAGGACGAAGAAGATGATCACCGTGGGCCACTTGTAACGGCGGCAGACCTCGTTCATCACCATCAGGCCAATCAGCACCAGCAGCACGTGACCATAGGCCCTGGCCTCAATCCACTTGTGGCCGATGAACTTCTTCCCCTCCTTGGCATAGTGGAAGCGATCGGCGGAGACCACGGTCATCTCGGCGTTGTCGAAGTTGTCGATCTGCTGACCGGGAGAGCTGCTGATGACCAAACGGTCGCCATCAACCTGCCACTGTTTCACCTCAACCTGATTGTGACCTCCGGACTGCTTGGTGATGGTCACCTGGTGGTCAGGCGCAAACTCCAGTCTGAAGAAGATGCTTCCCTGGCCGGGGTCGCCATCCATGGTGCCTTGCCAGATCTGGCCGGCAAACTGATCGCCGATGGACACCCCATCCAGGTCGTTGGCCAGCACGGCCGGAGCCAGCACCAGGGCCAGCAGCCAGGCGCAAAATAGCTTAAAGAAGGATTTCATTTTGTCTCTCCGCGGGGCAGTTGCCCTGCCCCGCATTTCAGTAAACTCAGGCGGTGACCGGTTTTTGGCCTGGAAGCAGCGGGCTGCTCTCCTCGGTTCTGGCATCCACCACCAGCGGCGGTTGCCGGTCCCCATAGGGGGGTTCATTGCCACCCTCCGCATTGGGCTGACGGAACTTCTTGAAGTACCAGAACAGGTAAGCGACATGCAGTACCGCGTTGGCTACGCCCCAGTACAGCAGTACCTGATCGTTGGCCCAGTGGGTGGAGTCCATGACCTTGGCGAAGGGGTCGCCCATGGCACGCACCAGGATGTGGAACGCCAGGGTGTAGACCCGGGCAATGATGTAGAGCTCGGGACGCTTCTTGAAGACGGGATAGAGCTCTGCGGCCATCAGGATGCAGAAGGAGCTGGCGAAATATCCGGGGTTCTCACCATAGACAAAGGCCATGTTCCAGGTGGTGTAGAGGAAGTTCCATGACGCGGTGGAGTAGAACAGCAGGTCATTGGGCGCATCCTTTCCGATAAGCCAGTACTGGCGCTTGCCGTTCTTGTATTTGGGGAAGGGCATGGTCACCAGCAACACACAACCTGCAATGAAGTTGAAGTAGTTCTCTGTCACCAGATCCTTGACGGTTGCCTCGGCAATATTGAGGAAAAGAACGCCATACAAAACCCAAAGAACCCAGTCTTTTCGGAAAAACTTAAGTATCCGGTTTGGATTTTCATAATAGAGATATGCAATTCGTGCAGTACCGACAATTAATGCGGTAGGAATAAGCACGCTGACGGTTTTTGCCCAGCGGAACCAACCATCCAAATTATCCGCCCAAAGAGGCGCAGTCAATAAAGACAACAGCCAGAACAGAAAGGTAAATCTTGGTGTTCTTCTCATCATTTCGACGAGAACTAGCAGAAATACAATGTAGCCCACCATGGAAACTACATAGGTAGAAATCGGGATACCCATACCAACCTCAGAATTTATCCAGACTCACTTTAGAGCTTTTACTCTAATCTTTGGTTTGGCCGATTTTCATGACCGGGATCAAGAAATTTCCCGCCCACTTTCTGAACTAACATCAATATGGTTCGAACCAGATTCTTTAACCAGAAAACAGAGTGACCTGTCAATCTGGCAGTCTCATATGAAGCTTTCGCCCAAATTTGACCACCCCGACAGACAGGTAACTCCATTCGTTAACATGAGCGAACACTTTAGAAAAATAGATTGATTTAAATCAATAAAAAATAGATTAGAGCAAATACTCTAATGGGGATTCTGGCCATATATTAAGGTGACCCAAGATGCAAAAAATGCCCCTGCTTTCCCTATGCTTTTCCCTGGCCTTCAGTGGCGCCGCCTGGTCGGTGAACATGGCCGATGTGGAGCTGGCAGACAACCTCACGCTGGATGGTGTGGAGATGCCCTATCGAGGCGCCGGCATACGCTCCAAGTTCTTTATGGACCTCTATGTCAGCTCCCTCTACAACCAGGAGAGCCTGCCTGCTACCGAGTTGATGGAGGGCCACACCGCTGCCACCATTCAACTGGACATCATCTCTTCGATGATCACCTCGGAAAAGATGACCGCCAGCATGGAGGACGGATTCGCCCAGTCCGCCGGTAAACACCTGCCGCAGCTGAAAGAGCAGATCAGTCAGTTTACCCAGGCCTTCAGTGCCCCGGTCAGTGAAGGCGACACCTTCCAGATCGTTTCCATTCCTGGTCAACCGGTGGAGCTGCTGAAAAATGGCACCAAGCTGGTGGCTGTTGAAGGGGAACTGTTCCGCTCAGTGTTGCTGGGCATCTGGCTCGGTGACACTCCTCTCGACGATGATCTGAAAGAGGAGATGCTGGGACTGTAAACATCCTGGAGCTTTGTTGTCGCTCTTTTGAACGAGCCAATGAAGACCGCTGAAGAGTGTCGCACGTAAGTCGTACTGTCCGGATACGCCGCCGGACCGCTTCGGGGCCAGAGCAAGACCTGGCCCCTTTTTTTAGCTCATCAGAGTCGCCAGAATACGACGCCCTCCCCCCTGATCCCTATGCTCGCCCAGGTAGATCCCCTGCCATTGCCCCAGCGCCAACCGTCCCTTGCGGATCGGCAGCATCAGGCTGGTGCCCAGCAGACTGCTCTTGATGTGGGCTGGCATATCGTCATCCCCCTCATAATCGTGGCGAAAATAGCGGGTACCATCGGGCACCAGCCGATCGAAAAAGGCGGAGAAGTCTCCTCTGACCGTGGGATCGCAGTTTTCATTCAGTGTCAGGCTGGCGGAGGTGTGCTGCAACTGCAGGTGCACCATGCCGACGGCGATCTCCCCCAGGGGTAACCCCCGGCAAATCTCATCGGTGATCAGATGGAACCCCCGTGGGCGGGGATCCAATCTGAGCTCAATCTGTTTCATCGAATTATCCTGGCGTCGAAGCTGTTACCGGCATAGTGGCAGTTCTCCCACAGGATGCAAGTACCCTCAGGCGATGGACCACTCCTGTCGGGTGGGGAATCTACACTTTCGGGTAATGGGCTGAGCCCAACTTGCACACTGGTTATCCGTTGCGCTTAGGGAGAGCGAGTGAAACTAAGAAAGTTACCTTCAAGCAGAGGGCTCAGTTCAACCCCAGCTTGCTCACCAGTTCCACCCGGTTTCGGGTCTCGGTCTTACGGAAAATGGAAGCCAGGTGCGCCTTCACTGTGTATTCACTGATAAACAGCTCTCGGGCAATCTCCTTGTTCCTGGCCCCCATGGCCACCAGACGCACCACACTCTGCTCCCGGTTGGTCAGTTTCTCCTGCTCCTGGCGCTGCTGCAGTTGAACCTGGCTGCCAATCATGCGAGTAACCGCCTTTTCAAGAGTCGCCCGGGAAAACCACAGCTCTCCCTGCATCAGGGCTCGCAATGCTGACAGGGTCATGTCCACGCGTTTCTCCTGGAACAGCAGCCCTTTGAGGCCCAGTGTCAGCAATTGCACCGAGTCCACCTGAGACTCCTTCACGTCGTACAGCACCATGGCATGGTGAGGCAGCAGATCACGCGCCCAGTCAGGCAGCCCGCCGGCCCCGATTCCGCCCTGCCAGGGCACCAGAATCAGGGTATGGGAGTCGACATCCGGCTCGGCCGGAAGAGGCTCGCCTACGGTGTGGATCTCCACGGGAACCCCCAAGGTGGCACACAACATCGGCAGGGAGCTGGGCAGCTCACCACTCTGGTAGAAGAGAATTTTGGAAAACGGGGTCATAGGCATTCCTTGCACTCGATGCGCCAGACATCCATTGTCCGGCATGACCGTAACGACCCCAACCTAAAGGCTTAGAAGAGAAAGCTCAAGAAAATGAATGCGGATCAACACCGCGCACAAGCAACTTGGATGCGCTTCATAAGCTGCGCTTTGGGGTGCCCTACTCCACGTACCGATATTGAACCCGGGCGGTGGTGCTGCACAGCAGCTCATAGGGTATGGTAGACGCACACTCTGCGACCTCCTCCACCGGCAAGCCTTCCCCCCACAGCACCACGGCATCGCCCACCTGGACCGGATCGTCGCCGATCTCCACGGTGATCATATCCATGGAGACACGGCCTGCCAGGGGATAGCGTTTGCCATTGATCAGCACCGGTGTGCCGCTGACCGCATGGCGGGGGTAGCCATCCCCATAGCCCATGGCGATCACCGCCAGGCGGGTGTCACGACTGGCGCGCCAGCTCTGCCCGTAGCCCACGGGATCACCCGCCTTGTGCTCCCGCACCGCCAGCACCGCGGTTTTCATGGTCATCACCGGCTTCAGTTCATAGTCTTCCGGACGACCGGCAATCATCGGAGACCCGCCGTACAGCGCCAGCCCGGCACGCACCCACTGCCCGTGGGACGCGGGCCAGGCCAGGGTACCGGCGGAGTTGGCCAGGGTGCGCTCACCAGGCAGATTCTTGGTCAGTTGATTAAACAGGGCAATCTGCCGGGTGGTTTCTGGATTCTCCGCCTCATCGGCCACGGCGAAGTGGGTCATGAAGTTGATTTCTCCCTGGATGTTGTCCAGGGCACGCAAGCGCTGATACAGGGCTTCGAACTGATGAGGCTGAACCCCGAGGCGGTGCATGCCTGTGTCCAGTTTCAGCCAGATGCGCACCGGCTTGCTGAGTGCGGCGCGCTCCAGTATCGCCACCTGTTCACTGTCGTGAATGGCCACCTCCAAGTCGTGGCTGGCCGCCAGCTCCAGATCCTCTTCGGAGAACACCCCCTCCAGCAACAGCATCCGGGCACCGATCCCTTCGCGGCGCAGGCAGAGCGCTTCCTCCAGCCTGGCCATGCCGAATCCATTCACTCCGGCATCATCCAGCCACCGGGCCAGAGTCGTCAAACCATGGCCATAGGCATTGGCTTTGACCACCGCCATGATCTTTGCACCGGGCGCCAGTTGGCGCAGCCGGCCCAGGTTGTGCAACAGGGCACTTCGGCTGATCTCAGCCACAGGAGAAAATCGCACTGCAGGTCCTTACTCGTCGTACTCGAAACCGCCGCCGGCATAGTTGTCAAAGCGGGAGAACATCCCCTGGAAGGTAAGGGGCACCTTGCCAATGGGGCCATTACGCTGCTTACCGATGATGATCTCGGCGGTGCCCTTCTCGGCGGTATCCGGGTGATACACCTCATCCCGGTAGATAAACATAATCAGGTCGGCATCCTGCTCGATGGAGCCAGATTCACGAAGGTCGGAGTTCACCGGGCGCTTATCGGCCCGCTGCTCCAATGAGCGGTTAAGCTGAGACAGGGCAATCACCGGTACGTTCAGCTCCTTGGCCAGGGCTTTCAACGAGCGAGAGATTTCGGCAATCTCCAGGGTCCGGTTATCGGCCAGGGCCGGCACCTGCATCAGCTGCAGGTAGTCCACCATGATCATGGAAAGTCCCCCGTGCTCACGGGCGATTCGCCGTGCCCGGGAGCGCACTTCCGTCGGGGTCAGGCCAGAGGCATCATCGATGTACATCTTGCCCTGCTCCATCATCAGCCCCATGGTGCTGGAGACCCTTGCCCAATCCTCGTCGTCCAGCTGGCCGGTACGGATCTTGGTCTGGTCTACCCTGCCCAGGGAGGCAAGCATACGCATCATGATCTGTTCCGAGGGCATCTCCAGGGAGAAGATCAGCACCGGGTGGTCTTCGTTCATCGCTGCCGCTTCGCACAGGTTCATGGCGAAGGTGGTCTTACCCATGGAGGGTCGGGCCGCCACGATGATCAGATCCGACGGCTGGAATCCGGCGGTCATCTTATCCAGATCCGAGAAACCACTTGAGACCCCGGTCACCCCGTTGTGGGGGTTGGAGTAGAGCTGCTCAATCTTATCGACCGTCTTCTCCAGGATGCTCTTGATGTTCTCCGGGCCCTCGTTGGCGTTGGTCCGGCTTTCGGCAATCTTGAACACCCTGGTTTCCGCCAGGTCCAGCAGAGCGGCAGAGTCCCGCCCCTCAGGATTGAAGCCGGCGTCGGCGATGTCGTTGGCCACCTTGATCATCTCGCGCACCACCGCCCGTTCACGGACAATTTCGGCGTAGGCGACAATGTTGGCGACACTTGGAGTGTTACGAGATATGTCAGACAGGTAGGGGATGCCGCCGACGTTTTCCAGCTCCCCCTGACGACTCAGCTCTTCGGAGACCGTCACCAGATCCAGGGGGTGGCCCCCCTCCAGCAGCAGGGACATGGCGGCGAAGATATACTGATGGCTGCGGCTGTAGAAGTCCTCTTTGACCACTCGCTCGGCCACCTGGTCGAACACATCGTTGTTCAACATCAGGCCACCCAGGACCGACTGCTCCGCCTCAATGGAGTGCGGAGGGATCTTCAGTTGGTCGACCGTTTTCTGCTGCCCGCTTTCGCGCTGGCGTGTTTCTGCCATGTTAAACCCGTTACACTAGGAACTTTTAGTTGATAAGATTGCCCCTTTCCGGGCGCCAGCCCAGACAGGATTCATAATAATAAAGGGATCTCCCATGCCAACCAAAGCTTCTTCTTCGGTATCAGCATTGGCGCTGAGCCTCTCCCTGGCGATGCCCGCCCTGGCGAATGAGGGCCAGTGGCTGCCAATGCAGATGCCGCAACTGGCGGATGAGCTGAAACAAGCCGGTATCCGTCTGCCAGCGGATCAGCTGGCCGATCTGAACCAGTATCCAATGAATGCGGTGGTGGGACTCGGCTATTGTACCGCCTCCTTCGTCTCTCCCAAAGGCCTGGTGGTCACTAACCACCACTGTGCCTACCGGGGCATCCAGTTTAACAGCAATGAAGAGCACAACTACCTGGATGATGGCTTCCTGGCCACCTCCATGGACAAAGAGCCCTCTGCCGGGCCACAGGAACGCCTCTACGTTACTGACAAGATTGAAGATGTCACCGATAAAGTGTACGCAGGTACCACCGACGAAATGGACGGCTACCAGCGTTACCACACCATCCAGGGCAACCGAAAAGCCTTGCTCAAGGAGTGTGAGTCCAACGACAACTACCGTTGCCACGTTCGCAGCTTCCACGGCGGCAAGAAGTACTACCTGCTTCGCCAGCTGATGATTCGCGACGTACGCCTGGTGTACGCACCGCCTCAGAGCGTCGGCTCCTACGGCGACGACATCGACAACTTCGAATACCCACGTCACAGTGGCGACTTCACCTTCCTGCGCGCCTATGTGGCCCCGGACGGCTCCCCTGCCGCCTACAGCGAAGAGAACGTGCCCTACCAGCCAAAGAGCTTCCTCAAGGTCAACGCCAGCGGCGTTCGCGAAGGGGACGGCGTCCTGGTGGCAGGCTACCCTGGCCGCACCAGCCGTCACAAGCTGCTGAGCGAGCTGGAGTTCGCCTCCGACTGGCAATACCCGGTGGCTGCCAAGCGCTACCAGCACCATATCGATCTGATCGATCAGTATGGAGTGGACGATGGCGTCATTAAGATCGCCTACGCCGGCACCAAGGCCAGCCTGGCCAACCGCATGAAGAAGCTGAACGGCCTGCTGGACGGCTTCCGCAAGACCGACATCCCCGCCATCAAGGGCAGCAGTGAGCAGGCGTTCATCGACTGGCTGAAGGCCGATGCCAAGCACGCCAATCAACTGGCCAAGGTGGATGAACTGCAGCAGAAGCTGGCCAAACAGCGCGACTACAAGCAGCGCGCCTTCTACTTCGAAAACGCCCAATCCAGTGCCATGCTGAGCACCGCCAATCGCCTTTACAAGCTGGCGAACGAGCGTCAGAAGCCGGACGCGGAGCGTGAAGAGGGCTATCAGGAGCGTGACATGAAGATGCTCCAGGGCCGACTCAACCGTCTGTCTCGCAGCTACGACTCCCGTATGGACCGGGCCCTGTGGCAGACCGACATCGACGCCTACCTGGGCCAGGACAACCGTACTGCCGCCCTGGACAAGGTGCTGGCGACTCTGGACCTGGATCAGGCCTACGCCAACACCGAGCTTCATGACGGTGCCAAGCGCCTGGAGTGGATGACCCAGCCGGTCGACGCCTTCAAGGCCAGCAAAGACCCCTTCATCCAGATGGCCGTGGCCCTGTATGACGCCAACGAAGCCAACCGCAAGGAGCGCCAGACCCTGGCCGGTGAAATCACCGCCGCCCGTCCGGCGGTGATGGATGCCCTGCTGGAGTGGTACGACAGCCGCAATCAGCCTGTGTACCCTGACGCCAATGGCACTCTGCGCGTCAGCTATGGTGTGGTGGATGGTTACCAGTCTGCCGACGCCCTCTACAAGCAGCCCTTCACCAAGCTGGAAGGGATTGTGGAGAAGCACACCGGCGTCTATCCCTTCAACGCCCCTGAAAAGGTGGTCGAGGCGATCCAGGCCAAACGCTACGGCAGCTTCTTCCAGGAGAGCCTGAAGGCCGACAATCAGGCCTGGTACTGCGCCATCTTCTCCTGCCCTGAAGCCCGTGATGCTCACTTCGGCTCGGTGCCGGTGAACTTCCTCTCCAGCGTTGACACCACAGGCGGCAACTCAGGTTCCCCCATCCTCAACGGTGACGGCGATCTGGTGGGCCTGAACTTCGACTCCACCTATGAGTCGATCACCAAGGACTGGTACTTCAACCCGGAGATCACCCGGGCGGTGCATGTGGACTTCCGCTATGTGCTATGGATGATGGAGCAGGTCGACAATGCCGACAACCTCCTCAGTGAGCTGACCCTGGTGGAGTAATCCTCAGGTTCAGGCCAAACAAGAGAGGCGCACCGGAGTGCGTCTCTTTTTTTGGTCCGCTGCTGCGCCCTGGGCGTACTTCAATGGAGTTCACCGAACAGGCTTAGCCATGGAGACACCATGAATCGGCCCAAATTGCTGTTCACCGCCCTGTTGGGCTCCTTTACCATGGGGCTGGTAATGTCCGCCGCCCTGACCACCATCCTACCGGCATCGATGCCAGCTGGGCGCAGCGCTGGGGCGAGAGCTTCCTGCTGGCCTGGCCTCTGGCATTCACCCTGAGCCTGACGGTGATGCCCAGAGTGACCAAACTGGCCAACTCTCTGGTCAAAGAGCCTGTGCGCAGTACCAAATAGCAGGCAAAAAAAAACACCGCCCGGAGGCGGTGTTTCTCAATCTTCCGACTAATGCGGCAGATTACTCAGCAACAACGGAAATCTTAACGTCGGTGCTAACTTCGCTGTGCAGAGCGATAGCGATGTCGAATTCGCCAGTGTGACGCAGAGCGCCTTCAGGCAGACGAACTTCAGACTTGGCTACTTCAACGCCAGCAGCAGTGATGGCGTCGGCGATGTCGCGGGTACCGATGGAACCGAACAGCTTACCTTCGTCACCGGCCTTGGAGGCGATAACAACGGCTTCCAGAGCAGCCAGTTTCTCGGCGCGAGCTTCAGCAGCAGCCAGCTTGTCAGCGATGTTCTTTTCCAGATCAGCGCGACGAGCTTCGAACTCAGCGATGTTGGCTTCGTTAGCGAATACCGCTTTGCCTTGAGGCAGCAGGTAGTTACGAGCGTAACCGGATTTAACGGTTACCTTGTCACCCAGACCGCCCAGCTTGGCAATTTTATCCAGCAGAATAACTTCCATTACCTTTTCCTCTACTTTTAAAGGGTTAACCTAATGCCGAACTTAACCTTGCAGGTCAGTGTAAGGCAGCAGAGCCAGGTAACGAGCACGCTTGATGGCGCGAGCCAGCTGACGCTGGTACTTAGCGCTGGTGCCAGTGATACGGCTCGGTACGATCTTACCGCTTTCGGTAACGTAGTTTTTCAGAGTCGCTACGTCTTTGTAGTCGATCTCAGTAACACCGTCTGCAGTGAAACGGCAGAATTTACGACGACGGAAATAACGTGCCATTTGGGCATCTCCTATGAAATAGGTTCAATTGAGTCAGCGTGCAATACCAGGCGGCTTTGGCCATTCCTGCTCTGTTGCCAGGCGAGGAATCCCGCCACCCGTATTGGCTGACCTGAGTCCAATGAATCCAGTAAGGGTTGTGCTTCCCGACCGCTTACGACCACCTGTATCTTGCAGTAAACCGGACGATTCAGTCCCGCTTCCTGCTGCATGGAGCGGTGCTCCAGAACGAAGTACCCGTGGGGAACTCCGTTGATACCGGTTGCCCGTTTAGGAGGCCGAAGGACGGTGCCAGTCAGCTCCAGGCGGTTGGTATTCACAACAATTACTCGGCCTTGGCTTCCTCAGCAGCAGGTGCAGGAGCAGGCTTGGCTTCGCGACGCTCTTCACGCTCACGACGCTCTTCCTTGGCTTTGGCCATAGCGGAAGGCTCGGTGATAGCGCCTTTGGTGCGGATTACCATGCTGCGGATAACGGCATCATTGAAGCGGAAAGCAGTTTCCAGCTCTTCGATGGCTTCAGCGGTAGCTTCAGCGTTAACCAGAACATAGTGAGCCTTGTGCAGCTTCTCAATTGGGTATGCCAGCTGGCGACGGCCCCAGTCTTCCAGACGGGTTACAGAACCACCATCTTTACCGATGGTAGCGGTGTAACGCTCGATCATGCCAGGAACCTGTTCACTCTGATCAGGGTGAACCATAAATACGATTTCGTAATGACGCATTATTGATCCTTACGGTTATTCAGCCTCTTGCAGGCTCAGCCGGACCTAGAGGCAAGGAACAAAAAGGGTTTCGGCTGATTAGCCGGCGCATATTACAGCAAATGGGCATGCTGAGCAAGGAAATTGGCGCCTTTGCGGAGGTTATTCTCCCCGGCTTTCGCGGACGACGTCAGTTCATCACCACCTTCCACTGATGGCGGGGGCGGAGTACACTGTGTCTCTGCCACTGGCCCGCAACGGGCCCATCCCATAATGACAAGAGTGCACAAACACAGTGTTAAAGACACCCTATTGGCTGCCCATACTGCTCATCGCTCCCAAGGCCCTGGCCCTGGTGCCGCCGGAGTACAAGGAACCGGAGGATCGCCTCGACGCCGAGGTGGAACTGGGCCTGCAATACACCTCGGGCAACACCGAGTCCAGCAACTTCAACAGCCGGGGAAAGCTGGTCTACGACGGTGATTCCGCCAAGCACGAAACCGTGCTCAAGGCCTACTTCGCCTCGGACAACCAGAGCGCCACCGCAGAGCAGTACACCGTCGAATACCAGCTCGACTACAAGCTGAGCGGCAGCAACTACCTCTATGGCCGTAGCGAACTGATCTGGGACAGGTTCGGCTCCTTCACCCAGCAGCAGATCTACTCAGCGGGTTACGGTTTCACCCTGATTGACCGTCGCCACACCAAGCTATCACTGGAAGCGGGTGGCGGTTACCGTTTCAACGAACCCAACCTCACCGATGACGATGCGGACCAGAGCAGCTCCACAGACGAGGGGATTGCCCGTTTCTCCGGCAAATTTGAGCAGCGGCTCCATGAGTACACCACCTTCAATGCAGAGGGGGCGGTGGAAACCGGTAACCGTAACACCGTTGCCACCCTGAAGATGTCCATCCGAAACCAGCTGTGGGCGGACCTGGCTCTGAAGATCGGCACCGACATCAAGTTCACCGACCGGGTACCGGAGAACAGCGAACGCACCGACATCATCTCCACGGTCAACCTGCTCTATACCTTCTAGGGCGTGTTGACCTTTGCTGAATGTTTTTGCGCCAGCATCCAGCCACTAAGGCCTCGGTGTGTCGACAGTGCGCTCAAAGTAAATGGGCATCTGGACTGAGCAAAGCGCCCTAGAGACACAGCAGACAGAACAGAAAAGGGCGCCCCAAGGCGCCCTTTGTCATTTGTGGATCCGAGTTAGCCCCGACGCTGACGCACCGCTTCAAACAGGCATACCCCGGTGGCCACAGACACGTTCAGGCTGGTGACCACCCCGGCCATGGGAATGGAGATCAGCTCGTCACAGTGCTCACGGGTCAGGCGACGCATCCCCTTGCCCTCGGCGCCCATGGTGATGGCCAGAGGACCGGTCAGCTTGGCCTGATAGAGGTCATGGTCCGCTTCGCCCGCGGTGCCCACGATCCACACCCCACGCTCCTGCAGTTCACGCATGGTGCGCGCCAGGTTGGTCACCTGGAACAGGGGGATGTTTTCGGCGGCACCCACCGCCACCTTGCGCACCACCGGGCCCAGGCTAGCAGAACGGTCCCGGGGCACAATCACCCCATGAACCCCAGTGGCGTCGGCGCTGCGCAGGCAGGCACCCAGGTTGTGGGGATCGGTGACCCCATCGAGGATCAGCAGCAGCGGCGTCTCAACCCCATCGAGCAGGGCAGCCAGTTCCGCTTCCCCCTTCACCGGGGCAGGCTTGGCCGCGGCCACCACGCCCTGATGCTGAGGGGATGCCGCTTTCTCATCCAGGGCCTTTCGCGCCGCCGGCTGACAGCTGATGCCGTTTTGCTTGGCCAGCTGCAGGATCTTGTGCAGGCGCTCATCGTCCCGCCCCTTGAGCAGCCAGATTGACTTCACCCGCTCAGGCTCGGACTGCAACAGAGCCTCCACCGCGTGGAGGCCAAACACCATCTCTTGTTTCATTACTGCTTATTCCGCTTCTTACTCTTGTTGGCCGGAGTATCCCGACCCGCTGTCTGTTTCTGAGAGGCTTTGCCTCGGCCGCCGGACTTGGGCTTACCGTTCTCCTTGCCACGGCCTGACTTGCCCTTGCCTTTGCCGTCGCCGGCCTTGTAAGGGCCCTTTTGCGACTGCTTGTCGGCAGGCTTTTGAGACGGTTTCTGGGCCTGCTTGCGGCTGGATTTGGCCTTGGCCTTCATCTTCTTGCCGACGCCCTTCTCCTCCACCATGCCCAGCTCGATCTGACGATCGTCCAGCTTCACCGACAGCACCTTGACCCGAACTTCATCGCCGAGACGGTAGCGCTTACCGCTGTGCTCGCCGTAGAGCCCCTGGCGGACCGCATCGAAGTGGAAGTAATCATTCTCCAGGCTGGAGATGTGCACCAGGCCGTCGATGTGATAGCTGTTGAGGCGGACAAACAGGCCAAAACTGGTGACGCCGCTGATCACCGCGTCGAAAGTGTCTCCCACATGGTCCTGCATAAACTCGCACTTGAGCCAGTCGGACACATCCCGGGTGGCGTCATCGGCACGGCGCTCGGTCAGGGAGCAGTGATCCCCCAGCTCTACCAGCTGCTGGGTATCGTAATGCAGCGCCGCCCCATCCTGGCTGCGGCCCTTCATCTTGTCCATCGCCTTCTTGATCAGCCCCTGGTCCTTGACCAGCAGGGAGCGGATCACCCGGTGCAGAATCAGATCCGGGTAGCGACGAATAGGAGAGGTAAAGTGGCTATAGCCCTGCAGCGCCAGGCCGAAGTGGCCCAGATCGTCGGGGCTGTAGACCGCCTGCTTCATGGAGCGCAGCACCATGGTGGTCACCAGCTCCGCATCTCCCCGCCCCTCAAGAGAGGAAAGCAGCTTGGCGATGTCCGCCGGAGAGGGCTTCTCACCACCGCCCAGCTGCAGCCCTTGCTGGCCCAGGAAGTCTCTCAGAGACTTGAGTTTGGACTCGCCCGGCCCTTCATGGATCCGGTAGAGGGTTTCACCCTTGTGCTTCTTGACGAACTTGGCGGCGGCCACGTTCGCCAGAATCATGCACTCCTCGATCATCTTGTGGGCGACATTTCGCTCACGGGGCACGATCTGCTCGATGCGGCGATCGGCGTTAAAGATAAACTGAGTCTCTGTGGTCTCCAGCACCAAGGCACCGCGCTTCACCCGGGCCTGATCCAGGGCACCGTAGAGCTTGTGCAGCTCCTCCAGGTGAGGCAGCACTTCGGCATATCGCTCGCGCAGGCGCTCATCGCCGTCGAGCATGGCCGCCACCTTGGTGTAGGTCAGGCGCGCGTGAGAGTGCATCACCGCGGGATAGAACTTGAAGCCGGAGAGGTTGCCCGCCTTGGAGACGGTCATCTCCGCCACCATGCACAGACGGTCCACTCCGGGATTCAGGGAGCAGAGGCCATTGGAGAGCTTCTCCGGCAGCATGGGAATCACCTGAGCCGGGAAGTAGACGGAGTTACCCCGTTTAATCGCTTCATCGTCCAGAGGCGTGCCGCTGCGCACATAGTGACTGACGTCGGCGATGGCCACCCACAGGCGCCAGCCGCCACCGCTCTTCTTCTCGCAGTAGACCGCATCGTCAAAGTCACGGGCGTCTTCACCATCAATGGTCACCAGAGGCAGCTTACGCAGGTCGATGCGCCCCTGTTTGTCCTCTTCGCTGACCTCGTCGTCAATTCCTTCCACCTGCTTGAGCAGGGCTTCGGGCCACTGGTGGGGCAGATCGTGATTGCGCAGGGCGATGTCGATCTCCATACCGGGATCCATCTCGTTGCCCAGCACTTCAACCACCTTGCCTCTGGCGTGGGTGTGCCGACCTGGTCGCTGCACCAGCTCAACGGACACCACCTGGCCGAGGCGGGCCCCCATGCGGTCGCCTTCATGAATCAGGATGTCCTGGCTGATGCGCCTGTCGTCGGGCACCACAAAACCGACACCGTCTTCGGTGAAGTAACGGCCAATGATCATCGGGTTTCTCGGTTCCAGTACCCGGACGATGCGCCCCTCCTGGCGACCACGGCGATCGTGACGATCTCCCTGAGCCATCACTCGGTCCCCGTGGAGCACACTGTGCATGGTGCGCTCGGTCAGGAAGAGATCCTGGCTGCCATCATCGGGGCGGAAGAAGCCGAACCCATCCCGGTGGCCAAGCACCGTGCCGGTGAGCAGGTCCATCTTTTCCGGAATGCCATAGCGTCCTTTGCGGGTGTACACCAGCTGTCCGTCACGCTCCATGGCGCGCAGGCGACGCATCAGGGCGATATACTGCTCGCCCTCCAGGCCCAGTTCCGCCGCCAGTTCATCGCGGCCAATCAGGCCACGGCCGTCAGCGATCAGCTGCAGCAGGTATTCACGGCTGGGAATGGGGTTTTCGTACTTCTCAGCCTCACGCTGATAATGGGGATCGTTTTTATCCAATAGTTAAATTCTCGTAGAAAAAAGGGGGATTTAGCTTCAAGTATACCGGCAATCAACGGTACTTATCTTGAAATTTCTGATCCGCTCGGATGGCCGCAACGGTGCGGGGCGGGATCAGAGGCTCCAGTTGAGCCAGGAGAGTGCGGGCGGTCTGCCTGTCCTCTTCGTGCTGGTACACCTCCTCAAACAGCCAGCGGTAGGCCTGGGGATAATCCCTCGGGGCACCATGGCCGTTGATGTACATGCGCACCAGATCGAACCGGGCGCGAAGGTGGCCCTGTTCTGAGGCAAGCTTATAGTAGTGAACCGCCAGGTCATTGTTCACCAAAGTGAACTTGCCGATGCGGTAGTAACGGGCCAACTGCTCCAGAGCATCGGGCAGGCCGGACTCAGAAGCGGTCTCCAGATAATAGAACCCTTCGCGAACATCCTCGTCCACGCAGACACCGTACATCAGCATATCGGCCCACAGCATCTGGTAGGCGGGCTCCTTAAGCACCTTGGCATGAGCCCGGACATCCTCGACCAGCTGACAGTCGTCGCGACGCATCTGAGCCAGGTGGGTATTGTCGCGAATCATCTGCAGCAGCGCATCCTGCGAGTACAGCTCCACCGCCTGCAGTTCCGCACGGGCAGGAGCCATCATCATCAGAGTTGTGAGCAGCAGCAGAATTCGTCTCATACTTGGGTTATCGGCCCGGGTTGTTCAATCTGTAGTCCAACATAGCATAACGGGGCCAGTTGGCCCCGTCACTGTCGCTGTTAGGCGAATGGATTCCGCAGAATCATGGTCTCTACCCTGTCCGGGCCGGTAGAGATGATGTCCACGGGGACCTCCAGCAGCTCTTCGATGCGGGCGATGTAATCCAGCGCCGCCTGGGGCAGCTTGTCGTGCTCCACCACACCAAAGGTGTTGTCGTTCCAGCCAGGCATGCTCTCGTAGATGGGCTCTACCTGCTCGTAGTCTTCGGCGGCCAGGGGCGGAACCTCAACGATGCTGCCGTCGGCCATCTTGTAGCCGGTGCACAGCTTCAGCTCTTCCAGGCCGTCCAGGACGTCCAGCTTGGTCAGGCACAGGCCGGTGATGCCGTTGATCTGAACGGCGCGACGCATGGCCACGATGTCCAGCCAGCCACAGCGGCGCTGACGGCCGGTGGTGGCACCAAACTCATGGCCCTTCTCACCCAGGTGCTGACCAACATCGTCATCCAGCTCGGTGGGGAATGGACCACCGCCCACACGGGTGGCGTAGGCCTTGATGATGCCCAGCACGTAGTCGATGCGGTTAGGACCGAAACCGGAACCTGTGGCCACACCACCGGCAGTGGTGTTGGAGGAGGTCACATAAGGGTAGGTACCGTGGTCGATGTCCAGCAGAGTGCCCTGGGCACCTTCGAACAGGATCGGCTCTCCGGCCTTGCGGGCCTTGTCCAGCAGGTCGGTCACGTCGACCACCATGGACTTCAGCAGATCCGCCACAGACATCGCCTGCTCGTACACCTCATCGAAGGAGACGGGCTCGGCCTGGTGGTACTCGGTCAGCATGAAGTTGTGGTAGCTCAGTACCTCCTTCAGCTTCTCGGCGAAACGCTCGGCATCGAACAGGTCACCAACGCGCAGGGCACGACGGGCTACCTTGTCCTCGTAGGCCGGACCGATACCACGACCTGTGGTGCCGATCGCCTTGCTGCCACGGGCCGCTTCACGGGCCTGATCCACCGCCACGTGATAGGGCAGGATCAGCGGGCAAGCCTCGGAGATCAGCAGGCGGTCCTCGACAGGCACGCCACGCTCTTTGAGCATGGTCAGCTCACGCAGCAGCGCGTTGGGAGCCAGTACCACACCGTTGCCGATGATGCACTTGACGTTCTCGCGGAGGATGCCGGATGGAATGAGATGCAGGACGGTCTTCTCGCCGTTGATAACCAGAGTATGACCAGCATTGTGGCCACCCTGATAACGCACCACATAGGAAGATTTATCAGTAAGCAGGTCTACGACCTTGCCTTTGCCTTCGTCACCCCATTGGGTGCCGAGAACAACAACATTTTTGCTCATTATGGATACAGAGTAGGTGGTTAAAGCAGGATTCTAGCAAAACAGCCTGAGCAAAACAGCCGTTATTAAGAAAAAATGTACAGAATTACCGCACCCGCAGTCACCAGGGCGCCTCCGATGCGCCTCAGGATAGCATCAGGCTGCTGACTCAGTTCGGACACCGCAGCGCGCCACTGACGAGGCAACAGGGCCGGTCCTATCCCCTCCATCAACAACAACAAACCCAGGGCCAGAAGCCAGGATTCAGACATAACTCACTCTCCTTGAAGAACATTTCCCATTAAAGAAAAAGCCCGGCTTTGAGCCGGGCTTTTCAACGTAACCGAGATCAGTTGGCCTTGTTGGCGCCCTTCATGTACTGGAAGAACTCCGAGTCCGGAGAGACCACCAGTACGTCCTGCTTGCTGTTGAAGGACTTAGCGTAGGCATCCAGGCTGCGCATAAAACTGTAGAACTCAGGCGCCTGATTGTAGGCATCGGCGTAGATCTTGGCGGCCTGAGCCTCACCCTGACCACGCAGAGTCCGAACCTTCTTCTCGGCTTCCGCCAGCATTACCGTGACCTTGGCGTCGATCTCGGCGCGAAGCACCTCTGCCTTCTCGCGACCTTGAGAGCGGTGCTCCTTGGCCACGGCAGTTCGTTCGGCGCGCATACGATCGTAGATGGACTGACTCACCTCTCGGGGCAGGTTGATCTGCTTAACCCGGACGTCCACCACCTTGATGCCCAGCTCCAGGGCACTGTCGGACGCGGCCTTCAGGGCCTCCTGCTGCAGCTCATCGCGGCTGCCGGAGACGATCTCGGAGATGGTACGGGAACCGAATTCGCTACGCAGGCCGTTGTTGATCTTACTCTGCAGCAGCGCTTCCGCCTGCAACTGGTTACCACCGGAGGTCGACAGGTAGAAGCGTTCGAAATCGATGATGCGCCACTTCACGTAGGAGTCCACCATCAAATCTTTCTTCTCGGAGGTCACGAAGCGGTCAGCGGGCGCATCCAGAGTCAGGATACGGGCGTTCAGTCGGATCACCGAGTCGATGACCGGCACCTTGAAATGCAGGCCTGGCTCATACACCAGGGTAACGCCGTCGGCGTCCTTGGCGATCTTACCGAAACGCTTCACGATGCCGCGTTCACCTTCGCTGATCACGAACAGGCTGGAAAGTCCCAGGAAAAACACCAGGACCAGAGTGACAATAGCTACGGGTCTCATGGCTTAGTTCCTCCCCTGACGAATGCTGCCGCCACGGCTGTTGGAGCTGCGGTTGTTGTTAAAGGTGGACGAAGGCAGAGAGCTGCTGTCGTTTACCTGAGTGGACCCTGTACGAGGCGCACTCTTGCCGGAAGAGCGCTCGATGATCTTGTCCAGAGGCAGATAGAACATGGAGCCGTTGCCCTCGGTATCCACCATCACCTTGGAGGTGTTGCCAAATACCTTCTCCATGGTCTCCAGGTAGAGACGCTCACGGGTCACTTCAGGCGCCGCCTGATACTGAGGCAACAACTGAACGAACCGGGTTACCTCACCCTCGGCTTCCAGGGTGACACGCTCACGATATGCGGTGGCTTCCTGCTCCATACGCTGCACCTGACCACGAGCCTCAGGCTCAACGGCACGGGCGTAG
Organism: Ferrimonas sp.; assembly: GCF_048263965.1. Classification (NCBI taxonomy): domain Bacteria; kingdom Pseudomonadati; phylum Pseudomonadota; class Gammaproteobacteria; order Alteromonadales; family Ferrimonadaceae; genus Ferrimonas; species Ferrimonas sp. Next base: position 518,531 of record NZ_JBLXDO010000001.1, on the reverse strand, counting down.
GCTTCCGCTTCACGCACGAAACGCTCCTCATCTTCCTGGGCGGAGATGGCGTCATCGAAGGCGTCTTTCACCTCTTCCGGCGGACGGGCAGGCAGTAAGTTGACGTCGACCACGGTCAGACCCAGGCCGTAGGGCTCAATGATCCCCTCCAGCTCGGTACGGGTGTCCTGACGCACCTGCTCACGGCCGGTGGTCAGGATGTCATCCATGGTGGTGTGGCCCACAACATAGCGCAGGGCACTGTCCATCGCCTCGTTGAGAGACTCATCCGGATTGGTCACGTTGAACAGGTAGGCTCGAGGGTCGGTGATGCGGTACTGAACCTTCATCTGCACCGCCACCACGTTTTCGTCCATGGTCAGCATCATGCCGGAAGCGGGCAGCTCTCGGATGTTGTTGACGTTCACCGGAGTCACCTCATCGATGAAGGTGGCTTTCCAGCCCAGACCAGGCTCAACCAGCTCATAGTACTGACCGAAACGCAGCACCACACCGCGCTCCGCTTCCTCAATCTTGTAGAAACCGGACAGGCCCCATACCGCGGCCAGCAAAAGGGCAGCGATGCCTACGGCGGCGCCGCTCAGGCCTCCGCCACGGTTACCGCCAAAGCGCGAGGACAGCTTGCGGAACACCTGATCCAGGTCCGGTGGACCCTGATCATTGCCACCGCGGTTCCCCCAGGGGTCATTTCCCTTATTTCCAGGCTCATTCCAGGCCATGTAGTTCTCCGTTATATCTTATCGGGACCAGGTGGAAACGTCCGCCGTATGCGGTCATTACGCCCCTGCCGATAGCTTAGAGGTTTAACGCTAATTTATCAGGCAATTACTGGATGATAAAGTGCTCTAGCTTCCCTTGCGAAGCCTTCACCTGTCTACGCCACTCCGATTCCGGAAGGGAGATCGCCACCAGGCAGTTCCCCTCCTCATCATATTGACTGCTCTGAACCGCGCTAAGTTCAAAGAAGACGTTGAGCCACTTGTGCTCAGCTGGCGGTAGTTTTAATGATAGTTCAACTATTTGCCGTCCGAGAAGGTCGCTGAGTGCCTCAAACAGGAACTCCTGACCCAGGTCTGCCTGAGCAGACACCCACACCCGCACCGGTCGACCCTGGTCGTCCCGGTCGATGCGCGGCACCGCGTCCTCCAGCAGGTCCACCTTGTTGTAAACCAGCAACTGCGGGATCTCATCGGACTCAATCTCCTTAAGAACCCGATGAACCTCTTCGATATTCTCGACGGCTCGCTGGTCATGGGCATCCACCACGTGCAGAAGCAGGTCCGCTTCCCGGGTCTCCTGCAGCGTCGCCTTAAAGGCGGCCACAAGATCGTGGGGCAGGTGTCGGATAAAGCCAACGGTGTCCGCCAGCACGGCTGGCCCCACCTGGTCTATCTCGATCCTGCGCAAGGTGGGATCCAGGGTGGCAAACAGCTGATCAGCCGCATAAACGCCTGAGTTGGTCACCAGATTGAACAGGGTCGACTTACCCGCATTGGTGTACCCCACCAGGGACACCGTCGGAATTTCGCGGCGGGCCCTGGAGCGACGCCCCTGTTCCCGCTGCTTCGCCACCTTCTCCAAACGTCGGAGGATGGTTTTAATACGTTCGCGCAGCAAACGCCGATCGGTTTCAAGCTGAGTTTCGCCCGGCCCCCTCAGACCGATCCCCCCTTTCTGGCGCTCCAGGTGAGTCCAGCCACGCACCAGGCGGGTGGAGAGGTGGCGCAACTGTGCCAGCTCAACCTGCAGCTTACCTTCGTGGGTTCGTGCCCGTTGGGCAAAGATGTCCAGAATCAGGCCGGTGCGATCCAGCACGCGACATTTCATCAGGGCTTCGAGGTTTCTCTCCTGGGCTGGAGAAAGGGCGTGGTTGAAGATCACCACATCGGCCTGTTCCGCCTGGACCAGAGCCGCGATCTCTTCTGCCTTACCGGCGCCACAGAAGTATTTGGGATGGGGGGAGGAGCGAGATCCGGTAACGACTCCGCAGGCGTCAACACCTGCGGAGGAAACCAGTAATTGCAGCTCTTCCAGATCTTCTCGTTCCCCCTCTCGGGAGAAGTTCAGATGAACAAGTACAGCGCGTTCGCCTGCCTCATACCGCTCAAACAAGCAGACTCTCCTGGCTGTTAACCCTGGTTTTGATCCTGTTGATTATAACCGCTCTGCTGGTTCTGGTTCATGTTGAATGGACGGCCAGGAACCACAGTGGAGATGGCGTGCTTGTAAACCATCTGGCTCACAGTGTTCTTCAATAGAATCACAAACTGATCGAAGCTCTCAATCTGTCCCTGCAGCTTAATACCGTTTACCAGATAAATAGATACTGGTACCCGTTCACGACGCAATGCGTTCAGAAACGGGTCTTGTAAGGATTGCCCCTTAGCCATAATGATTCCTTAACTAAAATATTCTAATTGCTTTTAATAAATACCGTTCTGCAAGCAACATCTAACTGAGCTGTTGGTAGTTATAGCCTATGTAAAGTTAGATGGCGAGTCCCCGTAACAGTTTATCTACATTGCCTGCAGACTCCGAGGTCAACCATTGCAGATCGGACCAGCTCCTCAGCCAGGTTATCTGCCTCTTTGCCAGCTGCCTGGTAGCAGCTATCCCCTTCTGCGTCATCTGTTCGTAGTCATCTTCACCTGCCAGGAAAGACCACACCTGGCGATAACCTACGCAGCGGATGGACGGCAGACCTGGGTGCAGATCGCCTCGTTGATACAACCGACGCACCTCATGCTCGAAGCCCGCCTCAAGCATCAGGTGGAATCGTTGCTCGATTCTCTCATGCAAGCGCTGCCTCTGCTCCGGAGCAATGGCGAACTGGCTGACTTTATACGGTAAAGGATCGCTTTTACGCTTTGTCAGCTCTGTCAGAGTTTCGCCACTAATTCTATAGACTTCCAGAGCCCGCGACAATCGTTGCGGATCGTTGGGGTGGATTCTCTCAGCAGCAACCGGGTCGATCTCTGACAACTGCCGGTGTAATTCGGCCCAACCGATGCTTTTTGCCTCCTCCTCGATCTTCTGCCGAACAGTCGCATCCGCAGAGGGAAGAGGAGACAGGCCTTCAAGCAGCGCCTTGTAATAGAGCATGGTGCCGCCCACCAGCAGGGGGATGCGACCGGCGGCGGTGATCTGAGCCATCTCCCTCAGGGCGTCGGCACGAAAGTCTGCCGCAGAGTAGGCTTCAGCCGGATCCAGGATATCGATAAGCCTGTGAGGAGCCAGCGCCAGCTCTTCTGCACTGGGCTTGGCAGTGCCGATGTCCATCTCCCGATAGATCATCGCCGAATCGACACTGATCAGATCACAGGGCAGCCGCTGACACAGCTCAATGGCCAGGTCGGTCTTTCCAGACGCAGTCGGCCCCATCAGGAAGATGGCCGGTGGCAAGGTGGTGCTCATATCAGGACTCCAACTCAGAACGCCAGGGCAGTGCCCGGCCCCGGCTGGTCATTAATCTTTCTATGTCGGCGCCGGGCAAGGTTTGTAACCTCTGCCACAGCGCTTCCGGGTTCCCCGGCTCAGGCTCGGCCTGATCCGTCAACCAGGCCACAAGGGCCTCACTGTTGGGGGCTTCACCGGCAGGAAAGGACGCCAGCCACTGCAACAGCTCCGGCACCACTTGTGCCAGGTTGGCTTGGCGCAGCATCGCCGGCACCTTACGGATAATCAGCCTCTGCTTCTGCTCGGCCAGTTCCAGACCGAGGCGCTTAAGCAGGCCCTGCTGCAACTCCAACACCCCATCCCAGGCATCAATTCTGGGTACAGACACCGGCAATAACAAGGGTTGTCCCACCAGCCCCTGCGGCAGTCGTTCCGCCAGCTCCAGGCGCAGTACGGCGCTGCCCAGGGCGCCAAGGGGCAGCAATCTTAGTTGATCCCCCCGCCCAAATAAAGCAAAGCGCTCATCCAGCTGAGTCAGCCAACGCCACACCGACGCATCGGGCCGCTGCTGAGGCTCAGACTCGGGCACCGACTCGGTGCGCATCAGTTCACCGTAGTTGCTGACCGCGTTTCGGTTGGACGCCGGTTGCAACGGCGGCGGGGTATAACCACCTCCTGAGGGGGCAGATCTGACGCTGGACCTGTTCCCAGCATAGCCGCCATACCCTTGGCCCGTCGGAGCAGATTCAGACACCCTAGCTCCGGGGGGGGCGCCCTCATAACCTGCACCTCTCCGAATGGTATCCCCACCAGGAGGCTGCGACACAGGAGGCGTGGGAACGGTGTCGGTGTCAGGCGCCGACTGCAGGGAAAGTTCTCCCTGAGTCAGCTGCGCCACCGCATCGCTAAGCCCCTGCAGAATAAAGTCGTGCACATAACGGGCCTGGTGGAAGCGCACCTCATGCTTGGCCGGGTGCACGTTGACATCCACCTCCTGGGGAGGCAGCTCCAGATGAAGTACGTAGCCGGCATCCAGCTGCTGACCGTGGAGCTCCAGCGCCTGGCGCAGCGCATGGTTGACCAGGCGATCCCGGACCACCCGGCCATTGACGTAGAAGTACTGCACCTCATTGAACTGCTGGTGGCCATCGCCGATGCCCAGGTGACCGTGGAGCTGCAGCTGGTCATTGCCGGCGCTGATGGCCAGGGCAGCATCGGCGAATCGATTGCCACAGATGGCGCCTAGCCGCTGCTGATGCTGACGCTCGGTGCGGGCCGGACGGTACTGCCTCACCTGCTTGCCATTGTGGCTCAGGGTGAAGTGCACCGTGGGCTTGGCCAGGGCGATGCGTCTGAGCTGCTCATCGATATGGTTGAACTCGGTCTTATCCGCCCGCAGGAACCGCCGGCGCGCCGGGGTGTTGAAGAAGAGATCCTCCACCTGGACCGTGGTGCCAACCGGGTGGGCCGCCGGCTGAAGCTTCACCGCCATCTCCCGTCCCTCGGCGTAGGCCTGCCAGCCCTGCTCCTGCTCCTGAGTGCGTGAGGTCAGGGTCAGCCTGGAGACCGAACTGATGGACGCCAGTGCCTCTCCGCGAAATCCGAAACTGAGGATGCTCTCCAGATCCTCCAGGCTGGCCACCTTGGAGGTGGCATGACGGGAGAGCGCCAGGGACAACTCCTGTTCGGCAATGCCGATGCCATTGTCGCGGATCACCATCGCCTTGCTGCCACCGCGCTCGATCTCAATGTCGATACGGCTGGCACCGGCATCCAGGCAGTTCTCCACCAGCTCCTTTATCACGGAGGCGGGTCGCTCCACGACCTCGCCGGCCGCGATCTGGTTAGCCAGTTGCGGCGGCAGTATCTGAATCGGCATAGGGGGTCCTCAGAGACGGGGAATGGTCAGGGTCTGGCCAATTTGAATGTTGTCAGACTTCAACTTGTTGGCATTGCGAATCGCCGCCACGCTGACCCGATACTTCTGAGCTATGCGCGACAGAGAGTCACCCCGCGTCACCTTGTGAGTGCGGGTCTGGGCCAGCAAGGCATCCCTTGGGGGGTTCTCGGTGAAGTAGGTTTTCACCGTCTGGTGGATGGCGCCGGCCACCTTGTTCTGATAAGCACTGCTGCGCAGCTTCTTCTCCTCATTGGGGTTGGAGATAAAGCCGGTTTCAATCAGCAGGCTGGGAAAATCCGGAGATTTGAGCACCGCCAGACTGGCGTGCTGCGGGCTCTTCTTGTGCAGCTTGGTGATCTTGCCGATGCGCCTCAGCATCTGGTCGGCGATCGCCTGACTCTCCACCATGGAGTTTTCCCGAGCCAGATCCAGGAAGGTGCGCTGAAGGTGCGGATCTGCACCACCACTGGCGGAGATCACCTCACCGATGCCCCGAAGTTCTGAGAGCTTGTCATCTTTTTCCAGCCAGCGACCCATCTCGGAGTTGGCACGTCGCTTGGAGAGCACCCACACCGACGCCCCCTGGGGCTGTGGCGAGGTAAAGGCATCCGCATGGATGGAGAGCAGCAGATCGGCCCGCTTCTTTCGCGCCAGTTCAGAGCGGCGATCCAGGGAAACAAAGTAATCGCCGGTGCGCACCATGAAGGCCTCAAACCCCGGGGTGGCATTGAGCTTGTCCCTGAGCTTGCGGGCGATGGGCAGCACCACATTTTTCTCATAGGTGCCGGACGGCCCGATGGAACCCGGGTCCTTGCCGCCATGGCCCGCATCGATGGCGATCACCACATTGCGAGCCGGAGTGCTTTTACTGCTTTTGGCGGAAGTCGCTTTGCCTGCGGGAGCCGCCAGCAGATCGATCACCAGACGGTGGCCATAATTTCCCTTTGGACCCAGCTTAAACACCTTATGGGAAGCGGGTTGCTTCAGATCCAGCACCAGACGCAAAGTGCCGCTTTTGGGTGGGTTACTGAGGCGAATGCGTTTGAGTTGGGACGAGGTGAACTTCAGATCGGAGAGCTTGGTGTTCAGCTTCCCGCCCTTGAGGTCCAGCACCAGCCGCTCCGGGCCATCCAGGCGGAAGCTGTCGTAACTGGGAGACGCGGACAGGTCCAGCACCACCCGGGTCCGCTCCTTATCAGGCCAGATGCGAATGGTGTCGATGTTGTTGGCCCATGCCAGGCCGGGAATCACCCCTAAACACAGCGTCAATCCAATCAGGACCAACAGCCGACGTCCCCAGTCTCTTATCATCGGTTATAGCTGTTCCAGTAGTGCCTCGCCCTTGATGGTATGGCTACTGAGTGTCGCACTCCGCCCATCCCCTTGATAGCTTAGGGTAATGGTTAGATCCGCCGGGGGCAATACGCCCTGACCTCGATTCGGCCACTCCACCAGGCAAAGGGAGCGGTCGGTGAAATAATCCCGAATCCCCATAAACTCCAGCTCTTCCGGGTCCGCCAGGCGGTAGAGGTCGAAGTGATAGACACTGACCTGACTCAGTTCATAGGGCTCCACCAGGGTATAGGTGGGGCTTTTCACGTGCCCTTGGTGACCCAGCCCCTGAATCAATGCCCGTGACAGGGTGGTTTTGCCGGCGCCCAACTCTCCCTCCAGGTGGATCACCATGGGCGGCTTGATCAGCTTGGCGAGCTCGGCCCCCAGGGCCAGGGTGTGACTGTCGTTATCCAGGATCCGGGTGTATTGCCTCATTCAGTTCACTCTTGCGGGTTGACCAATTGACGGATGTAGGGCATCAAATCCGATGCCAGCATGCCTCGCTGGCCCCCTTCCGCCGCCATATCCGCAGCCTCTCCGTGGAGGCAGACACCGCAGGCAGCGGCATCGAGCAGTGGCAGTCCCTGGGCCAGCAGGGACGCGATTATACCAGACAAAACGTCTCCGCTGCCCCCTGTGGCCAAACCTGGGTTGCCTACCGGTGCCACCAACATCGACTCACCGTCATAGATCAGGGTACCGGCCCCTTTGAGCAGCACCACACCGCCGTAACGCTCCTGCAGCTCCCGCACCGCCTTGAAGCGATCCCGCTGAATCTCCACGGTCTCAACCCCAAGCAATCTGGCCGCCTCACCCGGATGGGGCGTCAGCACCCAGTCATCCCGTTTCAGCGGATTCTTGGCCAGCAGGTTCAGGGCGTCGGCGTCCATCACCAGGGGACGCTCGGAGTTAAGGGCCACTCGCCACATATGGTAGGCCCAATCACCACTGCCCAGGCCAGGACCACAGAGCACGACCTGACCCCAGCTGACCCTCTGGTACACCTCCATGTCTGCGATGTCACTGCCCCATAGCATCAGCTCGGGGCGCCCAGCCTGAATCAGCGGCAGGTTTTCATAGCGGCTGATGATGCTCACCAGGCCAGCGCCACTGCGCAGGGCCGCTTCCGACGCCAGACGCACGGCACCAGGCATGCCGTGGTTACCGCCGATCACCGCGATGCGTCCATGATCCCCCTTGTGGGAGTCAGGCTTTCTGGGCCCCAGGTAATGAAGATAATCGGCGTAACTCACCTTGGAGGCGTCACAACGAACCTGAGAGGCCATGGCGTCACCGATGGCCAGAGGGGCCAGCACGATGTCGCCGCAACAACCCACCGCCATGCCGGTCAGCAGGCCCTGCTTCACCCCAACAAAAGTCAGGGTGACATCCGCCTGAACCACGGCTTCCGCCACGTAGCCGTTGTCACCATTGAGGCCGGAGGGCAGATCCAGTGCCAGTACCTTGGCGCCACTGTCATTGATGGCAGTGATCATCTCCAGAAACTCTGGACGCAGATCCCCTTCAAAACCGGTGCCCAGCAGGCCATCGACAATGTGGCTCGCCCCCGCCAGACGGCAGGCTTCTGCCACCTCGAAACGACCGCCAGCATCCATAAACTGCTGCTGAGCTATCTTGGCGTCCCCCTTGAGCAGGCGCTCAGGTTGAATCTGCAGGACGCGAACCGTCAGTCCTTCCGCCAGGGCATTTCGCGCCAGGACATAGGCATCACCGGCATTGTTACCCCGGCCGCACACCACGGTCAGTTCGGTGGCCTCTGGCCAACGTTCACGAAACAGTTGCCAAGCTCGCAGCCCCGCCTCCTCCATCAAAGACCACATCAGCACCCCGTGCTGCTTGGCCAGAAGGGGCTCCCATTTCCTTACCGTCGCACCGGAAAACAGGGTTGAGGGTAGTGCCGCCGTTGCCTTACGCATTACTGTGTCTTGCCTCCATCAGGGGAAAAAAAACGGTCAGGATTCCCTGACCGTTTCTTATGTATTGGTTAGCCGAATTCATCACGACTGTGATCTGTATCCGCTCAAGGTCTATGATAGGTACCCCAACATCCCCCAAGCTTCCAGTTTAATCGAACCCGGCTTTGATCAGTGTCAAATATCATCCATCCGCAGCGTGTTGTGGACGAATCTCTGCTGACGAATGCGCTCTGCGGCCAGCACCGCCTCCAGAGCGGACTGGGTTTCCATATGCTCGGATTGCTCCAGGGCCAGATGCAGCAGACCCAGCACCTTGTTATCCAGATCCAGGGCCAGGTTCATCACCGTATGCTCATCGGCTCCCCCCTCTAGGACAACCCCGTTGCACTCCTCGATGATGTCATCGTAATCCAGACGCTTGAACCAGGTATCCAGCACGCCATCAGACGCTTCCTCGATATACTGATCCATCTTCTCGGCCACCTCGAGCTGGTGGGTCCGCAAGTACTCCAGCAGCAACTTAACCCGGGATGAGTCAGCCTGATGGTCCAGGCGGTCATACAGCTTGCTCATCGCCACCCGGCACTGTGACACGTATTCGAGCAGCTCTCGCATCTGTTTAAAGCGCATAGGATCTCTCCACAAATTCAAGCGTTTGATCTTAGGTATAGCCTCATTATGGTGACTTTGTACAAAAGATATTTTGAACGCCATCACCCTTTAGTGATCTGGGATCACACACAGAGTTTTCGCGCCTGTGACCCTGGTCCTATGGACAGACAAAGCAATCCTCTGAAAACCGGTCAACTTCATTCTAAAGAGGGACGATTTAACCAGGCAGAGACACCCCTTGGGTAACAACTGCTAAGGGAAAACAAGGGCTTTGACGGCCCAAACGCAAAAAGCCACCCCGAAGGGTGGCTTTTACTGATTTGCAGCGCCGCACGAGGCTCCCCGCGGTTTGGCAGAGAGTGTGGCCTCAACCCATCAAGGTTGCGCTCTGCCAGTTGACGGTCCTAAACCTCAGACGCAAAAAGCCGTTCGAAAGCATGGCTTTTTCTAATTTGGCGCACCGCAAGAGGTTGCGCTCTACCGGTTGGCAGCCCTGAACCCCAAACGCAAAAAAGCCGTTCGAAAGCATGGCTTTTTCTAATTTGGAGCGGCACACGAGGTTCCCCGTGGTTTGGCAGAGAGTGTGACCTCAACCCCTCAAGGTTGCGCTCTACCAGCTGATGGCTCTATAACCCAGACGCAAAAAAGCCATCCCGATGGATGGCTTTTTCTAATTTGGAGCGGCACACGAGGTTCCCCGTGGTTTAGCAGAGAGTGTGACCTCAACCCCTCAAGGTTGCGCTCTACCAGCTGATAGCTCTATAACCCAGACGCAAAAAAGCCATCCCGATGGATGGCTTTTTCTAATTTGGAGCGGCACACGAGGTTCGAACTCGTGACCTCAACCTTGGCAAGGTTGCGCTCTACCAGCTGAGCTAGTGCCGCTTAATTCTGTGGACTCTGCCGAGTGTCTCACGGGCGAAAAGAAGGTTGCGCTACTTTCTACCCTGCACTGAGCTAGTGCCGCTTAATTCTTTGTTCAAATTTGAGAAATTGGAGCGGCACACGAGGTTCGAACTCGTGACCTCAACCTTGGCAAGGTTGCGCTCTACCAGCTGAGCTAGTGCCGCTTCGTTTTAAGCTTTGAAAATTGGAGCGGCACACGAGGTTCGAACTCGTGACCTCAACCTTGGCAAGGTTGCGCTCTACCAGCTGAGCTAGTGCCGCATAATTTTCTATCGCGCTATTCCCGAGTTGTCTCAGGAAGCGAGGGCGCATTATAAGCGAAAATAAAGCCTCTGCAACCCCCAGCCGCCAAATTTGGTTTAAGTGGTCAAATTTTAAAAACTTCGCCCCTGTAGTAGGCCAACTCGGCGATGGATTCACGGATGTCATCCAGTGCCAGATGGGTGCCCTGCTTCTTAAAACCACCAAGGATTTCAGGCTTCCAGCGACGGGTCAGCTCCTTCACCGTGCTCACGTCCAGATAGCGGTAGTGGAAGTAGCGCTCCAGCGCTGGCATATAACGATAGAGGAAGCGCCTGTCCTGGCCCACGCTGTTCCCACAGATGGGCGAAGCTCCCTCAGGCACCCAGAGTTTCAGAAACTCGATGGTTTGACGTTCCGCCTCAGCGGTGCTGATGGCACTTTCCTTGACTCTTTGGGTCAGGCCGCTCTCCCCATGGGTTCGGGTGCACCATTCATCCATCTTCGCCAGCTCGGCGTCACTCTGATGAATGGCCAGCACCGGCCCCTCCGCCAACACATTGAGCTGGGCGTCGGTGACTATGGTGGCAATCTCGATGACGCAGTGCTGCTCTGGGTCCAGCCCGGTCATCTCAAGATCGATCCAAATCAGGTTGCTTGGGTCCGCTGCCATGGGTGATTTCCCTCAAATCCAGTATTTTTGATGCATTAAGTAGTATGATAACCCTTTTACTTCTCCCCCTGCCACGGTCCCTACAGCGGTCCGCGGCCTGAGACAGAGTTAATTCACGCGTGAGCAAAGGCAAAAAGAGACTGACCAAAGGACAGATTCGCCGAGTCAGAGCGAATCAGCAAAAGCGACTGAAACGCCAGGAACCCGAATGGGACAGTGATCAACTGGGCGCCCAGGAGTTGGGACGGGTCATCAGCCGCTACGGCCAGCATGCCGATATCGAAGCCCCGGATGGCAGCGTCCACCGTTGCAACCTGCGACGCACCATCGACAGCCTGGTCACCGGCGATGAGGTGGAGTTTCGTCTGGGTAAAGAACACCTGCACGGGATCAGTGGCATCGTCGAAGCGGTTCACCCCAGACGCAGCGCCCTGACCCGCCCCGATTACTACGATGGCGTAAAGGTGGTGGCGGCTAACATCGACCAGATCTTCATCGTCTCTTCAGTTCTGCCCGAGCTGTCCAGCCAGATCATCGATCGTTACCTGGTGGCCTCGGAAGATACCGGCATTCCCCCGGTTCTGGTCCTCAACAAGATTGACCTGCTGGATGATGAGGGCCACCAGCTGGTGGATGAGATTCTGGCTCCCTACCGGGAGATCGGCTATCCCATCTTCCTGCTCAGCAGCCACACCGGCGAAGGCGTTGATGAACTGCGTCAATGGCTGAAGGACAAGGTCAGTATCTTCGTGGGCCAATCCGGTGTCGGCAAGTCCTCCCTGATCAATGCGCTGATGCCTGACACCGAACTGGATGTGGGGGCGGTCTCATCGGTCTCTGGCCTGGGGCAGCACACCACCACCACCGCCAAGCTGATCCATTTTCCCGAGGGGGGCGACCTCATCGACTCTCCCGGAGTGCGGGAGTTTGCCCTGTGGCATCTGGAGACCGAGCGCGTCACCTGGGGCTTCAAGGAGTTCAGAGAATGGATGGGCAGTTGCCGCTTCCGTGACTGCAAACACATGGATGATCCCGGCTGCGCCTTGCAAGAAGCCGTAGAACAGGGAAAAATCAGCCAACAACGTTTTGATAACTACCACAGAATTTTAGAAACCATGGCCACAGATCGACCCACTCGCCAGAGCAGCGATCCCATGGACAGGAAATAGAAAGGAAGAACCGTGTCTCTGGACAAACTTAAAGTGAACCTGCAGTACATCCTGCCCAAGCACGCCCTGTCGCGCCTGGTGGGCAGCTTTGCCGCCTCTCAGGCGGGCCCGCTGACCACAGCTTTCATCAAGTGGTTCATCAAGCAATACAAGGTCAACATGGATGAGGCTCTGCACAGCGACCCTCGCTCCTACAAGACCTTCAATGACTTCTTTACCCGGCCTCTGCGTCCCGGTGTGCGCCCCATCGCCGAAGGCGACGATCTGGTGGTTCAGCCCGTCGACGGTAAGGTGAGCCAGCTGGGCCCCATCAAGGATGGCCGGCTGTTCCAGGCCAAGGGGCATGAGTACAGCCTGCATACCCTGCTGGCCGGTACCAAAGAGGATGAGGCGAAATTCACCGACGGTGAGTTTGCCACCGTGTACCTCTCCCCGACCGATTACCATCGCATCCACATGCCAATGGCCGGCACCCTGCGCAAGATGATCTACGTGCCAGGCGACCTGTTCTCAGTCAATCCAATAACCGTAGAAAATGTGCCCGGCCTGTTCGCCCGCAACGAGCGTGTGGTATGCATCTTTGATACCGACAAGGGCCCCATGGCGATGATCCTGGTGGGCGCCACCATTGTGGCCAGCATCGAGACTGTCTGGGCAGGCACCATCACCCCCCCCACCGGCCCCTCCGTCTTCAGTTGGGACTACCCCGCCGAAGGGGAAAACTCCGTCTTCCTGGAGAAGGGCGCAGAGTTGGGACGCTTCAAGCTGGGCAGCACCATCATTGCCCTGTTTGGTAAGGGGATGCTGGAGGAGTTTGACGACGACTTCCACGTCGGTGCCGCCACCCGCCTGGGCAAACCCATGGCCAAACTGGACTGACACCAGCCTAAGATTCAGGGAGAGGCCGGCGAGCCTCTCCCTGAATGGCTCTCCCCAATCACTAAAGGGCGTATCCATGAACTCCAAGGGTCAATCCGCCCTGATGTCGCCGCTGCTGCAGCTGCACCTGTCGATACTGTTGTTTGGCGGTACCGCACTGTTCTCCGCCCTGATCCCCCTGCCCGCCACAGAGATCACCGCCTATCGAGCCGCCATCGCCTCCCTGGTACTGGGCTCTCTGGTGCTTTACCGTCGCGGCCACCTTAAGCTGATGCGCTACCGTGACTATGGGGTGATCACCCTGCTTGGGGTGATCGTCGGCCTGCACTGGGTGACCTACTTCGCCTCGATGCAGGCCTCCAGCGTCGCCATCGGCATGATCGCCTTCTTTACCTACCCGGTGATGACGGTGATTGCCGAGCCCCTGTCTAAGAAACAGTTGCCCAAGGCCGCAGACCTTGTCAGCGCCATGGTGGTGCTGGCCGGCATCGCCCTGCTGGTGCCTACCCCCTCGCTGTCTGACAACCTGACCCAGGGCGTTGCCCTTGGCATCATCTCTGCGGCCCTGTTTACCGCTCGCAACCTGATTCAGAAACGCTGGTTCAGTGGCTACGATGGCCCCACCACCATGGCCTATCAGACCGGCGTCGCGGCCCTGATGCTGCTGCCCTTCTGCACCCAGGCACCCACCGAGCTGGATGGCTCAGGCCTGGGGTTGCTGTTGCTGTTGGCCATCATATTTACCGCCCTTCCTCACGCGCTGATGTCCCAGTCGCTGCGACACCTGGCGGCCAAGACCGTCAGCCTGGTCGGCTGTCTACAGCCCCTCTATGGCGTCAGCCTGGCGGCCCTGGTGCTGGCCCAGTGGCCGGATGCCCGCACCCTGGCCGGAGGTGTTCTGGTGGTGTGCGCCGCCCTGTTTGAAACCCATCAGCAGAGTCGGGCCCAGGGGAAAAAGGCCCGCTGACGCCTAAATGCCGGTTACGCCACCGCCGATGGGCGAGCCTGTTGGAGGGGAAAGCGCAAAATTAGCCATAAATAACTCCTGTGCCCTAGTGCTCGGCCCCCAATCTCCGCTACCATTTGATGCAGCCCTAACTGCCTCAGATGACCCGAAAAATACCCATGTGGCGCACCTTTCTACTCTGCCTCACCCTGCTCACTGCCCCCTTGGCGGTGTCCGGCCCCTTTTCACTCGAAAAACAGCTCTCCGGCGGTCAGGCCCAGGCGGGCTCCCTGACCCCAGTTCAATGGCAACAAGCCACCGACTCTGAGCGTCGACGCACCGAAGAGTATCAGCAGCAGCTGGCGGATTACCCTGTCCAGCAGCAGCAGATCCTCTCCCAGCTGCAGCAGCCCCTCCGGGCGGCGGTGGACGCCGCCCTGCCTCTGCCCCAGCAGCTCTCCCTGGCCCATAACATGCTGGGCGAGCTCAAGAGCAGTTTCGACAGCCTGGGAGAGCGCATCGACTGGCTCAGAAATCGTCGCGATGAGATAACCAAGGAGCTGACGCTGGCCCAGGAGCAAAAGCGCCTGGCGGAGCAGGACAGCGGCGCCCTGCCGGAACGACAAGCCTATCTGGCACAGTGGCTTCAGACCCTGCTCCTGGAAGAGCAGGTTCGCCCCAAGGAGCTGAAGCTGACCCAACTCAGGCAGCAACTGGTCACCTCGCAGATTCTGGCTCAGGAGCAGTTGATCGAGCAGCTCAACCAACAAGCCAATGAACTGCGCCGCCGCCAGAGCGAGCAAGCCCTGAGCGACCTCGCCGGACAGGAGTACCTCAGTGATCCCGCCCTGACCGCCCTGGCCAGGGAGAACGCCATCCTCGCCCAGCAGCTGACGTCCGTAAACCAGACCACCGAATCTCTGGTGGCACAGCAGCAACAACTGGAGCAGATGCACAGTAAGCAGCAGCAGCGGCTGAACCAGGTGCGCGATCAGTTTCAATGGATGACACCGGACGCCACCTTCGGCAGCAGCCTGCTCAAACAGCTCAGGCAGTTGGAGCGGCGCCAGCAACTGCCTCTTCTGGATCGGGAGATCAGTCGCTCCCGGGTGCAGAAGTTCGACCTGGAACAGCGCCAGGCAGAGCTGGAGTACCGGTTGGGCCGCACAGACAGCGACGACCCAAGAGTCCCCCTGTGGCAAAATCAGCAGACCCTGCTCACCCAGACTCTGGAAGCCCTGGAGCAGCAGGTGGTGGAACTGTCCCGCCTCAACCAGCTTCATCACCAGGTCACCCAGTTGGATGATCGGCTGCTGCAGCTCATCGGTGAGCGGCTGTTCTGGCTGCCCAATGCCCAGCCTCTGGATACCCATTGGCTCGCCCAGGTGATCGGCAGCATCACCTGGCTGGTCTCCACCGACCGCTGGCAGGAGCTGCGCGTCGCCGTCAATCAACACGCCGCCTGGTGGTCCCTGTGGCTGGTGTTAGCGGTTCTGGCTGTTGTGATGCAGGACCTGCTGCGCCAACCCTATGCCCGCCTTCGCGAGCACCAGGCGCGCTACGTGGGCAACGTGACCCACGATCGTTTCAACGATTCTTTCAAGGCGCTGCTGGCGGCCATCGGCTACTCCGCCATCATTCCCGTCCCGCTCCTGGCTGCCGCCTGGAAGCTTCAGGCGCAGGTACAGATGCCCTTTGTTCACGCCCTGGGTTCAGGAATGATGGCCGGGGTACTGCTGATCGCCCTCTATTGGTTGGTGTTCCAGCTGAGTCGCGAAGACGGTCTCTTTATTGCGCACTTTCGCCGCCATCCACCGCTGATTCGGCAGAACATCCTGTTCTTCCGCCGCCTGCTGCTGAGCGCGGCCCCGCTGCTGGTGCTGATCCGTTTCTGCCAGGAATCCCAGGTGCCCCTGCTCAGTGACAGCCTGGGGCGGGCCGCTTTCCTCGGACTGTGTCTGTTGCTGGGACACGGCTACTGGCGCTTTATCAAGCTGGTGGATCAATACCACGTGCACCACACCCGCAGCCGCCCCAATCAACACCTGCTGGAGCGACTGGTGTGGCTGGCCCTGGTGATTCTTCCCCTGGTGGCCTTCGTGCTTACCCTGCAGGGCTACTACTACACCGCCTTCTCGGTGCTGACCCAAGTGCAGCTCACCGTGCTGCTGGCCATCGGCTTTATGCTGGCGCACCTGATGGTCAAGCGCTGGATGCTGATTCAACGCCGCCGTCTCGCCTTCGAGCGGGCCAAAGCCAGGCGGGCCGAGGTGCTGGCCCAACGGGAGAAGGAGCGCAGCGACCCCGGAGGCGAACCCCTGGAGCCTCTGGAGGAGCCCCAGATCGATCTGGACACCATCTCCACCCAATCACTGGGTCTGGTGCGATCCCTGATGATCCTGGCGTTCATCCTGACCCTTCTTGGGGTCTGGAACCAGACCCACCCCGCCATGTTCAGCTCCCTGGACGGCGTCGTGCTCTGGACCAGCAACGAGGTGGTGGCTGGCATCGAGCAGGTGGTGCCCATCACCCTCAAATCCATTCTGGCCGGCAGCCTGATCCTGGGGTTCACCCTGATGACCGCCCGCAACCTGCCCGGTATGTTGGAGCTGGTGCTGCTGCAGCGGCTTGAGCTGACTCCGGGTACCGGCTTTGCCATCACCACAGTAAGCCGCTATCTGGTGGTGCTGGTGGGCACCATCGCTGCGTTTTCCACCCTGGGGATGGCCTGGAGCAAACTGCAGTGGCTGGTGGCCGCCCTGTCGGTGGGTTTGGGCTTCGGCCTGCAGGAGATCTTCGCCAACTTCATCTCCGGCCTGATCATCCTGTTTGAAAAACCGATCCGCATCGGTGACACCGTCACCATCCGCGATCTCACCGGGAACGTCTCCAAGATTCAGACCCGGGCCACCACCATCGTGGATTGGGACTGCAAAGAGATCATCGTGCCCAACAAGGCCTTTATCACCGAACAGCTGATCAACTGGTCCCTCTCCGACGCCATCACCCGGGTCACCATCAAGGTGGGTGTTGCCCGCGACAGTGACCCCGCCCTGGTGGAAGCCCTGCTGCATCAGGCCGTGAAAGAGACGCCTCACGCCCTGGTACAGCCGGAGCCTGAGATCTACTTCGCTGGCTTCGGTACCCATACCCAGGATTATGAGATTCGGGTCTATACCGATGAGATGGGCAAACGCTGGCCTCTGCGCCACCGCCTGCATCAGCTGATCATCAAGAAGTTCCGTGAGTCCAAGGTGGAGCTGGCTTATCCTCAGATGGAGATTCAGCTGAAAAACCGGGGCGAACCACCGGAAGGGGCCTTAGGCCTGATTCGATAACCAGGAGACAAGGAACCGCCCATGTTAGTTATCGCGCACCGGGGTGCCAGTGGCCTGGCACCTGAGAATACCCTGGCGGCCATGGAGAAGGCTCTGGACCTGGGCGCCTGCGCCATCGAACTGGATGTGCACAGGGTGGAGCAGGATCTGGTGGTGATCCACGATCGCTGGCTGCAACGACATACCGACGGCCATGGCCTGGTACATCAGTCGACCCTGGCCCACCTGGCGAGCCTGGACGCCGGCAACGGTGAACGGGTGCCCACCCTGTGGCAGGTGCTGACCCTGGTGGCGGGCCGCTGCGACATCAACATCGAGCTGAAAGGTCGCGGAACCGGCGAACTGCTGGCCCCTCTGCTGGAGCGGGCCATCGCCGAGCTGGGGTATCAGGGCAGCCAGTTCCTGGTCTCCTCCTTCAACCACCCACAGCTTGCCCGGATGAAGGCCGCCCTGCCTTGGGTGAAGATAGGTGCCCTCACCACCAGTTGCCCCCTGAACTACGCGCGGTTTGCCGAAGAAATGGGGGCATTTTCGGTGCATATGGACGTCAATTTCGCCGAACCCGAATTCATCGCAGACGCCAAGGCCCGGGGTCTGAAGGTGTATGTGTACACAGTGGATGAAGCGGAAGACATGATAGAGCTGCAACATCAGGGCGTCGACGGCGTCTTCTCCAACCTGCCAGACAAGGCCAGGGGCATTCTCGGCAATGATCGCCGTGGCCCGGGAGAGGCCTGGCAATGACCACCCTGGCCCTGCTGACCTCGAACAATGAAGCCTATCAACAACTGATGGCTCAAACCTCTTTGCCAGGCCTCACCCTGGAGAGCGACCCAGCCAACGCAGAGATCTGGCTGGCAGACCCGGACCAAGCGGCTCAGGCTCTGCAACACTGTCCTCCTCCTGCCTGGCTGGCCAGCACCTTTGCCGGGGTCAATCCGCTGCTTGCCCCCCACCTGCCCCATGGCTACCCACTGACTCACATCAAGGGGATCTTCGGCCCGCTGATGGCCGAATACGTCATGGGACACCTGTTGAACCTCTGCCGGGATCTGCCCAGGCTGAGAGAGCAGCAGCAACAAAGTGAGTGGAATCCCTTCGGCTATGCCAGCCTAAGCGGACAGACCATGCTGATTCTGGGCACGGGCGACATCGGCCAGAAGGTGGCCAGCGTCGCCCAGGCCTTTGGCATGAATACTCTGGGCGTCAGTCGCAGTGGTACCGCCGCCCCCCACTTCGAGCGAGTCCATCCGGTGAGCCAGCTCCATCAGGCGCTCAGTCAGGCTCAGGTCGTGGTGGGCGTGCTGCCCGACACACCGGACACCCGGGGCCTGCTGGATGACTCAGCCCTGGCGGCTCTGCCTCCGGGAGCGATACTGGTCAATGTTGGCCGCGGCAGCCTGGTGAGCGATGAGGCCCTTCTGAACGCCCTGGAAAAAGGCAGGCTGACCCATGCGGTGCTGGACGTCTTTCAGCAGGAACCTCTGCCCAAACAGCACCCCTTCTGGTGCCACCCGGGCATTACTCTGACCCCTCACGTGGCCGCCACCAGTTTTCCTGAGCAGATATGGCAGCAGTTCACCGACAACCTCGCCCGCTTTCAACGAGGAGACACACTCCGCCACCTGTTTGACTGGGCGAAGGGCTACTGATCCCTGAGCGACAGCAACCCCTCTACCCGCTGTTCCAGTTCCAGGGAGTCCACCTCCAGGGTCATGGTGACCTTGATGGCGACGGTGTCGGACAACTTATCTGCCTGCTCCAGGATGCTGTGCTCCAGGGTCTGGTGTGACTTGATTCCCACTTCTTTGAGAAACCGTCTAATTGACTGATTTAGCAATTCTTTATCCACACTCATTTTCAGCACCTCTCACTATAAAAGATCGACTTCACATATTTTTATAACAACAAAACCTAACTATTGCCGATTTAACAGCCAAAAGTAATTGGACATGATAATCGTTCGCATTTATTATGAGCCCAGTTCAACAGAAGGGTTGTCACCATGTACGTATGCATCTGTCACGCCGTTACCGAAAAGCAGGTCCGCCAAGCAGTGGACGACGGCGCTACCGACGTAAAGTCACTCAAGCAGAAACTGGGTGTGGGTAGTGAGTGTGGCCGTTGCATTCAGGCAACCCTGGAAGTGATTCAGGCCCAGAAAGACGTCCAACCACGCTACTACGAAGTGGCCTGACACAACCTGTCCCCCCTCCCCTCCAGCCTTTTTGACAGAGGCTGGAGCGCTTCTATGCTTAATCGTTGTCCCCACAAAAAGAGCACAACGATGAAAGCTGACCCGAAAGTGATCACCCACCTGAATAAGGTGCTGTTCAACGAACTCATCGCCATCAATCAGTACTTCCTTCATGCCCGTATGTACAAGGACTGGGGCCTGAAACGGATCGCCGATAAGGAGTACGATGAGTCCATCGACGAGATGAAGCACGCCGATAAGCTGATTGAGCGGATCCTGTTCCTCGAGGGGCTGCCCAATTTGCAGAGCCTGGGAAAACTGCGCATCGGTGAGAACACCAAAGAGATGCTGGAGTGCGATCTGGCCCTGGAGATGGACGCCATTCAGGATCTGAGGGAAGCGATCGCCTACTGCAAATCAGTGCGCGATTATGTCAGCGGCGAACTGCTGGATGACATCCTCGAAGACGAAGAGGAACACGTGGATTGGCTGGAGACCCAGCTGGAGCTGATCGACAAGATGGGCATCCAGAACTACCTGCAGACCCAGAACATCGACGAATAGCAGCGGCCAACGAAGAGAGAGCGGCTCCAGGCCGCTCTTTCTCTAATCAGGCGTTGTGCTGCACCTCGGGCAACTCGCCACCTCGCGCCAGGGTAAGCCTCACCAGGGCGCACACCACTGCCAGGGTACAGACTATGGTGGCTCCTGAAGGCAGATCCCAGGTGGCCGATGCCCACAACCCCAGCAGATAACCGGCCAGGCCTGCGCCATACCCCAGAACCAAAGCCTTGGTCCCCTTCATCCGATTCACCGCCAGCGCCGGTAGGATCAGGCTGGAGAACACCAGGTAGACCCCCACCAACTGCACCGAGAAGGTGATCATCAGGGCAAACAGCGGGTAGAAGGCACGGCCGCTGAGCAGCGCCGGGCGCCAGAGCAGCAGCCCCAGAACCAGGGCGGTGCACAAACCAGGCAGCTTGAGTGCGGGCCAGTCGGTCCAGAGGATCTGCCCGGAGAGCAGCTGCTTCAGCAGCTCTCCCCCATGGGGATCCTTGGCCAACAGCAGCATGGCCGCCACCGCAGACAGCACATAGAGGCAGCCGATCATCGCCTCAAGTTCCGCTTTGGCGTGCTTCTCCAGCAGGGCAATCAAGCCTGCACCAAACAGGGCAAACAGCAGAGGCATCCACAGGCCGGAGCCCGCCAGGTGCTCCAGCTCATGATGCGTGGACGCGAATACCGCTCCCAACGCGGCGATCTGGGCGATCGCCAGATCGATAAAGATAATCCCCCGAGCCAGCACCTGTCGCCCCATCACCACGTGGCTGGCCAGCACCAGGGTGCCCGCCGCCAATGCCGGCAACAAAATGCTGAACATAGTGAGATCAAACATCTTTATTCTCCAGGGTCTCCAGCAGCAGCTGGATGTTGGTGTCATACAGCTGGAACAGATCGTCCACCTCCTCGACCCCGGGACCAAAAGGCAGCTGCAGCACGGGAAGATTGGCTCTCTGGCCCAGCCACTGGGCTCCGCGGCCATCCTGATAACCGGTGTAGATCACCGCCATGACCGGGGTCGACTCGGTGAGCTTCAGCAGCTGAGCCAGGTGTCCGGTTGTGGGTGGCAGACCCGGCTTTGGCTCAAGGTCACCCGCCTGCTCCATGCCCAGCCAGTCAAACAGATACTGGAAGCTGGTGTGGTAGGCGATCACCTTCTTGCCTTTGAGAGGCGCCGCAAGGGTTTCCCAACGAGTGATCGCCTGGGACCAGCGCTGGCTGAAGTCCACCAGATTGGCCTGGTAGTCACCCTGACGCTCAGGATCCAGCTCCACCAATTTGGCGGTCACCGCTTTGGCAACGGACTGCATCCGCTCAGGGGAAAAGTGGAAGTGAGGGTTACCGCCGGCATGAACGTCGCCCATGGAGCGGTCCACCTTGTCCAGCTTGCCCAGGGTGTCCACATACTCGGCGGCGTAGAGCATACCTGGCTGACCGTCGCGCACCTTGCGGTTGTTGGCCTTCATCTGCAGCATGGGCAACCAACCCACCTCCAGTTCGGCGCCGGCGCAGATCGCCAGATCGGCACGACGCAGTTTGGAGATCAGGCTGGGCCGGGCCTGCACGTGGTGAGGGTCCTGCAGAGCGGTGGTGGCGCTGGAGACATTGGCCTCCGGCGCCAGCTCCTTGGCCAGAGCGGCGTACTCTGGCTCGCAGGTGAAGATATTGAGCGCCCAGGCTTGGGGCGCTGCAAGCAGCGCCGCCAGCACGGGCAGAGTCCATTTAGAACTGGTGCGCACCGTGAGCTCCTAATGCCATAACGAATTGCAGAGTCAGGATCTGATCGTCTTTGGAGCCAAACAGCTCATCATCCTGATGGGTGTACTGCAGACGAACTGTGGAGAAGTGGCTGTTGTGCCAGGCAACCATCACCTCGGCCTCTTTCAGCTTACCCTCTTCGAAGTGCAGGTGGTGCTCACCGTCATGCTCCTCTTCATGGCCCATGGAAGCGGTCAGCTCACCATAGCGCACACCGGCAGACCAGTTGGGGGTGAACTGGTATACACCAGACACATACCAGCCCTTGTAGTCGGCAGGCAGGTTCTCTTCACCGCCGGACTCTTCAAACGGCTTGTCCATCAGCATGTACTCTGCAGACAGAGTCAGGAAGTTGTTCTTGTAGTTACCGTTGGGCGCCCACTTGTACACGGCGTCCAGGCTGTAGAGGTCACGGCCAGTCAGAGAGGCACTGTGGCTGTGGCCAGCATGGTCGTCACCCTCGTCGGCGTGCTCCTCCTCTTCATGCTCTTCAAGGTGGCCCTGACCGTTTTCATTGCGCAGCCAGGAGAAGCCCAGCTGCCAGCTGTGGTCAGTGCCCCAGTCGCCACCCAGTTTGGTGTACAGGTGATAAACGCCCACACTTTCCAGTTCAGACTCTTCGATGCCTTCCGCTTGCAGGCTGTCACCGGAGAAGCCTTCGGCACCCAGTACCCAGTAGGTCTCGGTGGGGGCAACCCAGTTCAGGCGCAGGCCGTCATCGAAGTAGTGACCACCCAAAAAGGCACGGTAGATGGCAGGACGCTCTACGAAGGAGTCGGTGTGAGGGTGCTGGCTGTTCAGGTAACCCAGGTCAGACAGGAAGCGACCGCCGCGGATGGAGAGGCCACCGGGCAGACCCAGGGTCTGAATGAAGGCTTCCTCCAGCTCCACTTCGGTGTCACCGTCGTGGGTTTCCAGTACGGTAGTCAGTTTGCCGTAGAACTGATCGTCGATGGCACCACTGATGGCCAGTTCGGTTTCACCCAGGCCAAGACCATCTTCACGGCCGCCCAGCGCGCGATCGCCATCCTGGTAGTAACCGTCCAGCACCACGCTGATGGCAGGGTTGTTGGCCGCAAACACGGAGGCAGAAGCGCAGGCCAGAACCAGGCCGGTGGTAACAGCATTCAGTTTCATTGTTCTTTGTTCCTAAAAATCGCATAGGGTCACGCCCACCACGGGACATGACGGAAAAAATAAAAATATATTTTTGGATATAACGACTTAGGACAAAGGAGGGGCGCGAATGGCGCAGCGCCGCTGTGGCCCAACCTGAGGCTTGCACGTATCTACAGGAATGGGTTGCGGATGAACCGACGGCTGAAGCGCCTTGGGCAGAGAGGGAGTCAGGGCCTTGGCCTGATGATCCCCGTGGAAGCACCAGGCACACTTAACCAGGTCCTGGTGAACATCAAAGTGATAAACAGCATGAGCCGGGGCCGCCAGTGACAGGACCAGCACCCAGAGCACCATCAACTTTGTCAGAAGGGTCCTATGACTCATGCAGCTTTGAATTTGACTTAATTGAGGCCATGTTAGCCGCTAACGATGACACCCACAAGTCAGTAACAGGGGGTCAACTGCAATCGAAAGCGTAAGAAAAAATGTTCTTGGGTCAGCTCACGCCCTGGAAACGGGGAAGGCGGTCACCGCATCGATGTGGCTCTCCCCAAGGGCCAGCATGATCAGGCGGTCCACTCCCAAGGCCACCCCGGCACAGTCCGGCAGCCCGGCAGCCAGTGCCCGAATCAGCTGATGGTCGATGGGCCGCTCGGGCAATCCCGCCTGCAACCGTTTGCCATTATCCGCCTCAAAACGGCGCAGTTGCTCGTCGGCGTCACTGAGCTCATGAAAGCCGTTGGCCAGCTCAATGCCTTTGAAATAGACCTCGAAACGTTCCGCCACTCTCTTGTCAGTAGGACTGATGCGGGCCAGTGCTGCCTGGCTGGCGGGGAAGTCGAACACGAAGCAGGGGCGCTGCTGGCCGATCACCGGCTCCACCACCATGGAGAACAGCAACTGCAACAGGGTATCCAGATCCTCCTCAATGTCGGCGATGTCGCCCAGACCATGCTCCTGACAGCAGCGCCTGAGGGCAGCCAGATCCCGCTCCAGGGGATCCACCCCGGTTACCTGGATGAACACCTGCTGGTAGCTCATCCGTTCAGGCTCGGCGCAGTTCAGCACCAGTTGCAGCAGCTCGGCCATCTCATCCATCAGCTGATGATGGTCGAAACCTGGCCGGTACCACTCCAGCATGGTGAACTCCGGGTTGTGGTGCCTTCCCGCCTCCTCGTTTCTGAAGCTCTTGCACAGCTGATAGATGGCACCACTGCCGGCGCACAGCAGCCGCTTCATATGAAACTCAGGGGAGGTCATCAGGTAGAGGGGCACCCCATCGGCGGCACCCGGTCCCACAAAGCGGGTGTCGAAGCTGTGCAGGTGCAGATCTGTGGTGGCCGCCCTGGAGAGGGCGGGGGTATCCACCTCCATCACATCGAGCCGGGCGAAGAACTGACGGATGCTGGCCATCAGCTTGGCTCGCTGCCTGAGGTTAGTCAGGGGGGCCGTGGGTTGCCAATCTTGGCTTGAGGTCGCCATTGGGGTCTCCATAAACAAAAACAGTGGGCCTTGGCCCACTGTTTATCTCACAAGCTTAGGCTGTGATTACTTGGTGCGAACACGCTCTACGTATTCACCGGTACGGGTATCCACCTTCACCATCTCACCGATCTGGATGAACAGAGGAACACGCACCACGGCACCAGTGGACAGGGTGGCAGGCTTGCCGCCGGTGCCCTGGGTGTCGCCCTTCAGGCCGGGATCGGTCTCAGTCACTTCCAGAGTCACGAAGTTGGGCGGAGTCACCACGATGGGGTTGTCGTTCCAGACGGTGATGGTGCAGACATCCTGCTCCACCAGCCACTTCTCGGCGTCACCCACAGCCTTGGCATCGGCCGCGATCTGCTCGAAGGTGTCGTTGTTCATGAAGTGCCAGAACTCACCGTCGTTGTACAGGTAAGCCAGGTCATGATCCATCACATCCGCCGCTTCCACGGATTCGCCGGACTTAAAGGTTTTCTCCAGCACCTTGCCTGTAAGCAATTTGCGGATTTTTACGCGGTTAAAGGCCTGGCCTTTGCCAGGTTTTACAAACTCGTTCTCAATGATGTTGCACGGCTCGCCATCCAGCATTATCTTTAGGCCGGAGCGAAATTCGTTCGTTGAGTAAGAAGCCATTATTTTCTCTTCCAACAGGTCGTTTTGACGTCTAACGGTAAATGATAACCCGAAATTCCCTGAATTTGCACGACTGCTGGCAACAGGAGTTGGCGCAAGCCTATACAGATCCCAAACTGCTCCTCGAAGCCCTGGATCTCGACCCAGAATGCTTCGCCGAAGAGACAGCGGCTCGCACCCTGTTTCCGATGCGGGTTCCCCGCCCCTTCGTGGCCGCCATGGAAAAGGGCAACCCCAGAGATCCGCTGCTTTTGCAGGTGCTCCCCGCAGCCAGAGAGTTTGACCAGATCGCCGGGTACGGTCCCGATCCTCTGGAGGAGCAAGCCTCCGCCGTACCGGGCATACTGCACAAATATCGCAGCCGCGCCCTGCTGATGCTCAAGGGAGGCTGCGCAGTGAACTGCCGCTACTGCTTCCGACGTCATTTTCCCTATGGGGACAATCAGCTGAGCGGGTCGGCGATGGAGCAGGCCATCGACTACCTGGCGTCAGACACCCGACTCAACGAAGTGATTCTGTCCGGGGGCGATCCCCTGATGGCCAAGGACGCCCACCTGCAGCGGCTGATTAAGCGCCTAGAAACTCTGCCTCACCTGACCCGGCTGAGGATCCATTCCAGGTTGCCTGTGGTGTTGCCCGCCCGACTGACCACCGAACTGGAGCAACTGCTCACCAGTACCCGGCTCAAAGCAGTGCTGGTGCTGCACATCAACCACCCCAATGAGATCACCCCAGAGTTAAAAGAAAAGCTGCTGATGCTCAGCCAGTCGGGGGTAACCCTGCTGAACCAGTCGGTGCTGCTCCGGGGGGTAAACGACAGTGCCGAGGTGCTGGGCCGGCTCAGCGAGGCGCTGTTCGATGCCGGGGTCCTGCCCTACTACCTGCACCTGCTCGATAAGGTTCAGGGCGCTGCCCATTTCGATCTGCCTGAGTCCAGGGCCCGGGAGCTGATGTCACAGCTGCTCGAGGCCATGCCAGGCTTTCTGGTGCCCAGGCTGGTGAGAGAGGTTGGTGGACGCAACAGCAAGACCCCGGTGGATCTGCACTTGGCCTGAGAGGTACAATTCCGCCAGATTTGGAAGGAGAACCAACTATGTCACTGCTTTGGGTCACCGACATCTGGGGCCAGCACGCCAGCATGAAGGGCCAGATAGAGAGCCTCAGCCAACACGCCGGGGAGTGTCAGCTGCTTGACCCCTATGCCGGTCAACCTTTTGCCTTTAACGATCAGCAGCAAGCCTACGACTACTTCCTGTGCCGCTGCAGCAAACCCGGCTACGTGGATAAACTGGAAGCCTGGCTGGATGGCCACGATGCGCCAGTGACTCTGCTTGGATTTTCCGCCGGGGCCAATGCCATCGCCACCCTGCTGAGTCGCCGCAGTTTCCCTCAGGTCCAGAAAGCGATCCTGGTCTACGGCAGTGAACTGCCCCAATTGCACGCGCCCCTGCCAGTGGAGACCCACCTGCTGTTATGCCAGGAGGATGCAGGCAGCGACAAACTGGCTCAGGCCCAGTGGCCCGCCAGTGTCCAGCTGACCGAAGCCCCCCACGGCTTTATCAACCCCAGGGCGACCGCCTACGACGCCCAGCAGGCCGATAACGCCTGGAGCTGGATCCAGCAAAGACTCTGATTTGGCCTCAGTTGGCAGGGCAGCGACTCTGCCAGCAGTTGGTCACGGTGACGCCCTGCTCTCTGAGTAGGGCCACCACACTCTCTTCACCCACCAGATGACCGGCGCCAACCACCACGAATATTGGCCCCTTGGCATCCTCCAGCCAGGAGATCAGGGTGTCTCTCATCCCCTGGTTGCGTTTGACCATCAACGCCTCCCAGGCTTCCGGTTCTTCGGCGATATCCTCGAAGGTGAGCTTTGCCAGCAGGTCATGATCGCCGCGGCGCCAGGCATTCAGCAGCGGCCCGACATCCATGGGCTCCATCGCCCCCTCGAGCATCGCCTGCTGAGTGTCATCAGACAAACCATCGAACACCCGCATCTGCAACAGCATCCCCTCCAGCTCCCACAAGGGTCTCTGACCGCGACGCTCACTGAAATAGGCCTCGACGCCCTGGGCAGACTGGTAGCCCGCACGGGCCATCTCCGCCATCAACAGTTGTGAGCTCAGAATCCAGGGAGCCAGATTGGGATCGCACTGCATTCCCCGCTCACCGCAATACGCCGCCAACTTGCGGGACAGGCTGTCTGGAAGGGGGGACTTGGCGTAAAGAAACGGCTGAATCTGGCGGGCTATCTCCGGATCCTGGGTATCCGCCTCCAGCGCCAGTACCCTAGAGGCGATGAAAGCCTGCTCTATCTGCTCGGCAAAGGGGTAAAAATCCTCCTGCCCCACGTGAACCGACCCCAGCAGCCAGGCCTGTCCCTCGGGCCCCTGCACATGGAAGAAGGGGGGTTTGTCATCAGGGGCCGCGTAAGCCAGGGTGGTAAACAGCAGCAGGGATAACAACAGTCGCATGATCTCTCCAATGTTAGGGCTGTCCCTCCATTGTCCAACGGAGAGCATCTTCCTGATCGGCCAGGATCGCGGACGATTTGAGCCTTTGGGTTAAAACGGCTTTTCTTAACCTGGCCAACCCGGATAATAGGGTTCTGAGGTGTGTTGAGCTTTGGTGATGACTTGGGCCAAGTTGTCGGCATCACCATTCAATACCTCAGAGCCGATACTAACTTTTCAGAGCAAGGATTTGGAGTCTATGTCCTACAACCAGGTGATCGCCCAGTTTAAAGCCACCTTTCAGCAAGCCTACCGTCAAGTGGTTGATGCCGATGCCATGCTGGAGCAGTTGCGTCAGGAGGGGCATGGAAAATTTGAATCTGTCTTTCCTGAAGGTCAGGGGTTTACCACCAGAGCCAACCGCTTCATGCCCTACCTGGAAGAGGTTGTAGGTGAGTTTGACCAGTTTGAGGCGGCCCCCAGCGCCGAAAAACTGCCCTCCCTGGTGCAGAAGCTGGAGCTGCTGCTCTCCACCCTGACCCAGTTTCGCGAGTCAATGAAGGCCGCAGGTAAGTAAGCGCTCACAAATCGTGGTGCACCATTGAAATAAGGGACCAGGCAATGCCGTCCGGGTCCACCCAGCGGCCGCCGCTCTCCCAGCGCACGCCCCACTGAGCCAGCTCCGATTTCAGCTCTCTGGGGTCGAGCCCCAACACCCCGAGCCCAACGAACCCTCGCTCAGGCCCATTGTGGTATCGGAAGCCAGGCAGGGACTCTGTACCCTGAATGTGTTGCAGCTCCAACAGGGTATAGGGGCGCTGCCACAGCCACTCCCTGTTGGCCACAGCTTCCAGATCCGGCTCAGGTAACGACGCATCGTCATAGCCGAGAAAGTAGAGGGTCATGTTGCGCTCAGGCACAGGTTGTCGTGACAGCAGTCGCATCCCCATGGCCTGCTGATAGAAGGCCAGGGAGAGCCCGGGATCCTTCACCCTGACCGTTGACAGCAGCAGAGAGGGCGCAAAGCTGGCAAACCCCGACTCCCCCAGAGGCTCGGCAACCGACCCAAAGATCCTCTGAACCAGCTCTATGCAATAGCCGTCCGGATCGGTGAAATGACACAGCAATGCCACCTGTGGAACCTCGAAAGGTTCTCCTGTGGCCACCCCCATGCGCCGCAATGCCCATACCGCACCCGCAACCGAGTCGACCGCCAGCGAGAACTTCCAATAGCCCTCGGCGGGGTTGGGTTGAACCGCCACAGCCAGGGGCACCTCATCCTCTATCAGCACCAGAGATGCCTGCGCTGACCCATAACTCAGGGTGGCCCACCGTCTCCCGCCCTCTGACTCCAGGGAGACCAGTTCCATGGCAAGCTGGCTCTGATAGAACGCCATGCTGCGCTCCAGATTTGAGACTCTCAGCCGATGCTCCGCAATCTTCATCTGCAACATCCTCTGTATCCACCCATTTCTTTATACAATAAAAAAAGCCGGAGTCAGCGGGACTCCGGCTTTTTCAGCACTCGTTGAGTTTAGCGGCGAGCTGCCAGGGGCTGAGGCAGATCCCGTTTGGCCCAGTTCTCGATCATGGCGGTTTCATAGCGCAGTGAGTCACTGGAGTGGCTAGCCCTGGTGGAGCCACGCTCGAAGTTGAGATCCTTGATCTTCACCTTATCGCCATCCACCTGGTTGCCACTGGCATCCTGCAGGCTCCAGCTGAACTCAATCATCGGTGGATAGACACTCTTGACGATGCGGATGTCATTGGCTGCCGCACCGAAGGAGGGGCGAACGTCGCCAGCCAGGTCCAGATCCGTCACGGTAATGACCAACTTCTCACCATCATTCAGCAAAGGCTTCAGAGACTTCTGAAACTCCTTGCCCAATGTGGCAAACACATGGTTTTCAAACCTGTCCTGACGCCCTGCATTGGCTCGGACATCACGGTAATCATCAGGACTCTGCCATACCACGGTCACCGGACCGTCTTGTGTCGGCCACTCCTGCGCATCGGACTGCGCAGCTGCCCATGGACTCATCACCAATAACATCAGCCAGGCAAAAGCTCTCATAGTGCTCCCCTCGTTCGGAATCAAACTGGATCATTCACAAGGTTAGAGCCAGTTGGCCAAAAAAAATTCAATGAGAACACTCAAATATTTGCGATCTGGATCACAAAGCCAATCTAATTCACTTTTTTAAGCAAGACTTCAAAAGGCAGGTGTATCCGGCTTAACCTTTGAGAGATTCCTCCGGCGATTCCAGAGCGCTTTATCTTGAATCCTGGCCACCAGCACTGAACAGGAAGCCGCTCAGAAGAGCGGCTTCCCGAATGACACCACGCTTTATCAGGCCAGATTCAATGTGGCTGACAATGGCATGCTGGGGCGTCCAATCAGCCGCTCCAGATCGCCACTGTCATCAAACAACCAACCGCTGGCAGCGTGCGCTTCAGCATCCGCCAGGGCACCGGCAAAGCCTTCCGGCAAACCAGCGCCAACCAACACACCGGCAAATTGCTCTTGAGACATGGGAATAAACTCCACCTTCCTGCCACTCTGCTTCGCCAGTTCTTCGGCAAACTCTGTCAGGGTAAAAGCACTGCTGCCCGCCAACTCATACACCTTGCCAGCCTGACTCTCTTGCGAAGTCAGCACCACCGCCGCCGCCTCGGCATAATCCGCTCTGGGCGCAGTAGCCAGCTGACCTTCAGCGGCCGCCCCAGCCACCATACCCAACTCCACCAGCCCTGGCGCCTGAGCGGTATAGTTCTCGGTATACCAGCCGTTTCGCAGCATCACTGCCGGAATGCCGGACTCGGCAATCATCTGCTCAGTCACCTTGTGCTCTGCGGCCAGAGCCAGTGGAGAGCTGTCCGCCTTGAGAAGACTGGTGTAGGCAAGCAGCTTCACCCCAGCTTCCCTGGCGGCCTCGATCACCGCCCGGTGTTGAGGCACTCGCTGGCCCACTTCACTGCCGGAGATCAGCAGCAGCTTGTCGGCACCCACCAATGCCGGTGCCAGAGTCTCAGGGCGATCATAGTCTGCCTCACGCACTGCGATGCCCAACTCGCGCAGATCTTCCGCCTTCTCCGGCGTGCGTACCAGGGCGATCAGCTGGTCGGCAGACACCCGCTGCAGCAGGGATTGAATCACGAGGCGGCCCAGTTGGCCGTTGGCTCCAGTAATGGCGATCATAGGGTTCTCCTTGGGGAATGAGTCTCTGTCGTGTCGATATGCCAGCCAGTATCGGCAATAATGATTGTCACCACTAGATGAGCCTTTCCGAATGGAGCGCACCGAATTTGAGTACAATGAACTTCTCCCAACTGAAGCCGTTGGCGATCTTCTCTCTGGTGGTGGAGAGTGGCAGCTTTGCCGCCGCCGCCCGCAAGCTGAACACCAGCCGCTCCAGGGTCAGCGAGCAGGTGGCCGGGCTGGAAGCCACGCTGGGCGTCAGGCTGATTCAGCGCTCCACCCGACAGCTGGCGATCACCCCGGAGGGGGATCGCATCTATCAGCTGGCCCGGACCCTGCCGGAAGTGCTGAACGACGTCGAAGCCATAGGTCAGCCCGCCGTCCCCAGTGGCCGAGTGACCCTGACGGTCACCCACGATGTGGGCATCAAACACCTGGCACCAGTGCTGGAGGGGTTTTGCCAACGCTATCCGCAGATCCAGCTGGACCTGGTGGTCAGCGACCAGCCCCTGGACTTGATTGGCGAGCAGATCGACCTGGGCATTCGCATCGGCTTTCCCAAAGATGACTCCCTGGTGGCCAGGGTGCTGCATGAAGAGGCGTTTTCACTGTACGCCAGTCCAAAATACCTCGAACTACATGGCACCCCCACCTGTGTCGCTGACCTGGAGCAGCATCGCTGGATCACCCTGTTTCAATCAGGTTCAGATGGCACGCAGCGTCTGATTTACCAGGGCAACAGCCTCACCGTGCGTCCCACGGACTTCTTCCGCACCAGCTCCCCGCTGATGATGCAGCAGATGATGTCTGACGGCCTGGGAATAGGCTGCCTGCTGCCGGTGACCGTCCAGCAGGAGCTGGCCGAAGGCAGACTGGTTCAGCTGATGCCGGAGATCAGCAGCGAACGGCTGATCTTCACACTTATCTACCCCTCCAGGCGACAGATCCCCCAACGAGTGCGCTGCCTGCTCGACTACCTGCTGGAAGCCAGGCTGTTCGGTTAGGTCAGTTCGCTGAGTCGGTTGTCACCCCGCACCCATGGGGCTATCTTGGCCAAAGGGGTCAATGACGCCCCATGCGGATCGCCCCCCCCAAGGAGCGACCGGCGCCTTTCAGGGAGACAAGGATAAGATGAGCCCTTCGAATCACTACCAAAGGCTGGTCAGCATGTATGCGGCAGCCCCCATCAATGCCTTTTACCAGCCAACCATGGAGGTATCCGAAGGCTGCGCCAGCATAGAGATTGAACTGTCCGAGCAGTACCATCACTCAGCAGGCGGTGTTCATGGGTCTGTCTATTTCAAGATGCTGGATGACGCCGCCTTCTTCGCCGCCAACTCCCTGGAATCGGAGTTCTTTGTGCTGACCACCTCCTTCACCACCTATCTGACCCGTCCCGTGGCCAACGGCAAGATGCGCGCTGAGGGCAAGATAGTGAATCGCAACAGGACCCAGTTCATCGCCGAGTCCGTGGTCTACGACGACGAAGGAAGGGAGATCGGTCGGGGTAACGGCATCTTTGTACGAGGCAAGTCCCCTCTGGCAGAGGCCAAAGGCTATGCCGAGGGTTAACTCGCCAAAGCCAAGCGCACAAAAAAACGGACGCCTTGGCGTCCGTTTTTTCATGGAGGTCGGTAGACCGGCAGATTACATCATGCCGCCCATGCCGCCCATGCCGCCCATGCCGCCCATGTCAGGGGCTGCGGCAGCTTCATCCTTAGGCAGGTCGGTCACCATGGCTTCGGTGGTGATCATCAGACCGGCTACGGAAGCGGCGAACTGCAGGGCAGAGCGGGTTACCTTGGTGGGATCCAGGATACCCATCTCAACCATGTCACCGTAGGTGTCGTTACCGGCGTTGTAACCGTAGTTACCTTCGCCGCCCTTGACGTTGTTGGCCACAACGGAGGACTCTTCACCGGCGTTGTAAGCGATCTGGCGCAGAGGGGATTCCATGGCACGCAGGGCCAGACGGATACCGACGTTCTGCTCTTCGTTGTCGCCAGTCAGTTCGGTGATCTTGGCTGCAACGCGAACCAGGGCAGTACCGCCACCGGCAACCACGCCCTCTTCTACGGCGGCGCGAGTGGCGTGCAGAGCATCTTCCACGCGGGCCTTCTTCTCTTTCATCTCAACTTCGGTGGCCGCGCCAACCTTGATTACGGCAACACCGCCAGCCAGCTTGGCCATGCGCTCCTGCAGCTTCTCTTTGTCGTAGTCGGAGGTGGACTCTTCGATCTGCTGCTTGATTTGAGCAACGCGACCCTGAATCTGGTCCTCGGCGCCTACGCCGTCGATGATGGTGGTGTTGTCCTTGGAGATCACAACGCGCTTGGCGCTGCCCAGATCTTCCAGGGTGGCCTTCTCCAGCTCCAGACCGATCTCTTCAGAGATAACGGTACCGCCGGTCAGGATGGCGATATCCTGCAGCATCGCCTTGCGGCGGTCACCGAAGCCAGGGGCCTTAACGGCAGCCACTTTCACGATGCCACGCATGTTGTTCACCACCAGAGTCGCCAGGGCTTCGCCCTCAACGTCTTCGGCGATGATCAGCAGTGGCTTACCAGCCTTGGTCAGGCCTTCCAGAATGGGCAGAAGCTCACGGATGTTGGAGATCTTCTTATCCACCAGCAGGATGAAGGGGGAATCCAGCTCAACGGTGCCAGCTTCGGCGTTGTTGATGAAGTAGGGAGACAGGTAACCACGGTCGAACTGCATGCCTTCAACCACGTCCAGCTCGTTCTCCAGAGCCTGGCCCTCTTCCACGGTGATCACGCCTTCCTGACCCACTTTCTCCATGGCGGTGGCGATGATCTCACCGATGGCGGTGTCGGAGTTGGCGGAGATGGTGCCTACCTGAGCGATGGACTTGGAATCCTTACACTCAACGGCCAGATCTTTCAGCTGCTCGACGGCGGCGGCTACGGCCTTGTCGATGCCGCGCTTCAGATCCATGGGGTTCATGCCGGCGGCAACCGCTTTCAGGCCTTCGTTGACGATGGACTGGGCCAGTACGGTGGCGGTGGTGGTGCCGTCACCGGCAGCGTCGTTGGCCTTGGAAGCCACTTCCTTCACCATCTGGGCGCCCATGTTCTCGAACTTGTCGTCCAGTTCGATCTCCTTGGCCACGGACACACCATCTTTAGTGATGGTCGGTGCGCCGAAGGACTTGTCCAGAACCACGTTACGGCCCTTAGGACCCAAAGTCACCTTAACGGCGTCAGCCAGAACATTTACACCAGCCAGCATTTTTACGCGGGCGTCGTTACCAAACTTTACGTCTTTAGCAGCCATGTTGCGCTTTCCCTTTGAAATTCAGAATCTACAGAGTGACTTATTCTACGATGGCCAGAATATCGGCCTCGGACATGATCAGGACCTCTTCGCCGTCCACTTTCTCAGTCTTAACGCCATAGCCTTCGTTGAAGATAACAACGTCGCCTACTTTCACATCCAGGGGCTTCACTTCACCGCTGTCCAGGATGCGACCATTACCCACGGCCATAACTTGGCCACGGGTGGACTTTTCCGCTGCACTGCCGGTCAGTACGATGCCGCCTGCGGACTTGGACTCAACCTCGGTACGCTTAACGATTACCCGGTCATGCAATGGACGAATCTTCATCTCTGATGTCTCCTAAAAGGTTCCGTCTAAAACCAAATCTTCAATAATATGTGCGGCCTGCGCCGCCAGATGATTTTCAATATGGGGCCGATGGCTGAAAACACAAGGGTGAAGTCAAAATTTTTTTGCCCAGACCCCGGTAAAAAAAGATGCCACAGAGGCCCGTATTTTGCCTCTCCCTCTTTGCGCTGGCCCCCAAGCCGCTGGTACCATGCCCTCCCGACGACTCCGTCCCCAACCTAGATGTGACTTACCGGATGTATGATAAGCACGGCCTTTTAACCGCTCCCATAGGCAGAGTTCTGCTGCGTATGAGCCTACCCAACCTCCTGGGTGTACTGAGCCTGCTCTTCTACCATCTGACCGACACTTTTTTCATCAGTCGCCTGGGCACCGAGCCCCTGGCGGCCATCTCCATGACCTTCCCGGTCACCCTGGTGGTCTCCTCCATCGCCCTGGGCATGGGCGCTGGCATGAGTGCCCATATGGGCCGACTGCTGGGACAGGGCGACCTGCCCCAGGCCAGGAGCTTCCTGACCCATGGCCTGCTGCTGGCAATGTTGATCGTGGTGGTGATCGCCCTGGCGGGCGCCCTGACCATCCGGCCGCTGTTCGCCCTGATGGGGGCCGAACCGGCGATGCTGGAGATGATCTGCGACTACATGCTGGTGTGGTATCTGGGCATCGGCCTGCTGGTGCTGCCCATGGTGGGCAACCAGGCACTGCGCGCCACAGGCAACACCCGAACCCCGGCGGTGGTCACCGCCGTGGCCGCCCTGGTGAATGCGGTCCTCGACCCTTTGCTTATCTTTGGCATTGGCCCCTTCCCACGCATGGAGATGCAGGGCGCCGCCATCGCCACCGTGCTCTCCTGGCTGATCACCTTTGCCGTGGCGGCCTGGATGCTGGGATGGCGATACCGCCTGATTGCCGCCCCCTGCCAGCGCTGGCTTGAACACTGGCGGCGGCTGCTGCACATCGCCCGACCCGCGGCGATCTCCAACCTGCTGAACCCCCTGGCCAACGGGGTTATCCTGGCGATTCTTGCGCGAATCGACACCCAGGCAGTGGCGGCCTTCGGGGCGGGTACCCGAATCGAAGCCCTGATGCTGGTCGGCGTCACCGCCCTCTGCGGCTCCCTGATGCCCTTCATCGCCCAGAATCTGGGGGCTGGTCAGTACCTGCGTGCCAAGGAAGCCCTGATGGGCAGCATCCGCTTCGTGATTGTGCTGCAGTTAGGGCTGTACCTGCTGATCTGGCCCTGGCTGGGGGAGATTGCGGCGATATTCAGTCAGGATCTGACGGTTCAGGGATACCTCATCTGGTACCTGCAGGTACTGCCTCTGGCTTATGGCCCCCTGGGCGTGGTTATCCTGTTTGTCCTGGCCCTCAACGCCTATCACCGGCCGATGACCGCCCTCTCCCTGAATGCGGTGAGGCTGTTCCTGATGCTGATCCCCATGACCATGGTGGGCGCCTGGGCCTTTGGGGTGAAAGGGGCCTTTATCGGCGTCGCCATGGCCAACCTGATGATGGGCGCGGCCTGTTATCACCTGGCCACCCGGGTGTGTGAACCCGAGTCTCTCACCGAGGCACACAGTTCTCCCCTGGATTGAACGCCAGGCATAGAAAAGCCGCCCCTTGGGGCGGCTCTGTCACATCGGATTCAAACGCTAACTCGAACCCTGGTGAACCCGGACAGTTGACCACAGTGGCGCAACGGTCTCAAGAACTTCAGTCATCCTTTCTCTCGTACTCACCTTCGATGGTGGTGTTACCACCGCGATCCCGACTGTCCTGACGGTCAAAAGGACGCTGCTCGCCGAAAGGGGATTGCTGCTCGCCAAACGGGCCTGGCTGCTCATCGAAGGGACGCTGCTGATGAAACTGGGTATGGAAGCCAAACCCCTGCTGCTGGGTGGCGATATGCACCTGGGCTCGGCTCATCAGCCAGGTGGCCAGCTTGCGGCGGGTGAAGGGGGTGAGCACCAGCAGGCCAAATAGGTCGGTAACAAAACCCGGGGTCACCAGCAGTACGCCGGCCACCGCCAGTAACATGGCTTCCATGATCTGGGTGCCGGGCATCTCTCCCCGGGCCATGCGGTTACGTACCTCCATCATGGTGCTCAAACCCTGGCTGCGAACCAGAGAGGCCCCCAGGGCCGCGGTCAGCAGCACCAGGCCTATGGTGGGCCAGGCGCCCAGGGTGGTGCCGACCTGCACCAAAACGGAGATCTCGATGATCGGCATCACCGCAAAGAGTAAAAAGAGATAGAAAACCACACCTGCCTCACAAATTCTGTCTGGTTAAGAAACTCAAATGGGGGTGGGCCGGTCTATTTTCAAGTCAGCCTTCATGGGCTGTTACATTTATCGATGCAGCACCGGGATGGATCCAGTAAAGTAGCGGTCTCAATCGATACAGGCGGGTGTTGCCCGCAAGGGTTCGCCAACGGGCGATTCACCCCCCAATGGAAATGATTGGAACAACACACAGACAATGATGAAAAGACTTTTTGCCCTGGCCCTGATGCTCACCATGAGCAGCACAGCCTTCGCCCAGTTCTCCTTCCTAAACCAGGAGCCTGAAGTTCTCCCGGTAGACCAGGCATACCTGTTTAACTTCTATCAGCAGGACAACAAGCTGGAGCTGACCTGGGAGATGCCCGAACAGGGGTACTACCTCTATCAGGAGCGATTTAGCGTCAAAATCGAGGGCAACGCCAAGGTTGGCGACTTTGTCTATCCCGAGGCCACCTCCCACTTCGACGATTTCTTTGGTGAGCAGCCAGTCTACTTCGACCGGGTCACTCTGGCTCTGCCCATTCTGGAAGCCGCAGAGAACACCGAACTGACCATCACCTACCAGGGGTGTCTGGACAAGGTACTGTGCTATCCGCCCACCCGCCAGAAGGTACTGCTCTCCGCAGTAGCCGCCAACGACGGGCTGATTGCCACCCCGGCCGCAGCCGTGGGTACTCCTGCCACAGAACAGGACAGCCTGGCGGCCCTGCTCTCCGGCGGCCATCTGGGCCTGGTGATTCTGACCTTCTTCGGCCTGGGTATTCTGCTGGCCTTTACGCCCTGTGTGTTCCCCATGTACCCAATTCTCACCGGCATCATCGCCGGCCAAGGGGACAAGCTCTCCACCGGACGGGCCTTCGCCCTCTCCATGACCTATGTACAGGGTATGGCGATCACCTACTCCGCCCTGGGTCTGGTGGTGGCTTCCGCCGGCCTGAAGTATCAGGCTGCCCTGCAGCATCCCGCCATTCTGATCGGTCTGGCCATCCTGTTCGTGGTGCTCTCTCTCTCCATGTTCGGGGTGTACAACCTGCAACTGCCCGACTCCTGGCAGAACAAACTGAACCAGGCCTCCAACTCCCAGAAGGGCGGCTCATTCACCGGTGTGCTGGTGATGGGCCTGATCTCCGGCCTGGTGGCCTCCCCCTGCACCACCGCCCCTCTGTCCGGCGCCCTCATCTACGTGGCCCAGAGCGGTGACCTTATGCTCGGTGGCCTGGCCCTGTACGCCCTCTCCATGGGTATGGGCGCTCCACTGCTGCTGCTAGGTACCTCGGGTGGCAAATTGCTGCCCAGGGCCGGAGCCTGGATGGAGATCATCAAGCACGTCTTCGGCTTCCTGCTGATCGCCGTTTCCATCGTAATGCTGACCCGCATGTGGAGCGGCGTAGTGGCGGACCTGCTGTGGAGCCTGTGGGGCCTGGCCCTGGTGCTCTACCTGCTGAAAGAGAACCGCAACACCCGTCAGGGCATCGGCCAGAGCGCCCGCTACCTGGTGTTGGGAGCCCTGATGATGGGCAGCCTGGGCTATGGCGGCTTCAGCGTCGGCTACGCCCTCTACAGCGACAAGATCGCAGAGGCCGGCGGCGCCCATCACGAGGTGGAGTTTATCCGGGTGAAAAGCCTGGCAGATGTGGAACGGGAAGTGGCCAAAGCCGCTGCCACAGGCAAGCCGGTGATGCTGGATCTCTATGCGGACTGGTGTGTGGCCTGTAAAGAGTTCGAGGTGAAGACCTTCCCCAAACCTGAAGTAATGAAACGCACCGACCAGATGGTGCTGCTACAGGCAGACATGACCGCCAATGACGAGCTGGATATCGAAATCCAGGAACGCTATCAGGTGCTGGGCCTGCCCACCATCCTGTTCTTCGATCGTCAGGGTAATGAGCTGAGCCGCCAGCGGGTCACTGGCTTTATGAACGCCACCCGCTTCGCGTCACACCTGGACGGGGTGCTCTAGTCAGATTACCCCAACCACACCAGCGCCTGGGCCAACAACCCGGCGCTGGTGATCAACGCCAGCCCCATCCACAAATAACTCCACCTCAGTTTCAGCATCACGCTCTCCCTCTGTTGGTATGCAGATTCCCGCCGTCACCCAAGGCGACCACCTACAGCGTTCTCTGATTACTCTGACCGAGCGGCCCGTTAAAAGTGTCGTAAGAGTTTGTAAAGGTTTTGATAACGCCCACTTAAAAAGGGGGGCTCAGTGGTGGGTGAGGAAAGGGCTCCACCCTGGGTGCGACACCAATGAAAGAGCCCCGCAATCAGGTGCGGGGCGGTTGGGCTCGGCGATGTGGTCAGAGGGCTCTGTCAGGCCAGGTTCTCCGGCTGGACAATCAGTGACAGAATGAACCGAAGGGTACGGGTACAGTCCGGTGCCCTGAGCAGTTCCTGGGTATCCTGTTCCAGCAGAGGCAGAATTTCCAGCCAACGCTGACCGACCCAGCAGGCATCCTCCAACTGACGTTCACCGTAAAGCTCACCCAGTTCCGGCCTGACCTCAAACAGACGTTCCAGGGCTTCGCCAAGCAGCTCAAATCTGGCGGGCATGGGCAGGGAGGGCCAGTTATTCATCACCAGTCCCTGGCCCATCCACACCCCGTCGGCCTCGGCCCAGGCGTCAGACACCTTAAACCGGCGACATCCTTCGACGATCAGGCTCAGGCAGCCATCTTCCAGCTGGTGAAAATCGATAATATTAACCACGGCCGCGATTGGGTAGCAGGGCAGCTCATCGTCCTCCCGCTGGACACAGACCACCAGAGGCAACTGCTTATGGTAATGCTCGGCCACCACCCGGTGTTGACCTGGGGTCACCATGCGAAGCTCTTTGCGCCCCTGCGGCAGCACCGGGCTGTCGATGGGCAGCAGGGCGACGGTCATTCTGTGCATACACCCTCCCAGCCGGAGATGTCACCCTTCTCAACTGAGGTTTGCATATGCTGCGATCACCTCTGAATCTGCGGGCTTTCCACTAGTTTAGACCCAGATTCAGCGATGGGGGTTCATTTGTTGGTCAGGCGGCCAGAGCCTCGCACTGGGCCCTGCGCTGCTCCACCCTCTTCCACACCTTGTCATGAAAGTAGAAGGCAACGGTGTTGACCAGGGGTTCAATCACCGCCACGGCGCCGCCTATGGCCCAGCTGCCGGTTAACAGATACACCAGAACGAAGGCGATGGAAAAATGCATGATGGCAAAAGTCAGAGTCTTCAACATTGGGGTATCTCCGTATTGGACTTTAATCAATGATAATAGTTATTATTTGCATTGAAAGCCAGTAAATACGAATGCCCTAATCGATCGCCTCTATTTTCAGGGGCCGCTCCCCCCTGACCATCGCTTCAAAAGCCTGGGCCAGCTGCTCTCCGGCTTCGGTAACCTGATGCCAGCGCTGCTTCCGTTCGTCAGTTGGCAGGGTCTTGAAATCATTACGGTCGGGAATCTTCGCACTCGGCAAGTTGGCAATGAACTCCTCGGAGGGCACCAGCATCACCACCCGTTCGAAGTTGACACCGGCCCGACGCCCCTTGAGTGATTTGTCGAACCAGCCCGGTAACGCATAGGGGTGGAAGTGAGGGTAAAGCACCAGCCCGCCCCGGCTCAGCACCGGCAGATCCAGATGGTAGTCGGTGATGCCTCCATCCATATAGCGGCCGGCGGCGGCCCCCTTGATGTCCACCTCACCAGGTGAAAGCAGGGGAATGCTGCCGGTGGCCAGCAGTACAGCCTCCAGGTTCTCCTCGGTCAACGCACTGTGATGGGTGGTCAGCTCCCCTGGCTCATAAAACCCCTGGTGCTCAGCAGAAAAGAGCCAGCGTTCCCACTGGTGCTGAATCAGGGGTCGACTGACCAGATTGAGCCCTGCCGTCAACGCCAGGCTGGCCCCCTGCAACAGTGGTCGACGGGTACGCTGCCCTTTCCAACGACAGGCGATAAGGTTCAACACCCGATTGGGCTGACTGAGCAGCGCCTCATAGCCCTGCTCGCCAGCCAGGGCGCGCATTATGGTGACGCAGTTGCTTCTCACCACCGCTTCAGTGGGGCGCGTCTCATACACCTGGCCAATATAGGCATGTTGCAACCGCCGGTGAGCCTGAGCTGGGTCGGGGTGACACAGGGCCGCACAGCGCCACCCACCGGAGGAGGTTCCCAGGAGTTGCATCTTCTGGTGGCTCGGGATCCAGCGGGTCATCAGGGCCCGATCCAGGGCGGCCATGGGCAGCCACTTGGGGCCCCCTGACGCCGCGATGAAACGATCAAACAACGCGGTTTTCCAACCGTGTTCAGCGAATTGCCGCCGGGCTTCAGCCCCGGCCAAAATACGAAGTGGAGTCAATATCCTGCTCCTGTTTACCCTGACGCAGGGGTCGCCACCCCAGTCTCGAAGGGGATAGAAAATATCAGAAGTTGTTAAAATTTAGAACAATGTGGCCTTTTCCACTCTCCTGTAACCGGGCAGCACCAGACTCCCAGACCCTCTGGCGATTCTATCCTGCCCAGCAGGCAAAAATCAGCAGCTTCTCCCTCCCGAGCCGACATGAGACCGAACAAAGTCGGGCAGGAGTTCACTTTTCGGTAACAAAATGGTAAAACGTGATCAATGTCGCAGTTCGGGCCCACACAACAACCACAAGGCTCGGTTCCGGCCCGGCAGGAAAGCCACCGGAGCGCGACACGGGGCGCCCCGGCTGTCACGGGGCACCACTCGCGCAGTAATGAAGGAAGGAGTATCTGTATGCGCTTACGCTCTCTGGCCACCCTGGCCGCCACCCTGCTACTGACCGCCACCGCATCCGCCAGCACACTGCAACTGCCCAAGGGCTTCTATGCCACCAATGTGAACGGCCAACAGGTGTCTGCCTTTGATTCCAGCCTGGATCTGGGACAGGGTAAGCAGGTCATTACCCTGAGATATGCCAACCCCCATCGGATTCACCCTGAGCACCACGAAATGGTCGTCTCTGGCCCCATCTATGTGGTATTTGATGCCGACGGGAGTGCCAACTACCAACTCAACGCCGATCTGCCCATGGCTCTGGACCAGGCCAAGTCCTACGCCCGCAACCCCAAGTTTGACCTGAAATCCGATGGCCAGGCTATCGTCCACAAGGCCTATCTGGGCCAGGGTGCCATTGCCAGGCTGCTGGCCGACTAGTCCCGGCCGGGCGGCCCAGGCGGGCCGCCTTCCTCTCTGGGCAGCCCCAACGGCGTGAGACTGGTATACTCTCTCTTTTCTTTGCGGTAGTTCGCCATGCTGACTCTGTCCAATCGCCTTACCATTCCCGCCTCCGAACTGGAGTTTCAGGCGATCCGCGCCTCGGGACCAGGGGGGCAGAACGTCAACAAGGTCTCCACCGCCATCCAGCTGATCTTCGACTATCGCCGCTCCCCCACCCTTCCTGAGCACTATAAAGAGGGGCTGGACAGGCTCTCCCACCCCAACATCACCCCAGGCGGCAAAATTCTCATCAAGGCGCAGCAATTTCGCAGCCAGGAGATGAATCGCCAGGATGCACTGGATCGCCTTCAGGCCCTGCTGAAGAAAGCCGCCTTCCGTCCCAAGGCCCGCCACGCCACCAAACCGACCAAGGCCAGCGTCCGTCGTCGCCTGGACAGCAAAAGCCGCCAGAGTCAGCGTAAGCAACTGAGGCGCTCCCCCCCAAAGGATTAAACCAAAGCGGTGGTTAACCTTTTTGCCGATTGACGGGCATTTCCCCTTCACCGCGAAGGGTCCGCCGTCGCTATTAACACTGTGGGCAACACACGTGATTAGACCAGTAAAATGCTGCCATTTTCGTTGATGTAGTTATAATGGCTATCACTGGAATTCAAGGGTGTGAAACTGTGGCGAATTTTGGTGTCTAACGATTTACACTGAATATGCACACACGTTCGCAGAGGATAGGCGCAAAATGTCGAAGCAAAAGCGAATCTTGCTGGTCAATGGTCCCAACCTGAACATGCTGGGACGGCGCGAGCCAGGCCATTACGGTAAGATGACCCTGAATGAGATCGTCACTGGTCTGACCAAACTCGCCGAAGATCATCAGGTTAGCCTTAGCCATATCCAGAGCAACTCCGAAGCTGAACTGATCGATGCCATCCACGCCAGCGACGTGGATTTCATCATCATCAATCCCGCCGCCTTTACCCACACCAGTGTGGCCTTGCGGGACGCCATTCTGTCGGTTTCCACCCCCTTTATTGAAGTACATCTGTCAAATGTCCACGCCCGGGAGCCTTTCCGGCACCACTCCTATTTTTCCGATGTGGCGGTAGGAGTCGTTTGCGGTCTGGGCGCGGACGGATACCAATTTGCACTGCAAAGTGCGGTTAATTACTTGAATCGTGCGGACGAGTACGAGCGCAGCTGAATAAGAGAACCACTATGGATATTCGCAAAATCAAGAAACTGATCGAACTGGTACAGGAATCCGGCATCGCCGAGCTGGAGATCGCCGAAGGGGAAGAGTCCGTACGCATCAGCCGTACCGGCAATGCGCCTGTGGCCGCTTCCTACACTGTCGCTGAGGCCCCGGTTGCCGTAGCGCCTGCACCTGTAGCTGCTGCCCCTGCGGCCGCTCCTGCTGCCGAGGCTGCACCAGCCATTTCCGGTCACGCAGTGAAGTCCCCCATGGTAGGTACCTTCTACCGCTCCCCAAGCCCAGCGGCCAAGCCCTTCGTTGAAGTGGGCGACACCGTCGCTGTGGGTGACACCCTGTGCATCATCGAAGCGATGAAGATGATGAACCAGATCGAAGCCGACAAGGCCGGTGTGGTTAAGCAGATTCTGGTGGAAAACGGCGATTCCATTGAGTTCGACGAGCCGTTGTTCATCATCGAGTAAGGAAGTCACTATGCTGGACAAAGTGGTCATTGCGAACCGCGGAGAGATCGCCCTGCGAATTCTGCGCGCCTGTCGCGAACTGGGTATCAAAACGGTAGCGGTGCACTCCACCGCCGACCGGGACCTGAAGCACGTGCTGCTGGCCGATGAGACCATCTGCATCGGCAAGGCCCCAGCCACCGAAAGCTACCTGAACATTCCCGCCCTCATCTCTGCAGCCGAGGTGAGCGACGCCGTTGCCATCCACCCGGGTTACGGCTTCCTGGCTGAAAACGCCGACTTCGCCGAGCAGGTGGAGAAGAGCGGCTACATCTTTATCGGCCCCTCCCCCGAGGTGATCCGTCTGATGGGCGACAAGGTGTCCGCCATTACCGCCATGAAGAAGGCGGGCGTACCCTGTGTACCCGGCTCCGACGGCCCTCTTGGCGACGACCCCAAGGTCAACACCCAGATTGCCAAGCGCATCGGTTACCCGGTGATCATCAAGGCATCCGGTGGTGGCGGTGGTCGCGGCATGCGAGTCGTGCGCTCCGAGTCCGAACTGCTGAAATCCATCGAGCTGACCCAGGCGGAAGCCGGTGCAGCCTTTGGCAACCCCATGGTTTACATGGAGAAGTTCTTGGAGAACCCACGCCACATCGAGGTTCAGGTTCTGGCGGACGGTCAAGGCAACGCCATCCATCTGGCCGAGCGTGACTGCTCCATGCAGCGTCGCCACCAGAAAGTGGTTGAGGAAGCGCCGGCTCCTGGCATCACCGAAGAGATGCGTAAGTTCATCGGTGAGCGTTGTGCCCGCGCCTGTATCGACATCAACTACCGTGGTGCCGGTACCTTCGAGTTCCTGTATGAGAACGGCGAGTTCTACTTCATCGAGATGAACACCCGCATCCAGGTTGAGCACCCGGTAACCGAGATGGTGACCGGCGTGGATCTCATCAAGGAGCAGCTGCGTATCGCCGCCGGCCAGCCCCTCTCCATTACCCAGGAGCAGGTGCAGGTTCGTGGTCACGCCATTGAGTGCCGCATCAACGCCGAGGATCCGGATACCTTCATCCCCTCCCCCGGCAACATCGATCGCTTCCACCCACCCGGTGGCATGGGGATCCGTTGGGACTCCCACATCTATGCCGGCTACAAGGTTCCGCCTCACTACGATTCCATGATCGGCAAGCTGATCACCTTCGGTGAGAACCGGGATATCGCCATCGCCCGCATGAAGAACGCCCTGCGCGAGCTGGTGGTGGGCGGCATCAAGACCAACGTTCCTCTGCAGCAGAGGATCATGGCTGATGAGAACTTCCAGCACGGTGGTACCAATATCCACTACCTGGAGAAGAAGCTGGACACCTCCTCCTAAGGAGTGGCCACGGCCGAATGAGAAAAGAGGACCTCAGGG
Organism: Ferrimonas sp.; assembly: GCF_048263965.1. Lineage (NCBI taxonomy): Bacteria > Pseudomonadati > Pseudomonadota > Gammaproteobacteria > Alteromonadales > Ferrimonadaceae > Ferrimonas > Ferrimonas sp. The sequence continues at coordinate 473,616 of NZ_JBLXDO010000001.1, read as the reverse complement.
TCCTCTTTTTTGTGGGCGAACTTACTGTGCCTATGGCGGACCGTCCTAGGTCACTCACGGCAAATATCTGAATTGCTGAATTTTTCCTATATGCATCATGGGCAATTTCCTACAGCCGCACCATTGCATCACTTCCGCACAAAACATAAACTCACCAGCGCCTGCACATCACAATCAATGACTTTCAGTCCGACATCCCTGGTGGATTCATCGACGAAAGATCACAGGATGTCTAACAACAAGGAATAGCATGACGCAAGGAGCGCTGTCGGAAAGATGAACGAATTACGTCATACCCCTTAACCACAATACTTTCTTACTTTTTAAGACACTGAGAAGTTGTAATGAATAAACTGAAAATTGTTCTGATCTCTATTGTCGCCCTAGTACTTGGCGGTTGCGCCAGCGGCGCCAAGATGGATGCCATGATCCTCGCCAACAGCGAGACCACCAATGCCACCTACGATAATGCCCTGAAAAACGAGGTCAGCGTAGAAAAGGTAAAAGGTGGTAAGGAGACAAACCCTGCCTGGACGTCACAGATCAGCGACAAAGCCTTTATGGGTGCCCTCAAGTCCTCTCTGAAGAGCCACGGACTCTATGGAGAAAAGGGCCGCTACCACCTGACCGCCGAACTGCAGAAACTGGACCAGCCGCTGTTTGGGCTGGATATGACCGTCACCTCTCACGTCAACTACAAGCTGGTTGATTCTGCCACCGGCGAGGTGGTGATGGAGAAGCTTGTGGTGACTCCCTACACCGCGACCGTAGGCGACGCCTTTGCCGGAGTTACCCGCCTGAGAATGGCCAACGAAGGTGCAGGCAAAGAGAACATCCGTGGATTGCTGGATGCATTGGCGAAACTCAATATTGAAGCCAACCAGGTCAGCATGAACTGATTCCCACTCCCTGGCGACCTGATGCCGTCGCCATATGCAGAGAGGCGCTTAAGCGCCTCTCTGTTTGCACTCTAGATCTTAAACTGGCCCACCAGCTGTCGCAGCTGCTGGCCAGAAAGACCAAGCCGCTCAGAGACCCGGGCCGACTGTTCACTGGTATGCACCAGCTCGCCGACGATGTCACGAATGGCCACCATATTACGGTTGATCTCCTCGGTCACCGAGCTCTGCTGGGTGGCTGCGGTGGCGATCTGGCTGGTCATGTCGTTAATCTCATTGACCGCGCCGGATACCGCGTTGAGGCTGGTGGTGATCTCTGACGAAGAGCCCACGGTGTTCTCACAGTTTTGCTGACTGTTGCTCATGGTGTTCACCGCCTTGGACACCGATTGATGCAGCTCATCCAGCATCTCTTTGATCTCCAGAGTACTGGTCTGGGTGCGACTGGCGAGGCCTCGCACCTCATCCGCCACCACGGCAAACCCTCGACCCTGGTCCCCTGCCCGGGCCGCCTCAATGGCGGCGTTGAGTGCCAGCAGGTTGGTCTGGTCGGCAATATCTCCGATAACACCCAGTACGCTGTGAATTTTAGTGGACTGCTCATTGAGGCGATCGATGTGCTGAGACGCCAAGTCCACCTCATCCACCAGGGCATTGATGGAGGTCACCGAATGGCCCAGCTTGTCCTGGGCGATGCCCGCATCATCGGCTGCGGCCTGGGTTGCATCCGCCACCTGATTGGCATTACCCGCAATCTCAGCAGCCGCGGTGCTCATCTCTGTCACTGCGGTGACCACCTGCTCGGTTTCATCATCGTGCACCGACAACTGACGGCTGATGGTGGCAGTCTGATCGTTGATGCTGTCTACGGCCATACCCACCTGCTCCGTGGCCTCGGCAACCTCACTCATGGTCTGCTGCAATTTGGAGGTAAAGCGGTTAAACGCCTCAGCCAACTGGGCGATCTCATCCTGTCCTTTCACATCCAGACGCTTGGTCAGATCGCCCTCGCCCTGAGCAATCTCCTGCAAACTCGCCAACATGGCGTTCACCGGTGCCACGGTGCGCCGTGAAACATACAGGATGGCAAGCACGGCAAGAATTAGGATCCCCAGGCCCAGCCCTGAGGTGGTCAGGGCCTCTTTGTCGGACATCGCCTGGGCATCGCTTCGGAAGGCGGCGACAGCCGAGTCGATTTCATCCACATAGACACCAGTGCCCAGCAGCCAACCGTACTCGTTCAGAGGTTCGACATAGCTGATCTTCTCCACCAGTCCGGAGCTCCCAGGCTTCTGGTAGAAGTAGGAGGCTGTGCCTCCCCCGGCCTTGGCGGCTTTCACCAGCTCCGCGATGAAAGGGGTACCGTTGGGGTCCTTGAGATGCAGTTGATTCTGACCCTTGGTTTGGGGCTTAAGTCCATGGAACTGCACCGTGCCCTCCAAGTTGTAGACAAAGAAGTAGCCCCCGTCACCGAAGGTCACCTTGTTCAGGGTCTCCTCCACTACCTGAAGAGCTGGCCTGTCCGGCTGGGCCTGAATCTGGTTGCGAACCGACGCCAGTGCAATGGTCACTGCATCCTTCACCTGCTTCATCTTCTGAGCACGAAGATCCTGGGTAAAGGTGTTTACCTGTTGGTCCAGCGTTTGATTCTTAAAATAGATGGAGCCGGAAAACACCACCACCAGGGTCAACACCAAAGGTACCAGAGCAAGCAGCAGCATCTTGCCCATCAATCCAAGTCGACTCATCAAACCTCTCCTGACTCGAAAAATGACAATCCCTAAAACCCGGCCAACCAGTGACCGGCGTCACCACGCCAGTTATCACGAACGGGATTCGCATCACAATTGCGATTTTGAGTGAAAATGGCTTGCCATGGCATTAGCTGGGTTGAATGCCAGCCTAGAGAGAACTGAAGAGAGGCGTTGGTAGAAACAAAATGTGAATTTTTTTCGTTTCTAATCAGGTGATTATATTTATTTCAGGTCCGAGAGAGGCTAATTCATTGATTGCTAATACAAATTTATCTAAGTGTCCGATTGCACCTGGAATAAATGACACCTTAGTCGTAACAACGCGGCAGGCCACCGAATGGCAACCTGCCGCTGACAAGGGTTAAGCGGACGCCGGCGCCAAAGACTCAACCTCCTCAACCTCACCTTCGGAGTGCGCAATCACCGTGGTCGCCACCAGGTCTCCAGACACATTCACCACGGTACGGGCCATGTCCAGCACCCGGTCGATGCCCGCCACCAGAGCCACCCCCTCCAGGGGCAGGCCCACTGAAGTAAGCACCAGGGTCAGCATCACCAGACCGGCACCGGGTACCCCCGCGGTACCGATGGACGCCAGGGTCGCCGTGGCGATGATGGTCAGGTACTGCACCAGGGTCAGGTCCACACCGAACAGCTGCGCCACAAACAAGGCGCACACCCCCTGATACAGGGCGGTGCCATCCATGTTGATGGTGGTCCCCAGGGGCAGAACAAAGCTGGAGATGCTCTTGTTGATTCCCAACTTACGGGCACATTTCATCGAAGCCGGCAGGGTACCTGCGGAGCTGGACATGGTGTAGGCCACCGCCATCGCCTCGGAGATCGCCCGGAAGAAGCGTAAGGGGTTCACCTTGGCCACAATGGCCAGCAGCAGGCTGTAGAAACCGAAGATGTGCAGCAGGCACCCCAGGTAGACAGCCAGGATCACCTTGAGCAGGGGCAACAGCACATCGATGCCATACTTGCCGGCCACCCAGGCCATCAGGGCAAAGACACCGTAAGGCGCCAGCGCCATTACCATGTCGGTCAGTTTGTACATCGCCTCCGCCAGGGACTCAAACAGCTGCACCGCTGGCTTACCACGCTCACCAATGAGCACCAGGGCGATGCCCAGGGCCACCGCGAATACGATCACCTGCAGAATTTTCCCCTTGGCCAGCGCCTCAATGGGGTTGGTGGGCACCATATTCACCAGGGTCTGCACCAGGCTGGGGGCTTCGCTGACCTGGGTGGTTTGGACCACCTCCCGGGTCATCTCCACACCGGCACCGGGCTGAAACAGGTTGCCGAGCAGCAGGCCGATGGAGATGGCGATGGCCGTGGTGCCCAGATAGAAGAGGAAGGATTTCAGTCCCACCCGCCCCATCTTCTGGGTGTCCTGCATCGAGGTCACACCAACGATAAGGGAGCAGAACACCAGAGGCACAATCAGCATCTTGATGGTGTTCACGAACAGGGACCCGATGAACTTCAGGTGCACGGCACTTTCACCGAGCGAGACACCGGTCAGAATTCCGGCCAGCATGCCAGCCAGAATTTGTGCCCATAAAGGCAGGGCACGCCACTTGCCCCAGCACAGTGCCAGGGGATTGGATTTTGTAGACATAGGAGACCTATGGAGTAGTTGGGTAACAGAGAGGGTTGTGCAGAGGAAAATTGTACCCTGAGGCCTCATCGTGCCCCCAGAGAATCTCCCTCAAAAGTGATCCCAGACGCAGAGAATATCCGGCGAATGATCCGGATCAGCCCCTGCTGATCCAGATGGAAACAGGCCAATTACCTGGCGCGATCCTAAGGAGACCAAGCCGTCACACCGACCAGCAAAAGTCCAACATCCCCAACCTGGCTGCAACAGGGGTCAGGGACGCCAGATGCGACTGGCCCGAGAGCTTCTCTCCCTCAGGCTCTGGTGGTAGGCAGTGGAATACCCCATCAGCGAAAGCCCCTCCCCCAGGCCACACTGACAACAGCTGCCGGAGGTGCAATCCAGATACGCCCAGACGAAGCTCCAGGCGCCGGCCGTCAGCAGAGTCAGAGTCAGGTGCAGGCTGTGGTCCACACAAGCCCATTCATGGCGGGTCTGAGTGTGACACCAACCACAGAAGCTCTTATACAAGGTGCGCCTCCCCGAAGATCGAAGCCAGGGTATAAAGTTTAGCCGCTTATTCCCTTGGCAAAGAATTGGCGAAAGTGGCATCATTGACCGACTTTTTTTTGACAGGCTTCTGGCAGCCGATGCATCCATCACCCTGTGAAATTCCGGCCACACTGTCGTCGGCGCCCCTGATTTCGGCGCTGGCCCAACTGAGTGCGCCAGACACAGACGCCGATGCCGCCTTCTCCGCCCTGCATCAGTGGCTGGATGACCACCTGCACGCCCCCCACTTTCTGGTGCTCGAAGAGCACTCCCTGCGCTATCGGGGCAGCCCCCTGAGCGAAACCCAGTTGCTGTCGGATCAGGGGCTGATCGAGCACCTGTTCAAGGGCAACAGCACCCTGATTCTGAACCAGGCGGAGCTGGTGGCCCGCCAGCTCAACAAACAGGTACAGCTGCTTCCCCCCAAACCCTATGCCTGGGTAGGGTGTCCATGGCGGGATCAGGATGGCCGTCGGGGCGCCCTGATCGTCTTTACCACGGACAAACACCGATACGACGAGGACGCCAGGCAGTTGCTGGAACAGGTGGCGGATCTGATTCGTCAGGCACTGCAAAGCCGCCAGGCCAAAGGCCAACTGAGAGAACTGGCACAGAAACAGGAGCGGGTAGAGCATCAACTGCTGCAGCAGGAGAAGCTGCTGTCAGTGCAGCACAGGATCACCCAGCTCAGCCGCCAACTGTTGCCTCTCAAGGAGCTGTGCAGCCAGTTCCACCAGCTGATGGGGCAACTGCTCCCCTGTGAGAACTTCTATGTCTCCCTGCTCAGGCGGGAGTCCGATGCACTGGAGTTCCCCTATATGGTGGACCAGTTCCAGGCGGACCAGACCAAGACCCGCCCACTGGCCCGCGGCCTGACGGAGTACCTGATCGAGAAAGGGGCCCCGCTGCTGCTCAACGCCGCCCAGAGACGCTACCTGGCGGAAACCGGCGCCGCCGAAGAACAGGGCCAGGTGGCCCGCTCCTGGATGGGCGCCCCGCTGGTGATCGACGACGAGGTGATCGGCGCCGTCGTGGTTCAGGATTACCAGCAGGAAGATCTCTATGGGGATGAGGAGATGCAGATGCTCTCCTACCTGGCGGCCCACATCGCCAACATCATCATCATTCAGCAGGCCCACCGCAGCCTGTCTGAGACCCAACAGGCACTGGAAGGCGCCGTGGATGAGCGCACCCGCGCCCTGCAGCACGAGATCGCCGAGCGTCGACGCATCGAGAGCCAGCTGCGTCATGACAACCTCCATGACCACCTGACCGGCCTGCCCAACCGTGCCCTGTTGCTGGAGCGCCTGGACCAGCTGTTTGCCCAGCGCAAGCGCAACCCAGACTTTAACTATGCCCTGATCTACCTGGATCTGGACAGATTCAAGATGGTTAACGACAGCCTGGGTCACCTCACCGGAGACAGCCTGCTGATGCAGGTCTCCGCCAGGTTGAAGCGCTGCCTGCGCGGCAGTGATACCGTGGCCCGCCTCGGTGGCGACGAGTTTGCCGTACTGCTGGACAGCCTCCATGAGGCCCAGGATGCGATGATCACCGCCAAACGGATCCACAAGATGCTGTCCCAGCCCTTCCTCATCAACAATGAGGAGATCTACAGCGGCGGCAGCATCGGCATTGCCTATTGCGATGACGCCTACAACAACCCCCAGGAGATCCTGCGGGATGCAGACGTTGCCATGTACCAGTCTAAGGCCAAAGGGGGACGCCAGCCGGTGGTGTTTACCGCCACCATGCGCGAAGCGGCGCAGAAGCGGCTCCGCCTGGAAACCGAACTGGCCCGCGCCATTGAGCAGGATCAGTTCGAGATCCACTACCAGCCGGTGTGGCGCCTGGACAACGAGCACCTGGTGGGCTTCGAAGCCCTGGTGCGCTGGCAACACCCCAAACGCGGACTGCTGCTGCCGGGCAAATTCATCGAAGTGATGGAGGAGACCCGACAGATCCTGGAGCTGGATCGCCTGGTGCTGCAGAAGGCCTGCCACCAATTTGCCCAGTGGCATGAGAAGTACCCACGGATGACCAGCCTGAGCGTCAGTGTCAACCTGAGCTCCGAGTGGTTCTCCCGCCAGAACAGCCTGGATGTGATCAACTCCATCCTGCGGGAGTCCGGCCTCACCCCGGAAGCCCTGAGACTGGAGATCACCGAGCGGTCACTGCTGGGGCAGCATGAGCAGGCCTCGGTGGTGCTTAAGCAGATCCGCCGCCTGGGAGTGCGCCTGGCCATGGACGACTTTGGCACCGGCTACTCCTCCCTGAACTATCTGCATCGACTGCCCCTGGATATCGTCAAGATCGATCGCAGCTTCACCTCTCAGGTGCACACGGAACAACGGGCAAGAGATGTGGTTCTTGCCATAGTGCACCTGGCTAACGCTTTGAATATGAAAGTGAATGCCGAGGGAATCGACGATATTCGCCAGATCGAGGTGCTCAGAAAGATGGGCTGTCACTTCGGTCAGGGTTTTCAGCTGGGTCGCCCGATACCGGCAGAAGATGTTCCTAATTATATTGCTGGAAAAAACACCAAGCACTGACACAAGCAATTTACAATGTGGTGTGTTTTCTCAAGGAGTGAGAGATGCGCTCGCAAAGTTTGTTGTCTTTGATCTGGTTGCTTCCGCTGCTGGTGCTTGTCCTGTTCTGGGAACCCGCTCCGGGAAAAAACACAGAACGGGTCTCTTCCCAATCCACCGCCGATCTTCGTGCAGAACCGGAACTTCACGGTAGCCCCCTGAATCACTCTCTGGCCCTTGAAGCTGCCGATCCCTCAGAGCTGATGCATCAGTATGAGTTGATGGGCCCGATGTTCATCGTCGATGGCTGGGTCTACCTGGCGGACGATCGAAACCCCAAGCAGATTCAATTTCGCCGCCTGCATCCGGAGTTTCCAGTCAGCCGGGATGATCCGGTGCACTTAGCCCAGTGGCGCTACTTCTACCACGCCACCGAATGGGGTGAGTGGGGGCAGCCTCGCTGGCTGAGAGACTCAGTGCCCGCTCCTATGGATCAGGCATTTGCCCACCATCCCATCTGCCGTCAGTACCGTTGCATGGTGGAGCTGAACATCAGCTCGGCCGGTGCCACCGCCTGGCAGCAGCAACTGATACGACACCTGAGCAGCGGCGTCAGCACCGAGATGAGAGGCGGGGCCAACCACCCCCTGCTGGTACTGACCCTCAACTCCAGACATTAAAAAAGCCGGCGCAGGGCCGGCTCTTAAGTCGAAGTTGCAAGAAATCAGCAGACGTTCAACACCTTGATCGCCAGGCCACCCTGGGAGGTCTCCCGGTACTTGGGGTGCATATCCTTGCCGGTCTCATACATGGTGGCGATCACCTTATCCAGAGACACACAGGGATCGGAGTTACGCCTCAGCGCCATGCGGGTGGCGTTCACCGCCTTCACCGCAGCAATGGCGTTGCGCTCGATGCAGGGTACCTGCACCTGGCCTGCAACAGGATCGCAGGTCAGACCCAGGTTGTGCTCCATGGCGATCTCCGCCGCCACACACACCTGAGAGGGACTGGCCCCCATCAGTTCAGCCAGACCAGCGGCCGCCATGGAACAGGCAACCCCCACCTCACCCTGGCACCCCACTTCCGCACCGGAGATGGAAGCATTCATCTGGTACAGGGTCCCTATGGCCCCGGCAGCCAGGTAGAACTTGGTGTACTGAGGCGCGTCCACCTTTTCGATGAAGCGATCGTAGTAGGCCAGCACCGCCGGGATGATCCCCGCAGCACCATTGGTGGGCGCCGTCACCACCCGACCACCGGCGGCGTTCTCCTCAGAGGCCGCCAGGGCAAACATGTTGACCCAGTCGATGATGCTCATGGGATCCGTGGTATTGCGCTCGTTGGCAATCAACTGACGATGCAACGCCGCCGCACGCCGTGGCACCTTCAGCGGGCCGGCCAGCAGGCCTTCGGTCTTACACCCCCGCTCAATCGCCTCCCGCATCACGTTCCACACCTGCCCAAAGCCCGCACCGATGGCGGCTTCATCGTGGTAGGCCTTTTCATTCTCCATCATCAGCGCAGAGATGCTCATGCCTGTGTTGCGACACTGGGCCAGCAGCTCGTCGGCGTCGGCAAAGGAGAAGGGCACCGGCTTGAGGTTGGCACTGGGACGGCCAAAGTTCTCTTCATCGACAATGAAGCCACCGCCGGTGGAGTAGTAGGTCTTGGAGAGCAGCAGCTCGTCACCGGCAAAGGCGTGCAGCCTCATACCGTTCTCGTGAAGCTCCAGGGCGTGCTGGTGAAAGGTCACCGCGTCCCGGGGAAAAGCCACTGGGTGCTGATTGCGGCCCAGAGGCAGGGTTTCACTGCGCTCCACCTCGGCAATGAAGGCGGGAATGGCGTCGATATCCACAGTTTCCGGACTGTTACCTGCCAGCCCCATGATGATGGCAATGTCGGTGTGGTGGCCTTTACCTGTGAGTGACAAAGAGCCATAGATATCTACGGCGACCCGCGTCACCGTCTCCAGTTGCTGGGCACAGGCCAGGTCATCGGCAAACTGCATGGCCGCCTTCATGGGTCCCACGGTATGGGAGCTGGAGGGGCCGACGCCGATCTTAAAGATATCGAACACACTGAACATGGGGGGAACCTCGATGTTGAAAAAAAGCCGGAGTCCGATGACTCCGGCTTCAGAGTCATAAATGCGGGTTTAGAACAGGCCTTTGACGATGGCGCTGATGGCAACGATGCCCATCACCGTGATGAAGACGTTGGACAGCTTGCCGCTGTAGCGCTTCATGGCCGGCACCTTGTTGATGGCGTACATCGGCATCAGGAACAGGATGGCCGCAATGAAGGGGGCACCCAGGGACTCAATCATACCCAGCACTGATGGGTTGATGATGGCCACGCCCCAAACGCTAAAGAAGAAGAAGGCCACCAGGGCGCGATCGAAGCCCTTGTCACCCATGGCAGTCACCATCTTGGGCGCGCTCTTCTTGGCAATGCCCGCCAGGCCCTCTTTGGCACCCAGATAGTGACCGAAGAAGGAGGAGAAGATCGCCAGGAAGGCAACCAGGGGACCCACGACAGAGATAACCGGAGAGTCATACTGGTTCGCCAGGTAGCTCAGTACCGGCAGGTTCTGTGCTTTGGCCTCAGCCAGTTGAGCGGGAGACAGGGCCAGCACGCAGCTGAACACAAAGAACATCACAAATCCCAGCAGCATCAAGGAGGCACGCTTGAGGATGATGTCGGACTTGGCCACCGCATCATCGCCATGGGCTTCTCGCTGAGCCAGGGCCATGGAGGAGATCGCCGGGCTGTGGTTGAAGGAGAAGATCAGCATGGGGATGGTCAGGTACACCACCAGCATCAGGTCACCAAAGGCGGGGATGTTGTCGACGCTCATGGCCGCCATGGACCAGTCGGGGATCAGGTAGACAGACATCGCCAGCAGGATGAACACCAGCGGGTATACCAGCAGTTCGGTGGCACGCAGCATCAGGCGGCGACCCAGAATCATCACGCCCATCATCATCGCCACCAGCACACCGGAGAGGATCCAACGTGGCGGGGAGATCATACCCAGCTGGTTAACGATGAAGCTGTCCACTGTGGTGGTAATGGCGTTGCCATAGATCAAAACGATGGGGTAGATGGCAAAGAAGTAGAGGATGGTGATCAGCAGACCCGCCCCTTTACCAAAGTGCTCCTCAACCACATCGGTGATGTCGGCATCATTACGCTTGGAAGAGAGCACAAACCGCGCCAGTGCACGGTGAGACAGATAGGTCATGGGGCCCACCAGCAGGGCGATCAGGATCAGGGGCCAAAACCCTTCCAGACCTGCGCGAATTGGCAGGAACAGAACTCCGGCGCCAACGGCGGTGCCGAACATGGAGAGGGACCAGGTCAGGTCCTGCTTGGTATAGGTTACTGCCTTGCCGGCGGTGCCGGTCGCAGTTGCAGCGGTTGAAGCCTGCATAATTATTCACCTTAAAGAGTTCGAGTTAGCGAGGGCAAATATAGAGATTTATTTCATTTTTGATGGGATCGAGATCCCAAATCAGATTTCGCTGCGTGAAGCCGATCACAACATCGATCTTTTGCATCCTGGCATGAACAGCCTTAATGCGAAGGTGAAAAACCTGTGAAATATCGTTCAACATCGGTTATATCTGGGCACTTTGCGTAAAGCCCCCAGCGCAACCCGGTGAAAACGGCGAAAAAAAACGGGTCGTATTGACCCGTCTTCAAAAAAACATCTGTAGTTTAATTACATCAGATCACGCCAAATTAACTGGTCAGCAACGTCTTTATCGCAATGACAAACAGCAGGACGGCGAAGCTCTTCTGCATAATCCTTGGATCCAGCTTGTGAGCGAGGTGAGCCCCGAAGCGGGAAAAGATGGAGCTGGTGAGGATGATCCCCACAAAGGCGGGCAGATAAACGTAACCCAGGCTCATCTCCGGCAACCCAGGTTGATTCCAGCCACTGACGGCGTAACTCAGGGCGCCGGTCAGGGCAATGGGGAAGCCCAGGGCGGAGGAGATTCCCACCGCGTTACGCATCTCCAGCCCAAAGCGGGAGAGCAGGGGAACGCTGATGGTGCCGCCGCCAATGCCGAAGATGGCCGAAAAGAAGCCAATACCTGCGCCGGAAACACTGAGCCCGACCGGGCCGGGGAAGGGCTGTTGCCCCTTAGGCTTGAGGCCAAACCACATCTTGAGGGCCACTGCCAGGATAAAGGCGGTGAAACAGTAAGAGAGTATGGTGGCGTCCAGCAGGTGGGCCACATAGCCCCCCAGGTACGCCGCCAGGACAATGCCGGGCACCATGGTAAACACCACCTTCCAATTCACTCCGCCCCGACGGTGGTGGGCCATCATGGAGTTGATCGAAGTGACGATGATGGTGGCCAGTGAGGTCCCCAACGCCATATGAATGGCGATGGCATTATCAAAGTTGAGCACCTTAAAGGTCGTCAGCAACACGGGCACGATCACCAAACCACCGCCGATGCCAAACAGACCGGAGAGTACGCCCGCAAAGGCACCGAGAAGCAGATACAACAGGTAGATCATAATTAGTTGAAGTTGCTGATTAGATTGAGGACCATTGTGTCATATTCCCCTACACAACCACACCGATTGATGACAAAAACAACAGAAAAAACTTTGCTGGTGGCCTCCCGTAACCCGGTGAAAGTCAATGCGGCCCAACGCGCCCTGGAGCGCGCCTTCCCCCATGTCCATTGGCAGGTCAAGGGCGTCAGCGTCCCTTCCGGCGTGGACGAACAGCCGATGGGCGACACCGAAACCCGGGTCGGCACCATCAACCGAATGGAGGCGATCCTCAGGGATCAGGCCGACTTCTACGTGGCCTTCGAGGGGGGCTATGATCGCATCCACGGCCAGGGCTTCACCTTTGCCTACATCGCTGCCAGCGATGGTACTCAGACCCAGATTGGCCGCAGCGGCCTGCTGCCACTGCCTGAACTGGTCAGCCGCCGCCTGGAACAGGGCGAAGAGCTGGGCCCCCTGATGGACGAGTTGTTCAACGACCACAACATCCGTCAGAAGGGAGGGGCCATGGGGATCCTCACCAATAACCTGGTGGACAGGACCAGCATCTACTCAGATACCCTGTGCATGCTGCTGGCCCCCTTCCTCCACCCGGAGCTCTACGCCCAGTAGGGCGCTAAACCAGGTTAAGCACCCAACCCATCAGAGTGAATCCGGTGAGAAGCAGTGCAAACAGCAGCGCCAGCAAGCGCCACTGCATCACCTGTTTGAGCATCACAAACTCTGGGAAGCTGGCGGCGACGGTGCTCATGCAGAACGCCAGGGTGGTGCCCAGGGGCACCCCCTGCAGCAACAGGCTCTCCATCACAGGAATGACACCGGTAGCGTTGGCGTACAGAGGGATCCCCAAGCCCACGGCGGTCGGTACCGACCACCACTGGCCGTCTCCCAGATGAGCCTGCAGCCAACCGGCAGGAACAAAGCCATGGAGCGCCGCCCCCAGGCCCACGCCGATGACCACCCACTTCCACACCCGACCGAAGATCTCCAGGGTCTCCTCACGGGCAAACTGGTGGCGCTGGGTCAGGCTCAGTGATGGCGCATCATCATTACCCTCCTCCAGAGGCTGTGCCTGCTGGCCCATGGCGTGGGCCCTGGCGGCCAGGGGCTGCAACCAGCGCTCTGCCCCTATGGCGTCAAGCAACGCGCCACCGGCCATGCCGATGGCCATCCCCACCACCACGTAGATCAGGGTCAGCTCCCAGCCCAGCAGGCTGAGCAGCAGCAACAGGGCCACCTCATTGATCAGGGGCGAGGTGATCAGAAACGCCATGGTGATCCCCACGGGAATGCCCGCGGAGGTAAAGCCGAGAAACACCGGAATGCTCGAACAGGAGCAGAAAGGGGTGATGGCACCAAAACCGGAACCAAGCAGATAGCCTGCGGTTCGGCTCTTACCACTGAGGTAGTGGCGCACCCTGTCCACATCCAGAGACGCACGGACCAGGGCGATGGCGTAGATCATCACCACCAGCAGCACCAGAATCTTGCTGGTGTCCTCCACAAAGAAGTGCAGCGCCTGTGCCAGTCTACTCTGCGGATCCAACCCCAGCCATTGATACACCATCAGGCTGGCCAGATCACCGAACAACTCAAACATGGGGTCAGCCTTAACCCTGATTTAACAGGGCATCCAGCTCAGCCTGCCCAGGCAGCGAGCCGCTGTGCTTCACCTCACCGTCGATGACAATGGCCGGAGTGCGCATGACTCCATAGTCCAGGATCTTCTCCATATCGGTGACGTGCTCCAACTCAAATGCCAAACCCAGCTCCTGAGCCCGAGTTTTCACCAAGTCTGCCAGGGTGTTGCACTTCTTACATCCGCTACCAAGAATCTCGATTTTCATCATTACCTCTTCTATCTTTTAGAAAATATGGATATCCATATATTGGCAGTGATACTGTTCCATGATTAACGATGCTTCAAGTGAAAACCCGATTCACGGACAAGAAAATGTCGAAGTGTTGATCCGGATCAGATACTGGAATCCTGGCCGATAACCCCTGAGCAGATAACAAAGAGGCGCACCGGGCGCCTCTTTTTGATGATTCCCCGGGGGAGACTTACTTCTGGTGCTGCAGACGAACGTCCGACAGGGTCTCCGCAGCAATGGTCTCTTCGGTAAACAGCAACGGCCGCAAGGCGGTGTTGTCCGAGTAATACTTGGTCTGATCGTTCCAATGCGGTGACTGGACGTTATTGGACTCGGAGTAAGTGAGCAGGCCACGGGCCTCAGGTCCCTGATCGCCAAAGCCCACCACCATCATCCAGCTGGAGCCGTAGCGGATGTGATACCCCTCTTTGCTGAGATGGGAACTGGTGGGCTCGCCGGTGACCGGGTCGATGGCCGGCTCGTAGGCGTGCTGGGGCAGCAGTGTTTCATCGCGCTGCTTGTTGGCATAGGCGAATACATTGAATCCCCCCTCCCGACTGTTGGGGCCGGACCAGGGGAAACGGACACCTGAAGGCTGACCATTAGGCAGGGACTTCTCCACAAACTGCATCTGTCCCAGGGGCGCTTCCAAATCGAAGCCGTTCTGGGACAGGGTGGCGCTGGCTGCGGCCAGGGCCACCAGAGCGGAGCCGTCGGCCGCCAGAGTATTGGGGGTATTGATGGGGTCGGTGTAGACGAAAGGCACGTCCAGATGGGCGGCGCTGTCGAAGCGATAACCAAACTCCCGCAACAGGGCACCGGCAATGCTGTCCTGGTTCTGCGCGCCATTCCACTTGGCCAGGGCGGCACAGGCAGCAGACAGATCGACACTCAGGCTGTCGCTCACCACCACCGGAGTGGTCCCCTGTGCTTCACACTGCAGCAGCAGCTGGGGCAGCACCAACTCCGCCAGATAGGCCCGGTTGGAGAGCAGAGCCGCTTCCACCTCGGTGGCGTTGAACTTGCCATCATCCCCGCGGGCGTCCGCCATCAGGGTGAGCGCCATCCGAGTACGCAGTGACTGCTCTACCCGGCGCTTACCGTACAGCGGAGAGACATTCTCAATGGGCTCTGCCGGGTTGGTGATCCAGTAGGAGTTGTTGGAGTTCTGCACAAAGTCCTTACGAATCAGCTTGGGCGCCCGCTCGTAGGGTACGGCACCGTCATAGGCAAAGCGCGCCTCATTACCGGGCATAATGGTGAAGCCGGCCTGCTCACGGGCGGCACGCAGTTCAGGAACCAGCCTCAGGGCGCTTTCCGCCTCGCTGCTGATGTTGGGCACGGTGGAGTCGTCGATGTAGAAGGCGTTGCCCTGGTCATCGGCGTACATGGTGTTGTTGAAGACCACCCCGTCGTAATCCTTGAACGCCTGTTGGAACTCAGCCAGGTTGCTGGCGAAGTTCATGGCAGACCAGTGCTCCAGCACATCCACATTGTTCATGTTGGCGTCCTGGATATAGAACGCCTGGGTGTCATCCCAGGGGAAGGGCGCCAGCGCCGGTGGAGCCTCCACCATGGGCCCCTTGGCGGTGAGGTAGACCTCCTTCTCCAGGGGAATGGTCACTCCGGCGCCCATGTTCACCTCGACGGTCAGGGTCTTGGGAGTAATGGCCATCTCCTCACCCTCAAACAGATAGCTGAGACGATCCCCCTCCTTCAGGCTGAGGTTGTACATGATGAAATGCTCAGCGGTGGAGAAGGTGTGGGTCCAGGCCAGATTCTGGTTAAAGCCGATGTTGACCGCCCCGGGCATGCCCACCAGGGAGCCCCCCATCACATTGAGGTGGCCGGGAATGGTCAGGTGCGACTGCCAGAAACGCAGTTGCCCCGTGTGAGGGAAGTGGGGATTGCCCAGTACGATCCCTTTCCCGTTCTCGGTCACTTCGCTGCCCAAACCCCAGCCATTGGAGCCCAGCCCGCTGGGGTTCACCTTCGGGGTGGCCAGGGCCGAGGAGCGGGTTATCGCCTTGGCACGAATGTCCGCCAGCATCATCTGACCCTGCTTGGGCACATAGGCGGTGGCAGCTGGCCTTGGCAGGTACTCCTCCCCGTCGCCCGGGTTGGCGAAGAAGATCAGATCCATGAAGTTGGCGGCGCCAGGCAGAAGGGCGATAGAGAACAGGTAGGTGAGCATATCCACGTCGGTGATGGGTTTCACCCAGGGCTGACCGGCACAAGGCAGATTCGGCGTAGTCACTGACCCGGATGCCAGATCCGCCAGGTAAAGGTTATAGCCAGCGGCGAAACCGGAGAGCATGGCGCGGGACCGCTCCGGCAGGGTACCGATAAGCTCGGCGGCAGATTGGCGAACTCCCAGAGCCTTGTAGCCGAAGTCACTCACCAGGTTCTGGTTGTCCTCTTCCGTGGGCAGGCCGGTGGCAAAGTCGATGCTCTTGTGGGGACCAAAGTACTTGGAGCGCTCACTGTTGGCCTTGAGGAAGCCATCGGCCAGCAGGCACAGGTGATCCTGTGCCTGGGCATAGCCTGAGCCAAAGGCCAGGCTCTCAATGCTGTCTGCCTCGATATGGGGGACACCAAAAGTGGTGCGGCGAATGCGCACATCCAGAAGGCCATCTTCGGCAAACACCTGCACTTGCGGTTCGGGGTCAGGGGGCAAAGTGGCGGAGTCGCGGTTGTCGTCGTTGCTGCAGCCTGACAACATCAGGCCGGTCGCCGTGGCTACGGCGATCCACAGAGGTGATCTTATCATTATCATCTTCCTTGTTGGGTGCTCACCTCCCCAGTGAGCCGTCCTCCATTTAAACAGCTCAGACCAGATAGATCCACAGAGTTTTAACCATATTAACAGTTAATTAACCAGCCATGCCGAGGGCCTGGATCCCTGATTCGGACAAAACTGGTATCCTTCCTGTGATCACTTGCAACCGAGACAGGGATTGGTCATTCTCTGCCGCCGGATTACCTTGATGGAACCTCGATGAGCGCACCACTGCACCACTTGCGAAACCAGTTTCCTGCCCTGAACCAGCCGGATCTGGTCTACCTGGACAACGCCGCCACCACTCAGAAACCTGAGCGGGTGCTCGCGGCGATGAATCGTTTCTACCGGGAGCAGAACGCCAACGTCCATCGCGGGGCCCATCGTCTTTCCGACCTGGCCACCCGGGCATTCGAGGGCGCCAGAGACCGGGTACAGTCCTTCATCAAAGCGCCGGCGCGGGAGGAGGTGATCTTCACCCGGGGCACCACGGAATCGATGAACCTGCTGGCTCAGAGTCTGGGCAGTCACCTGCTGCAACCTGGAGACGAGATCCTCATCGACACCTGGGCTCACCACGCCTGCATCGTTCCCTGGCAACAGATGGCGATGCGCACCGGTGCCAGGCTGATCCCCATCCCGCTGACTCAGGAGGGCGATCTGGACCTGGATGCCTATCGGGCGTTGCTGGGACCAAAAACCAAAGTGGTCAGCCTCACTCAGATCTCCAATGCCCTGGGCAAGGTGGCGCCCCTTGAGCTGATGTTGCCTGCCGCTAGGGCCGTCGGCGCCATCACCATAGTGGATGGTGCCCAGGCGGTGGCCCACCTGGAGATCGACGTGCAGGAGCTGGGCTGCGACTTTTACGCCTTCTCCGGCCACAAATGCTATGGCCCCACAGGCATAGGGGTGTTGTGGGGTCGTCAATCACTGCTGGAGCAGATGCCCCCCTATCAATATGGCGGCGAGATGATTCAGCAGGTCAGCTTCGAGGGCAGTCAGTTCAACCGCCTGCCCTACAAGTTTGAAGCGGGCACCCCTGCCATCGCCGAAGCCATAGGTCTGGGCGAAGCTCTGACCTTTATCGATGAGTTGGACAGGCAAGCACTGCAAGCCCACGAAACCGCACTGATGGAGAGAGTCAAGGCGGGTATGGCCGCCCTACCCGGCGTGGAAGCGATCGCCGGTAGCGGCCGCAATCTGGGTGCCCTCTCCTTCAGAGTCGAGGGGGAACACCATCAGGATATTGGCATCCTGCTGGATCAGGCGGGCATAGCGGTGCGCTGTGGCCACCACTGCTGTCAACCGCTGATGCAGGCGCTGGGACTCAAAGGCAGCTGCCGGGTCTCCTTCGCCGCTTACAACAGCCTCGAAGAGGTGGACGCCTTCCTGGCTGCCCTCAAGGAGATCACGGAGTTTCTCGATGATTAAACCCGGCATTCAAGAGTTTCTGGACTCCCCTCTGGGGAGAGAGCTGACCCGAGAGCAGTTGCATCAGGAGTTGATGGCTCAGTCCCACTGGCAGGGGCGATACCGGATCATCATGAAACTGGGCAGCCGTATGCCCGCTTTGGCCCCACAGTGGCAGAGGGAGGATGCGGAGGTGGCTGGCTGCGAAAGCAAGGCTTGGCTCTACCACCACAGAGATGAGACGGGTTATCATCACTTCCTTGCCGGCAGTGAGTCCCGCATCATCAAAGGGCTTCTGGTGCTGATCCTGAGCGCCTGCAATCACGGCGACGATCAGACCATTCGCGGCCTGGATCTGGACAGCTGGTTCGGAGAGTTGGGGCTGTCGGCCCATCTGAGCCCATCCAGAGCCAATGGTCTGGCGGCCCTGGTGGAGGCGATTCGCGCCCAGGTAACGCCGAGTTAGCGGCGCTGGCCAAACTGGGCCTCCAGAGTCAGCATCAACTCCAGATTGGTGTCGAAGCCGTACTTTCTGGGCCAGGTGACCTGGGGCTCCACCTCATAAAAGAGCCAACTCCTCAGAAAACTCTGGCGGAAGGTGAGGCCCAGACGGCGAATTTCACTCTGGGTCAGGGTATCCTCCGTAGCCCCTGAAACGGCGGCAAACACCGACAGAGCGGTGCGGTCATTGAGCCACTCGACCCTGCTGAGCTTACTGCTCCACTCCAGCCCATCACTCTCCTCTCCATAAAAGAGCCGGTTGCGCCACAGCAGGGCGTGACCGTCGTAGTGCCGCTCCAGGTTCAGGCCTGTGGTTTCACTCCAGCCCTCATTGGATTGCACCCTCAGCTCCTGGGTGGCTTTCAGCAGGGTACGCTCGTCCAGGTTGTCGTAGTAGCGGGCGCGTCCCCGAACAAAGGGCTGAATGCCCGAGTCCATACTGGCGCCGAGATCCAGTGACAGATCCCAGCGCTTTCTATCCAGCGGGATCCAGCGCAGCGCCGCTCGGGTGGTGCCCTCTCCGGTACCGGTAAAGGGATCGCCCAGCTCCTCATCCTCTTCGTCGGATTCCAGCAACAGCTTGAGCCGCCGTTCAGTCTGGGGAAGATAATAGGCGGCGGAGAGGCGCACACCCAATTGATCGCTCTCCCGCTCAATGAACTCCTGCTGGACTCTCAACCTAAAATGACTGGACGCCTGATCGGCATCGTCTGTGGGGCCAAAGAAGTGATCGAACCAAAGGGCGGAGCGACGGGCAGAGCCGGAAAGCAGCTCATGGGCCTTGTCATACCAGGGGTGTTCCTGAGTCTCCGACTCAGGTTGTACCGAGGCCGAAACACTCAGGCTCATCAGCAGGCAAATCAGCCCAAGCTGTCTGGACAACACGTCACTGCCCTCCCATGGCATTGAACTAAGGCATTGAAATATTATGCCTCTTTGTCGGCTTGTGCCGCCAGCTTTAGCAGTACTCGACTGGCCGCCACAAAGCCAAAGGTGCCAGTCACCGGGGTCACTGCACCAAAACCACTGGCACAGTCCATCGCCTTGGGGCCCTCTGCGGCCGACTTGGCCAGGCAGATCTGACCATCGCTGCCGGGGTACTTGAGCTGCTCATCGGAGAAGACGCACTCCACCTGAAAACGGCGCTTGGGGTTCTTACTGAAGTTGTATTCCCTGCGCAGCAGGTTACGCACTTTTGCTGCCAGGGGGTCCTGATAGGTCTTAGCCAGATCCGCCACCTGAACCCGGGTGGGATCAAGCTGACCGCCAGCGCCGCCGACGGTCACAATACGAATCTTGCGCCGCTTGCAGTGAACAATCAGCGCCGCCTTGGCCTTAACACTGTCGATGCAGTCCACCAGATAGTCCAGCGTATCATCGATAAGCTCAAACAGGTTATCGCTGTCGACAAACTCCTCCACCTCATCCACCTGACAGTCCGGATTAATGGCGCGGATCCGCTCCGCCATCACCGCCACCTTGGAGAGACCCACGGTCTGCTTCAGGGCGTGGCACTGTCGATTGGTGTTGGTAATACAGATGTCATCGAGGTCGATTAGCGTAATTCGAGCGATGCCGCTGCGGGCAAGCGCCTCAGCCACCCAGGTGCCCACCCCTCCGATGCCAACCACGGCAACGTGGGACCGGGAGAATCGCTCCAGTGCCGCTGGACCATAGAGGCGGCCAATGCCGCCAAAGCGTTGTAGGTAGTCGTCGTTCATATCTGCATTCCTGACAAAGTCCGGCGCAGTATAACAGGGGTGATGGGAATTCAGGGAAGTCCCGGACGGTTTGCGTAGGGTGAACTTTTCACGTTAACCATATAACCTTGGTGAATCAACGTATTAATCGCGGCTTTATTGACCTTCCGCAACATTTACAATTATCTCACGCCAAAACGTGCGCCACTTCAAAAAACGCCCGATCGGGCGGTTGCATGTCACAGACTTCCTGCCAGAATCGAGTTCGCAAAATGACTAAAAAGCCTGATTAAATCTTGATACATAGGGAAATATGTTGCTTATGTGTTAACCAAACATCAGGCATTCATTGATCGTCAGGAGTAAATTGATCATGTTAAAACGGACACCCGCCCTCTCTGCTGCTGCACTGCTGGTTGCTGCCTCTTTCGGCGCCCAAGCAGAAATGCCCACCTTCTACGGTGACCTGAACATCTCTTTGACCGATTCCGACACCGGTTACACCGTTCAAGGTACCAGCGGTGACACCGGCACTGTTCTGGAAAACAACTCTTCCAACATCGGTATGAAAGGCGCCCACGACATCAACGGCGCTCTGAAGCTGGTGTACAAGGTAGAAGTTGGTGTTAACGGCACCGACAACGACGCCGACACCTTCTCTTCCCGTAACACTTACATCGGTCTGGCCGGTGGTTTCGGTGAAGTGGTATTCGGTCGCAACGACACCGCCTTCAAAGGCTCCGAAGGTGGCGTTGATGCCTTCGGTAACCTGAACGCCGACATCGTGATGATCCTGCCTGGTCAGGATCGTGTTGCTGATGGCATCACCTATGTTCTGCCTAAGGTAGACATGCTGACCGGTAAGTTCACCTACATCCTGGAAGACGACAACGACGGCGCCACCAGCGACGACGGCGACAACTACGCCCTGTTCCTGGGTTACGGTGACAAAGGCCTGAAGAAAGCCAACTTCTACGTTGGCGGCGGCTATGTTGACGGCATCAAAGGTCTGACCGCCTGGCGTCTGACTGGTCAGGTAAAAGTTGCTGACCTGGCTCTGGGTGCCATCTACCAGTCCTCCGAGAAGACCGCCGACTCCTCCGCTGAGTCCGACGGCTACATCGTTTCCGCCAAGTACCCTCTGGGCAACTTCATGCTGAAGGCTCAGTACGGCTACGAAGATGGCGCCATGGGTACCTTCGGTAAGAAGGCCCAGGGTGACACCACCGGCACCGTTGAAGATGTAACCAACTACACCATCGGTGGCGACTACACCCTGAGCAAGTCTGCTTACCTGTACGGCCACTACGCCAAGTACGAAGCCTCCATCAAGGACGCTGCCGACATCGAAGATGATGTAGTAACCGTAGGTCTGCGCTACCGCTTCTAATCTTTGGCCTAGCCAAAGAGGAAACGGTCGCCCCAATCAGCTGATTGGGTAACCTGCCAGAGGCCACCGCAAGGTGGCCTTTCTTATGTCCGCCTTTCCCCGACTCTTGAAATCCTTGCTGGCACCATCGGCTCATCGCTGCCCCTCCCGTCAGCCGCAGCAGAACTCGGTCCAACCGATGATGGTTGCTCCCAGCCATGGGCTGAACCTGCTACGCTAATGAGCGCCCGACAGATTCCAGCAGTTTGTGGCAATGCCGAGCATCAGGCACAAAAAAGCCGGCGTTTCCGCCGGCTAAGGGTTGGGTCTAACTCTCTGCCAAGATGGACCCGTCGCGGGGTCAGGATCCCCGCCTCTCTGCTACCTGGTTACAGGGCGTAACGGATAGAGAACTGACCGTACATGGAGTCCTTGTCCTCGTGGTCGATGGAGTAGTTACCTACTTCCAGACCCATGGACAGCTCCTTGGTGAAGTTCTTAAAGATGTTTACGCCCCACTGGCTGGTTTCGTTACCGGAAACGTCGCCTTCGATGTGGCCATAGACCAGAGTAGAACGAACAGTCTCGTTCCAGAAGTGACGGTAGGCGATGTTGTAGGAGGTGGTATCTTCTACCTCTTCGCCAACCAGGTCCTTAACAGCAGCGGTACCAACATAGCGGCCCAGCTCACCTTTGTGGATCTGGAAGCGCAGGTCGTCTTTACCGAAGGTGTTGATGCGACCGGCTACGGAGAAGCCCAGGGCGTTCTCAGTCTCACCACCCAGGGTGTTCAGCTGACGAGCCAGACCGGCAACAGACACGTTACCCCAGTCACCCTTGAAGGTGTACTTGGCGATCAGGTCAGGCAGTTTGTCGTTGGCAGTGTCACCACCGAAGCTCTCAGGGTTCTCCATAGCCAGCTGCAGGCCACCGTTGGTGTAACGGATCTGACCTTGACGGATAAAGGAGATACCCATCATGGTGCTACCGAAGTCAGCAGTCTCAGCGATGGCGCTGGTGTTCATCAGGGTAGACCAGGTCTGACCGGCAGTGATGTTCTTGTACTTCACGAAGGCGTGACGCAGACGTGGGTTCAGGGAGTTGGAGATAATCTGGTTACCGCCACCACCGAAGAAATCCATCTCGATGAAACCGACCAGGTCACCGTGGATGTACTTGGTGTTAAAACGGGTTTCGTTGGCGAAGATGCGGAACTGAGATGCGCTCTCCTCCAGGGGGGTGCCTGCACCGGTCCACTGGTCTTTATAGGCTACGTCACCGTCAACGTAACGGACATCAGCCTTGATGTATCCGCCGAAGATCAGCTTATCGTTGTCGTTCAGTTGGATTTCGTATGCAGCTAACGCCGGGGTTGCCATGGCAGCCATGGAGGTTACTAAGGCAATCTTTTTAATTTTAGAAACGAACATCTCAGTTTCATCCTATTTTATAGGTTATGAATCAACATCACTCTCTTATTTGAAATGTTGTGTCGTGGACTGAGATCATTTGTCGGCAACGCATTAGATGGAAAAAACTAACCTGACACAACCACAGATAAGCGCCAATCAACAAACACCAGTCCAAACATTTCGCCCCACGAAGTTAACAAAACGGCAATCTGAATTTCCTTACCCAGGCTCAACTGGTGCGATCCACGTCGCATAATGGCGATTATTGTCGAACAAAACCTACATCGGACCAGGGGCGACAAAGACCGCGATCACAACCGGCGGGCATATTGTGACCCGAGAGGCGGTTTTGGATATTTTTTTAGGCTGGCTCAGCCTTTGGGGCGATTTTGCAATTGCGGCGTGATCCAGGGTGAATTAAGAGACAAAGCCCCCTATCAATTAATCAACGCTAAACTCATCAAGAGAAAACCTTTAGCATAAAACCCACACAAACAAACACTTAAACCGCAGCGACTTAAGTTTATAATGAAGAGGTATTTAATTAATTATTGCCTTTTTATTATGAAATCATTCAAGGCGAACCTATCACCAAATGAGTAGAGATCCAGCTCACAAAAACAGTTGGGGCGGAAAGTTGGGCGGGGCAATTTGTAATTTTATTAGAGATTTTCCGCTAAAAAGGCGGTAGAGATCCAATCCCCCAATGAATGAGGCTCAATTAATTGAATGATATTTTCTTTATTCGTAATTTTTAGACTCGATGCATCTAAGCATGAGTGCACAACATTTGAGCAAGGCTCACTGGCGGAAGATATTCAGAGTTGGCTGACCAACATGTGAAGTAGCCATATGCAACCCTTTATTTCGAGGAGGGAATATGGGCTATAGAGTCAGCCTGATGATAGTAGAGATAAGGGGCGGGCAGCGATGGCTGCCCTTAACGGGTCTCGGAAGAAGAGCATTGCGTCGGGAATGCTGCCGCAATGGAGGAGCACCCCCTCCTCTACTGATTCTTCTCACAAGGGAAGTAGAGGGTCTTCTGCTTCGCCGCAAACTCCTGGGCTTTGGCTTCACAGTATCCCGCCTCGTTTTGAGCACGCCACAGCACCTTGCTGTCACTGCCTTTCACATAATGAACCTCGCAAGGCAGCGGCGCGCCCTGAGGATAGATCACCTGGATACGGCGCTCCATCTCACCGTTGCGGCAAATATATTCATCACCCTGCTCCACCCCGGCCAAAGCGGGTTCGGACGCGAGGGCGGTCACCAGGACTAGCAGTGCACTCATAGGAGGATCCTCATTGAGGGTTAAGGAGGGGCTCAAGATACAGAGCCAACTGAAACTGGTTGAATTTTAGCACAGGGGAGATAATAAGCTTCGATAAAACAACGCGCTGCAAAAGCAGCGCGTTGTCAGTCGGCATGGCTACAGATTAAGCGGGAGTGGGGGTCATCCTGACTTTAATTGTGGTCAGCAACGCCCGGATCATCAGCACGGCCAGCAGAATGCCACTGCCGTACACCAACCAGTTGGGCAACATTCTGTGCTCCTCGCCCACCAGGGGGGTCACCTGGAAGCCGTAGCTGGTCACCAGGAAGTTCACCAGGTAACCAAACACCATGGCAGTACCGATAACTCCGCCCAGGTAGCCCCACAGGGCACGCTTGCCAAGTTCATTACGTACCACCCCCAGGGTGGCGATGTTGGTCGCGGGGCCCGCCATCATAAACACCAGTACCGCACCGGGGGACACCCCCGCCAGCAACAGGCCCGCGGCAATAGGCGTCGAGGCGGTGGCACAGATATACATGGGCACGGACACCAGCACCATCAGAGACATGGCCAGGATGCCATCCCCCCATTGCGACAGGTACTGTGGCGGAACGAAGGTGTTTACCAGGGCCGCGAAAAACAGGCCGATGAGCAGCCACACTGTGGTGTCCTTCACCAGATCATTACTGGCGTAACGGATCCCCTGAACCATTCGGCTGAGTACACCATCGCTGGCTTTGGGGGCCGCCTTGGAGGCACAGCACCCTGTTTCGCTCTTCACCTCGTTGTTGCTGCTGCAGCAACTGGCGCTCTCTTGGGGTTTGGCTTCGGCCTTGGAAGAGCAGCAGCTGGAAGTCACCTCTGGGGCTGGTGACTTCTTGGTAGAGCAACAGCTGGATGCCGGTTCGGGCGCAACCTCCTTATTGGAAGCGCAACAGCCAGACTTTGGCTCTACCTTCAGTTGAGGTTGACCACCGGAGGCCATCAGGGAGCCCTGGCCCATGGGGCGCATCTTGGCTACCTTGATAGGCGCTTTCTCCTCTTTGGGCTCTTCGTCATCGCGGCCAACCAGCAAGCCAGCCACCACGGCGGATGTGACTGCGGCGATGGGACGCACCACGGCCATAAAGGGACCCAGCAGGACATAAGAGACGGAGACCGAGTCCACACCGGTTTCCGGCGTCGACACCAGGAAGGAGGTGGTGGCACTCTTGGACGCACCCGAACGGCGCAGGCCCACCGCAGCCGGAATCACCCCACAGGAGCATAATGGCAAAGGCGCACCAAACAGGGCTGCCTTCAGAGTGGTCTTGAAACCGTGCCCCCCCAACTGCTTGTTCATCCACTCCATGGGGACAAACATCTTCAGCATCCCCGCCAGGAACAGGCCCAGCAACAGCCAGGGCGCGGAATCCAGGAAAAGGTCCAGGAAATTCTCAATCAACAACATCTACTTGGTCTCCAGGGTATCCAGGATGGAGCAGTGAATGGCACTCTCCGGCCCACCACAGCATGCGTCCGCCAGCTCCTGAAGGGAGTCTCTCAGGCGGGTCATCTCATCAATCTTTCGCTGCAACTCGGCCGCCTTGGCCTCTACCATCCCTTTCACATCGGCGCAGGCCCAGTCTGAGCGACTGGCCTCGATGTTGAGCAGCTCGCGAATCTCCGTCAGGCTGAACCCCATCGCCTTAGCCCTCAGGATGAACTTGAGGTGGCGGGCATCCTCTTCGGTATACAGCCTGTAGCCTTTGTCCGAGCGGGACGATGGGCTGAACAAGCCGTTCTTTTCATAAAACCTCAGGGTGTCGGCGGTGACCTCACAGGCCGTCGCCAGCTCGCCGATGCGGTACATGACAGACTCCGGAATCTTGACTTGGTGGGATTATAAACCTTGGAGTTAAGTCTAAGGTCAAACCCTTTTTATATGGAAATGCACTTTTCTTATACGTGAACAAAAGTCGTGGATTTGGCCTGATTTCATGACCATTTTGACGTACAATGCGCGCGACTCCATTAAGGTTGTACAGACCCCCAAAGAGGGTATTTCGCCAACACCTTACGCCAAGGTGTTAGCGAAATATCTTCCCATAATAAGAGTCACCCTCAGGGTGACCCACTAACCCTACATGAAAGGATCTGTACCCTATGGAATCTGCACGTCCCATTCGACGCGCCCTGCTGAGTGTGTCTGACAAGACTGGTGTAGTTGAGTTCGCCCAGGCTCTGAGTCAGCGCGGTGTTGAGCTGCTCTCCACCGGCGGCACCGCACGCCTGTTGGCCGAAGCTGGCCTGCCTGTCACCGAGGTGTCCGACTACACCGGCTTCCCTGAAATGATGGACGGTCGGGTCAAAACCCTGCACCCCAAGGTACACGGTGGCATCCTCGGCCGCCGCGAAAAAGATGACGCGGTGATGGACACCCACGGCATCAAGCCCATCGATATGGTGGTGGTGAACCTCTACCCCTTCGCCCAGACCGTCGCCCGTCCAGATTGCTCCCTGGAAGACGCCATCGAGAACATCGACATTGGCGGTCCGACCATGGTGCGCTCCGCCGCCAAGAACCACAAAGATGTCACCATAGTGGTCAATGCCCACGACTACGACAGAGTGATCGCGGAGATGGACAAGGGTGAGGGTTCACTCACTTACCAGACCCGATTCGACCTGGCCATTGCCGCCTTCGAGCACACCACCGGCTACGATGGCATGATCGCCAACTACTTCGGCACCATGGTGCCCAGCCACGGCGACAACAAAGAGGGCGACGATGAGTCCGTCTTCCCCCGCACCTTCAACCAACAGTTCATCAAGAAGCAGGATATGCGCTATGGCGAAAACAGCCACCAGCGCGCCGCCTTCTACGTAGAGAAGGCGCTGCAGGAAGCCTCGGTAGCCTCCGCCATCCAGATTCAGGGTAAGGCACTCTCCTACAACAACATCGCCGACACCGATGCCGCACTGGAGTGCGTCAAGGAGTTTGACGCTCCCGCCTGTGTCATCGTCAAGCACGCCAACCCCTGTGGTGTGGCCCTGGGCGACAACCTTCTGGAAGCGTACGATCGCGCCTTTAAAACCGACCCCACCTCTGCGTTTGGCGGCATCATCGCCTTCAACCAGAAGCTGGATGGCGCCACCGCCCAGGCGATCATCGACCGCCAGTTCGTTGAAGTGATCATCGCGCCCACCGTCTCCGACGACGCCAAGGCGGTGGTCAGTGCCAAACAGAACGTGCGCCTGCTGGAGTGCGGCCAGTGGCAAGGTAAAACCACCGAGTTCGACACCAAGCGGGTCAACGGTGGCCTGCTGGTTCAGGACAGGGATCAGGGCATGGTCGGCCTGGAGGAGATCAAGGTGGTCTCCAAGCGCCAGCCTACCGAGGCCGAACTCAAGGACCTGATGTTCTGCTGGAAGGTGGCCAAGTACGTCAAATCCAACGCCATCGTCTACGCCAAAGAGGGGATGACCGTGGGGGTGGGTGCCGGCCAGATGAGCCGCGTCTACTCCGCCAAGATCGCCGGCATTAAGGCCGCCGATGAGGGCCTGACCGTACCCGGCTCCGTGATGGCGTCCGACGCCTTCTTCCCCTTCCGTGACGGCATCGACGCCGCCGCCGAAGCGGGGATCAGCTGCGTGATTCAGCCTGGTGGCTCCATGAGAGACCAGGAAGTGATCGATGCGGCGGACGAACACGATATGGTTATGGTGTTCACCGGAATGCGCCATTTTAAGCACTAATGGCTTTGGGTTGACGCTTGCCCAAACCTCGAATTGCGGCGTCGCCCTCTGTCCTCGCCCCCCTCATTTGCAACAGCAAACTCAGGGGGCTGTGGAGAGGGCTTCTAGCACTTCATCGGTTTGGCCTGCGCTTGAGGGGTGGACCTGACTCCTGTTTGGAGCCCCCCTTCCCTTTATCGCAAAGGATTAAGAGATGAAAGTATTAGTTATTGGTAGCGGTGGTCGTGAGCACGCCCTGGCGTGGAAGGCGGCGCAGAACCCTGCCGTGGAGACCGTGTTCGTGGCGCCGGGCAATGCCGGTACCGCCACCGAGCCCAAGCTGGAAAACGTCGCTGTCTCCGGCAACCAGGCCCTGGTGGCCTTCGCCAAAGAGCAACAGGTTGCCCTGACCATCGTCGGTCCGGAAGCACCTCTGGTCGACGGTGTAGTGGACGCCTTCGAGGCCGAGGGACTGACCATCTTCGGCCCCAGCGCCGCGGCTGCGCAGTTGGAAGGCTCCAAGGCGTTCACCAAGGATTTCCTGGCCCGTCACGCCATTCCCACCGCCGAGTACCAGAACTTCACCGAAGTGGCGCCTGCGTTGGCTTACCTGCAGGAGAAGGGTGCCCCCATCGTCGTCAAGGCAGACGGTCTGGCCGCCGGTAAGGGCGTTATCGTTGCCATGACCCTGACCGAAGCCGAGGATGCGGTCAAAGACATGCTGGCCGGCAATGCCTTCGGCGATGCCGGCCACCGGGTGGTGATCGAGGAGTTCCTCGAGGGCGAGGAGGCTTCCTTCATCGTCATGGTGGATGGCGACAACATCCTGCCCATGGCCACCAGCCAGGATCATAAGCGCGTCGGCGACGGCGACACCGGCCCCAACACCGGCGGCATGGGTGCCTACTCCCCCGCACCGGTCGTCACCCAGGCGATCCACGACCGCATCATGGCCGAGGTGATTCGTCCCACGGTAGATGGCATGAAGGCCGAGGGCCACCCCTACAAGGGCTTCCTCTATGCCGGCCTGATGATCGACGCCGACTGCACCCCCAAGGTGATCGAGTACAACTGTCGTTTCGGTGACCCGGAAACCCAACCCATCATGCTGCGGATGCAGTCTGATCTGGTGGAACTGTGTCTGGCCGCCTGTGCCGGCGAGTTGAATGACAAGAGTGCCGAGTTTGATCCCCGGGCCGCCGTGGGCGTGGTTCTGGCCTCTGGCGGCTACCCCGCCAGCTACACCAAGGGCTTCCCCATCAGCGGGCTGCGCATCGACTACGCCGAGGGTGAAAAGGTGTTCCACGCCGGCACCAGTGAACAGGAGGGCGCCATCGTCAACACCGGCGGACGGGTGCTCTGCGCCACCGCCCTGGGCCACACCGTCACCGAGGCGCAACAGCGTGCTTACCTGTTGGCGGATGAGATCAGCTGGGATGGGGTATTCTGTCGGCGGGACATCGCCTATCGGGCCATCGCCCGGGAACAGCAGTAACCGTTAAAAGGGCCGCCACTGCGGCCCTCTTTAATATTGACGTTCCTAGGAGACTTTCGCGGATTTCTTCCGCGCCCGCTTCTTGCGACTGCGATTGGAGATGGGAGTGACCTCCCGATGCTTTCTTTTTCGGGGTACCAACAGAAACGCGACTGCCGCCGTTGCCAGTGCCAATAGCAGCACCACAGTAATGGCCGACTCCATCATCCTCTCCTTGAGCCAGTGGTTACCTTTTCAGCATGCGCTCTTTTGTTCACCCGGTCCATGGTGTACCTCACAAACAGAGTATCACCCCCCTATTTCATGCCCCGTTCCAGCTCCGCCAAATCCTCCAGCCAGCGACGGAAATCCGCATCCATGTCCTTGCCCCACTGCCGCACCAGCGCCTGATACCTGGGGTAATCACCGCGCCGGGTCAGGGTCAGCATCTGTTCCACCCTCTCCCTTTGATGCTCCATCATGTAGCGCACCGCCAGATATCCCCAGCCATACACCCGCCCACTGCCACCATTAAGGCTGTAGCTGGTATCAAACAACTCACTCAGGGCGAAGCTGGGCTCCAGGACCAAAGAGGTGGCCCTGGGATTATCCCGGCCCTTGGCCACGTACTCTGCCACGCCTTCGGACCACCACACCAGGTGAGGCAGAGGCGGTGATGGCTCAGGACAGTACTCAGGCGCACTGTGATCGTCGTGCAGACCCAGACAGAAGTTGCCATAAAGGTTGAAGCGCCCATCCAGGTAGTGGACATACTCGTGGGCCAGATTCCAGATCTCGCCCTGCTTCTCATAGGCCACAAACTCCGCCTGGTTGCCTGGCCTGTCCGGATGCCCTTCCAGATACATGCCGCCATTGTCGCTGGGCACATTGAAATGAGCCGTCACATGGGCCACATAGCTGTCCCTGTCCCCATAGATGTTGGCCCGCATCGCCCCATTGTGATCATGAGACACCGGCTGTCCCCGGGTGCCAAACATCTGATGAAACTCGCCCTCCTGTCTTCCCAGCATGTCGCAGGCCTGCGCCTGCTGCTCTGCCGTCAGGGACTCGGATCGCAGGATCAGGGTGTCACTGCACCTGTGCACCTGGGACAGCACCTGATCCACCGAGGGAACGGCAGGCCCCTCTAACGCCCATGGCGACGCACTCAGCATCAGTAGGCCAAGAGAAAAACAGCGGGAAATCATAGAGACTCCAGAATTGCATACAATATTCACGATTTTGCCTGCCTGAGAAGGCTAAGACAAGCCCATGAGAAACAGTTCTACTTTTTAGAAAGAACCGCCCACGATTTTGCGATATTAATTCTTATTTATGAAATTAAAATGTGTTGCATCACTCACTTTCAGGAGACCCGTGATGATACGCAACAACTCCCACAGCTACGGCTGGGTCACCATCGCTTTGCACTGGCTCTCCGCCCTGGCGGTGTTCGGCCTGTTTGGCCTGGGCCTCTACATGGTGGACCTGGGCTACTACGACCCCTGGTATCGTCAGGGGCCCTATATCCACAAGAGCCTGGGCCTGCTGCTGCTCGGCGCCACCCTGCTGCGCCTGATCTGGCGCTTCGCCAATCCGGTGCCCAAGGCACCAGCGGGACAGGGGCGGATGACCCAGCTGGCCGCCAAAGCCGGCCATGGTGCCATCTACCTGCTGTTGATGGCCCTGCTGATCTCCGGCTACCTGATCTCCACCGCCGATGGCCGGGCCATCGACGTCTTTGACTGGTTCAGCGTTCCCGCTCTGATCACCGGGCTGAATCAGCAGGAGGAGATCGCTGGCACCATCCATGAGTACGCCGCATGGAGCCTGATTATTCTAGCGCTGGGCCATGGCCTGGCCGCCCTGAAACACCAATTCATCGACCGTGACAACACCCTGGGCCGCATGATCGCACCATCAAACTGAGCCCCAACCAACTGGAGAGTATTACTATGAAAATGATCAACGCTGCCCTGCTGGGCTCCGCCCTGGCTTTCAGCTCCCTGGCTATGGCCGACGACTACGCCATCGACACCAAGGGGGCCCACGCCTCCATCAACTTCAAGATCAACCACCTGGGTTACAGCTGGGTGATCGGCCGCTTCGACAGTTTCAAGGGCAGCTTCAACTACGCAGAGGGCGCCCCAGGGGCCTTCCGGGTGAGCATCGATACCGCCAGCGTCAACTCAAACCACGCCGAGCGTGACAAGCACATTCGCGGCGAGGACTTCCTGGAAGTGAAGCGCTTCCCCGAGGCCAAGTTTGTCAGTACCTCCTATGACGCCAAAGACGCCGAGTCCGGTGTGCTGCACGGTGACTTCACCCTGCGCGGTGTCACCAAGCCCATCTCCATCGACGTTCAGAAAATTGGCGAAGGTCAGGATCCCTGGGGTGGCTACCGCGTTGGTTTTGAGGGCAGCACCACCATCAAGATGAAGGATTTCGGCATCCCCATGGATCTCGGCCCTCAGTCCGCCGAGGTACAGCTGGACCTGCACGTCGAAGGGATCAAGCTGTAAGCCCCCTTTTTTCTTAGAGCAAGCATCATCATCTCTTGGGCCGGCCCGCCAACGGGCTGGCCCTTTTTTTCTCTGTCCGCCCCATTTGGTTTATACTCGCTGCAGTTTTGGCACCCATATCCCTGCGGTATGCCCCCCTCTTTCGGACAAAGATTTTCACCATGGTTAGAATAGGTCACTACAACCGCCTCTCCGTCGTTCGCCTCAGCGATTACGGCGTCTTCCTCGACGGCGGCAAGTTCGGTCACATCCTCCTCCCCCGTAAGTTCGTTCCCAAGGACACAGAGATCGGTACAGAGATCGAGGTGTTCCTCTATTTCGATTCCGAGGATCAGCTGATCGCCACCACCCAGAAGGCCAAGGCCTGCCTGGGCGAGTTCGCCCTGATGCAGGTGGTGGACGTTAACAACGCCGGGGCATTCCTGGATTGGGGTCTGGATAAAGACCTGTTGGTCCCCTATAACCAGCAGAAGGTCCCCATGGAAAAGGGGCGCCACTATGTGGTGCACATCTACCAGGATCACCACACCGAACGCCTGGCCGCCTCCACCAAACTGGACCGGTTTGTGTCAGAGCGCCCTGGCCGCTTCAAGCGGATGCAGAAGGTCGACCTGCTGCTGACCAACAAGACCGACCTGGGCTTCAAGGCGATCGTCAACGACAGCTACTGGGGCGTGCTCTATCACAACGAAATCTTCCGCGACGTCCGCGTAGGCCAGCGCCTGACCGGCTACGTCAAGTGGGTGCGTGAAGATGGCGGTGTCGACCTGACCCTGAATCCCCCCGCCGCCGAGGCAGTGGATCAGCTGGAAGCTCAGGTGCTCAAGCACCTGGCAGACAACAAGGGCTTCAGCCACTTGGGAGACAAGGCGGATCCTGAAGCGATCAAACGGGTCTTCAAGGTGAGCAAGAAGGTGTACAAGCGCACCCTGGGCAGCCTGTTGAAGTCCGGCAAGATCAGCATCGACAGCGATGGCATCCGTCTGAAGGAGGAGAACTAATGGCCCTGACCATCAGCTACACCTTCAAGGGGCAGCAGAAGAGCATCGGCTATGCCAACGACAAATACCACGACGCTTTCGAGGCGGTGGCCGCCGCCGAAGGGATAGACACCAGCGACTACCTGGCCATGGAGCAGGCGGTACGCATGTCCACCCGGGATAAGAAGACCGTCCGCAACTTCCGGGATAACTACATCCGTCAGAAGGGTTTTACCGACATCACCGTGGTCAGGGATTAAAAAAAGGGGCTCAAACGAGCCCCTTTGTTATTTGTCTCTTATTAGAGTGTCAGCTGGGCCCTGTGGGCCCATACCATGGTCTCTCCCCAGAGGGGCAGGCTCCAGACACCACTCTGGTCATCCTCATAGACCTGGTGCAGGGTCATCTGCTTCTTGGACAGCACCGCCTTCTGGATCTCGCGGTAGATCACCGCGCCCTCCTCAGACAACTGCTCCGGTCGGCGGAAGTTCTGATCCTCCACCTGGATCAGGAAGCGCTTCACCGGTCGCCCATCCACCTGGGTCTCCCGGACCCTAAAGGGGCCGGAGAACTCATAGCGCATGCTGATCTCCCGGTTCAGTGCGTCGGTAAAGCAGGCGGCCACCAGCAACTGGCCCTGGGTCTTCGACTGATAGAGGATGGAGAAACGGATGTCACCTCGCACCACATTGTCACTGTCGCCATAGTAATAGACGTCAGCCCGGTAGACATCCTCCAACAAGCCGTCGGTGGGGCCATCGAATCGGTCCAGCAGGATCTTGTTGTAGGTCACCTGCTCCATTCTCAGCTTGGTGTCCCTCAGCCATTTAAGATCCAGCGACGGCTGCTCACCATGGCGACGCACCAGGTTCAGCGGCTGTTTGTCCCGGCAGATGCCATCGAAATCCGCACACAGGGCGATGGAATCGAAGTCTGGACTCTGCTTCAGATAGCTCTGCTGGGCTTTGACCTCCGGCAACATATCATCCACCCGCTCCCAGTTGGCGATGAACCTCTGCGGCGACACCTTGGGCAGGGTTTCCTCCTCCTCGAACACCACGTTGTGGGCCAGGTTGGGGTGGGAACCCACCTTAAGCGACTCGCTGGAGATGGCGGCCACCGATGGCTGGCTTATCAACCTCAGCCAGTCCAGGGCATGGGACAGCCCCCCGGAGAGGTGCAGGTAGGCCACGGATGCCAGCAACAGCCCCAGGGCTGGCCAGCGCCAACGGAGGGCGAAGCCAGACCGGCGACCATCTGGCAACTCCTGAGCCGAAGGTTGCGGCAGCTCCTGGGCCGAAGATAGCGGCAGTTCCGGTTCTGCGGGTTGACTCGCTGCAGGGGCCATCTCGCGGGGCTCCACATAACCCAGACAGTAGCCGTACCTGGGAATGGTCTTCAGCTCAATATCCGGGTGCCCCTCCAGCTTGCGCCTCAGGGTACTGATGCACTGGGTCAGCGAAGACTGGGCAACGATCCGGCCCGGCCAACCAGCGTCGGTGAGACGCTGCTTGTCGACAACCTCGCCGTGCTCAGCCACCAGCAGCTTCAGCATCTCCAGTTCGGCAAAGGAGAGTGGATGGGTCAAGTTCCCTTTGCTGTCGAGCAGCAGACGACGCTCCTCGTCCACAGTCAGATACTTGGATACTTTCACATCGGTCCTCTCAACCCTGTTAGACAGCCTTGAATCAGGTAAAGGCTCAGCTTAATGGTCATGATAATCCCAAATTGAAGTGGGTTTTATTCTGCACCTTCAGCTTTGTGATCCCGACCCAGACTCAAAAAAGGCCCGGGTGATGAGGCCCGGGCCTTGGCTTACAGGGAAACGTTGCACACGCGGGCTTCGCCCTTAGTTAAGACCGTGAACAGACTTGAGATTGTCCAGGTTGTGACACACGGCGCAGGACTCCTCGCCGGTGTACTCACCTTCGGTCACACCGAACTGGGCACCGTTCTGCTTCATGTGAGCCACCACCTCTTTACGCACCTGGCGACGATCCTCACCGTCTTCAGCGGCACGCTTACCGTGACAGCTCAGGCACACGGCCGCGGTGGGGGACACATAGGCATCAGCCTTGGCATCTACGGCGTAACGCTTGTTGCCAGTGGTGTCTTTGCCGTTGGCCGGATCCAGGCCGTCATAGGTGTTCATGTAGTCCAGATCCAATGCCAGAGGCTTACGACCCACCAGGTACTTGGCATCGAAGCTGTCGCCTTCGTGACACTTGACGCAGTTCGCCAGGTCAGCGGAGTACTCTACGTTACGTACCCAACCTTCACCGCCCTGGTTGGCACGGTTGTTGGCGTGCATGGAGTGGATCCATACCTTGTGGTCAGGGTGGCTCATGGTCAGCTGTTCCACGTAATCGGCGTCGCCCTGCTTGGTGTGGGCGTCACGGATCACCTGAGTCGGCGGGTTGTTGGCGTTGTGACAGGCCAGACACTCTTCACCGGCGTTGGAGGCTGTGGTCCAGTCACGCTCACCACGTGGACGCAGGTTCTTCAGCATCACCTGCTCATCCAGCTGGCCATCACCATCTTTGTCGATGGAACCAGAAGCACAGGTTGTGCCGAAGAACTCAGAGTCGGTCTTGGTAACCGGGTGACAGCTGCGGCAGTTCAGGGTCATCTGAGCCATGCCATCGCTGTCGCGCTCGGTCATGCCGTGGCAGGAACCACACTTCTCATTGGTCACCACCTGACGACGAGGACGCTCGGACAACATGCCCTGGTCATCGAAGAAGTGCAGCCAGTTGAAGCCTGCGGCACCCTGGCCCCAAACACTGGAGGTCTCCTTACAGGACTCCAGGTTTTCACCCTTGGCATCCATACAGAACCAGATGCGTGGAGACACCATGCCGTAGCTGTCGGTCAGGTCACCGTCGAAGGTGTCGGTCAGATCAAACGGACCGATCTCGAAGGTGGTTTCACCGTTTTCGTAGTTCAGTACGATGGGGGTATCTACGTAACCTGGGTAGAGCTCCTTGTTGGTGAATACGCGCAGGATCTTACCGCGCTCCATGCCCATGTCGTGGCCACCCCAGTTGATGTAGAACTCGGAGTAGTAGAAGAAATCTGCCTTATCCAGCTGCAGATTCATGGACTGACCATCCTTATCACGGATGTCTACGGTCAACTGCACGTAACCGGTCTGATCGGTATCCAGACCGGCATCGATGTTGGCCTGGGCCTGAGGCGCCGCCACCATCTTGGCATCGGTCACCGTCAGATGAACGTTTTCACGGCGAGAGGTCTGTCCCTGGTAGGTGGACAGGTGGTTCATCTCGATCATCGCTTCGCTGTGGCAAACCGCGCAAGCGCCGTTGTCTTCACGAGGACCGCCCACGTGGTTGGCACCGGTCTCGAAGTCTACATCGGCGTGGCAGGTAGAGCAGGACTCGATGGTGGGAACCTGCTTCCAGTTGGCATAGTCGCTCGCCTCACCGGATTCGTTGTGGCAGTTGTCACAGCCTCCAACGGGCGCAGAGATCACCCCAATGTGAACCTTGTGGGCCAGGTTGGTGAACAGGGCCTCTTCGCCTACCTTGTTATCGGCGTGACAGGCAACACAGGTCTCCACCTCGGTGTACTTGCCACCGTGGAAGGCCAGGTCGTCGTGACAGGAGGCACAGTTCTCTTCGGTCACCACATTCTTGGAGTAGGAAGGGGTATTGCCATCAGGACGGAAGTCGTGAATCAGGTTGGCATAGGCCACTTCAGTGTTGCCGACCTCTTCACCACCGGTACGAACCACCAGACGCAGACTCTTGTCGTCGGCAATGGTAAAGGCAGACTCGGCGGTTACATCCTTATCGAACTGATAGCTGTAGGTGCCATCCTTATTGTCCACAATGGTGCCGCATCCGGAGTACTTGCTGGCCGGGCAACCTTCTGAGGCCAGCAGTTTCCAGGCGTTGGCGTCCCCATCCTGGCCCTGTTCCAGACCGGAGAGGAGAAAGCCAAACTTACCCAGTCCAACAACGGGCAGATCCTGCTCGTTGACCACACTGAAGTTCACCTGGGTGTGCTCACCCAGGGCAATATTGGTCACAGTGACCTCGAGGGATTTGGCGCTGTCGGCCACCACCAGTCCGGGGGTGCCGGGTTGGCCAGGTTCACCGGGCTGACCCGGGGCACCATCTTTGCCATCGTCGCCGGAACAGCCGGTCAGGGCTGTGGCCAGCATGGCCGCCAGGGTGGCGACCTTAAAGTTGAGAGGTTTCATCATCATTTCCTTCAATCAGCGGTTTGATTGTTGCTCTTCTTAGGGGATGTTGATGTTTGGTGGTAAGGCTTTGGCCGAGGAGGACGACAATCAATCAAGGCGTTCGATTGCTGGCATAGTTGCTCTACGTCGAAATCGGACAACGCAGAGTGGTTGTCGTCAATCCGGCCCCGAAGGGCGCCCCGCCCGCCTCAGCTATATCCGGCTCAGAGCCGATATTTAAGCACTCGCTACCAAATCAAATTGGTGTTTGCGCAAAGGCAATCACCGAAAATCAACAGCCCCTATAGGCAGGGAAACCTTAACCTCCTTCCTTCGGGCACTCCGTGACCAAAGCGATTGCAAAAGTGATGAAAAAACAAACTGTGAACCAGGCCCCGATGAAAGTGCCAATTGCTGCTTCTTGGCAAGAAAAAGGATAAAAGTGGGTCACCACCATGTTGCACAAGCGTGATTTTCAGTCGTTTTTGGGTGATTTGGGACACCTTTTGGGATCCCAAAGCTGCCATTACTGCCGATTACTTGCCAAAAAACGTGATTAGTCACCAAAACAGAGCGGCAGAAGGAGAAAAGATCTTCCCTCAGCGGCGGTTTAGGCAGGAAAGCCTGGGGGGAAAAATAGGTAAAGCTCTGTAAATTATCTCAAATCTGAACCCAACCTGACCGATAAATGGGGTGTTCATTCACTCAAGGATTTCAGGATGCAGGTCGGCAACAACTCCAGTCTCGCCCAATATCAGGCCAACTCCGTCAATCAGGCTCGCCGAGGTGAGACGCCGGAGACGTCCAGCTCCAGCGACAGCGAACGTCCTCTGGGTGACGACATCTCCACCTTCGCCCACGGCGCACTGGGTATGGATCATCCGGAACGGATCGAAGCGATGGATGACGCCACCTATGAGGCGGGCCAATACGCCAAGGCGGCAATCGCCATAGGCGGCATCCTGCTGGCCATCGCCTAAGGCGGGTTGCCGGCCGCCCCTGGCTCCTTTGCCAATCGACAGAACCGTCATCCACCGCTCATGAGATTGTCAACTCCCTGTCATGACTCCCGCCTAACTTCTTGAGTGCTTTTTTCAGCAAACCCTCAAGGAGACGAGCATGTATATGGATATGATCAAGCAGTTTCAGGACCAGGCTCAGCAATTTACCGCCCCCTGGGCCGAAATGAACCAGCTGCTGGCCGACCACTACCAGCAACTGACCCGCCTGCAGCAGGAAGCCGGCAAACACTACACCGACCTGAGCATCGAACAGGTTCAGGCCTGTGCCGACGTCAGGGACCTGCAGACCATGACCGCCCTGGCAGGCAAACAGATGCAATTGATGGGTGAGATCTCCTCCCGAGTGATGCAGGACATGCAGTCTCTCAACGAGATGGGCCAGGAGTTTCGTGCCTCCATGGACAAGCTGACCCGTCCCCAGTCCTGATCCCAACCAAGGAGAGACAGCAATGAACCAGGAGTCCATGGCGTGGTTTGCCCAGTGGAGCCAGTGCCAACAACAGTTATGGCAGAAGTGGCTGACATCCGGATCCGGTCAGAACAAGCTCTGCATGGGGCTGGGCCTGGAATGGCTTGAATTCTGGCAGCAGGAAACCTCTGAGCCGGAACAGATGATTGGCCGCCAGCTGCTCTGGTGGCAGGAACAGCTGCAGCTGTTTGAACGCCTGCTGCAGCAACAGCCTGCGGTGATCGCCCCCGACAAGGGAGACCGCCGCTTCAAGGATCCCCAATGGCACTCCGACCCCTGGTTCAGTTGCATCCTCCAGTCCTACCTGCTGACGTGCCGTCACGTTCAACAGGGGATAGAGCAACAACCCGGCCTGGATGACCGCCAGAAATCGCGGTTGCAGTTTCTGGCCAGACAGATGCTCGGCGCCCTCTCTCCCAGCAACTGTCTGGCCACCAACCCCGAACTGGTGAAGCTCACCGCCGACAGCGGCGGCCGTAACCTGCTCGACGGGCTGCAACGCCTCAGGGAGGATCTGGCGCGCAGTGGCAACCAGTTGAAGGTGACCATGAACGATGACACCGCCTTCGGCCTGGGACGGGATCTGGCCATCACCCCCGGACGGGTGGTGTTTGAAAACCCGCTGCTGCAGCTGATTCAGTACCAGCCCAGCACCGACCAGGTGTTCAAGCGACCGGTGCTGATGGTCCCCGCCTTCATCAATAAGTTCTACATCCTGGATCTGCAGCCCAAGAACTCTCTGGTCAACTACCTGGTCAGCCAGGGGCATACGGTGTTTATGATCTCCTGGGTCAATCCGGACCAGAGCCACAGTCAGCTGGATTTTGACGACTATGTGGTGGACGGGGTGATGGCCGCCCTGGATGCCATCGAAGCCGCCACCGGCGAGCGCGAGGTCAATGGAGTGGGGTACTGCATCGGTGGCACCCTGCTGGCGGCCACCATGGCCTATATGAGCGCCAGGCGGATGAAGCGGCGCATCCAGTCCGCCAGCCTGTTTACTACCCTGCTGGACTTCTCACAGCCGGGGGAGATAGGCCACTTCCTCAACCAGGCCACCGTAGATGCGGTGGCGGCTCAGAATCGGCGGCTCGGCCTGATGGATGGACGCCAGCTGGCGGTGACCTTCTCCCTGTTGCGGGAAAACCAGCTCTACTGGAACTACTTCGTCGAGGGCTACCTCAAGGGCAAAAGCCCCATGGCCTTCGATCTGCTGCACTGGAACTCAGACAGCACCAATGTCCCCGGCCCCTGCCACACCAGCCTGGTGCGCCGCCTGTACCAACACAATCAATTGGTGAATAAAGGGAAATTCAAGATCAGGGGCACCGCCCTGGATCTGAAAAAGGTCACGGCTCCGGCCTTCGTGGTGGCAACCAGGGAGGACCACATCGCCCTGTGGCAGCCCTGCTACGACAGTGGTCAGGCCCTGGAGGGCAAGACCACCTTCGTCCTTGGCGAATCCGGCCACGTCGCTGGGATCATCAACCCTCCGGGGGGGAAATATGGCCACCTCACCGGCGAAAGCGCAGGCTCTGCCGACGCCTGGCTGAAGGCCGCCAGCCGGCAGGAGGGCAGCTGGTGGCCCACCTGGCAGCAGTGGCTGGAGCAGCAAAATCCGGCCACCAAGGTGGCCGCCAGGGTGCCCGCCGAAGGCCTGGAAGCCGCGCCAGGCCGCTACGTTCGCCGCCGCCTGGACGGAATCGGCTAACAATTCGGACCCTCATTGGCGACCCCGCCTCCCGGCACCTATGCTTAGGGTTGTCCCACAAGGAGGCTCCCGATGAAGCAGCTACTGATTGCCCTGGCGCTGGTGCTAAGCGCCTCAGTCCAGGCGTTCGACAGCACCTCACCTCAGGTGAAACTGCTCTATGGTATCCACGATACCGACGGCAACCTGGTGCATGCTCAGGAGGTGCTGGTGACTTTGGTGAAACCCTACTATCTGCGGCTGGACAGGGGCACTGGCGGACAATTGGAACTGGTGATCAGCGTGGACGAACTGGCGACCCGACTCAGCATGTTCTCCCCGGAGCTTGGGGAGTGCGAGTTTACCCTGGAGCGAGAGTACGACGCCGGCACCTGCCACACCCACAACGGCAGCAGCATCACCCTGATGATAGACAAGTACAACCGTTAGAGCGGCTCCCCCAAAACAACCACGCCGGGCATCTGCCCGGCGTTTGTTTTGAGTGATATGGCTATTCTTTAGCGCCCCTGACGCTGAGGCTTAGGACGACTCTGGGGTTTCCCACGCCCTGTGGAAGATCCTTTGCCCGCCGCTCCTGGCCGGTTTCCTCCAGCCGCTGGCCCCTTACGCTGCCCCTGACCTGCGGGTTTGCCCTTGGCTGCGCCGCGGTTGTCGCCGGTTGCGCCATTGGCCGCCTTGCGGGGCTTGTCGAACTGCTTGAGGCCGGTGTGCTTGCTCAGGGCTGGCTTGCCCCGCCCTCCCTGGCCTCTGGGCTTATGCCCTTCCGGCGGCACCAGACAGTTGGGACCATGACCAATCAGCCTGGCCAGCCCCACCTTCTTCAGGCCTTCGCGCACCAGTGGCCAGCCCTCGGGGTCGTGGTAACGGAGGATCGCCTTGTGAATGCGACGCTCCCGCCCGCCCTTGGCCACGGTCACCCTGTCCGACTTGTGGCTCACCTTGCGCATAGAGTCCACTTCGGTGTGCCAGATGGCGGTGGCGTTGGCCAGGGGCGAAGGATAGAAGTTCTGCACCTGATCCAGTTTGAAGTTGTTCTCCTTCAGCCACAAAGCCAGGTTGGCCATGTCCTTGATGCTGGTCCCCGGGTGGGCGGAGATGAAATAGGGGATCAGGTACTGCTTCTTTCCAGCCTCGGCCGAGTATTTGTCAAACAGCTCCTTGAAGCGGTAGTAGCTACCCATCCCGGGCTTGAGCATCTTGGACAGCGGCCCCTCTTCGGTATGCTCCGGGGCAATCTTCAGGTAGCCCCCCACATGGTGAGTCACCAGCTCCTTCACATAGCGGGGGTCCTCCACCGCCAGGTCATAGCGTACCCCGGATGCAATCAGCACCTTCTTGATCCCCTTCACCTTACGCGCCTTGCGATACAGCTCGATGGTCGGGGTATGATCGGTGTCCATGTGGCCGCAGATGTCCGGGTAGATGCAGGAGAGGCGACGGCAGGTGGCCTCCGCCTTGGGACTCTTGCAGCGCAGGTGGTACATGTTGGCGGTGGGACCACCGAGATCGGAGATCACCCCGGTAAAGCCCGGTACCTTCTCCTTGATCTCCTCAATCTCCCGAATCACCGACTCATGGCTGCGGCTCTGGATGATCCTGCCTTCGTGCTCGGTAATGGAGCAGAAGGAGCAGCCCCCGTAGCAACCACGCATGATGTTGATGGAGGTCTTGATCATGTCGTAGGCAGGGATGGTCTTGCCCTGGTACTTGGGATGAGGCACCCGCTGATAGGGCAGGCCAAATACCCAGTCCATCTCGTCGGTCTCCAGGGGGATCGCCGGTGGATTGAGCCAGATGTGGCGGTCACCGTGACGCTGCATCAGCGCACGGGCACAGCCGGGATTGGTCTCCTGATGGAACACCCGGGAACTGTGGGCATAGAGCACCTTATCCACCCGCACCTGATCAAAGGCGGGCAGCAGGATGTATTGCTTCTCCCAGGGCTTGGGTTTGGCAGGCTGGACCGTGACCGCCTTGGCCCCCTCCTCCTGCTGCTCAGAGGCCATATGACAGCCCATCTCATCGGCGCCATAGGGGTTGGGGATGGGGTCAATCTTCCCTGGGGTGTCCAGGGTGGTGGAATCCAGGCCACTCCAGCCCGGCAGGGCATCTTTGGTGAGGAAGCCGGTACCACGGATGTCGCGCATCTCGGAGATGGGCTCCCCCGCCGCCAGTCGGTGGGCCACCTCGATGATGGGACGCTCGGCGTTGCCGTAGATCAGCAGATCCGCCTTGGCATCGAACAGGATGGCTCGGCGCACCTTGTCCTGCCAGTAATCATAGTGGGCGATGCGGCGCAGGCTGGCCTCGATGCTGCCGATGGTCACCGGCACATCCTTATAGGCCTCCTTGCAGCGCTGGGTATACACCACCACCGCCCGGTCCGGACGCTTGCCGTGAACATTGCCCGGCGTGTAGGCATCATCATGGCGCAATCGGCGATCCGCGGTGTAGTGGTTGATCATCGAGTCCATGTTGCCCGCCCCTACGGCGAAAAACAGGTTGGGCTTGCCCAGGCGCATGAAGTCGTCTTTCGAGGTCCAGTCGGGCTGATCGATCACCCCGACCCGAAACCCCTGGGCTTCCAGCATGCGGCCGACGATGCCCATGCCGAAGGAGGGGTGATCCACATAGGCATCGCCGGTGATGACGATGATGTCACAGCTGTCCCAGCCCAATGCCTCCATCTCCTTGCGGGAGGTGGGCATAAAGGGAGCCGGACCGTAACTCTCGGCCCAGTACTTGGGGTATTCAAACAGCTTGGTCTTTGCCTTGGGGATCATGGTGCACCTTTTCTCTTGCCGGGCGCGGATTGTAGCAGAGTGACGGGGTGCTGGCGATGGCCAGATTTTAACCACTTAAAGTGTAGGGGCTCCCCTCTCCATTGCCCTAGTCCATAGGTGCATGGATACTGGTCGGCTAGAAGAAACCAAGGAAGTGCTCTATGAATCAATCTGTTAGCCAAGAGATGGTGAATTCGGAATTTCGGCTGCCACTCTATTATGTGGCGGCCATATATGCCTTTATCCTTTTCCTCACTGCAATTTCAGGCACCATAGCACTTCAGTTTTCTGAACTCTCTATGACGGCCCGCCTTTTAAGCATAGGTGAACAACTGCTTTGGATTGCTGTCATCCTCTCTATCTTCCGCAAGTACTACTCCAACTGGATTCAAGCAGCGGCCCTGGCTAAACCCAAGGCCAACCTAAAGTTCTGGGGCATGCTCCTGGGCTATGTGGTACTACTTCGGGCCAGCCTGTTTCTGCTTCCCGAGTCAGCGGAAGATCTTCAATGGATGGAGCAGCACTCTGTCAACGCCCCCCTGTTACTGGTTTTCCTGGGCACCGTTATCCTGGCTCCCCTGGCTGAAGAGCTGTTTTATCGTCAGTTCCTCTGGCAAGCTCTGCAGCAGCAATGGCAGCGTCCTTGGCTGACCATAGTGCTCACCTCTGCGGCCTGGGCTATGGTTCATGGCCAATATACCTGGGTGGGACTTGTCCATA
This sequence comes from Ferrimonas sp., assembly GCF_048263965.1. Classification (NCBI taxonomy): domain Bacteria; kingdom Pseudomonadati; phylum Pseudomonadota; class Gammaproteobacteria; order Alteromonadales; family Ferrimonadaceae; genus Ferrimonas; species Ferrimonas sp. Next base: position 429,809 of record NZ_JBLXDO010000001.1, on the reverse strand, counting down.
TCTTCCTGTTTGGGCTGATTTTGGGCTGGAGCCGCCATAAATCCGAATCCCTTTGGGTTCCCATCGGACTGCATTCACTGAATAACGGCTTAACCTTTGCCGTACTTACATCTGGGGGGGGGGGCAGTTAGGCTAATGCCGCTCCCGTATCGCCCTGTCGGCGATGCGGTCGATCAGCCCGGGTGCCACCAGTCTCAGCCAGCGGCCCAGCTTGCCACGCAATGAGGTGATCAAAAGCCGCTTGCGCCCGGCGATCGCCTCCAGACACAGCTGGGCACATTGTTCGGCGGTCATGATCTTGGCTTCCTGCATGGGGCTCTGTCCCAGGGGCTGACCGTCCGGGCCTATGGCCCTTTTGTGGATCTGGGACACCACGAAGTCGGGGCAGATGAGGGTGACCGCCACCCCTTGCGGGGCCAGTTCGATACGGAGGGAGTCGAAAAAGCCGACCATGGCGTGTTTGGAGGCGGCGTAGCCGCTGCGACTGGGGACACCGGTGAGGCCGGCCACCGAAGCCACCGCCACCACCTGACCACCACTGGCCTTGAGAGACGGCAGGGCCGCGTGGGTCAGGTAGACGGCCCCGAGATAGTTCACCCGCATCAGGGTCTCGTAGATCGCCAGGTCTTCCGCCTCGTCGAAGCGGCTCCACATGGTGATGCCGGCGTTGTTGATCAGGATGTCGATGCGGCCGAAGGCCCCCAGGGTACGCTCTACCAGGGCCTGGCACTGGGTTTGCTCGGCCACGTCACAGGGACACCACTGCACCCCCTCTCCCAGTTCGCCGGCCAGTTCGGCCAATCGGTCCGAGCTTCTGGCCGCCAGCATCAGTCTTGCACCGGCCCGGTGCAAGGCGATGGCCAGGGCTCGGCCTATCCCCTCCGACGCGCCGGTGAGTATGACGACTTTGTCCTGCACTCCCTGCATCTTGTCCCTCCCTGGGATGAAATGGATTTATGGCCAGGCCTGAGCCTGCTCCTCCGGCGGCGGCAGATCCGGCTCATAGGTCTCCAGATCCTTGGGTCGGCCGATGCCATAGCCCTGGGCGTAGTTGACCCCAATCATCTTCAGCTGATCCAGGGTGTCCTGATCCTCGACAAACTCCGCCACCGTCTCGATGCCGATCACTCGGCACACGTCGTGAATCGACTTGACGATGGCGTAGTCCTTGGCATTGGTGGCCAGGTTACGGACGAAGCAGCCGTCGATCTTCACGTAATCCACCGGCAGCTGACGCAGGTAGCCGTAGGAGGCAAAGCCTGAGCCGAAGTCATCCAGGGCGAAGGCAAAGCCTCGGCGGCGCAGGGCATGGAGGATCTCCAGCGCCCGGCTCTCGTTGGCAATCGCCGCGGTCTCGGTCACCTCGAAACAGATGCAGTGAGGCGGGATGTTCAGGCTCTTGGTGAGATCATCGATATAATCCACCAGGCCGTCACTGGAGAGGGTGGTACCGGAGAGGTTCACCGACAGCACCTGGATCTCCCACAGCTCGGGGTGACGGGCCAGCCACTCGAACGCCTTGCGCACCACCGCCCGGTCGACGGTGGGCATTAGGTTAAAGCGCTCGGCGGCGGCGATAAACTGCCCCGGCGCCAGGATGCTGCCGTTCTCTTCGCGAATCCGCAGCAGAATCTCCATCCGGCGCCTGTGGGTCTTGTGGGAAATGGCCTCGATGGGCTGGAAGAACAGCACCAGATTGTCGTTAATGATCGCTTCGTTGATCTTCATTGCCCAGGCCGGAGCGTTGCGCTGGTGGGCCATGTCCTGGTCCAGGGAGTCGAAGAAGTGGATCTGACTCTCGCCCTTGGTCTTGGCGGCCTGGCACGCCAGCTCGGCATCCTTGAACACCTCCCTGGGGGTACTCTCCAGCCCACGATGGAACGCCACACCAATGTGAATGCCTACGGTGTAACTGCCGGAATCCCAGTAGAGGGTGATGGCGCGGACCTTGTCCATCAGTACCTTGAGCTGACGGGCGGCCTCCAGGGCGGTGGTGTTGGCCAGCACCAGGGCAAACTCATCGCCGCCGATACGGGCCAGGAAGTCGCCTTTACGGATGCAGCGGGCCATCGCCTCGGAGACATCCTTAAGCATGCGATCCCCCGCCTCGTGGCCACAGCTATCGTTGATCAGCTTGAAGCGGGCCAGGTCCATGTAGCAGATGGCGTGCTGACCGTCGTCACTCTCCATATTCTGCAGATACTGATCGAAGCTCTGACGGTTATAGAGCGAGGTGATCACATCGTACTGGGCCTTGCGCTTGAGCTCCCGCTTCAGCAGTTCGGAGCGGGTGATGTCCTTGAGGATCACCACGGCGCCGACACACTCACCCTCCTGCTTGTCGACCCGGGTGATGCTAAAGTCCACCATCCGCGCCAGCTGCTCCCGAGCCAGCTGAACCCGCCCCTCTTCGTGAAGTTTGCTGCCGTTGAGCAAGGCCACCAGCATGGCATCCAGCTGGGCGCCGGAGTTGCCAGGCATAATGGCAGAGAGGGGTTTGTGCAGCACCTGCTCGGTCTTGAGCCCCAGCAGCAATTCCGCTACCGGACTGAGCTGAATCACCCTGCCCTCCTGGTTGACCATGATGGCCGCATCAGACACCGCATTGAGGGCACTGTGATGGAACAGGTGACTGATCCCCACCTCTTCGGACAGGGTATTGATCAGTTGGGTCAGCTTGCGGGTGGCACTGCTGCCCTTGAGCTTCAGGGGTTTGTGCCACAACTTGTTCTGATGATGATTTTCCAGGGCCTGTTTCAGCTCCTGTGCCGGGGCCAACAACTGGCGCCACAGCTGGAAGATCATCACCCCGAGCATCACCAGTATCGCCCCGACAAACAAGGCCATCAGCGACCACAGCAGGTGACTCTTCTGCACCCGCTGCCACTGGTGGAAGGTGGCGGTCACCCACAGGGGTTCGCCGGAGAAGGTGGCCACCGGAATGCTGATATTACGGCCGATGCGCGACTCGGGCAGCAGTTGCAACTCGCCTATCAGTTCGCTGGCATGGCTCAGAGCCTTGAAACGCTCGGGTGTCAGCTCCTGAATCAGGGCCAGCCCGCGCCAGGCCTTGGTCTGGGCCGGCAATACCACCACGGTATAGTAACGCTCTCCCAGCGCCATCACGCCACTGCGTTCATACTGGAAGGTGCCCACATTGAACAGGCGGGTGTACTTATCCAGAATCCCCTGCTCGGTGCCGGTCGGTCGAACCCCGTCGGGCAGCAACAGGCGAAGCTCGCCATGATGGTTGATCACCAGGGGAACGCGTCCCTGAAGCCGGCTTTGAGCCAGCAGGTGCTGTCGAAGGGGAGGTTGAGCCACCAGGACATCGGACAGATCCCGCCCCTGGCGACGCAGTTCGGTCTCAAGCTCATCCACCACCCCAGCCAGAGTGCGACTGTGCAGGTCGGCGGTCATCGAGGAGAGGCCGCTTTCCAGTTGCCAATAGAGGGCGCTACCGATAAAGATCAGTATCGGTAAGGCGATAACCGCAAGTTGTAGTGTGAAGCGCTTGGTTATGCTCATCGACGCCGGTAAGTCGGACCGTTACCTTTTGAAATGTTGAAGGTCAAGTTACCGAAAATTCATGCCCTTTTAAATGGCAAATGCGAAATCGATATGGAATCTGATAAACAGGACGGGACAGAGCTCAAAAATGCTTCACAGGCCTTGGCCAAACGCATAGGTCGCTGCCAGTTGTGCAAGGATGTCCTGCCTCTGGGCCCTCGTCCCGTGGTGCAGTTCTCCGCCAGCAGCAGACTGCTCATCATAGGCCAGGCACCCGGGCTCAAGGTCCACAACAGTGGCATCCCCTGGAACGATCCCAGCGGGGTGAGGCTGCGAGAGTGGATGAACCTGGAACCGGAGCGGTTCTACGATCCGAGTCGGGTCGCCATTATGCCCATGGGGTTCTGTTACCCCGGCCGGGGCAGAAGTGGCGACAATCCGCCGGATCCCCGCTGTGCGCCCCAGTGGCACCAGCAGATTCAGGCATTGATGCCCAGGATTCGACTGACGATTCTGGTGGGCCAGTATGCCCAACGGCATTACCTGCAGGGGTTCGACTCCCTGACCGAGAGCGTACGCCGCTGGCGTACCCACCTGGAGCATGGAATCATTGCCCTGCCCCACCCCTCCCCCAGGAACAACCTGTGGCTCAGACGCAATCCCTGGTTCGAGGCAGAACTGATAGCGCCGCTGCAACAGAGCGTGGCAGCGGCGCTAAAAGGCAATTAGCCTGACAGAGGATTAGCTGCAGTAGGCGGCGGCGACTCTGGCACCCAGACGGGCGTTGTTCAGCACCAGCTGGATATTGGAATCCAGGCTGTTGCCACCGGTCAGCTCACACACTCGCGCCAGCAGGAAGGGGGTCGATGCCTTGCCGCCGATGCCCTGCTCTTCCGCCTCCTTCAGGGCGGTTTCGATGGCGTCGGTGATCACCTGCGGGGCCATGGCGTACTCTTGTGGGATGGGGTTCGCCACCACCACACCACCTTTCAGATCCATAGCCCACTTGGCTTTCAGTGCCTCGGCAATCGCTTCAGGAGTGTCCAGACGGTAATCGATGCTGTGCTCGCTTTCACGGGTGTAGAACGCAGGCAGGCTGTCGGTCTGGTAACCCACAACAGGCACACCCTGAGTCTCCAGGTACTCTCGGGTCAGGCCCAGGTCCAGGATCGACTTGGCGCCGGCGCAGATCACCGCCACATCGGTGTTGGCCAGCTCCTGCAGGTCCGCGGAGATGTCGAAGGTCTCCTGGGCACCACGGTGCACACCGCCGATACCGCCTGTGGCAAACACCTTGATGCCGGCCATGGCCGCCAGAATCATGGTGGCGGCAACGGTGGTGGCGCCATCTTTCTTAGCGGCAACGATAAAGGGGATGTCGCGACGGCTCACCTTGGCCACCGCCTGACCCGCCTGACCCAGGTGACGAATCTGTTCCTCATCCAAACCCACTTTCAGGCGGCCTTCGATGATGGCGATGGTGGCGGGGATAGCCCCCTGCTCACGAATCGCCTGCTCAACCATCAGCGCAGTTTCCACGTTGCGTGGATAGGGCATACCGTGGGAGATGATGGTGGACTCCAGGGCGACAACGGGCTGGTTGTTGGCCAGTGCTTGGGCCACTTCAGGCTGGATATCCAGATACTGCTCTAACATGATGGGGTCTCCTCCAGCAGACGCTCAACCGCCTGCTCTGACATGGTTGAATTGATGGTTTTGTCGGCAATCAGCGCCAAACGCGCCGCGCCGAGGGCAAAGTCGACACTGCGGTCCCATTGCCATTGATTCATGAATCCGTGGGTCAGGCCTGCCATCAGGGCGTCACCGGCCCCGGTGACATTGTTGACCTGAGTGGCCGAAGCCGGAATAAAGCGGTGCTGCTCGCCGTCACTGGCAAAGGCCCCTTCGGCACCGAGGCTGATCAGCAGGCGCTGAACCCCTTTGTCGTGCAGGGCCGCCGCCACGCCGGGCAGGTCTTCAGGACGGTTCAGCGCCCGGTCTGCCAGCAGGGCAGCTTCCATGCGGTTTGGTTTCAGAGTGTGGATCTTCTCCAGAAACGGCGCCAGTTTACCCGCCTTCACCGTAGACACCGGGTCCACCAGAATCGGGGTGTCACCGTGTCGATCAAACAGATACTCGAGGGCATCCTGGCTCAGGTTGGCATCCAGCACCAGGGCACTGGCGCGCTTGAAGATGCCATCACGTTTGGCCAGCTGCTCGGCGCCCAGGCGCTCGATGAGGGACATATCATTCAGCGCCACCTGCATCTCGCCGTCCGGGCCATGGATGGACAGGTAACTGCTGGTGGTCGCACCGGAGACAGTCAGGCAATGATCCACCCCGACCCCGGCTTCACGACAGGCCTGCTTCAACTGTTCGCCCCAGCTGTCGTCCCCGAGCGCCCCCACAAACTGAACCCGGCTGCCCAGGCGCCCCAGGTTATCGGCGATATTACGGCCCACACCGCCAGCGCTGCAGGTGAGGTGTCCGGGATTGGAGTCACCGCTGACCAGGGGCGCATCGGAACGGCCACAGAGGTCCATATTGGCACCACCGATCACCACGGCGTACTGCTCCGGGGCCAGGATGTAGCCTTTGCCCTGAATCGCTCCCTTGCGGGTGAGGTTCATGATGTGCCCAGCCACGGCGCTGCGACTGATGCCAAGACGGTCTGCCAGCTCCTGCTGAGGGATCAGGGGATCCTGACGCAGTATGGTCAGAATCTGTAATTCCCGCTCGGTCATAAACATTTGTCCGGTAGTCAAACTTATGTTTGGAATAATGGATCATCGGCGGGAAAAAGGGAAGGGAAATTTTTGCGATCCGCTCTAAAAAAAGGGCACAAAAAACCCGGCGTAAAGCCGGGTTTTTCTTCAACGGTATCTGAATCTTACTTGTGGTAGGGCTCAGACAGCTCGTGAACGGCACGGATAAAGGCGCCGGCGTTCTCTGGATCCACGTGCTGGTGAATGCCGTGACCCAGGTTGAACACGTGGCCGTTGCCAGGACCGAACTCTTCCAGGATGCGGGACACTTCGCCACGGATCTTGTCCGCAGGGGCATACAGCCAGGAGGGGTCCATGTTGCCCTGCAGGGCCACCTTGTCGCCCACACGCTGACGAGCCGCCTTCATGTCGACGGTCCAGTCACAGCCTACGGCGTCACAACCGGTGGCAGCGATATCTTCCAGCCACTGGCCACCACCCTTGGTGAACAGGACTACAGGAACCTGACGACCATCGTACTCACGGATCAGACCGTCAACGATCTTCTGCATGTACTGCAGGGAGAACTCACGGTAAGCCGGGCCGGACAGCGCGCCGCCCCAGGTGTCGAAGATCTGTACGGCCTGAGCACCGGCTTTGATCTGGGCGTTCAGGTAGAGGATGACGGAGTCGGCCAGCTTGTCCAGCAGCATGTGCAGGGTGGCAGGCTCGGCGAAGGCCATCTTCTTGATCTTGGCAAAGTCCTTGGAGCTGCCGCCTTCAACCATGTAGGTGGCCAGAGTCCAGGGGCTGCCGGAGAAGCCGATCAGAGGCACTTCGCCCTTCAGCTCACGGCGGATGGTGCGAACCGCATCCATCACGTACTTCAGCTCACCCTCTGGATCAGGGATAGGCAGCTTCTCAATGACCGCCTTGCTGTCACACAGGGTTTCGAAGCGCGGGCCTTCGCCCTGCTCGAAGTAGAGACCCAGCCCCATGGCATCTGGCACGGTCAGGATGTCGGAGAACAGGATGGCGGCATCCAGAGGATAGCGACGCAGAGGCTGCAGGGTCACCTCGCAAGCCAGCTCGGCATTGCGGCACAGGGACATGAAATCGCCGGCCTCGGCGCGAGTGGCGCGGTACTCAGGCAGGTAGCGTCCAGCCTGACGCATCATCCATACCGGGGTTTTATCTACGGGCTGGCGCAGCAGCGCACGCAAGTAACGATCGTTTTTCAACTCGGACATTTCGCTCATCCCTAACACGCAAGCGGTTCAAAAAGTGGCGCTATTGTAGCACCTGGACACAGCTTTATGACCACGGAGACGTGAGGAGATTCGCAAAATTTGTCGTCAAAAGTTTGAACTGTGACTCAAATTCAGTGGGAACTTATTCGTAACAAGGTATTGCACCTCATCCTCGCCTTTGGTATAAAAATAGCGCGCTAGCAAATAACGCAGAAGCTCGCGGCAAGCGAGCCCTGAAAGACCATATCTTCGGCCCCACAGCATTGCTGTGGGGTTTTTTATTGTACTGCCGTCCCAATACACCACAATATTCCCCCTCCACCCTCGGTTCTTTTGGACTAGGTCAAAAAAAACATTGATCAACTGCCCTTCCATTACTTAAATTTGAATCAATAGGATCGCAGAACAAGAGGGACAGGCTATGTTAACCAGACTCCAGAATGCGGTAGAACAGTGGGGGGGAAAGAACACACTCATTGACCAGTGGCTGAACAATCGGCGTCAGTTGCTGATTCACTACTGCCAACTGGCTAACCTGCCTCCCTACGACAGTGCCCCCCACCTGCCTGACCCCGATGGCGTCCATCACTTCTGCAACCTGCTGGTCGACTACGTCTCCGAAGGCCACTTCGAGGTCTACGATCAGGTGGTCTCCGAGTGCGAAAAGCACGGCGAGGAGTGTCGCCAACTGGCCAGCCGTATCGTCCCCCAGATCGCCAAGAGCACCGACGTCGCCCTGGACTTCAATGACAAGTTTGGCGTGCCCTTCGACGAAGACGATGAGCGCATGATGGAGCTGGATGAGTCTCTCTCCCGCCTGGGCCAGGCGATGGAGGAGCGCTTCGCCTTCGAAGACAAATTACTCGATACCCTGCACCGTCACTACAGCGAAGAGCTCCAGCCCCAACCCTGACGCAGCGACTTCGCCAACTGATTGAGTTGGGTCTTAGCCTGTCGACCCAAATAAGAAAAGCCCCGCATCTCGCGGGGCTTTTTGTCGTCCAGAGTGTTGGGGCTACACCGCAGTCTGGATAATCACCTCGCCAGCCGGCTTGGTGTAGTGCTCCATCTTGTGGAAGTTCAGATAGCGGTAGGTGTCCGCCGCCTGAGCATCGATCGCCCTGGCGTACTCCTGGTACTCCTCGACGTTGGGCAGTTTACCCAGGATGGACGCCACCGCCGCCAACTCCGCGGAGGCCAGGAACACATTGGCTCCGGTACCCAGACGGTTGGGGAAGTTACGGGTGGAGGTGGAAACCACGGACGCACCGTCGGCCACCCGGGCCTGGTTACCCATACACAGGGAACAGCCGGGCTGCTCGGTTCGAGCACCCACACGGCCGTAGATGCCATAGTAACCTTCATCGATCAGCTGCTGCTGATCCATCTTGGTTGGCGGCGCCACCCACAGACGGGTAGGCAGAGCACCCTTGTGCTTATCCAGCAGCTTACCGGCGGCGCGGAAGTGACCGATGTTGGTCATACAGGAGCCGATAAACACCTCGTCGATGCTTTCACCCTGAACCTCGGACAGCAGGCGAGCGTCGTCAGGATCGTTAGGTGCACACAGGATCGGCTGGTTGATCTGGGCCAGATCGATCTCGATCACCTCGCAGTACTCGGCATCGGCATCCGCTTCCATCAGCTCTGGGTTGGCCAGCCACTTTTCCATCGCCTGGATGCGGCGCTCGATGGTACGACGGTCGCCGTAGCCCTCGGCAATCATCCACTTCAGCATCACGATGTTGGACTGTAGGTACTCGGCCACAGACTCTTCGGACAGCTTAATGGTACACCCGGCGGCGGAGCGCTCGGCAGAGGCGTCGGACAGCTCGAACGCCTGCTCCACGGTGAGGTGGTCCAGACCCTCGATCTCCAGAACGCGACCGGAGAAGATGTTCTTCTTGCCCTGCTTCTCTACGGTCAGCAACCCCTGCTGAATGGCGTAGTAGGGGATGGCGTGCACCAGGTCGCGCAGGGTGATGCCAGGCTGCATCTCTCCCTTGAAGCGCACCAGCACGGATTCAGGCATATCCAGAGGCATCACACCGGTCGCGGCGGCAAAGGCCACCAGGCCAGATCCTGCGGGGAAGGAGATCCCCAGAGGGAAACGGGTGTGGGAGTCACCACCGGTACCCACGGTATCGGGCAACAGCATGCGGTTCAGCCAGGAGTGGATCACACCGTCACCGGGACGCAGAGAGATGCCGCCGCGGTTCATGATGAAGTCAGGCAGGGTGGCGTGGGTGGTCACATCCACCGGCTTGGGATAGGCGGAGGTGTGGCAGAAGGACTGCATGGTCAGGTCGGCAGAGAAGCCCAGGCAGGCCAGGTCCTTCAGCTCGTCACGGGTCATGGGGCCGGTGGTGTCCTGGGAACCCACGGTGGTCATCTTGGGCTCACAGTATTGACCGGGGCGAACGCCGGTGACACCACAGGCCTTACCGACCATCTTCTGGGCCAGGGTGTAACCCTTGCCACTGTCGACCACATCGGCGGGACGACGGAACACCTCACTGGTGCCCAGCTCCAGGGCTTCGCGGGCACGATCAGTCAGGCCGCGGCCGATGATCAGCGGAATACGACCGCCGGCACGCACTTCATCCAGCAGCACGTCGGTCTTAAGCTCGAAACGACACAGCTCTTCGCCGCTGTCGGCATTCTTGGCCACGCCCTCATAGGGGTAGATTTCGATGACATCACCCATGTTCATCTTGCTGACATCCAGCTCGATGGGCAGGGCGCCGGCGTCTTCCATGGTGTTGAAGAAGATGGGCGCAATCTTGCCGCCCAGGCAGTAGCCACCGCCGCGCTTGTTGGGCACATTGGGGATGTCGTCGCCCATAAACCACAGCACGGAGTTGGTGGCGGATTTACGGGAGGAGCCGGTACCCACGACGTCGCCCACATAGGCAACGGGGTGACCCTTCTCCTTCAGCGCCTCGATGGTGCTGATGGGGCCAATCTCGCCGTTCTTGTCCGGAGTAATACCGTCACGGGCAGTCTTCAGCATCGCCAGGGCGTGCAGCGGGATGTCCGGACGGGACCAGGCATCGGGAGCAGGAGACAGGTCATCGGTGTTGGTTTCGCCACTCACCTTGAACACGGTCAGGGTGATCTTCTCAGCCAGTGCAGGCTTGGACAGGAACCACTCCGCTTCAGCCCAGGAGTGCACTACCTGCTTAGCAAAGTCATTGCCGGCGTTCATCTTCTCGACCACATCGTGGAAGGCGTCAAACATCAGCAGGGTGTGGGACAGGGCCTTGGCGGCCAGAGGCGCCAGCTCGGCGTCATCCAACAGGGCAATCAGCGGCTCGATGTTGTAACCGCCCTGCATGGTGCCCAGCAATTCAGTGGCACGCGCCTTGCTCATCAGCGGGCTGGAGGTTTCACCACGGGCAACGGCGGTCAGGAAGCTGGCCTTCACATAGGCGGCTTCATCTACCCCGGGCGGGATGCGGTTTTCCAGCAGATCGACCAGGATCTCCTCTTCACCGGCGGGGGGATTCTTCAGCAGCTCCACCAGAGCAGCGGTCTGCTCCGCGTCCAGGGGCTTGGGAGCGATACCTTGGGTTGCGCGTTCGGCGACGTGTTCACGGTAGGCTTCTAGCACGGCAAAATTCCTCTTTTACTGGCAGGCTTACAACGAAGCTGCTCGTCCTGTTGTTGATTCCGGGTTCTGGGTCACTGCGTCAGATCACAGCGCACTCCGGTTATGGGTGGCGTTTTGGTTCCATTTTGTGATGAATGCCACACGTTTCTGGCTGTGGGCAGTATATCTGAATTAAAACGGAAGTTTAAATTGCAACCGCTCCGATGAGCCGGTTTTTTGGACTAAAGTTGAAGAAAGTGAAGCTGGGCGGCACCCAGGACAGGCGCCGCCGCGTTGGATCACAAAATGGGATCCAGATCTTGAACAGTGGTCAGTCCAGGCTGGACCAGTACCGGGGTGTAATGCTGGTAGAAGGTGAAATCCTGCTCTTCGGTCTCATGACTCTCGGGCAGATCGAAGTTGGACACACAGCTGTAGCCGATGCTGTAGGTTCCCTCACCAATGAAGCCAAACTCATAACGGTACTCTCCGCTGGCCTCATCCAGAGTGATATCGGCAGTGGCGACAGGCGCCACCAGGGACGAACCATCCGGGTATCCGGCGTCCCCCACCAGATCGCCCATGGTGGTGCGATCCCGCTCTCCGGCAAACAGGTAAGCCACGTGACTGAACTCGGACACATCCAACAGGGAAGTCATGTCTGCCTCACACGCCTCTCTCTGCACCTCATCGAGCACCCCGGCGATGTTGCCGGCACCGGCCTCATTCACCAGTTGTACTGCGGTGGGTTTGATGAACATCCCCTCCTGGCCCTGTGGGTCAACCAGCCCCTGGCGCAGATTAAACTCCGCCACAAAATTGTTGATGCCGGTATTGATGGTGAAAGGCTGATTGAAGAAGATGCGCCCCGCCGCCTGGGTATTGCCCTGCACTCCCTGACAGCTGCCTTTACTGTTCACTCTCAGGGGAACCACCCCCTGATCCTGGGTATTCACGTAGGACAGTTGCTGGCTGCCATCCCCATCCAGGGCATAGAGGCACATGGTGTACTCGCCCACGGCCAGAGTCTGGCTGTTCACCAGGGTGGCACTGTTGCTGCCGGTGTAATCCAGCAGGTCGACACTGTCCGGGCCGCCTTCACTCAGATCGATCTGTATGGGATCGCCACCGTCCTGGGGCACCAGTACCACTTCGTTGAAGAACAGCACCACCTCGTCCGCCTGCTCCACCGGAGCGTCGGACACCGCCAGGGAGAACTGGCCGGTTTGAGGAGAGGAGGAGCCGCTGCTGCCACCGCAACCGGCGACAAGCAACGCCAAACTGATGATGGAAAGGGGTTTGATCATAGGGTCACCATTTAAAAATAGGCTACACTGCCCAGCCCATTAGGGCAGGCAATAATATTGATATCACGTGGAATGCCTTAACCTTAGTCAAAGCTGAAAGCCTTGCAAGGGGCCCAGTCGCAAGTGAGAGGAATCAAGATGGTCAAAGGGGTCGTGTTCGATATGGACGGTGTGCTGGTGGACTCCGAACCATTCTGGCAACTGGCTGAAATGGAGGTATTTCCTCAACATGGTGTCCCCATCACCCTGGAAGACACATTAAAAACCCAGGGATTGAGAATTGATCATGTGGTTCAGTTCTGGTTCAGCCGCCACCCCTGGCAAGGCGCCACGCCCAGGCAGGTGGAGCAACAGATTCTCGATGCCATGGTCAAGGTGATTCAGGATAAGGGGCAGCCCATGACCGGGGTGCTGACAACCCTGGATACCCTGCATCAGGCGGGTATTCCCATGGCGGTGGCCACCTCCTCCCCCCACCTCCTGATGGAAGCCACCCTGGAGAAGCTGGCCATCGGCCACTACTTCCGGGCGACCTGCTCAGCCGAACATCTGCCCCTGGGCAAGCCCCACCCCCAGGTCTACCTCGACGCGGTCGATGCCTTGAACCTTCATGCCACAGAGTGTCTCGCCATCGAGGACTCCTTCAATGGCCTGCTGGCGGCCAAGGCCGCCAGGATGCACACCCTGGCGATCCCCGATGCCGACCACAGGGGCGATCCCAGGTATGTGATTGCCGATCGGCAGTATCTCAGCCTGGAGGAGTTCTCCCTGGAACACTGGCTGTAAGCCCAATAGAACCAATAGGGGCACCCGAAGGTGCCCCTTGTTGATCCGGCTCCCCGATTAAAACCGCTTGCCCAGGAACAGATAGAGGCTGGAGTCGCCGCTGTCTGCCATGCCCCAGGCGATGGCCGCAGGACCCAACTTGGTTTCTGCGCCAATAAACAGGCTGCCGGCGTAGATAAGATCGTCCCAGTCCGCCTCTTCCCGGGTCAGCCACACGTTACCCGCCTCGGCAGAGAAGCCCAGGTAGAGCGGCCAGGTGATACCCAACACACCCTTACTCAAATCATAGGTATACACACCGGCAATCAACCCCTTGTGGCTCCCCAGCAGGGAGTCACGGTAGAAGCCTGACAGGTTCAGGAAGCCCCCCAGGGAGGTGAAGTGAACGAAGCTGATGCCATCGCTGTCGATGGTCTCTAGTTCACTCTTGACGAAGAAGCTGTGCTGGTCCCAGTTGGTGGCGCCGGTCCACTCCAGGTGGTAGACCAGGGACTCCTGCTTATTGGTGGGCAGGCCATCGAAGGCCAGTTTCGAACGCTCATCGATGTGGGATACGCTTACCAGCAACCGGTTCCCCTGAGTCGGGAACATGGCGCCATCCAGGGTATCGTAGCCGAAGCTCACCATGGCACCGTGGAACTCATAATCCCCCAGTTTACTAAATACGAGCGCGTGCTCATCATTGACCTCACCAGACTCATACTGATACCCAAGCTCCAGCTGAGCGGCCAGCCCCAGGTTGATCCCCAGTCCCGCCATCCAGTTGTCCCGCTTACGCTCAATGCTGCGGAAAGGGAAATCCGCCGTGGGTGAAATCCGCTCCCAGCGCTCCTGTTGCGCCTCAAACTGGGCCCGACCATACCAACGGCCATTGGCGTCCAGGGGCAGATAAAACTCGCTGCTGATGCGGCGGTTGGTCCCCAGGGACAGCTCGTTTCGCCACTGGCCGTGGAGGCTGGTGATGTTGTTCATGGTGAAGGCGATGTCCAGGTTGGAGGTGGTTGGATTATCGAAGTCATCCTCAAACCTCAGCCCCAGCTCAAACAGATGGGGCCCCCAGCTCTTACCGTCGGTGTCCACCACCAGCACCCGCCCCTCTGCCCGCTCCTGAATGTAGGCGTCCACTCGTTCAAACTCGTCGAGGGCATAGACACGGGCAATGGCCTCCTCAATCTCATCCTGGGCCAGGGGTTGTCCGGGTTTGACCCCCAGGGCAGTGAGAATCCGGGTCTCTCCCACCCAGGAGTCGTTATCCAACTCGATGGCCACCAGCTCTCCCGCCCCCTTATCCTCCCAGAAGCCGCGCAACGCCTGCTTCTGAGCCAGGTAACCGGCATAGCGGGCTTCTGGTAGAGAAAGTGCCCTGAGCTGTTCCAGCTTGGTTCGGGCCGCGGCTTCCCCCCTGGGAATCATCTGTGGCATCAGATCAAAGTCCGAGGTCCCCACACCGTCGATCTCCGGCACCAGCAGGATATCCCGCTCGCCCATCAGTGCCACCTGCTGGTCCCGGGTGAGGTTGGTCAGGTAGCCGGTCAGTTGATCAACGATATCAAACACCGACTTGAGCTCATCCTTGCCCTTGAGGGGAGTACCGATGTCCACCGCAATCACGATGTCCGCCCCCATCGCCTTGACCACGGATACGGGCAGGTTGTTGGCCATGCCGCCATCCACCAACATATGGCCATTGATCTCTATGGGCGCCAAGGCACCGGGTACCGTCATGCTGGCCTGCATCGCCAGCACCAGATTCCCGCTCTCCAGCACCACTTCGCTGCGATCGGTGAGATCCGTGGCAACGGTGCGCAGGGGGATGGGCAGGTCATCGAAGTGGCCCACTTCCGGGATGTTGCCCACTGAGCGGCGAATCAAGGAGCGCATGGTCTGCCCCTGCAGCGCCCCCTTTGGAAACCGCAGCTCTCCCGAGCGGTACCCCATCTGAATCCCCAATGGGAAGTCATCCCGTTGCTGCTTATCACGATAGGAGAGGTCCTCCCGAGGGATCTCGTCATCGAAGCCGGTATTGAAATCCATGGAGAGCAGGATCGCTTCAATTTCGTCGGCGCTGTACCCCAGGGCATAGAGGCCGGCCACATAGGAGCCCATGGAGGTCCCGGCAATGTAATCCACCGGAATCCGGTTTTGCTCCAGCACCCTAAGCACACCGATGTGGGCAGCTCCCTTGGCGCCCCCCCCGGAGAGAACCACGCCCACAGAGGGTCGTTCGGAAGCCTGCAACCAAAGCGGCAGGAGCAGCAGTAAAGCCAGCAATGTGCGTAACATAGATCCCTCTAGGGCGCCTTTATCTTGGATGATGGAGTTGTGTCAGAGAATAGCAGAAGGCTATCAAGGAGTTTGGCAGGAGGTACAGTGACTTTGCATAAAAAACAATGATGCCTCCCCGGGCTGTTGCCTGCACCTTGGCCGGTCTCAGGCGCAATCAACAGCTCGTGGAGGCGACCATCTCAGGATGATGCCACCAGCAGTTCATGTTCACTCGGAGCCCAGTTTGCCAACCACTGGCGACACTGTGAAGAGGGCATGGGCCGGGCGAAGTGATAGCCCTGCACCAGATGACAGCCCTGACTGCGCAGGAACGCCAGTTGGTCAGGGGTCTCCACCCCCTCCGCCACCACGTCCAGCTCCAGGTTACGGCCCAGGTCGAGAATACTGCAGGTGATCGCCCGGTTGGCCTTATTTTCCAGCATGGACTGAATAAAGGAGCGATCGATCTTCAGGCTGTTCACCGCAAACTGGCTCAGGTAGGAGAGCGATGAGTAGCCGGTCCCAAAGTCATCCACCGCCACAGAGATCCCCAGCTCCCTCAGGGCCAGGAGGTGCGCCTGGGCCAGGTTCACCTGTCTCATCAGCACCCCTTCGGTGATCTCCAGACACAGCTGCTCCGGCGGAATGCCGGTACTCTGCAGCACCGACTGGATGAACTCCACATAGTCGAACTGACGGAAGTGGCTGGCCGAGACGTTGATGGAAAGCTTGAGGTCCTGGTTTTCCGGCCAGGACATGAACTCCCGACAGGCGTTCTCCAGCATCCAGCGGTCCAGGCGGATGATCAGGCCGCTGGACTCCGCCAGCTCGATAAAGAGATCCGGCGCCACCGGGCTGCCGTCCTCCCGATTCCAGCGCATCAGGGCCTCGACACCACACACCGAGTTGTCGGTGACATCCAACTGGGGCTGGTAGTGGATCGCCAGCTTGTCCTGCTCCAGGGCCTGACGCAGCTCATTTTCCATCTCCAGCTGGTAGGTGGCCTGGGCATCCCGCTCACGGGTGTAGAAGCAGGCGCGTCCCCGCCCCTCCTCCTTGGCGTGGTACATGGCCAGGTCGGCGTTCTTCAGCAGCTCCTCGGCCTGGCTGCCATCCTCGGGATAGAGGGCGATACCGATGCTCACCGACAGGTAAAGCACCTGCTGCTGCACCTGGATAGGTTCGGACAACAGGCTGAGGATCCGCTCCGCCAAGGCTTCCACCTGGAGCCTGTGGCTGAAGTCTCGAACGATGATGACAAACTCGTCACCGCCAAAGCGGCAGACGGTGCCGCTGCCCCCTACTACGGAAGTGAGCAGGCGGCTGACTTCCACCAGCAGGGCATCCCCGGTGCCGTGGCCGAAGGTATCGTTGATGTGCTTGAACCTGTCCAGGTCCAGGAACAGCAGGGCCAGGGGCTGATCCGGTGATTCCTGCATCCGGGCCCGGATCTGCTGATCAAACTGGGAACGGTTAGGCAACCCGGTAACCAGGTCATAGTTGGCCAGCTTCTGAAGCGCCACCTCCTGTTTCTTGCGCTCAGAGATGTCGGAGAAGAGCACCACCAGGTAGTCGCCACCGCTGTCCAGGGACATATGGCTGAGGTTAAGCCAGACCGGCACCTGGCCGCGGCCACGGCGGCGCATCTGAGCTTCGCCACTCCAACGCCGCTGGTGCTTCATCTCCGTGAGAATCCCCGCCTCGGTCAGCAGGGTATCGCACAGGCTCACCCCTTCCAGCGCCCCCTTGGGGTACCCGAGGATCGCCAGAGCAGAGGGGTTGTGCGCGGTCACATTGTACTCCGCGTCCAGAATCATCATCCCCTCGGTGGTGTTCTCCATGGCATGGGCATAGAGGGTGTGCAGGTGAGCCATTTTGCGCACCTTGGTCCGGTCGGCGTACACCCCGGCCACCAACAGCGCCTGGCCGGTATCGGGATCCCGCTCGATCACGGTTCCTGTGACCCACAACCAGCGCCATTCACCGATGGGACTGATGGCACGAAACTCCACATTGATCCGCTCCTGGCCCCCTGTCAACAACTGCTTCCAGGCCTGAACCACCGGCTGCAAGTCCTGACGGTGCAGGGTCATTCCCACCCGGGGAATGCGCATGGGTCTGTTGGTGCGGGACAGGGTGGTCTGGCGGTTTTCCACATAGAAGCTGTCGCTCTTGGCGTCCCACTCCCAGATGTCTGATCCGCCCCCCTGCAGCGCCAGCTGCAGTCTGTGCTGGCTCTGTCGCAGCGCCTGGTTGATGCGACGCTGTCGGCGCAATTGGTTGCGCCAGTTCACCGCGGTGACAAACAACATCAGGATGGTGACCGTCAGGAACAGCAGCTGCATCCCCTGCCTGGCCCACCAGTGTTGCTCGACCTTGAAGTTGAGCCTCAGTGGCTGCTCCTGCCAGACGCCGTCAAATTCACCATACACCAGCAGGGAGTGGTTGCCCGGCGGCAGGCGCGACAGGGTGATGCTGGACTCACCATCCAGCTCGGTCAGGCTGCTGGGCTTGCCATCGAACACCAGTTGATAGCGGAAGTGAACCGCCGGACCGGTAATGAGATTGGTGGTGCCCAGGTTGATGTTCACCAACTCGAAGTTGGGGCGAATCACCATCTTCTGACTCTGGGGGATCAGGAACAGCTCGCTGCCCTCCTCATACTGCACCTTAACCGACTCCAACTGCACGCTGTTGCTGCTGCTGGCCTCGGAGATGTGCATGGGGTCCACCCGAAGCAGTCCGGTAGTGGTCCCGATTACCAGGGTGTCATCGGCCAAACGGTAAGCGGCGCCCTCATTGAGCTCGGTATTAAACAGGCCACCGTCATTGCCCACACTGGTGATGGAACCGGTATCCCTGCGGTAGCGGGCCAACACCTGAGGACAGCCAATCACCGCCCCCTCATCGGTGGGTTGGATAAAATAGGGGGTGGTGCAGTTGAAGCGCCACTGCTCGTTCATACGGAACGCCAGCTGGAGGCCAATATCCACCTCCAGGATCCCCTCGCCGAAACTGCCCACCAGCAGTTTGTCCGGCGCCACCTGAGCCATGGGGCCGAAATGGTAGTCTGAAGGGTCGCCGGGCAGCCAATTCAGGGCAGACTCCAATCGCCTGTCCATCAGGTGGTAGCGGCCAAACAGCTGCTTGCCCCCCAGCCACACCTCGTTACCCAGATCCAGGATGTTGCGCACCTCCATCAGAGGCTCGCCATCATCCAGAATCAGCTCCAGAGTGCGACCTTCGGTATCAAACAGGTAGAGCCCCATGTCGGTGGCCAGCCACACCCGGCCTGGGCCCTCGGTCAGAGTCAGAATCACCCGGTTGCTCAGGTCAGGCAGACCGTCATCGCCGGTGGCGATCCTGTGGCCCATACCCAGCTCCCTGTCCACCATAAACAAGCCCTTGGTGGTGCCCACCAGAAGCTCAGTGTCCGAGATGGGCAGAGCACTGAACGCCGCGTCCAGGGCATCCAGGCCCTCCAGCAGCAGGGGCTTGACCGTCCGCCCAACCAGGTCCACCTCATCTACCCCTTGATCGTGGGAGACGAACAATTGACCCGGGGTGCCGCTGAACCCCCACACCAGGTCCGCGCCGATGGCGGGCGAGGTGTGAGTAGAGAGACGATCCAGCACATAATCTTCCGGCGGGGACAGGGCAGCAATGCCGGCGCTGATGGTGGCCACCCAGAGGTTGTCGCTGTCGTCCAGTTCGAGCTTGTGCATACTGGCCGCCACATCGAACAGCTCTTCGCTGCGACCCATGGCGGTCACTTTCAGATCCTGACCATCGATGCGGAACAGCCCCAGGGTGGTTACCACCCACAGGTTGCCCTTGCTGTCCTGCTGGATGTCACGCACCGAGCGTCCCACGGGGTCGATGCGGATGAAATTCTGACCCTGGCGCAGATAGAGGCCCCGAGTGGAGGTCAGCCACAGCCGACCCTGGCGATCGGAAAACAGGGTAGTGAGGTTGCCCCGCTCCTTGGGCCAGGAAGCCGACTCCAGCACCTCCCCCTCCATGGAGAAGGTGATCAACTGGTTGCGGGTGCCGGTGACCAGGGTGTCGCGGTGGTGGACCAGGCCTTGAAAGAAATGTTTTTGAGCACCGATCACCGACAGCAGGGTGGCCTGCTCCTGGGCCATATCAAACCGATAAAGCTGACCCAAGTCGTTCAGCACCCAAAAGAGATGCCCTTCCGCCTCGGTCAGGGCGGTAGAGCCCCCGCGCTGATAGCCGGTAAAGCTGTCACGGCCAAGCAGAGAGACCTGGTTGTGGGCCTCATCGAGCAGAAACAGATCGTGCTCACTGGAGACCAGCACCAGGCTGTTTGGCAGGGCGCGGACCCTGGTCAGGGTGAAATCCGGCAGAAGTACGGTGTCAGAGAGGCGATCGAGACGACGAACCTTGTGGCTGGCGATGCGGTAGAGGCCATCATGGGTAGTCACCCACAACTGTCCCCGTTCGCTGAAGGCCATATCCGTTACAGAGTTGGAAACGAAACCGGATTGGTGATCGAATACGCGGCTCTGGAAGCCGTAAACCGGTAAAACTTGTCCCAACAACAGGACCAATAGCGTGAGCCACCTCAACAGAATGAGCCACCTTCAGAGTTATGGTTATCGAATCGCTACTTTAAAAGGTGTTCTACCAAACTTCCATCGCTCTGTGCATAAAAAAAGCGGCCGAAGCCGCTTAATTCGCATTTGAAGGGTGTTAACGCTTCTTCGCCTTGGGGTTTGGCAGGTCAGTGATGCTGCCCTCATACACCTCGGCGGCCAGGCCCACAGACTCATGCAGAGTGGGATGGGCGTGGATGGTCAGAGCCAGATCCTCGGCGTCACAGCCCATCTCGATGGCCAGGCCAATCTCACCCAGCAGTTCACCACCGTTGCTGCCGACGATGGCACCACCGATCACCCGGTGAGTCTCCTTGTCGAAAATCAGCTTGGTCATGCCGTCAGCGGCATCCTGGGCAATGGCTCGGCCACTGGCGGCCCAAGGGAAGACTGCGGTTTCATAGGCGATGTTCTGCGCTTTGGCTTCCTTCTCGGTCAGACCCACCCAGGCCACCTCAGGATCGGTATAGGCGATGGAGGGGATCACCTTGGGATCGAAGTAATGCTTCTTACCGGAGATCACCTCGGCGGCCACATGACCTTCATGCACACCTTTGTGCGCCAGCATCGGCTGACCCACGATGTCGCCGATGGCGAAGATGTGGTTGACGTTGGTGCGCATCTGCTTATCCACGTTGATGAAGCCGCGCTCGTCGATCTTCACCCCCGCCTTGTCGGCATCGATCAGTTTGCCGTTGGGGGTACGGCCGATGGCCACCAGAACCGCGTCATAGCGCTGAGGCTCGGCCGGGGCCTTCTTGCCCTCCATGCTGACGTAGATGCCATCTTCTTTGGCTTCCACCAGGGTCACCTTGGTCTCCAGCATGAAGTCGAACTTGTTCTTCATCCGCTTGGTGAAGACACGCACCACATCCTTATCGGCGGCGGGAATCACCTGATCCAGCATCTCCACGACGTCCACCTTGGAACCCAGGGTGTGGTACACGGTACCCATCTCCAGGCCAATGATGCCGCCGCCCATAACCAGCAGGCGCTCGGGGACCTCTTTCAGCTCCAGGGCGTCGGTGGAGTCCCAGATGCGGGGATCTTCGTGGGGGATGAAAGGCAACTCGATGGGGCGCGAACCTGCGGCGATGATGGCGTGGTCAAAGTTCACCACTGTGGTGCCGTCGGCACCTTCCACGGCGATGGAGTTGGGGCCGGTAAACTTACCGAAGCCATTCACTACCTTCACCTTACGCATCTTAGCCATACCAGCCAGGCCACCGGTCAGTTGACCAATCACCTTCTCCTTGTGGGCGCGCACCTTGTCCAGATCGATCTGGGGCTCGCCGAAGCTGATACCGTGATCAGCCATCGCCTTGGCTTCGTCAATCACCTTGGCAACGTGCAGCAGCGCTTTGGAGGGGATACAACCGACGTTCAGGCACACGCCACCCAGGGTGGAGTAACGCTCAACGATAACGGTTTCCAGGCCGAGGTCAGCGGCACGAAAAGCGGCGGAGTAACCGGCAGGTCCGGCACCGAGAACCACGACTTGGGTTTTGATCTCGTTGCTCATAATGTCCTCTATTTTTTATTCATTCCGTTGGGGCAGTCACCACCTGACGGCGGGGATGCTGGCATTGTACTGCCCCGATTCCTTAAACAAAAGGCCAACCAGAATGGTCGGCCTTTTATATGCCGATTTACAGAATCAATCGACGGATGTCACCCAGTGTCTGGCTCAGGGTGGTGATGAAGCGGGCCGCGTCGGCACCGTCGATCACCCTGTGGTCATAGGACATCGCCAGAGGCAGCATCAGTCGGGGCTGGAACGCCTGCCCATCCCACTTGGGCTTCATCTCGGAGCGGGACACGCCGAGGATGGCCACATCCGGGGCATTGACGATGGGGGTAAACTGAGTACCGCCAATGCCGCCCAGGCTGGAGATGGTAAAGCAGCTTCCCTGCATATCGGTAGCTGTCAACTTACCTTGACGGGCCTTAGTGGAAAGCTCCGCCAGATCCCGGGACAGCT
Organism: Ferrimonas sp.; assembly: GCF_048263965.1. Lineage (NCBI taxonomy): Bacteria > Pseudomonadati > Pseudomonadota > Gammaproteobacteria > Alteromonadales > Ferrimonadaceae > Ferrimonas > Ferrimonas sp. Next base: position 407,794 of record NZ_JBLXDO010000001.1, on the reverse strand, counting down.
CGATGATCCCCTTCTTGTTCACATCGCGAACCACGGGCACCACCAGACCGTTGGGGGTATCCACCGCCACACCGATATGGATGTACTTCTTCATCACCAGACTCTCACCATCCGCAGACAGAGAGCTGTTGAACTTGGGATGAGCTTCCAGGGCACGAGCCGCCGCCTTGAGGATAAACACCAGTGGAGTGATCTTCACGCCGCTGTCGCTCTTGGCCGCCAGCTGGTTCTGCTCCTTACGGAACGCCTCCTGCTCGGTGATGTCTGCCTCGTCAAACTGCGTCACATGGGGGATGGTCACCCAGTTGCGATGCAGGTTAGGACCGGAGATTTTCTGGATTCGGGTCAGTGGCACCTCTTCCACTTCACCGAACTTGGCGAAGTCCACCTTAGGCCCTTCAATCACCTGCAGGCCGTTACCGGCACCTGTGCTGGTGGCGGCGCTGGCCTTGGGACGGGACAGCTCGTACTTGACGTAGGCTTGAACGTCCTCTTTGAGGATGCGGTTTTTGCGACCGCTGCCCTTCACCTTGTTCAGGTCCACACCAAACTCGCTGGCCAGACGGCGAACCGCTGGAGAGGCGTAGATGGCGCCGGAGGCCTTAGGCGCCGCCGCAGAGGGGTGGTGAGGCACAGGTGGCGCAGAGTTCTTGGCCGGAATCGGAGCGGGCTCCGCCTTCGGTGCTTCAGCGACGGCGGGGGCCGGCGCAGGCGCGGCAGCCGCAGGGGCCGCTTCCTGAGTTTCAATCAGGGCCACCAGTCCGCCTTCGCCAATCTTGTCGCCGACGTTGACCTTAAGCTCCTTCACCACACCGGCGAAGGGGGCAGGCACCTCCATGGTGGCCTTGTCGGTCTCCAGGGTGATCAGGCCCTGCTCCGCGTCAACGCTGTCACCGACGGCAACCAACACCTCGATGATGTCCACTTCACCGGACTCGCCGATATCGGGCACGGTCACCTCTTTCACCACAGGCTCGGAGGCAGCCACTGGCGCCTCGGCCGCCACGGGCGCTTCAGCAGCAGGGGCGGCCTCAGCAGGAGCGGGAACTTCCGCGGGCGCCTCTTCAACAGCCGGGGCCTCGGCGGCCGCTTCACCGGCCACCTCAACCAGGGCGATCAGATCCCCTTCGGAGACCTTGTCACCTACCTGGACTTTCAGCTCCACCACGGTGCCCGCATCTTCGCTGGGCACATCCATGGTGGCCTTGTCGGTTTCCACGGTGATCAGGGAGCCTTCCGCTTCAACGGCGTCGCCAGCGGCGACGCACAGCTCGATAATTTCTACCGCATCGCCGCCCACGTCGGGCAGACGGATCTCTTTGATTTGTGACATTTATCTAATCCCTATCAAGCCCACAGCGGATTCGGTTTGGCGGTGTCGATGCCGTACTGCTCAATGGTCTGGGTCAGTACGTCAACCGGCAGCTCACCACGGTCCACCAGGGACTTGAGCGCGGCCAGCACCACCCAGCGAGAGTCCACTTCGAAGTGGTGACGCAGGTTGGCACGGCTGTCGGAGCGGCCGAAGCCATCGGTGCCCAATACGCTGTAGTCGCCGGGAACCCAGGCGCGAACCTGATCGGCGTAGGACTTCATGTAGTCGGTGGCCGCGATAACAGGAGACTCGTCCAGCACGGTGCTGATGTAGGCCTGCTTAGGATCGGCAGTGGGGTTCAGCAGGTTGTAACGCTCGATGTCCTGACCGTCACGGGTCAGTTCGTTGAAGCTGGTGACGCTGAATACGTCCACATCGATGCCGTAGTCCTTGGCCAGGGCGTCGGCGGCCTTGCGAACCTGCTCCAGGATGGAACCACAGCCCAGCAGCTGTACCTTGCCCTTGCCGGAACCCTTGATGCTGTCCAGCTTATAGATACCCTTAATGATCCCCTCTTCCACGCCATCAGGCATGGCAGGCTGCTCGTAGTTCTCATTCAGGGTGGTCAGGTAGTAGAACACGTCTTCCTGAGCATCGCCGTACATCCGCTCCAGGCCGTCGTGGACGATGACCGCCACTTCGTAGCCATAGGTGGGGTCGTAGGTGATGCAGCTTGGGATGGTGTTCGCCTGAATGTGGCTGTGGCCATCCTGGTGCTGCAGACCTTCACCGTTGAGGGTGGTGCGTCCTGAGGTACCGCCGATCATGAAGCCCCGGGCACGCTGGTCACCGGCCGCCCAGGCCATGTCACCGATGCGCTGGAAGCCAAACATGGAGTAGTAGATGTAGAACGGAATGGTCGGGGCGTCGTTGGTGGAGTAACTGGTCGCCGCCGCCAGCCAGGAGCTCATGGCGCCCAGCTCGTTGATGCCTTCCTGCAGTACCTGGCCCTTCTTGTCCTCACGGTAGTAGGCCACCTGGTCCTTATCCTGAGGGGTGTACTTCTGGCCTTCATGGGCGTAAATACCCACCTGACGGAACAGGCCTTCCATACCGAAGGTACGGGCTTCATCCGGGATGATGGGCACGATGCGTTTGCCGATCTGCTTGTCTTTCAGCAGGGCGGTCAGGACGCGCACGAACGCCATGGTGGTGGAGATTTCACGGCCGTTGGAGCCCTTGAGCACCGCATCAAACGCCTTCAGCGGCGGAGTGATCAGCTCTTCGGTGAACTTGGAGCTACGGGCAGGCATGTAGCCCTTCAGGGCTTCGCGGCGCTCGCGCAGGTATTTCACCTCTTCGGAATCTTCACCCGGGTGGTAGTAAGGGATGTCTTCCAGCTGATCATCGCTCAGAGGGATGTTGAAGCGATCACGGAAGTGCTTGATCGCATCCATGTCCATCTTCTTCACACCATGGGCGATGTTCTTACCTTCACCGGCTTCACCCATGCCGTAACCTTTGACGGTCTTGGCCAGGATCACGGTGGGGCGACCCTTGGTTTCGGTGGCCTGCTTCAGGGCGGCGTAGACCTTCACCGGATCGTGGCCACCACGGTTCAGGCGCCAGATGTCGCTGTCAGACATGTTGGCCACCATTTCGGCAGTCTCCGGGTACTTGCTGAAGAAGTGCTCACGGGTGTAGGCACCACCCTTGGCCTTGCAGTTCTGATATTCGCCGTCGACGGTCTCTTCCATCAGCTGCAGCAGCTTGCCGGAGGTGTCCTGGGCCAACAGAGGATCCCAGTAGCGACCCCAGATCACCTTGATCACTTCCCAGCCGGCGCCGCGGAATTCGCCTTCCAGCTCCTGGATGATCTTGCCGTTGCCGCGAACCGGGCCATCCAGACGCTGCAGGTTGCAGTTGACGATGAAGATCAGGTTGTCCAGCTCTTCACGGGCAGCCAGGCCGATGGCACCCAGGGCTTCCGGCTCATCCACTTCGCCGTCACCGAGGAAGCAGTACACCTTCTGCTCGGAACAGTCCTTAATGCCGCGGTCGGTCAGGTATTTGAGGTAGCGCGCCTGATAGATGGCGGCAATGGGACCCAGACCCATGGATACGGTGGGGAACTGCCAGTAATCGGGCATCAGGCGTGGGTGGGGGTAGGAGGAGAGACCTTTACCGTCCACCTCCTGGCGGAAGTTATCCAGCTGAGCTTCGGTCAGGCGGCCTTCCAGGAAAGAGCGGGAATAGATGCCGGGGGCGATGTGACCCTGGAAGTAAACCAGGTCACCACCATCCTTCTCGTTGGGAGCACGGAAGAAGTGGTTGAAGCACACGTCATACAGGGTGGCACTGGAGGCAAAGCTGGAGATGTGCCCCCCAAGCTCCAGGTCCTTCTTGGACGCGCGCAGCACCATGGCCAGGGCGTTCCAGCGAACGATGGCACGGATACGCTCCTCCAGCTCCTGGTTACCAGGCATGTGGGGTTCGGAGCCAACAGGGATGGTGTTCACATAGGCGGTGGTGGGTTTGTAGGGCAGATGGGCACCGCTGCGGCGGGCCTTGTCGATCATCTGCTCCAGCAGGTAGTGAGCCCGCTCGGGACCATCCTGCTCCAATACCGCCGCAAGGGCGCCCAGCCATTCATGAGTTTCTTGCGGATCCACGTCGTGTGGCATCATTTCCGGCATCACAAAATTCCTCTTCCATCGTTGCTTGTGATGGGGCGGCCCTAAGGACCGCCTTTACTCGCATTCTGCTAGTAGTCGTTCCGCAGGCGGCGCAGGCTGCGCTGCTGACGACTGTCTTCCTGGCGCACCTCGATGGTCACTTCCTCGATGTAGGCCAGGTGTTCATTAGATGCCCTGCGTGCCACTTCGGGCTCGCGATTCAAGATCGCTTTTAACAGGGCTTCCCGGTGCAGGTTGGCGTAATGGGCGGAGCCCTCCCGGCGGTACAGAAGACCGAGGTTTTCCGTCACATTACGCTCGAGCAGAGGCGACAGGCTCAACACCACGTGCAACATGGCAACGTTGTGTGAGGCTTCGGCCACCGCACGGTAGAAGTCAACGATCGCCTTGGCTTCAAGCTCAAGCTGACCCTGGACCTCATGGAGTCGCTCAATTCGCTGCTTAAGAATGGCGTGGTCCGAATCGGTGCCACGCAATGCTGCATAATAGGCCATCATTCCCTCGGTTGCGTGACGGAACTCCAGGAGGTCATACTGAGTCTCCGGGTTGTCCGCAAGCAATTCGATGAGGGGATCGGCCAAGCTTTTCCACAGCTGATCCTGCACGTAGGTGCCGCCACCCTGGCGCCGATTCAACAGGCCTTTCACCTCCAGCTTCTGAATCGCCTCCCTCAGCGAGGGTCGGGATACTTCAAACTGTTGTGCCAGCTCCCGCTCCGGCGGCAGTTTCTGCCCCGGTTTCAGGCTGCCTTCGAGGATCATCTTCTCCAGTTGGTTAACGATGACGTCGGACAGCTTTGGCTGACTGATTTTTTGGTAGGCCATGGTCGGATAACTTCCCAGTCTGCTAATGGTTTGTCAATTGGTAAGACCATTATGAGTGCGGCACAAAATGTAGCAGATCACACTCTTTAATGGCAACCACTTTGATTGAAATCACAGAATGCATTTAATAGATCGACCCGATCAATAAAACCGAACAGGCCTTGCAATCAATGGTATGACCACTTTACAACATTTTGATCTCAAAGGAATCTGTGAATGAGATTCTGGCAGGCAAAGGGGATTGCTGCCACGTTGGATCATCCCTTGTTTGAGAGATAGATCAACCGACCGGTTCGCAATTTCGACAATTGAAGTGAGTCGAATTCTGTTGGCATTTCAACCCAGCCTAAAATCGCTGATTCTTCAACCGCGTTTTCACTGGTCAGACTGACCCATGTGCGCCAGATCACCCTGAGGGGTTCGGTGGTGTGAACTGGTTCAGCGCCGGACATAAAAAAGGGGAACCTACGGGCTCCCCTGGGTCATTGAGTTGACCAGCGGCTAGCTTAACACCCCGAAGATGGTCAGCAGGGAGGCCAGGATCAGCAACAGGGTGACATTGCGCTTGGCCAGCTTCAGCAGGTTGAGGGTGGACTGAACACAAACCGGTGCTGCGGTTTCCACCGGAATCTCCTCCGCCACCAGGGCAACGCGGTAGATCAGGGTTCGGGCCGACACCGTGGGCTTGAACGCCAGGGAGAGCCACACCGACAAGGCTCGGCTGAAGTGACCTGAGAGGGCAAAGCCAAAAGCGACCAGCCGTACCGGCACCCAGTCCAGCAGGGTCATCAATCCGGACACCAGGGGGCGACGGAGCTGGTGACGCTCGAAGTGGTCGTGGTAGCCGCGCACCACGCAGTAAAGAGTCGCCACCGCGGGTCCCAGCAGCACAAAGTAGAGGGCCACCGCCGCATAGTAACGGTAGTTCAGCCAGGCGGCCACCTGCCCCATTCGCTGCCCCAACTCCCGCTCAGTCACCGCTTCGAGGGGCACAGGATCCACCTTGTCGGCAATGTGGAAGCTGGCCTGAAGATCGGCCCGACAAGCAGCCTGCAAATACTCCTTAAAGGCCGCCCTCAGCTCCATGTGGCTGAAGAGTACCACCCCGACCAGCAGCCACAGGGCCAGATGCCAGACTCCGTAGTGTACCCCTTCAAACTCATAGGCGAGCAGGGCCACCAGGGCCGGGGCCAGAGCCAGGGAGAACAGCATCTTCCAGCTGCTACGCAGCTCACTGTCATTAAACAACCTGCTGCGGTAGGCGCCAAACACCGCATTAAACTGCAGGGCGGGTGCAATCAACTTCAGCCGCTCCAGCAGCAGCACCACCAGTAGTGAGAACAGAGCCATTTAACTTGCCTTGTCTAATCCGAGCCTGTAACGGTTCCAGTCAAAATGGGGGCCGGGGTCGGTTTTCCGCCCCGGGGCGATGTCACTGTGCCCCACAATTCTGTCCAGGGTGATATCGGGGTAAGACGCTAATAAAGCGGAAGTTACCTCGATGAGACTATGGTATTGTGCCATGGTAAAGGGGAGATGATCACTGCCCTCCATCTCAATTCCTATGCTGAAGTCATTGCAGCGGCTTTGGCCGGCCAGTTCACTGACTCCCGCATGCCAGGCGCGGCGATCGAAGGGGACATACTGAATCACCTGACCATTGCGCCGAATATAGAGGTGGGCAGACACCCTCAGTCCCCGAACGTCCGCCAGCACCGGATGGTCCACCTGGATGCAGCCAAGAAACAGCTGGTCCACGTAGTCACTGCCAAACTGACCGGGTAACAGACTGATGTTGTGGATCACCAGGGCACTGATAGGGAGGCCCTCGGGACGGGCATCCTGAAAAGGACTGAATCTGTGGGTTGCGCCGCTGAGCCAGCGCCCCTGAGGATCCAGGGTATAGTGGTTGCCCTTGTCCATGGAGAAAACCGATAATGCCAAAACCCACACTGTAGCAGGTCCGGTATGAAGAGAACACGTCCACACTCTCCCCTGGGAAAGCCAATGCTGTTTCTGGCCTGGCTCTCCATGCTGGGTCTGCTCTATCTCTACTTTGATGACAAGCTGCAGCAGCAAATCAACCCCAACCTGGATCCTATGATTCAGGGAGAGGAACTGGTGCTGAAGCAGAATCGCCGCGGTCACTACGTGGTGGCCGGGGATCTCAATGGCCAGCCGGTCACCCTGATGCTCGACACCGGCGCCACCACCATCTCGGTGCCCGCCCATCTCGGCCCGGCGCTGGGACTGAAACCCGGCTTTCCCTACCCGGTGAGCACCGCCAACGGCACCATCACGGTTCACCGTACCACCATAGAGACACTCACAATCGGCCCTCTGACCCTGTATAATCTGGACGCCAGTCTCAACCCCGGCCAGGAGGACGACACCATACTGCTGGGGATGAACGCCCTGAGGCACCTGGAGCTGGTGCAACGGGGACAAACACTTACTATCAGGAAGTAACTCACTATGCTGGAAAACGACATCCGCCTCACCGTGGCCGCCGCCCTCACCGAAGACCTGGGTGGACTCAATGCCGACGAGGGGGACATCACTGCCCAACTGATCCCTGCCGAGCGCAACGCCGAGGCCACCATCATCAGCCGTGAAGAGGCGGTGTTTTGTGGTAAAGCCTGGGTGGAGCAGGTGTTCAACCAACTGGGGGGCGAAGTGGCCCTTCACTGGCACGTGGATGATGGCGATCTGATCCTGCCCAATCAGGTGCTGTGTGAGCTCTCCGGCCCGGCCCGTAAGCTGCTCACCGGTGAGCGGGTCGCGCTGAATTTTGTCCAGACCCTCTCCGGCGTGGCCACCCTGGTCAATCAGTATGTGATGAAGCTGGAGGGTACGGGCACCCAACTGCTGGATACCCGCAAGACCCTGCCGTGCCTGCGCACCGCCCAGAAATACGCCGTGACCTGTGGTGGCGGTAAGAACCACCGCATCGGCCTGTTCGACGCCTTCCTGATCAAGGAAAACCACATCGCCGCCTGCGGAGGCATCGGCGCTGCCATCGCCGCAGCCCGTGCCCTTCATGCCGATAAACCGGTCGAGGTGGAGGTGGAAAATCTGGACGAACTGCAGCAGGCCATTGACCATGGCGCCGATATCGTGATGCTGGACAACTTCGACCTGACCATGCAGATGCAGGCGGTGGAATTGAACCAGGGCCGGGCCAAGTTGGAGGTGAGCGGCAACGTCACCATAGACTCCATCGCCGAGTTTGCCCACACCGGCATCGACTACATCTCGGTGGGCGCCCTGACCAAACACGTCAAGGCGGTGGATCTCTCCATGCGATTCCGCTAACCGGGGCAGCGCCCCTGTGTGACACTCCAAGACGGCACCCCAGGGTGCCGTTTTCTATTTTTGCTTCCATCACCCAGGACAAATCACTGATTATTCGGAGTAAAAGCCTCAATCTCATGGCGCCATTCAGTTTTTTGGTCCTGGCCAGCTTGTGACAGCAGCACTTTGTACTAGCTTTTAGGTTGAATCACCTCTTCGCAGGAAGCGGAGGGGAGACAGGGATTGTCGCCAAAGCAAAGGAGTGTTCAGATGCGTACCCATGCCCGCCAGCAAGGCTTTACCCTTATTGAACTGATGATCGTCGTGGCCATTGTCGGCATCCTCGCCGCCATCGCCCTGCCCGCCTATCAGACCTACACAAAGCGCGCCAAATTCAGCGAAGTGGTGTCCGCCACCGGCTCCATCAAGACCCAGATCGAGGTCTGTGTGCAAACCAAGGGCACCACGGGGGACGCCGAAGCGGTGCATACCGCTTGTAACGGTTCTGTCAGCACCGCCGGCGCTGATGCGGGCGCCTACGTGACCAGCGTGACCTTTACCACCGCCGGCATTACCGCCACCGGCACCGCAGACGTGGACAGCAAAACCTATATTCTGGTCCCCACAGCCAGCAGCGGCACCATCACCTGGAACCAGACGACGGGAAGCTGCGTCGCCGCCGGCCTCTGTTAAGGATCTCAGGTGGAGGGCCACTATTATCAGCAGGCGCGTGATCTGGGCGCGCCGCTGTTTGATATCCGCCACCTCAACCCCGACACCCTGCCGGTTGACCTGATCAGCCAGAAGCTGGTGGAACGCCATCGCTGTCTGCCCCTCTCCTCCCGGGGTGGGCAGCTGTTTGTCGCCACCTGCGATGCCGCCAACCTGACGGTGCTGGAGGACTTCGAATTCAACACCGGCCTGAGGGCAGTGCCGGTTCTGGTGGAAGAGAGCGCCCTGGAACAGGTGATCGAGCAGTTCCTAGAGAGCGATTTCGATGCCCTGGAACTGACGGCGCTGGATGAGCAGAACCTGGGCAGCATCGAGGTGGAGGAGCAAGGAGAGGAGCGGGACGCGCCGCCGGCCGCCGACGACGCCCCCATCGTCATCTACATCAACAAGCTGCTCACCGACGCCATCAAAAAGGGCGCATCGGACCTGCACTTTGAACCCTTTGAGGCCAGCTACCGTATCCGATTTCGCATCGACGGCGTGCTGCACACCGTCTCCAGCCCGCCCGCCAACCTGGCCAGCCGCATCTCCGCCCGACTCAAGGTGATGTCAAAACTGGACATTGCCGAGCGCAGGCTGCCCCAGGATGGCCGCATCAAGCTGCGCCTCAGCCCCAAGCGGGCCATCGATTTTCGGGTCTCTACCCTGCCCACCCTGTTCGGAGAGAAGATAGTGATGCGGATCCTCGATGGCTCCGCCGCCCTGCTCAACATCGATGTCCTTGGTTACCACCCGCCCCAGAAAGCCCTCTACCTGGGGGCGCTGCAACGCCCCCAGGGGATGATCCTGGTCACCGGCCCCACCGGCTCCGGCAAGACGGTCTCCCTCTATACCGGCCTGAATATCCTCAATACCGAACAGCGCAACATCTCCACCGCCGAAGACCCTGTGGAGATAAACCTGCCGGGCATCAATCAGGTGCAGATCAACAACAGGGCCGGACTCACCTTCGCCGCCGCCCTGCGCGCCTTCCTGCGACAGGACCCGGACGTGGTGATGGTGGGGGAGATTCGCGATCTGGAGACCGCAGAGATCGCCATCAAGGCCGCCCAGACCGGCCACCTGGTGCTCTCCACCCTGCACACCAACTCCGCCGCCGAGACCCTGACCCGGCTGCTGAACATGGGGGTGCCCGCCTACAACATCGCCGCCTCGGTGTCACTGATCATCGCCCAGCGACTGGCGCGCAGGCTGTGTCGCCACTGCAAGCAGCCTGAGCTCCTGGCCGCCGAGGTGCTCCGGGAGGCGGGGTTCAGTGAGGCGCAGACAGCTTCGGGACTCACCCTGTATCAGGCCAAGGGGTGTGAGCACTGCACCGGGGGGTATAAAGGACGGCTGGGGGTGTATGAGCTGCTGCCCATGTCGCCGCCCCTGGCGGAGCTGATCATGGCCAATGGCAACTCCCTGGAGCTGGCCCGGGTGGCCATGGACAGTGGCATGGTGCCTCTGCGTCAATCCGGCCTGGCCCAGGTGGCTGCCGGGCTCACCAGCCTGGCGGAGATCAACCGCATCACCGACTGGGAGGGTCAGGGATGAACCAGCAGGCCAAAGGGGCCGACGCCTCCCTCATCGAGTTCCTGTGGCAGGGTGCCAGCAGCAGTGGCCGCCGCACCCGGGGCGAGATCCGCGCCATCAGTTCTGAGGAGGCCCGGGCCCAGCTGCGCAGACAGGGGATCCACGCGGTGCGGCTGCGGCGCAAGCCCACGCCCCTGTTTGGCCGGGGCGCCAGCATCACCCCCATGGAGATGGCCATGGTCACCCGACAGGTCGCGACCATGCTGATGGCGGGGGTGCCCCTGGTCACCACACTGCAGATGATAGGCCGGGGCCACGACAAGGAAGCGATGCGCAGCCTGTTGGGGGAGATCCTGCTGCAGGTGGAGGCCGGACTGCCCCTCTCCAAGGCCCTGCGCCCCCATCCCAAGCAGTTCGACGACCTCTACTGCGATCTGGTGGAGGCGGGAGAGCACTCCGGGGCCCTGGACCAGGTGTTTGACCGCATCGCCACCTACAGGGAGAAGGCGGAGGCGCTCAAGTCCAAGATCAAGAAGGCGATGCTCTACCCCACGGCGGTGATTGTGGTGGCGGTGATCGTCACGGTGATCCTGCTGCTGTTCGTGGTGCCCCAGTTTGAGGAGATCTTCGCCAGCTTCGATGCGCAGTTGCCGATGTTCACCCAGCTGGTGATTCAGCTGTCCCGTTTCCTTCATCTGGCCTGGCCCTATTTTGCCGGGGGGCTGATTGCTCTGATCTGGGGGTTCATCCAGGCCCATCGGCGCTCCCAGGGAGTCAGGGACAAAGTGGACGCACTGTTGCTGAAACTGCCTCTGGTGGGCCCCATCCTCAACAAAGGCGCCGTCGCCCGCTTCTCCCGCACCCTGGCCACCACTTTTGCCGCCGGGGTCCCTCTGATCGACGGACTGGAGTCCGCCGCCGGCGCCGCCGGTAATGCGGTCTATCGCAAAGCGGTCCAGTCGGTACGCACCGAGGTGATCTCCGGGCTGCAGATGAACATGGCGATGCGCACTCAGGGGGTGTTCCCCGACATGCTGATCCAGATGGTGCTGATCGGAGAGGAATCCGGCTCCCTGGATCAGATGCTCAACAAGGTCGCCAACATCTATGAGATGCAGGTGGATGACGCCGTCGATGGCCTGTCCACCCTGATTGAACCCCTGCTGATGGTGGTGATCGGCTCACTCGTGGGCGGTTTAGTGGTAGCAATGTATCTTCCGATCTTCCAATTGGGTAGCGTGGTCGGCTAGGATCTACGGGTTAACTCACTAAACCGAATCGATAAATGGATTACTGGATCACCCTATTTCACACTCAGCCCTGGCTGTTCATCACCCTGGTTGCCCTGCTGGGCCTGATCCTGGGCAGCTTCCTCAATGTAGTGATCCACCGTCTGCCCATCATGATGGACAGGGACTGGCGCATCGAGTGTCAGGAGTACTGCGAGCAGCCGGTGACCCGCACCGACCTGCCAAACACATTCAATCTGGCCACCCCGAGATCCCGCTGCGGTCACTGTCAGACCCCCATCCCCATGAAGCACAACATTCCTGTGCTCAGCTATCTGCTGTTGGGGGGCAAGTGCCACAGCTGTCAAGGCAGCATAGGCCTGCGTTACCCCATGGTGGAGCTGATGACCGCGGCGGTGTTGGCACTGATGGCCTGGCAGTTCGGGCCCACCCCGACCTTTGCCGCCCTGTCGCTGCTGAGCCTGGGTCTGATCGCCCTGGCCTTCATCGACGCCGACACCATGCTGCTGCCGGACCAGATCACCCTGCCCCTGCTGTGGCTGGGCCTGCTGTTCAACATCAAGGATGGCCTGGTTCCCCTGGAACAGGCGGTCGCTGGCGCGGCCTTCGGCTACCTCAGCCTGTGGAGCGTCTTCCAGCTGTTCAGGGTGGTCACCGGCAAGGAGGGGATGGGGTATGGCGACTTCAAGCTGCTGGCCCTCTTTGGTGCCTGGCTGGGGTGGAAGCCGCTGCTGCTGATCATCCTGCTCTCCTCGGTACTTGGCGCGGCCTACGGCATCCTGCAGCTGGCCCTGGGCAAACTGAAGCGGGACAACCCCATGCCCTTCGGCCCCTGGATCATCCTGGCAGGCTGGATAGCCCTGCTCTGGGGCGACCAGATTGTCCATTGGTACCTGACCCGGGTGCTGGGCCTGTGAGCGCCCTGCTGATCGGCCTCACCGGCGGCATCGGCTCCGGCAAGACCACGGTGGCCAACCTGTTTGCCGACCGGGGCATCGAACTGATCGACGCAGACATCATCGCCCGCGAGGTGGTGGCACCGGGCAGCGATGGCCTCAAGGCGATCGTTGACCATTTTGGCAAGGAGATGCTCTCCAGCGGGGCGCTGGACCGGGCGGCACTGAGGGCCAGGGTGTTCAATAACCCCCAGGAGCTGCGGTGGCTCAACAACCTGATCCACCCCATGGTACGCACCACCATGACCGAGCGGGGCAAGGCCGCCGCCTCCCCCTATGCCCTGCTGGTGATCCCCCTGCTGGTGGAGAACGGCCTGCAGTCCCTGGTGGAGCGGGTTCTGGTGGTGGATCTGCCGGAAGAGGAGCAGCTCAGGCGCACCATGAGCCGCGACAGCAACGACCGCGCCCTGGTGGAAAAGATCATGGCCAACCAGGCCAGCCGCGAACAACGCCTGGCCGCGGCAGACGATCTCATTGACAACGGCGGCAATCTTGCCGACCTTAACACACAGGTGGAACGACTCCATCAACACTATCTGACACTTGCCGGGAGCCATGAGTAACTCGACGCTGTATGAACACCCCCTAAATGAGCGAACCCGCTTCTACCTGCGGGTGGAGCAGCTGATCCAGTCTCTGGAGGACTGCCGAAACGGCGACTGCCCCAGTGCCCACCGCAGCCTGTTTCGCACCCTGTTTGAGCTGTGTGACCTGCTGGAGCGCTCCGACATCAAGGGTGAGCTGGCCAAACAGGTGGACCAGAGCCTGACGCTGGTAAACCAGTGGCAGAGTCAGCCCGGGGTGGATCAACAACAGCTGCAAGCCCTGGTGGATACTCTCAAGGGGCAGAGCAGCGCCCTGCTGCAGATGGAGCGGCCGGGCAGCACCCTGCGCCAGGACCGCTTCCTCAGCCAAATTCGCCAGAGGGTCAACCTGGCCGGCGGCGCCTGTGGCTTTGATCTGCCCAGGCTGCAGTTCTGGCTGGGTCAGCCCAGAGAACAACGGATCCGCGACATTGAGGCCTGGCAGGCCACCCTGGCCCCGCTGACCGAGGCGATCACCCTGCAACTGCAGCTGATCCGCGAATGCAGCCACTGGGAGAACAAGGTGGCGATCCAGGGGCAGTTTCTCCATAATGCCGACCATCCCCTGGCGCTGTTGCGGGTGCGACTGGACAACCACTACGGCTGCTACCCTGTAGTGAGTGGCCACAAGAACCGCTTCAGCCTGCATATGATGAATGCCAGCACAGGCAGTGCCGAGGTTCGTAACCTGCCCTTTAGCCTGTCGCTGTCGATGGAGACCCCATGACCTTGGAAGTACAATGCCCCACCTGCAAGAAGACAGTGAGCTGGGACAGTGAGCACCCCTTCAAGCCCTTTTGCAGCGAACGCTGCAAACTGATCGATCTCGGCGACTGGGCAGACGAGAAACACGCCATCCCTGCCGAACCGGAGATCCCCGACGACCTGGGCTACGACGAAGGCGACTTCTTTAAAGAAGACTGATCGCCCACACGGCAAAAAGGCTCCACGAGGAGCCTTTTTTGTCTGTCGCTACAGGGCGTCGATGACCGAGTCATTGGCCTTGGGGAAGGGCAGAGCCCGGAGCTCCTCCACACTGGCCCACTTCAGGGGCTGGCCCTCCCTCGCCTGCGCCTCTCCCCGGTAACCGGTCACCCGGAAGAAGTGCAGCTCCAGGGTGCGGTCGTCAAATTCAAACACCTTACGCTCCATCAGCTCGGCCTGGGTCAGTTCCAGTCCCACCTCCTCATGAAGCTCACGGGCCAGGGCCGTCAGTTCATCTTCCCCTGCCTCCGCCTTTCCGCCGGGAAATTCCCACTTGCCTGCCAGGTGCTGATCCCCCTGGCGCAAGCTGATCAGGTAGTGCTTCTGGCCGTTCTGCACCAGACCAATGACGATTTTCTGGATGCTCATCCGTTGTTACCTTCCTAATACAAAAATGCCAGTCCGGAGACTGGCATTTGCTGTTCGATTCAAGCCTTATCAGGCCAGCTTACCGTGGCACTGCTTGTACTTCTTGCCGGAGCCGCAGGGGCAGGGCTCGTTGCGGCCAACCTTGGGCTGGGGCGCTTCTTCACCCTCTGAGGCACCAGAGTAGTTGCGCTGGGCGGCCAGGGCTTCCTCCTGCTCACGGCGCTTGGCCTCCATCTCATCCACCTCGGACTGGGTCTGTACCCGTACCTTGGAGAGGATGGAGATCACGTCGTGCTTCAGGGTCTCCAGCATGTTCTCAAACAGCTCGAAGGACTCGCGCTTGTACTCCTGCTTGGGGTTCTTCTGGGCGTAACCGCGCAGATGAATGCCCTGGCGCAGGTGATCCATGGCCGCCAGGTGCTCCTTCCACAGGTTGTCCAGGGTCTGCAGCATGATCGCCTTCTCGAACTGGCGCAGCACAGGCTCGCCCACAGACTCCTCTTTCTGCTTGTACACCTCGGCCCAGGCCTGGCTGATGCGCTCGCGCAGGGTCTCTTCGTGGAGGTCTTCCTCATCCTCAAGCCACTTGCTGATGGGCAGCTCCAGGTTGAACTCGGAGTTCAGGCGCTCTTCCAGACCGGGAACGTCCCACATCTCTTCCAGAGACTGAGGCGGAATGTAGCTGTTGATGACGTTTGCCAGCACATCGTCACGAATCACCTGGATGGTCTCGGCGATGCTGTCGCTGTCCATCAGCTCGTTACGCTGGGCGTACACCACCTTACGCTGGTCGTTGGCCACATCATCGAACTCCAGCAGCTGCTTACGGATGTCGAAGTTGCGGGCTTCCACCTTGCGCTGGGCGCCTTCGATGGATTTGGTCACCCAGGGGTGTTCGATGGCTTCACCGCGCTCCATGCCCAGCTTCTTCATCAGGCCGGACACCCGGTCAGACGCGAAGATGCGCATCAGGGAGTCTTCCATGGACAGGTAGAAACGGGAGGAACCGGCGTCACCCTGACGACCGGAACGACCACGCAGCTGGTTGTCGATACGGCGGGATTCGTGACGCTCGGTACCGATGATGTGCAGACCGCCGGCTTCCAGAACCGCGTCGTGGCGCTCCTGCCAGTTGGCCTGCTTCTCGGCAACCTGCTCCTCGGTAACACCCTTGGCCTTGAGCTCATCCAGCTCCGCCTGCCAGCTGCCGCCCAGCACGATGTCGGTACCACGACCGGCCATGTTGGTGGCGATGGTCACGGCGCCGCTGCGGCCGGCGTCGGCCACGATCTGGGCTTCCTGCTCGTGGAACTTGGCGTTCAGCACGTTGTGCTTGATCTTGGACTTGCGCAGGGCGTTGGAGAGACGCTCGGACGCCTCAATGGAGATGGTGCCCACCAGGGCAGGCTGGCCACGCTCCTGACAATCAATGATGTCGGCGATGATCGCTTCGAACTTCTCCTCCTCGGTCAGGTAAACCTGATCGGGGCGGTCATCACGAATCATCGGACGGTTGGTGGGGATCACCACGGTGTCCAGATTGTAGATGTGCTGGAATTCGAACGCTTCGGTGTCGGCAGTACCGGTCATGCCACCCAGCTTGTCGTACAGACGGAAGTAGTTCTGGAAGGTGATGGAGGCCAGAGTCTGGTTCTCATTCTGGATCTTCACACCCTCTTTGGCTTCCACCGCCTGGTGCAAACCTTCGGACCAGCGACGACCCGGCATGGTACGACCGGTGTGCTCATCCACGATGACGATCTCACCTTCCTGGATGATGTAGTCCACATCCTTCTCGAACAGGGTGTGGGCACGCAGGGCGGCGTTCACGTGGTGAAGCAGAGAGATGTTGGCGGCGCTGTAGAGCGAGTCGCCTTCCGGCAGCATGCCAATCTCGGCCAGCAGCAACTCCACCTTCTCCTGACCGCGCTCGGTCAGGTGAACCTGCTTGCCCTTCTCATCGATGGTGTAGTCACCTTCGCCGGTGTACTCCTCGGTGTCCTCCTTCTCCTGACGCTCCAGGCGGGGGATCAGCTTGTCCACCTTGATGTAGGCTTCGGAACTGTCCTCGGCGGCACCGGAGATGATCAGCGGAGTACGGGCCTCGTCGATCAGAATGGAGTCCACCTCATCGATGATGGCGTAGAACAGGGGACGCTGAACCCGCTCAGGGGCGGAGAAGGCCATGTTGTCACGCAGGTAATCGAAACCAAACTCGTTGTTGGTGCCGTAAGTGATGTCGGCGGCGTAGGCTTCTTTCTTCTGCTGGGGCGCCATACCGGGCACGTTGGTGCCTACGGTCATGCCCAGGAATTCGAACAGGGGACGATTCCAGTCGGCGTCACGGGTGGCCAGGTAGTCGTTCACGGTAATCACGTGAACCCCTTTGCCGGTCAGGGCATTCAGGTAGGCTGGCAGGGTCGCGGTCAGGGTTTTACCTTCACCGGTGCGCATCTCGGCGATGCGGCCGGACTGCAGCACCATGCCGCCCACCAGCTGCACGTCGAAGTGACGCATACCGAACACCCGCTTGGAGGCTTCACGCACAGTGGCAAAGGCCTCAGGCAGAATGTCGTCCAGGCTGGCCCCATCATTGATGCGCTGCTTGAACTCCTCAGTCTTGGCCTTGAGCTCTTCGTCACCCAGGGCCTCGAATTCCGCTTCCAGCTGATTGATCTGCGCGGCAACCTTGCGCAGTTGCTTCAAGGTGCGCTCGTTCTTGCTACCAAATATCTTGGTGAGGAGTTGTGCAAACATCGTATTTTTTCACTTTCTAGAAAGGTCTTGGGCCAGACTCCGCCGGTCCCACCAGGATTGCCACCCCCGCTTAACTGCGGGGCTTACGATAAACGTATTTGTTAGGGTTGACCTGACGATCGTTGCGCAACACTTCATAGTGGACGTGTGGTCCAGTCGAGCGGCCGGTGTTGCCCAGTTCGGCAACCACGTCTCCCTTCTTAACCACCTGGCCTGCTTTGACAAGCAGGGACTTGTTATGACCGTAACGGGTCTTCAGCCCGTTACCGTGATCAATCTCGACCAGATTGCCATAGCCATACATCTCTCCGGAATAGGTCACTACTCCCGCTCCGGTGGCTACGACATCGCCTCCTTCCGTTCCCGCAAAATCGATGCCTTTGTGCATGGCGGGACGGCCGGTAAATGGATCGTTGCGCATCCCATAGTCAGAGGACTGCCAGCCCTTGACGATGGGACGTCCTGACAAATAACTGCTTAGGTCTATATGGTGATTGCGCTCGACAGTTTCAAGTAGTGCCAGCTGGTTGTCTGAACTGGCCAGCCGTTTGGCCAGCTGTTCCATCTCCAGCAGCAACTGCTTGAGCTCCACATCACCCAACTCATCGGCATTGGCGCCACCCAGGCCCACTGCCGATGAGAAATCAAACTGTTCGGTAAGTTCGGCCCGATCGGCCAGTGCGATACCCAGGGACTCCAGGCGATTCATCTGCGCCTGCATCCGCCCAAGGCGGACCGCCAGGGTGGCCAGTTGGGTCTGGGACAGCTGGCGGATCTCGTCCACCAGCTCCTGCCCTTCGGCCTGACTCTCCTGGGCCTGAGCCAATTTTTGCTCGGCCTGGTGCAACTGTTCCTTATGGGCCTGAAACAGCCCGACACCCGCAGCCACCAGCATCAGCGGCAGTAAAAACCACCCCTTGCCCGGTTGCCAGTGTCGTACACCGTGCTTTCCCTTAATAAAGACTGTTACACTCATGGAGTTCTTTTCTTATGTTTCGTGTCTTGGTATGAAATCAAAACCAACCGATGTTGCCGAGCTGATGGGCCAGAGGCTCCGCCAGGTTCAGGAGCGAACCGAATCGCTCAGACAACTGCAACAAGTGACCGCCGACATCCTGGGTAATGACCTCAAGGGGCGGTACCGGGTGGCCAACATTCGCAACGGTGTCATGATCATCGAGACCGACAGCGGCGCCTGGGCGACCCGGTTGCAGTTCATGAAACTGCAGCTGCTGCAGCAGTTGCGGCAACAAAACTTCCCAATGCTCACCACTATTGAGATCAAAGTCAACCCGGCACTGTCCAGGATTGAGCGTCCGGTAACGCAAAATCTCAATAAGCTCAGCCCTCAAGCCGCGAGCCAGATTCAGGAACTGGCAGATTCTATAGGCGGCAGTCTGGGGGAGAAGCTAAAAAAACTGGCCGCCCATGGGGGCGGCCAGCAAGGTAACTCTTAGGTCAGGCGGTAACCGGTGCCAGGTAGTCCATGGGCACCTCCTGAGCCTCCTCGAAGCTCACCAGCTCCCAGGCTTCCTGATTCTCCAGAACGGCTCGAATCAGCTGATTGTTCAGGGCGTGACCGGACTTGAAGGCGGTAAACTCACCCAGGATGGCGTAACCACCCAGATAGAGGTCGCCAACCGCATCCAGAATCTTGTGCTTGACGAACTCATCTTCCACCCTCAGGCCATCGGGGTTGAGGATGCGGAACTCATCCAGCACCACCGCATTTTCCATGCTGCCGCCCAGAGCCAGGTTGTTGGCCCGCAGGTACTCGATGTCACGCATGAAACCGAAAGTACGGGCACGGCTGACCTGCTTGATGTACTCGGCGGAGGAGAACTCCATCACCATCTTCTGCTGGCTGCGAGCGATCTCTGGATGATCAAAGTCGATGGCAAAATTGAGCTTGAAGCCATTATGGGGACGGAACTCCGCCCACTTGTCTCCCTCTTCGACCCGGATCGGCTTACGGATGCGCAGGTACTGTTTGGACGCAGGCTGCTCTACCAGGCCGGCGGTCTGAAGAAGGAAGACAAAGGGACTGGCACTGCCGTCCATAATGGGGATCTCGGGGGCATCCACCTCAATGATGGCATTGTCCACGCCGAGACCGGCCAGGGCAGACATCAGGTGCTCCACCGTCGCAATGCGGTGGCCCTCATCGCTGACCAGGCCTGTACACAGGGTGGTTTCACGCACCAGCGCAGCACTGGCGGGAATTTCCGCCACCGGGGTCAGATCAGTGCGCCGGAACACGATCCCTGTGCCCACGGGGGCGGGATTGATGCTCATGGTCACCTTATCACCGGAGTGAAGGCCCACACCGGTTGCCTGAACCGGGCGCTGTAGAGTGCGTTGTTTACTCATTAACCGTCCTGCTCTCTATAAACTCAATGAAGGGCGCGTATTTTACCAGAAAAAACGCCCAGAACCAAAATCTGGTCTGATCAGCCAGTAAAGCCTTTTAATCCAGCTGCTTACGCAGGAATGCCGGAATATCCAGGTAGGCACCCTTCTGGGACTCCTGGGCAGGCGCGGCGTTGCCGTGATTGCTGCTGGCCGGAGCCGGTGCCGGAGCCGGAGTGGCAGGCTCAACAGCCGGGATCGCTGGTTCAACCCGGATAGGCTGCATGGACACCGGAGGCTGCTCCATCGGCTTGGGCTCGGGCTGAGCCGCAGGCTGAGGCGCTGGCGCCGGGGTCGCGGCCTTGGGTGGCACCACGATCTGGATGTCAGGCTTCTTGTCTGCACCGATGCCGGTGGCTACCACGGTCACGCGGATCTCGTCGCTCATCTCAGGCTCGATGACGGTACCTACCACGATGGTAGCATTCTCAGACGCGTAGGCACGAACGTGGTCACCGATGAGGGTGTACTCCTCGATGGACAGGTCCATACCACAGGTGATGTTCACCAGTACGCCCTTGGCACCGGTCAGATCGATGTCTTCCAGCAGCGGGCTGGAGACGGCGGCCTCGGCGGCCTCTTCTGCCCGGTTCTCGCCACGGGCCACACCAGTACCCATCATGGCGTTGCCCATTTCAGACATCACCGTCTTCACGTCGGCGAAGTCGACGTTGATCAGACCGGTACGGGTGATCAGCTCGGCGATGCCCTGTACCGCACCCAGCAGTACGTTGTTGGCGGCGCTGAACGCCTCCAGCAGGCTGGTCTTGGTGCCCAGTACCTTGAGCAGCTTGTCGTTGGGTACGGTGATCAGGGAGTCCACATGCTTGGACAGCTCTTGGATACCTTGTTCAGCGTAGGCCGCACGCTTCTTGCCTTCGAAGACAAAGGGCTTGGTCACCACGGCCACGGTGAGGATCCCCTCCTCCTTGGCCACTTCGGCAACCACAGGCGCCGCACCGGTACCGGTACCGCCACCCATACCGGCGGCGATGAACACCATGTCGGAACCGGTCAGGGCCGCCCGGATGGACTCTTTGTCCTCCATGGCCGCTTCGTAGCCAACCGCAGGGTTGGCCCCGGCTCCCAGGCCCTTGGTGACATTTTTACCCAGTTGAATGGTGGTGCCAGCGGTGGACTTGCGCAGCGCCTGCGAGTCCGTGTTGGCCACGATAAACTGAGCCCCTTCGATGGTCTGCTCGACCATGTGTTCGATGGCGTTACCACCACCGCCCCCTACACCGATCACTTTAATGACCGCATCTTCGGTGTGCGCGTCCACAACCTCAAACATACTTTTATCTCCGTTTAGCCTGCGTCCAAATTCAATCTGTTACCTAGCGGCTGTATCACCGGGGTCAATCCTAACCCCGTTCCACTCAGCGGGCCGCTAAAACTCGCCCTTAAACCAGCCTTGGATCCTATCCAGCAGACTGGTCACTCCGTGTTTGGTGTGGCGTTCTATTTCCCGATCGCGGATGCGCTCGGCGCCAAAGTACAGCAAGCCGACGGAGGTTGCAAAGCTTGGCTCGCTGACGTATTCCTTCAGTCCCTTAGGCTCGTGGGGCACCGCCACCCGAACCGGCATGCCGAAGCACTCTTCGGCCACTTCCACCGCCCCTTCGATGGCGGAGGTGCCTCCGGTGAGCACCACGCCCGCCGCCACCTGCTCCTCGAAGCCACTGGCCCGCAGCTCCTCCTGGACCAGTTCGAAAATCTCCTGGTAACGGGGCTCCACCACCTCTGCCAGGGTATGGCGGGACATGGTGCGCGATGGCCGGCCACCGACGGAGTGCACATCGATGCTCTCCTCCTGGCTGACCAGGGCGCTGCGAGCCGAGGCGTACTGCACCTTTATCTGCTCCGCGTAGGAGAGTGGGGTGCGGAAGATTTTGGCAATGTCACTGGTCACCTGGTTGCCGGCCACCGGGATCACCGCGCAGTGGCGCAGGGCACCGTTGGTGTAGATGGAGATGTCGGTGGTACCGCCACCGATGTCCACCAGGCAGGCACCCAGATCCTTCTCATCCTGGGTCAGCACCGAATCGGCACTGGCCAGGGCGGAAAACACCAGGTCCTCCACCTGAATGCCGCAGCGCTCGACACACTTGATGATGTTTTTGGCCCAGTCGTTGGAGCAGGTCACGATGTGGACATCCACCTCCATGCGCATCCCTGAAATCCCCACCGGGCTGCGGATCCCCTCCTGCTCATCGATGGTGAACTCCTGAGGCAGCACATGCAGGATGCGCCGCTCCGTGGGGATCTTCACCGAACGGGCGGTGTGGATGGCGTGGTCAACGTCATCCTGGGTCACCTCATCGTCATCGATGGAGACCATCCCCTTCTCATTCTGGCTGTCCACATGACGACCGGAGATGCTCAGGAACACCGAGTCCACCTGACAGTCCGCCATCATCTCAGCCTGGCCAATGGCATTCTTTATGCTGCGGGAAACCGAATCCAGGTCATTCACCCCGCCCTTGTCCATGCCACGGGAGGGCTGACTGCCCAGGCCTGCGATGCTGATGGCGCCGTCAGGCAGCACCTCACCGATGATCGCCACCACCTTGGAGGTGCCGATGTCCAAGCCCACAATTAGGTTTCGCTCCTGACTTTTGGTCATGATTTCATCAATCTCTCTGTTCCAACTGCCAGCCGACAGCCAATCCCGTATCGTACCGAATATCAATGTATTGTGCTCGCCTTCCTTGCTTGGAAAGCGTGGGCCACAGCTCAATAAATCGCTGCAGACGCTCAATCCCCTCGATGCGCCCCAGCCTGAGCTCCATTCCATCCTCCAGGGTCAGGGTCCAGGCGTGGCGATGACTCAGGGTAAGGCTCTGAGGCATAAAGCCATTTAACCTCAGAAGCTCGCTAAATTTCAGCCAGTTCTGCCACACTTTTTCACTGCTGCCTTCCGGCCCCGACAGGCTGGGCAGTTTGCCCACCCCGGCACGCTTGGGTGCCTGAAACGCTTCGGCATCCTGATTCAACCACTGATCACCGTTCCAGTGCGCCATGGGACGCTGCTCCACCAGGTAGAGCCGCAGCCGGTTGGGCCACTCGCGTCGCACCGTCACCCGCTTAACCCAGGGCAGCTGAGTCAGGGCGCTGCGCACCTTCTCCATGTCGGCGGTGACCAGACTATCCCCCTCGATGTGAGCCAGGGCCAGACGCACCTCCTCGTCCTGGGTGTAGCTGCGCTCCCCCACCAGGGCGATCTCATCGATGGGCAAGCGTTCCGCATCCGCCAGAACCTTCCCCAGCAGACGGCCTCCCCAGGCGAGGGCGATCAACACCACAATCAACAGCAGCACACCGCACACCGAGTACCAGTTCACCCTGGGCCGGGTCCAGTTGCGCCACACCGCCAGCCCCATCGCCGGTTACTCCGCCGTCTGCGCCAGGATGGCGGTCACCAGTTGCTGAAAGTCGAGGCCCACCGCCTTGGCCGCCTTGGGCACCAGGCTGGTCTCGGTCATGCCCGGAACCGTATTCACCTCCAGCAGTTGCCAGCGGCCATCTTTGGTGCGCATCACATCGACGCGGCCCCAGCCACTGGCCCCCACCGCACGGAAGGCCCTCACAGCCAGTGCCCTGAGCTCCTGCTCCTCCGACTCCGGCAGATCGCAGGGACAGAGGTAGCGGGTTTGTGTCGACTGGTACTTGGCCTGATAGTCGTAAAAGGCGTTGTCGGTCTGCATCTCGATGGCAGGCAGGGCCCGCTCACCCAGGATGGCGACGGTGTACTCGGGACCGTCGATCCACTGCTCCACCAGCACCTCGGCGTCATACTCGTGGGCCGCGGCGATCGCCTGGGCCAGTTGCTCGCCGGACTCGGCGATGGCCATGCCGATGGAGGAGCCCTCATTGGCGGGCTTCACCATCACCTTGCCCCCCAGTCGGGACAGCATCTGTGACGCGGTCTCAGGCCTAAACTGACCGGCCACCGCCACTTCGAAGGCGGCGGTGGGCAGCCCCTGGCCGGCCCACAGGCTCTTGGTCCGCACCTTGTCCATGGCCAGGGCGCAGCCCAGCACGCCACTGCCGGTATAGGGCAGATTCATGTGCTCCAGCGCCCCTTGTAGGGTGCCATCTTCGCCACCACGGCCATGCAATACGATGAAAGCGCGATCAAATTCGGTCAGCTCTGCCAGGGAGCGTTCCGCCGGGTCGAAGGGGTAAGCGTCCACCCCGGCCTTCAGCAGGCCCGCCAGCACCGCATTGCCGGATTTGAGGGAGATCTCCCGCTCGGCACTGCTGCCACCCAACATCACGGCGACTTTGCCAAACTCAGTCATGCTGTTCCCCTTTCATTTTCTCCACCGACAGCGCCATGGCGCCCAGTTTTCTGGCCAGGGCGCCGATGTTGCCAGCCCCCTGAGTCAACACCACGTCGCCGTCCTGCAGCACCTCAGCCAGCATCGCCGGCAAGGCTTCGGGCCCGGGCACATAGATGGGATCCACCTTGCCACGCCCACGGATGGTGCGGGCCAGGGCACGGCTGTCGGCGCCGGCAATGGGCTCCTCACCGGCGGCGTACACCTCCAGAAGCAGCAGTTCGTCCACCTGGGCCAGCACCTGGGCAAAATCGTCATAGAGATCCCGGGTGCGGCTGTAGCGGTGGGGCTGATAGGCCATCACCAGCCGACGCTCAGGCCAGGCCGCACGAGCGGCCTTGATGGTGGCGGCCACCTCGCTGGGGTGATGACCATAGTCATCCACCAACAGCACCTTGCCGCGGCCGGTATCGAACTCGCCATACTGCTGAAAACGCCGGCCAATCCCCTCGAAGCTGGCCAGGGCGGCGACGATGGCATCGTCTGGAACCCCGGCATCCGTGGCCACTGCGATGGCCGCCAGGGCGTTAAGGGCGTTGTGGCGCCCGGGCAGGGCCAGGGTCACCTTGAGATCCGCCTTGCCGGCACGCTCAACCAGGAACTCGGAGTGGGTGCCACTCTGGCTGAAGTCGGTGCCGCGCACATCCACTCCAGCCTCGAAGCCGTAGGTCACCAGGTGACGACCGATTCTGGGCAGCAGCTCCTGCACCCCAGGGTCGTCGGCGCAGACCACAGCCAGTCCATAGAAAGGCAGGTTGTGCAGGAACTCGACGAAGGTGTCGTGCAACTTGCTGACGTCACCGCCGTAGGTGTCCATATGATCCGGCTCCACATTGGTCACCACGGAGACCATGGGCTGCAGATGCAGGAAGCTGGCGTCGGACTCGTCCGCCTCGGCGATCAGGAATTTGCCGGAGCCCAGTCGGGCATTGGTGCCGGCGCTGTTGAGCAGGCCACCGATGACAAAGGTCGGGTCCAGCTGGGCCTGGGCAAAGATACTGGCGATCAGGCTGGTGGTGGTGGTTTTACCGTGGGTGCCGGCGATGGCGATGCCGTGGCGAAAACGCATCAGCTCCGCCAGCATCTGCGCCCGCTGTACCACAGGGATGCGACCGGCTCTGGCCGCCGCCACCTCGGGGTTATCCTGCTTGATGGCGGTGGAGACCACCACCACGTCCTTATCCTCCACCCATCGGGCATCATGGCCGATGTGGATGGTGGCGCCCAGCGCCTTGAGGCGCTCGGTGACCGCGTTCTCGGCGATGTCACTGCCACTGATGGCGTAGCCTTCATTGACCAGCACCTCGGCGATGCCGCCCATGCCGGCACCACCGATGCCGACGAAGTGGATCGCTTTCACCCGTCTCATGGCGGGCAGGCCGTTTGCCGTCGTTCTGTTACTCATTGTTGCCTCCGGCAGCCTGGATACACTCCTCGGCCACCAACTGGGTGGCTTGGGGTACCGCCACCTGGGTTGCCGCCTTTGCCATGGCGGTCAACCGTTCTGAATCTTCTGCCAGCTCGGTGAGCAGGGCCGCCAGACCCTCTGGGGTCAGGCTGGATTGGGGCTGCAGCCTGGCCGCCCCAGCCGCCACCAGGGCTTCGCTGTTTTTGGTCTGGTGATCGTCCACCGCATGGGGGAAGGGCACCAGGATGGCGGGACGGCCGCAGGCCGCCAGCTCCGCCACGGTCAGGGCGCCGGCCCGGCAGATCACCAGATCCGCCCAGGTGTAGGCCGCCGCCATATCGTCAATAAACTCCGACACCTGCACGCCGACTGCCGGAGCCAGGGTCTGCCAGGCCTCCCGGGTCGCCGCTTCATTGCCGCGGCCCACCTGATGCCAGACGGTGAGACTGGTGCCTGGGCCCAGCAATTGAGCGGCCTGGGGCAGGGTCTCATTGAGCACCCGGGCCCCCAGGCTGCCGCCGACGATCAGCACCTTGAGCTGGTCGCCTGGCACTACAGGATGCTCCTTGCCCACCGCCAGCAGCTCCTCACGCACCGGGTTACCCACCCGGCGGGCCTCTTTCCCGGGGAACACCCCGTCGAAGGCACACAGGATCCGCTTGGCGAAACGGGCCAGGATGCGGTTGGTGGCACCAGCCACGGCGTTTTGTTCATGGAGCACCACAGGGGTGCCCCGCAGCCAGGCGGCGATGCCGCCGGGTCCGGCAGCATATCCGCCCATGCCCAGCACCACATCCGGCTTGCGCTGACGCTGGATGCGCCAGGACTGATACACCGCCTTGAGGATCTGCAGGGGCGCCTTGAGCTTGCGCAGCACACCATTGCCGCGCACTCCCTGGATGTCGATAAAGTCGATCTCAAAGCCATGCTGAGGCACCACCCGGGCCTCCATCCGGTCGGAGGTGCCGAGCCAGCTCACCTGCCAGCCCTGCTCCTGGAGCCGACGGGCCACCGCCAGGGCGGGGAACACATGGCCGCCGGTGCCACCGGCCATCACCATCAGTCGCTTAGGCGCCGTCATTGCTCTCCCCCTTGGCGTCTCGCTGTGCCAGACGCCGCTCGTAGTCGATGCGCAGCAATACCACGGCTGCGCCCGTTGTTACCCATAAACTGCTTCCACCATAACTGACCATGGGCAGCGTCAACCCCTTGGTGGGCAACAAGCCCACACTGGCGCCGACGTTAACCGCGGTCTGAAAACTAAACCAGATGCCGATGCCGTAGGCCAGGTAGCCCGAAAACGCATGGTTGGCCTGCAGGGCCAGGTTACCGATGCGCAGGGCCCGCAATGCCAGCATCAGCACCAGCACCAGCACACAGGTGACGCCGACAAACCCCAGCTCTTCACCCAGTACCGCAAAAATAAAGTCCGTGTGGGCCTCGGGCAGGTACTCCAGCTTCTGGATGCTGTTGCCCAGTCCCTGCCCCAGCCAGTCACCTCGGCCATAGGCCATCAACGACTGGGTCAGCTGATATCCGGCGCCGAAGGGATCCTCCCAGGGGTCCCAGAAGCTGGTCACCCGCTTCATCCGGTAGGGAGCCGACACGATCAGCAGCACCACCATGGCCACCCCCAGCAGCATCAGGGCAAAGAAGTCTCGCAACTTGGCCCCGGCCAGGAACAGCATCCCCATCACGGTGACAAACATCACCACTGTGGTCCCCAGGTCCGGCTGCATCAGCAGCAACACGGCGTACATCCCCAGGGCGACGAAGGGCTTGAGAAAGCCTTTGATCTCCTCCCGCACCTCCTGGTGACGTCGCACCAGGTACCCGGCCAGGTAGAGGAACAGGGTGAACTTGGCCACCTCCGCCACCTGCAGGTTGAACGGCCCCAGGGGGATCCAGCGGGTGGCGCCATTGACGCTGCGGCCACCGATGAGCACCGCCACCAGCAATACCAGGCCGACGAACATCAGCGGCGTACTGTATCTCTGCCAGAAGGCGATGGGGATCCTCACCCCGACCGCCACAATCACCCCGGCCATGGCCAGGAAGAACAGGTGACGCTTGACGAAGTGGAAGGGATCGCCGGTGAGGTTCTCCGCCTCCGCCAGGGATGCCGAGGTCACCATCACCAAACCGACACAGGCCAGCACCATCATCAGCAACAGCAGCAGCCGGTCATACAGCAGCGGCTGTGACGGCGACTCCCTGAAATCCAATGACAGTTGACCCACGCCCATCTACAACGCCTCCACCGCGTGGCGGAACGCGTCACCGCGCACCATGTAGTTGGCGAACATATCCAGGCTGGCGCACGCTGGCGAGAGCAGCACCATGTCCCCGGGCCGGGTCTTGCCGGCCAGCAGCTGAACCGCTTCTTCGAGAGAGTCGCAGCGCAGCGCATCGGGCTTCATCGACGCAATGGCGTCGCCATCCTGCCCCAGGGTCACCAGATAGGTCACCTGGTTCTCCAGCCAGGGCGCCAGGGGAGAGAAGTCCGCCCCCTTGCCGACGCCACCGGCGATCAGGTGCAGCCGGCCGGAGAAATCCGCCAGCCCCTGCAGCGCCGCCAGTGTGGCCCCCACGTTGGTGGCCTTGGAATCGTTGATGTAGTGGACGCCGTCTTTCACCGCCACCGTCTCGCAGCGGTGAGGCAGGCCGCCGAACTGCTTCAGCGCGGTCACCATGGCCTCATCGGGCAAGGCCAGCGCCTCGGCCATGGCGATGGCCGCCAGGGCATTGGCCTGGTTGTGGCGGCCGACCAGGGCCATCTCGGTCACCGGCAGCACGGCGTGGCCTTTGGCCATAAGTTGCCCGTCATCCAGGCAATAGTCGCCGGCCTCCAGACCGAAGGTCAGCGCATCTTCCCGACCGCTGCGGGTTTCCGGGTCATCGGTATTCTCCAGCACCAGTTCGGCACCGGCGTAGATGGTGGCCTTGGTGTCCCGGTAATGGCCAAAGTCCCGGTATCTGTCCAGGTGATCATCGCTGACGTTCAGCACGGTGGCGATGCGTGGCCTTAAACTGGTGGTGGTCTCCAGCTGGAAACTGGAGAGCTCCAGGACGTAACAGTCGTGACCCTGCCCCAGCAGATCCAGGGCCGGAGTGCCGATGTTGCCCCCCACCCCAATACTGCGACCGGCCACCCGGGCCATCTCACCCACCAGGGTGGTCACCGTGGACTTGCCGTTGGAGCCGGTAATGGCCACCACCGGCGCGTCTGCCTCCCGGGCAAAGAGTTCGATATCGCCTATCGCCTCTACCCCGGCCGCGATGGCCTGGGCAATGGCCGGGTGCGCCAAGGGAATGCCCGGAGACACCACCATGGTCCGGGCCTGTTGCAGGGCCAGGGGGTCAAACTCCCCGGTATACAGGAGCACACCGGGAAACTCCCTGGCCAGGATGTCGGCCCCGGGAGGATTCTCCCGGCTGTCCCACACCGCCAGGGTGTCACCGCGTCGATGCAGATGGCGCACACAGGAGAGACCGGTGATACCCAGTCCCAGAATCAGCCATTGCAGCGGCGCAGTCATTGGTTTCATCAGCGCACCTTGAGGGTCGCCAGACCCAGCAGAACCAGACACAGGGAGATGATCCAGAAGCGCACGATCACCCGGGGCTCGGGCCAGCCCTTGAGTTCGTAGTGATGGTGGATGGGCGCCATCTTGAAGATCCGCTTACGACGCATCTTGAAGGAGCCCACCTGCAGGATCACCGACAGGGTCTCGATGACGAAGATGCCACCCATGATCACCAGCAGGATCTCCTGGCGGGTCAGCACCGCAATGGCGCCCAGGGCCGCGCCCAGGGCCAGGGAGCCGACATCGCCCATGAACACCTGGGCCGGATAGGTGTTAAACCACAGGAAGCCCAGTCCCGCGCCCACCATGGCGGTGCAGACGATCACCAGTTCGCCCACCCCAGGCAGGTAGGGAATGTGCAGGTAGCGGGAGAACTCGGCGTGGCCGGACAGGTAGGCCACCAGGGCAAAGGCCGCCGCCACCATCACGGTGGGCACAATGGCCAGGCCGTCCAGGCCATCGGTCAGGTTGACCGCGTTGGAGCTGCCCACGATGGTGAAGTAGACCAGCAGCACAAAGAAGCCGCCCAGTTGGGGCATCACATCTTTGAAGAAGGGCAGCACCAGCATGGTCTCGTCCGGGCTGCGGGCACTCCACAACAGGTAAGCGGCCACCACCAGGGCGATGGCGGACTGCCAGAAATACTTCCAGCGGGCGATCAGGCCCTTGGGGTCCTTGCGGATCACCTTACGGTAGTCATCGACGAAGCCGATGGCACCGAAGGAGCCCAGGACAAACAGCATCACCAGCACGTAGCGGTTGGTCAGCTCGCCCCACAGCAGAACACTGATAAAGATGCCGCCGAGGATCATGATGCCCCCCATGGTCGGGGTGCCGCGCTTGCTGAAGTGGGACTCGGGACCGTCATCCCGAACCACCTGGCCAATCTGCATGTTTTGCAGGTAGCGAATCAGGTGTGGCCCGGCGAACAGGCAGAACACCAGGGCGGTCAACAATCCGAGAATGGAGCGGAACGTCAGATAGGAAAAGACGTTAAACCCGCTATTAAACTGGGCCAGGTAATCGGCCAGGTAAACCAGCATCTACTTCTGTTCTCCATAGTGATCCGACAGCGCTTCAATCACCCGCTCCATGGCGGCGCTTCGGGATCCCTTCACCAATAGGGTTATGGGCCGGTCGCTCTCCTTCACCAGCGCCTTGACGGCAGCCACCAGGGCGGGCTGTTCCGTAAAGTGACGTCCCCTGGGATGGGGCGCGGAAATCGAGCGGCTTAATGTACCCACTGTCAGCACGTGGTCAATC
This sequence comes from Ferrimonas sp., assembly GCF_048263965.1. Taxonomy (NCBI): domain Bacteria; kingdom Pseudomonadati; phylum Pseudomonadota; class Gammaproteobacteria; order Alteromonadales; family Ferrimonadaceae; genus Ferrimonas; species Ferrimonas sp. Next base: position 377,508 of record NZ_JBLXDO010000001.1, on the reverse strand, counting down.
TCTTTTTTCACCCCGTGAGCACCGACCTCAGCATGCAACTGCTCAGCGTTCTCACCCAGCTCTCCCATATCGCCAAAAATCAGCACTTTTAGGGAAGCTGTCTCCGCCAGCACATCGATGGCTGCCTTACCGGACGCCACACTGGCGTTGTAGCTGTCGTCGATCACAGTCAGGCCGCTGGCCAGGGTCACAGGGCGCATCCGCCCCTTGACCGGCTCAGTGCTCTGCAGGCCTCGGACTATGGTGTCCAGCTCAATGCCGGCGGCCGTCGCCAGGGTCGCCGCCGCCAGGGCGTTGTCCACCTGGTGGCGCCCCACCAGAGGCAGGGTGACGGTCCGGGCACCGTCGATCCTGTGCAGGGTGAAGCGGTAACAACCGTTATTGAGCGGCTCCAGGTCCTCCGCATAGAGATCGGCGAAGGTGTGGCTGGAGAAGGTCAGAATGGGTCTGGCCCCCAGGGTCGCCTTAATAAAGTCGGCTTTATGGTCGTCGAGATTAACTACGGCGACGCCATCTTCTGTCAGATGCTCGAAAATCTCACTTTTGGCCCGGGCAACCCCCTCGATTGAGCCGAAGCCTTCAAGGTGGGCGGCCTGAACATTGTTGATCATCGCCACATTGGGTTTGACCAGGGAGGAGGTGTAACGGATCTCTCCGGGGTGGTTGGCCCCCAGTTCGAAGACACCAAATTGATGCTGAGGTTCCAGCCTGAGCAGGGTCAGGGGCACACCCAGATCGTTGTTGAAGTTGCCTTTGGTGGCCAGGGTGGGCCCTTGGCAGCTGAAGATGGCCGCCGCCATTTCCTTCACCGAGGTCTTGCCCACCGAGCCGGTGATGGCGACACGATAAGGATTCAGCTTGCGACACAACCAGGCCCCCAGTTGCCCAAGGGCCAGGCGAGTGTCCGCCACCACCACCTGTGGCAGATTCGACGGCTGGGGCTCGCTCACCAGGGCAGCGGCTGCCGTATCCGCCACCTGATTCAGGTAATGGTGGCCATCGAAGTGCTCACCCTTGAGGGCCACAAACACCCCACCCGCCTCCGGACGACGGCTGTCGGTAAACAGGCTGGAGATCATTCGGTCCTCTCCCACCAGCTCTCCGGAGAGGATCTCCGCCATCCGGCTCAGGGTCAGATCAATCATCCTTGGCCTCCATCAGCTGTTGCACCCAGCGGCGTTCGTCGTATTCCAGCCGCTCTGTGCCAATAATCTGGTAATCCTCATGGCCCTTACCGGCCACCAGAATCATGTCGTGTTCGCCCGCTTCCGCCACGGCCAGGGCCACCGCCCGGGCTCGGTCGGTCTCGATGCGACAGGGAATACGTCCGAGCAACCCCTGGCGCATCTGGTCGATGATGTGATCCACCGATTCGGTGCGGGGGTTGTCGGCGGTGAGCACCAGCTCGTCGGCCACCGCTTCCGCCTCCATGGCCATCAGCGGGCGCTTGCCTGCGTCACGTTCGCCTCCGCAGCCAAAGACACACCACAGGCGGCCACGGCAGTGGCGTCTCAGTGCCTTGAGTGCCTGGCCCAGGGCATCCGGCGTATGGGCATAATCGACCACCACCGAGGCCCGGCCAGGGGCGGTGAACGCTTCCATCCGGCCCAGGGCCGGCTGCAGCTGGCTGACCGCCTCAATCAGCGGCGTCAGCGCCACACCCCGAATCAGCATTGCCCCCAGTGCCGCCAGCAAATTGGCCAGGTTAAAGGCACCGATCAGTGGCGAGTTCAGCTCGAAGGCACCCCAACTGGAGTCCAGCTGTGCCTTCACCCCGCCGGGGTGGTAATCGGCAGACTGCACCGAGAGAAACTGTCCCCGACAGGTTGCCCCATCCAGGCTGTAGCCCACCGAGGGCTTGTCCGAGGGCCAGCTGCGGTGCCACTGGGCCCCATACTGGTCATCCAGGTTAAACACTCCGGCGTCCAGCTGAGGCAGATCAAACAACCGGGCCTTCGCCTCGGCATAACCGTTCATGTCACCGTGGTAATCCAGATGGTCCCGGCTGAGGTTGGTGAACACCCCCACCGCAAAAGGCAGACCGTCCACCCGGTGCTGGCTGAGGCCATGGCTGCTCACCTCCAGGGCAATGGCCTGGGCACCGGCCCTGGCCTGCTCCGCCAGAGAGCGGGCAACGGTGATGGCGTCGGAAGTGGTATTGGCGGAAGGCTTAAGGGCCCCCCAGAGGCCGTTGCCTACGGTCCCCATCACCCCGGCTCTCTCACCCATCAGGTGGTGAAGCTGAGCCAGAAGCTGGGTCACCGTGGTCTTGCCATTGGTGCCGGTGACACCATAGAGCACAGGCTCCGCCGCCTGTGGGTAAGCGCGCAGGGCGATGGCACTGAGCTGGCTGGCCAGCTTGGGCAGGCCAATGCGCAGCACCGGGGCGCTGGCCAGCACACCGGCCCGCTCCGCCTCCTCCAGCACCGCCACGGCCCCATTGGCCACGGCGGCGTCGATAAATTTACGGCCATCCACCAGGTGGCCGGGTATGGCCACAAAGCAGTCTCCGGGGACCACCTTGCGGCTGTCCAGGGTCAGCCCCTGAACCTCTGTCTGTGTGTCGAGCGTCATCCAGGGCGCCAACAGATCATCAAGAGCGATCATTTGCGCCTCCTCGGCGGGCCACCAGGTTACCGGCCCGCTCCTTATCACTTATGGGTGCCACATTCAGCATCTGCAGGGCGCCGGACATCACCTTGGCGAATACCGGTGCCGCGACCGTCCCTCCGTAGTAATCCTCCCCCTTGGGGTCGTTGATCACCACGGAGATCGCCAGTCTTGGGCGCTCGGCAGGCGCCAGTCCGGCGAAGAAGGTCACAAAATCATCGCCGTAGCCACCGGCAATGGCCTTACGGGAGGTGCCGGTCTTGCCGGCCACGGTATAACCGTCAATGTGGGCCCGCTTGGCGGTGCCTTCCGGACCGGTGATGCCGGAGAGCATGGACACCACCTCCTCCGCGGCCCACTCGGGAATCACCTGCTCCGCCGGCGGCATCTGATCCGGTTTCACCTTGAGAATGGATATCGGGTTCTTGCGGCCACCGTTGCCGAGGATGGCGTACATCCTGGCCACCTGCAGAGGCGTGGCGCTGAGGCCATAGCCGAAGGAGAGGGTGGCTCGCTCAAAATCGGACCAGCGATGACGACGGGAAAGCACGCCGGTGGACTCGCCGGGCAGATTGATGCCCGAGTACTCGCCGATGCCGAATCCGGCATAGCTGTCCAACAGGGTCTCGATGTCCATCCGCAGCGCCAGGTTTGAGGTGCCCATGTTGGAGGACTTCAGCAGTACATGGGTGATATCCAGCTTGCCGAAGTTTCGGGTATCACGCACCATGCTGCCGCCAATGCGGCGGTAACCCGGGCTGGTGTTGATCACCTCACCGGGCTCAGTCACCCCCTCGGCCAGAGCCGTGGCCACCACCACGGGTTTCACCGTCGAGCCGGGCTCGAAGGTATCGGTCACCGCCCGGTTGCGCATGGCAAAACTCTGCATCCCCGCCCTCTGGTTGGGGTTGTAGCTCGGGGTGTTGACCATGGCCAGCACCTCGCTGGTGGCCACATCCAGAATGACGATGGAGCCGGAGCTGGCCATATGGTATTCGGTGGCTTTCTTCAGTTCCTCATAGGCCAGAGACTGCAGGCGCATGTCGATGCTGAGCTTGAGATCATTGGGGTTTTCCCCCTCCTCAATCACCGACAGGTTCTCCACCACCTTGCCATCCCGGGACTTGCGCACCCGGCGCTTACTGGCTGAACCGGTGAGCCAGTCATCGTACTGGCGCTCCAGCCCCTCCAGGCCCTTGTCATCGATGTTGGTGATCCCCACCAGCTGGGCGGTGATCTCTCCCGCCGGGTAGTAGCGGCGAGACTCTGGTTTAAGGCCGATGCCGGCGATCCTGAGCTCCCGCACGTAGCGGGCCAGGGCCGGAGTTACCTGACGTTTGAGATAGACAAAGCGGCGCTTGGGGTTGGCCTTAAGCCGGGTCGCCAGCGTGTCGGCGTCTTCGCCCACCACCTCGGCCAGGGCCTGCCAGCGGCGACTATCGGCGAAGCTGTTCTTCTGGTTGAGCACCTTGGGGTCGGCCCAGATCGCTTCGGCGGGCACACTGACCGCCAGCATCTCACCGTTGCGGTCGGTGACCAGGCCGCGCTGCACTTCTCGGGTCTGGGTTCGCAGGGAGCGCATGTCCCCCTCGTAGATAAGCCGGTCCGGTGAAATCACCTGGATGTAGGCGGCCCGGCCGACGATGGCCAGGAAAACGGCGCACAGGGCAAACACCACGAAGCGGTAGCGATACTGGAACAGGGTGGGGTGCAGGTTCTGCTTGGCCCCGGACTTGGCCGGTGCCTTAGCACTGCGTCGCTTCAATGGGCGCTTCTTGCGCGTTGCTGGTTTCATGGCAGCCTCACCACAACCTCTTGCCCCGGAGCGGGACGTCCCATACCCAACTGCTTCTCCGCCATCCGCCCTACCCGGCTGTGCTCGGTCAGGGTCTGCTCCTCGAGGAGCAGATGGCGCCACTCAATATCCAGTTCATCCCTGTGCTGCAACTGTTGGTTCAGTGCATTGGTCATCGCCCGGGCGTCATAGGCGGTCCACACCACGGCCAGGGCACTGCCCAGGACGAAGACGCCCAGAATCAGCACCGGCCACTGACGGCGCAGATCCGCCATAATGGCGGAGCCGAGACCGGCATCCCCCAGGATCATCCTCAGCCCAGCCTCTCCGCCACCCGCAGAACCGAGCTGCGGGAACGGGTGTTGTCATCCACTTCCAGATCGCTTGGCTTGAGGGCCTTGCCCACAGTCTTCATGGTGCGAGTCTGATTGATCTGGTCCTCGGTCAGCGGCAGTCCGGGAGGCAGGGGCTCACCCTGGCTCTGGCGACGCATGAAGCGCTTCACCATGCGATCTTCCAGGGAGTGGAAGCTGATCACCGACAGCCGCCCCTGGGGCGCCAACGCCAGCAGGGAACCGGCCAGGGCACGCTCAATCTCCTCGAGCTCGCTGTTGATGTAGATGCGAATGGCCTGGAAGGTCCGGGTCGCCGGATGCTTGCCCTTCTCCAGCTTGTGCTTGGGAGTAATGGACTCGATCAACCCAGCCAGATCCCGGGTACGGGTCAGGGGCTTGCCCTCCTCCAGATGCGCCTTGATGGCACGGGAGATGGGGCCGGCGTACTTGTCCTCACCGAAGGTACGAATTACCCAGGCGATGTCCTTGGCATCCGCCCGCTCCAACCACTGAGCCGCGGTCTCCCCCTGGCTGTTGTCCATGCGCATATCCAGAGGACCATCGCGCAGGAAACTGAAGCCGCGCTCGGCGTCATCCAGCTGAGGTGAGGAAACGCCCAGGTCCAGCAGGACGCCATCCACCTTGCCCTCCAGTCCGCGCTCTTTCAGGTAGTCCGCCAAGCCGGAGAAGGGGCCATGAATGATGCTGAACCTGGGATCAGCCTGCTCCAGCTCCTGAGCCACCGCCACCGCCTGAGGGTCACGGTCGATGCCGTACAGGCGACCATCAGGCCCAAGGCGGGACAAGATCTCCCTGCTGTGGCCACCACGGCCGAAGGTTCCGTCGACATAGATGCCGTCCGGTTTGATGTTCAATCCATCCACCGCCTCTTTGAGCAGCACGGTGACATGACTAAAAGTTTCCGCCATCAGAGGGCAAATTCCTGTAAACGTTGATTATCGATAAAGGCTTCCGCTTCCACTGCGGCATGGGAGGCTTGGATCTGGTTCTGCCAGTTCTCTTCCGACCAGATCTCAAACTTATTCAGTTGACCCACCAGCATCAGTTGCTTCTCCAGGGAGGCGAATTGACGCAGGGGAGGCGGTATCAGTACCCTTCCCATGCGGTCTATCTCCACATCGCTGGCATAACCGAGCAGCAGCCGCTTTACGGCCCGCTCACTGGGCTGGGTGTCCGACAGGCGCGCCAGTTTCTGCTCCACCTCACTCCAGGCTTGGAGAGGGTAAAGCAGCAGGCAGGGGGAATGAATGTCTACGGTAACCACCAGGGGACCGGCGTCTTCCGCGCACAACAACGGCCGGTATCGCTTTGGTATGGCGATCCGGCCCTTGGCATCAAGTGCGATGCTGCTGGCGCCTCTGAACACTGGCTACTCCATCCCTGTTAAATTTCAGTCGGACAAGGTTTTCCCACAAATAACCACTTTTTCCCACAAGCTACCAAGTTTATGGACACAAAGCGAGTATTGTCAAGGAAGCCTGATGGGCGCTAAAGCCTGTATTTTCGGGGCTTTACGCTTAGTTTTTAGAGAGTTATCCGGGAATTAATCGCAAGTGGGATTGATGGATAAATCCCACTTGGGAGAAATGAGTCACGGGGCCCGACAAGGGACCCCGTGATATATGGCGGCGCTGTGCCGGCTGGCCTGACGACTCCCGAGGGAGTCCCCCCTGAGCGATTATCCGGTCGATTCCGGTTCACGCAGGAGGTTGGCCGATGGTCATCGCCCGTTACTGCGCCTGAGCTTGCCAGTAGAGGGAGTTGGCAGCCCCCAGATAGGCGCGATACCAGCTCAGGTCCCCGTAGTGGCGCAGGATGTGGTCGGCCACCAGGCCCACCCGAGGATCCCACCCCTGAAGCTCAATCCAGTCGTAGCCTATGGCCATCTGATCCCAGGTGGAACTGACGCCGGTGCCATCCACGCCGAAACTGGCCATGGCGGGCGCCAGGAACACGCGCTCGACCAGGGCATTGGCCATGCACTGCAGAGGTTCGTCGTTGTCCAGCAGCCCCTCCTGGCGGGCCACAACCATGAAGCCAACATCCAGGTGGGCATGGTTGAAGTCCTCCATCTTGCCGCCACCGTTGGCCAGGAACTGGTAGTCCCAGTTACACAGGTTGTCGCTCTCCATCCTCAGATTGTCCATATAGAAACCGAGGATCTCCCTGGCCTTCTGGCCCAGGTCGCTGTTGGCTTGACCCCACTTGTCCAGGTAGATCATCGCCGTACCCAGGGTCATGTCGTGATTGAACGGCAGTGGGTTGGAGAACAGGCCACCGTCGCCATAGTCTTCATTCTTGTAGTTCACATAGAAGTAGGACCCCTGAATGGCACCGTTTTTGGTGGTGCTGAACGAGCTGTCGTGCGCGCGCACGATTCGCTCGGCCCGGCCTATGTAGTAATCCGCCCGCTCCATGTACTGGGTGAGGTTCTCACTCTTGATGTGATCCACCAGTCGCAGGATGCTGTTGAGGATCATACCGTCGGTCAACGCCTCATTTCTCCAGGCACCGTTATAGGGACGACGCCAGCCAGGTACCGGCAGACCCGGAGTATTCAGGTACAGCTTGGGTGCCAGTCCTTCATAGGGCTCGTTGTGGATATTGAGCTCACCACGTTCAACCCGCTTCTCATCGGTGTAGTTGAACATGTGATCAGCCAACTCCACCGCATAGTCCAGATACTTGGTGTCACCATAGGTCTCGGCCATACGCACATAGGCGCGCATCCAGTAGTGACCCTGCCAGGCAAACTTCTTCTCGTCGTTGCCATTGGTGGTTCCGATAAGCGGACGCTGATTTGGATAGCTCTTGTCGAACTGAGCATCCCAGTCCGCCTGACTGGCCACATGGGGCACCGGTGCCGACACGTTGGAGGTGATCGCCTGCCAGTCGCCGCTGTCCAGCCCGTGCAACAGATGGGTGCCCTCGGCACCGTCACCTGAGGCCACCACACCCTGCCCCTGCTCGAAGGTCAGGGTCCGGGTCTTCTCCGCATTGTCCAGATCGACCAGCGCCAGAGCCTGCAGTCCGCCACTGGAGTAGCTGTCATTCAGGCGATAGATCCAGCGGTAGGTCGCCGCATCGGCATCCACTGCGCCATCGCTGATGCTGGCCTGACTCTCGCCATCGGACGCGCTGAGCTTACCGTTGTCCACGGTGATCTCCACATAGCGGGTACGATTGAACTCGAACGGGCCGGTGAGCAACACGGTGTTGCCGTTCCATCGGCCTTCGACGCTGTTGTGGCTGAAGGAGAGGTAGTCTCCGTCATCCGCCGACACCAGTACGGTGCTGGCCGCAGGATCGCTGTTCACGTCATCCAGCCAGGCCACCAGCCGGAATTCACCATCGGCACGCCAGTCGGCAATCTCGCCATAGGCACCCTGGCCATCAAAGTAGACCGCATCGCCCTGCAGTACAGGCGCCACCTCGGGATCCGGCTCTGGCTCCGGATCCGGGTCTGGCTCGGGATCCGGGTCCGGCTCGGGATCCGGGTCCGGCTCAGGATCCGGGTCCGGGTCCGGCTCAGGATCCGGGTCCGGCTCGGGGTCCGGGTCCGGCTCTGGGTCTGGATCCGGGTCCGGCTCAGGATCTGGGTCAGGAATCACCGGCGGCGGCTCCGGATCCGGGTCCGGATTGCTGCTGTCCCCTCCTGAACCGCCACAGGCGCTCAGGGTAAAAGTAAGAAGTGCTGCCCCAAACAAGCTCTTCAACGGTACGATGCCGTTGTTAATCTGTTCTTGTTGCCGATTCAAGTCTGATTTCTCCAACTGTCGGCAGATAAGAGGCGTGCGCAGGCAGGGACTTCAACCCGGGAAGGAAGACCGATGCCAGACATGAGGTAGTCCCGCTGTCTTGCCACTGATGGTAAGACCGGTGACTTTGCGCCTCCCACAAAGGGAGTTGCCTTTATCTGCTGTCTGATAATTGAGTGTTGAACTGGTGTCCCCAACCGGGGATGCACCGAAATAACTGGGGAACAGAATACTGATCGACCACTTTCTGGACAAACCACTCAAATTCACCAAGTTGACTTGAAAAGAGGACCATTTCTGAGTGATTTATGACCTTGTTTAACCAAACTTTAGAAGGAGGTTAAACAGAATGTCGAACGTGGAATTGATGAAAGATAAGGGTAAGCAACTGGGATATTGAGCATTTCTCTTGTGCTGACGGGCGAGAACACAAGGCTCGTCTCTTGCTGGAAAACTTTAGTCCATAAAGGCAATTTTGCGATCCAGATCACACCAAAGGGATCGGTTACAATTCGTTCAGCTTGAAGCACGGAGTTATCCCGAACCTTTGCTCCGGATTCCCGAACAAAGTTCATGGAACTTTCCATGAAAAGGACAATAAAAAACGCGGCCATGGCCGCGTTTCGTCTTTATTTGATCACTCGTAAGCTGGGGCGCCCCTTCTGCGGAGCCTCCGGCTTGGGTTCAGCCTCTGTGGCCGACGGTTCCGGCAGGGGCGCATCATCGCCCTCGAGCACCTGCTCGTACGCCTCTTCCGGCGGGAACAGGGTGCCAGCTCCGTTCTCGCGGGCGTAGATCGCCTCGATGGCGTACAGGGGCAGGACCAGGGCCTGGGGCTGTCCACCAAAGCGGGCATTGAACCGAACCTCATCGATGCCCAGCTGAAGATTCCCCACAGAGTGAGGCGCCACGTTCAGCACGATCTGGCCTTCCTTCACATACTGACGAGGAACGACCACACCGGGCAGATCCGCATTGACCGCCAGGTGGGGGGTCAGACCGTTGTCCACCAGCCAGTCATACATCGCCCGCAGCAGGTAGGGGCGTTGAGGGCTCAGCTCAGACACCGATGCGCAGCTCACGCTCGGCTTCAGTCAGGGAAGCCTTGAAGGACTCACGCTCAAATACGCGGGTCATGTAGGCTTTGACCTCGTTGCTGCCGCGACCGCTCACTTCGATACCCAGCTGAGGCAGACGCCAGAACAGGGCCGCCAGGTAACAATCGACCAGGGTGAACTCCTCACTCATGAAGTAGGGAGTCTCGGCAAACACGGGCGCCAGTCCCAGGATGCTTTCAGTCAGCTCTTTGCGGGCCGCTTCCGCGCGGTCTCCACGCATGATGCGCTCGGCCAGGGCATACCAATCTTTCTGGATGCGGTACATCATCAGACGGCTCTGGCCACGGGATACTGGGTATACCGGCATAAGCGGTGGATGAGGGAATCGCTCGTCCAGGTACTCCATGATGATGCGGGAGTTATACAGAACAAGCTCGCGGTCCAGCAGGGTCGGTACGCTGTTGTAGGGGTTCAACTCCACCAGCTCATCCGGCAGATGGTTGGGGTCAACCTGAATCACCTCGACACCCACGCCCTTCTCAGCCAACACGATGCGCACTTGGTGGCTGTACAGATCACTAGCACCGGAAAACAGTGCCATTACAGAGCGCTTATTGGCAGCAACAGCCATCGAATCCTCCAAACTCTTTCAGAAACGGTAAAACAGTTGGGGGCGAGACCGCCCCCAACTGCGCAAGAGGTAGATTGTAACCTTATTGGCGTTTAGTGTACATCACGCCAGTATTCCTTCTTCAGCAGGTAGGCCACGATGAAGAAGATAAACAGGAAACCCAGTACCCATTTGCCCAGACGTTCACGCTCCAGCTTGACCGGTTCACCGGTGTACGCCAGGAAGTTGGTGATGTCACGGACATACTGATCGTACTCCTCGGCGGTCAGAGTACCGCCGGTGGCCACAATGGTGCCATCCTCCTGCAGAACCGGAGTGCCTTGCAGCCCCTCCAGAACATGGGGCATGCCCACGGCAGGGAACACCAGGTTGTTGACACCGAATGGACGGCTCTCATCCACATAGAAGGTCTTCAGATAGGAGTAGATCCAGTCAGGACTTCTCAGACGGGCTTCCAGAGTCAGATCCGGTGGCGCCGCGCCAAACCATTGGGCACCGTCATCACCGCTCAGGGCAGAAGTGATCTGCTCACCCACCTTGGCATCGGTGTGAATCAGGGCGCTGACCTCATCTGCGGTCATCTCCAGATCGTCGGCGATGCGCTGATAGCGCTGGTACTGCAGGCTGTGACAGCCACTGCAGTTATCCATAAACGCCTGGGCACCACGCTTGAGAGAGTCCTTGTCAGTCAGGTCGATGTTGGCGCTGACCACGTGTTCATTGCTGCCGCCGGCGGCGTAAGCCAGGGCCGGCAGGCAAGCGATCAATACTGCGAATACCTTTTTCATTAGCCTGTCACCCTCTCTGGAACCGGTTTGCACTTTTCGTTCTTGCTGTAGACAAACAGCAGCACGAAGAAGCCGAAGTAGCCCAGGGTACAGACTCGGGCCAGCAGGGTCAGGGCAGGAGTTGCCTGTACTGCGCCCAGGTAACCCAGGATGATGAAACACACCACGAATTGGGCCAGGTTCAGCTTGTGCAGACCGCTACGGTAGCGGATGGACTTCACCTTGCAGCGATCCAGCCAGGGCAGCACGAAGAGTACGCCGATGGCCGCACCCATGCCGACCACACCCAGCAGTTTGTCTGGAATGGCGCGCAGGATGGCGTAGAAGGGGGTGAAGTACCAGACCGGAGCGATGTGCTCAGGGGTCTTCAGCGGGTTGGCCGCCTCGAAGTTAGGACGCTCCAGGAAGTAACCACCACCCTCAGGCATAAAGAACAGCACGTAGCAGAACAGAATCAGGAAGCCCGCTACGCCCATGATGTCCTTCACGGTGTAGTAAGGGTGGAAGGGAATTGCATCCACAGGCCAACCGTCAGGGCCCTTGTTCTTCTTCACTTCGATGCCGTCAGGGTTGTTGGAACCCACTTCGTGCAGGGCGATGATGTGCAGGAACACCAGCACCACCAGCACCAGAGGCAGGGCAATCACATGCAGGGCGAAGAAGCGGTTCAGGGTGGCACCGGACACCACGTAGTCACCACGGATCCACAGGGTCAGGTCATCACCAATCACCGGAATGGCACCGAACAGGGAGATGATCACCTGGGCACCCCAGTAGGACATCTGACCCCAGGGCAGCAGGTAGCCCATAAAGGCTTCGGCCATCAGGATCAGGAAGATCAGCATGCCGAAGATCCACAGCAGCTCACGAGGCTTCTGATAGGAGCCGTACATCATGCCGCGGAACATGTGCAGGTACACCACCACGAAGAAAGCGGAAGCGCCGGTGGAGTGCATGTAACGCAGCAGCCAACCGTACTCCACATCACGCATGATGTACTCCACAGAGGCGAAGGCGCCTTCTGCGGTGGGCACGTAGTTCATGGTCAGCCACACACCGGTGAGCAGCTGGTTTACCAGTACCAGCATCGCCAGGGAGCCGAAGTAGTACCAGAAGTTGAAGTTCTTAGGAGCGGGATACTGGCCAACATGCTTGTTGTAGGTGGCCGTCATCGGGATCCGCTCGTCGATCCAGTCAATGATCTTTTTCATAATCAGGCCGTCCCCTTCTCAATACCGACCAGAATGGTGTTCTCATCCACATAGGTGTGAGGCGGAATCACCAGGTTCAGCGGGGCAGGTACGCCCTGGAACACCCGACCGGCCATATCGAACTTGGAGCCGTGGCAGGGACAGAAGAATCCGGAAGCAACGCCTTCGACCTGTTGGCCAAAGGTGTCAGGTTGATAGGTTGGGGAGCACCCGAGGTGGGTACACAGGCCTACGGCCACAAAGTACTCATCTTTGATGGAGCGGAAGGCGTTCTGAGCATACTCGGGCTGTTGAGGCTCAACAGACTCCGGGTCACGCAGCTGGTCAGCCAGCTTGGTCAAGCCATCCAGTACCTCCGGGGTACGACGTACGATCCATACCGGCTTGCCGCGCCACTCGACACGCAGAAGCTGGCCTGGTTCCAATTTACTGATGTTGACTTCTACTGGAGCGCCGGCGGCTTTCGCCTTGGCACTCGGGTTCCATGATTTGATAAATGGAACCGCAACAGCAGCGGCGCCGACACTGCCCACTACGGCTGTAGCAGCGGTCAGGAATCTGCGACGTCCATTATCGACAGGCGCATTGCTCATCCACTAAATCTCCCATTAGGGTCTGCTTATTTTTTAGTCTTTCCGAGCAGGGAGTCACCCCAAAGTGGTCTTTTGGTACCGCTAAAGCTCGGTCGCGCGCCCATTATATAGAAAAATTAGAGATAGATCATACTTTCCGTGGGGATATTGTTCTGAATAACAATAATTTGGAAACATGAGTTCAAGATAACTTTACAAAACAGCAGATTGCGCCCCATTTTGAGAGCTGCATAAAAAAACCCGCTGCCAGGCAGCGGGTTTTCCAGTCCGAAGTTCCGGGCGAATTAACGCTTGGAGAACTGAGGACGACGACGTGCTTTGCGCAGACCAACTTTCTTACGCTCAACCTCACGGGCGTCACGAGTAACGAAGCCAGCTTTACGCAGAACAGGACGCAGAGTCTCATCGTACTCCATCAGGGCACGGGTGATACCGTGACGGATAGCACCGGCTTGGCCAGTGGTACCGCCGCCCTGAACGGTTACGTAGATGTCCAGCTTCTCCAGCATTTCAACCAGCTCGAGAGGCTGACGAACTACCATACGAGCAGTCTCACGACCGAAGTAGGTGTCCAGAGTACGCTTGTTAACAGTGATGTTACCACTGCCAGCTTTGATGAATACGCGAGCGGTAGAGCTCTTGCGGCGGCCAGTGCCGTAGTATTGAGTTTGTGCCATTGCCAAAATCTCCGTATTAGATGTCTAGTACTTGAGGCTGTTGAGCAGCGTGTGCGTGCTCGGCGCCGGCGTACACTTTCAGCTTACGGAACATGGCGCGGCCCAGAGGACCCTTCGGCAGCATGCCCTTAACCGCTTTCTCGATGATCATCTCAGGCTTGCGAGCCTGCAGATCAGCGAAGTTGATCTCTTTGATACCGCCAGGGTAACCAGAGTGGCTGTAGTACATCTTGTTCTGAGACTTGTTACCGGTAACGGTAACTTTCTCAGCGTTGATGATTACGATGTAGTCACCAGTGTCAACGTGAGGGGTGTACTCAGGCTTGTGCTTGCCGCGCAGGCGACGAGCAACTTCAGTGGCCAGACGACCCAGAGTTTTGCCATCGGCATCGATGACGAACCAGTCACGCTGAACGCTTTCTGGTTTTGCAGTAAAGGTTTTCATCTAACTAATAACCCAAATTAGCTGTTACACATCAGTACAATGTCGGGGCCGACACTGTACGCTATGTTGGTTTCTTCCGTGCCCCTTCGAACACGTCGCAAACCGAGTGTCTGGTTGAATAATCAACCATTCGTAACGTGGGCAGGGCGCGAATTATAGAGTAAGGCGAGCCAAAAATCACCCGTTTTTTACAGGAAAACGGTGGTTTTGGCCCAGCTTCAGCGTCGGCAGGCCAAAATCATGGTAAGTGGGGCCGAGCCAGATAGTCGTGACTCTGCATCTCCTGCAGCCGACTCAGGCAACGGCGGAACTCGAACTCCAGACCACCACCGGCGTAGATCTGCTCCAGCGGCACTTCACTGGAGATGATCAGCTTGACGCCTCGCTCATAGAACTCATCCACCAGAGCCAGGAAGCGGCGGGCGATGTCGTCCCCGGTCAACTGCGCCCCCATGGCGGTCAGGCCACTCATCAATACGGTGTGGTAACAGCGGGCCAGCTCCATGTAGTCCACCTGGCTTCTGGGGCCATCACACAGGGCGAGGAAATCCGCCAGCAACACCCCATCCGCTTCCCGGCGCACCGGGATAAAGCGCCCTTCTACCTCGATGGTGCCCCCGACCCGGCCCTCTTCGGGGGCCAACTGCTCGAAATAGCAGTGCAGGTTGGTGTCCGCCTGCTCATCCAGGGGGTGGTGGAAGATCTCCGCCTGCTCCAGAGCCCTCAGGCGATAGTCGATGCCATGATCCACATTGACCACCCGGCAGTGGGTTTCAATCAGGTCGATGGCGGGCAGGAAGCGGGCTCGCTGCAGGCCGTTGCGATAGAGCTCCGCCGGAGGAATGTTGGAGGTGGCCACCAGCACCACGCCCCGCTCAAACAGGGCCCGAAGCAGACCCGCCAGCAACATGGCATCGGTGATGTCCGACACGAAAAATTCATCGAAACAGATCACCTCCGCTTCGGCGGCCAGGGCATCGGCCACCGCCTCAAGGGGATTGGCCTGGCCCTTGAGTCTGTCCAGCTCCCGGTGGACCCGGTGCATAAAGCGGTGGAAGTGGATGCGTAACTTGCGCTCGATGGGCAACACCTCATAGAAGGTGTCCACCAGGTAGGTCTTGCCCCTGCCAACCCCGCCCCAGAAGTAGAGGCCCTGGACCAGGGTCGGTGCCGTTCCCGTGCCAAACAGCCGTGAGAGCAGCCCGGGCTTGGGGGCCTGCTGCCGCTGAATCAGCTTCTCATACAGGGACTGGAGATGTTCAACCGCCTGCCTTTGGGCAGGATCTTCATGGAAATCTGGGCGTTGCAGATCCGCCTGATAACGCTCTAGGGGGGTCGTCTGCGGCACGTCCTTGGCCCTCTCAACTGGTCTAAGCTTTGGGCTCGCATGGTACCACGGAGGGCGCAGCCGATGTATAGTTGTTCTATAACAAGTACAATGCCCTCAAGTATTCAGACCCGAGCGCAGGGGTCGCCATGGAGTAAATATGAACGAAGTTTGGATTGTGTTGGCCTTCATCCTCGGTGCCGGGGTGGGCTATCTGATTCGCTGGAAGAGCGGCGGCAGTGCGGAAGAAGCACCGCAACTGAAGCAGTCTCTTGAGCAAGCCAAGTTTGACCTGGAGCAACAGCGTCAGGAGATGGCGGACTACTTTGAGCAGTCCCATGCCACCCTGTTGCAGCTGAGCCAGGGCCTGGATAAGGCCAATAAACTGTGGAACGACTCTGCGTCACACCTGTTTAACGAGCAACTCTCTACCGCCCAACTGCCCCTGCATGAGCCGGAGCCAGTGCTGATCGATAATGAAGAGTTCCAGCCCAATGACTATGTTCAGGGCTCTCACGGAATCATTACACCCCGTAAAAAAGTAAGTTAACAAGTGGAACTAAAACGGCGGCAGGCTGTCCGAAAGCAAGTAGACAAATTTGCTGATATACGGAGAGTTTTTATAGATGAAAAAGTCTGTCGCTGTTTTGACCGCCGCTTTATTATCTGCCGGTCTTTCTCTGTTTCCGGCCACTAGCCAGGCGGCTTTGCCCATGGCCGTGGACGGCCAGCAGTTGCCCAGCCTGGCCCCCATGATTGAGCAGGTGGGCCCCGCCGTTGTGTCGGTTTCCGTGTCAGGAACCCAGGTCTCCCGCCAGGAGATTCCCGAGCCCTTCCGTTACTTCTTTGGTCCCAACGCCCCCCGTGAGCGGGTTCAGGAGCGCCCATTCCGTGGCCTGGGCTCCGGAGTGATCATCGATGCGGACGATGGCTACATTGTTACCAACCACCATGTTATCGATGGTGCGGACAAGATTCTCATCAGCCTGGCCGATGGCCGGGAGTTCGAAGCCAAGCTGATCGGTTCCGATCAGAGCAGCGACGTGGCCCTGCTGCAGGTGGAGGCCGATGACCTCACCGAAGTGAAGCTGGCCAAGTCCGAGGAACTGCGAGTGGGCGACTTCGCCGTGGCCATCGGCAACCCCTTTGGCCTGGGTCAAACCGTCACCTCCGGCATCGTCAGCGCCCTGGGGCGCAGCGGCCTCAACATCGAAAGCCTGGAGAACTTCATCCAGACCGACGCCGCCATCAACAGCGGTAACTCTGGCGGTGCCCTGGTAAACCTCAACGGTGAGCTGATCGGCATCAACACCGCCATCCTGGCCCCCAGCGGCGGTAACGTCGGCATCGGCTTCGCCATCCCCTCGGACATGGTGAAGGGGCTGGCAGAGCAGATCATCGAGTTTGGCGAGGTTCGCCGCGGTGTTCTGGGTGTCCTGGGTCGTGAGCTGGACAACGAAACCGCCAAGCTGTTTGGCCTGGAGTCCCAGCACGGCGCCTTCGTCAGCCAGGTGGTGCCCGACTCTGCCGCCGACAAGGCCGGCCTGAAAGCGGGCGACATCATCGTCTCCGTCAATGGCCGCAAGATCCGCACCTTTGCCGAACTGCGCGCCAAGGTGGCAACCATGGGCGCCGGGTCCAAGGTGAAGATCGGTGTCATCCGCGACGGCGACGAGGAGAATTTCAATGTCACCCTCAGCGAAGCGGAAGGCGAAAACGTGAAGGCCAGTGTGGTGCACCCCGCCCTCGAGGGCGCCAAGCTCTCCACCTACAGTCAGGACGGCATCCAGGGAGTGGCGATCACCGAACTGGAGGAGCGCTCCCCCGCAGCCCGCCAGGGTCTGCGCAAGGGCGACATCATCCTGGGTGTGAACCGGGAGCGGGTACAGAGCCTCAAGGAGTTGCGCGGCCTGCTGGAGGATTATGAAGGCGCCCTGGCCCTGAACATTCGCCGGGATGACGCTAACATGTACCTGATCATTCGCTGACAGTGAAATCGAGAAAACGCCGCGGCCCGTCCGCGGCGTTTTTTTTCTCTCCGGGCGGATATGATATCCTGTTGTTTTACATCGGACCCTGAGCACTATGGCACGGCTACTCATCTACATCGCTAAACCCATCTTGGCCGGCTTGGTGTTGGCGACAGCCATCGTTCTTCTTATCCCCAACCTGCGTCAGCAACTGCCTGAGTTCAACTGGCCCACCAGCCAGGTCAGTCGCAACAGCTTCTCCCATGCGGTGAAACGGGCCTCGCCGGCGGTGGTGAACATTTACACCCGCACGCAGAATGCCCAGATGCCGAGCCAGTCGACCGGCGCCGGCCTGGGATCCGGCATCATCATGCGCGACGACGGCTATGTGCTGACCAACTACCATGTGGTGAGCCGGGCCGACCTGATCTACGTGGCACTGCAGGATGGTCGCTGGGGCTCGGCGGTGATGATTGGGGCCGATCCCTGGACCGACCTGGCCGTGCTCTACCTGGATACCCAGGGCCAGAGCCTGCCAACCATCCCCTACGATCTGCAGCGCACCACGGAGGTGGGCGACGCCGTACTGGCCATTGGTAACCCCTACAATCTGGGGCAGACCATCACCCAGGGGATCGTCAGCGCCCGAGGTCGCACCGGCCTGAGCTCCCAGTATCAGGACTTCATTCAGACCGACGCCGCCATCAACCAGGGCAACTCCGGAGGCGCCCTGGTGGACGCCGATGGCTATCTGGTTGGGGTTAACACCGCCAACTACAACGTCCGCGGTGAGAGTGGCCTGGGGATCAACTTCGCCATTCCGCTGCAGCTGGCCCACAACATCATGCAGAAGCTGATTCAGGATGGCCGGGTGATTCGGGGACACCTAGGCGTGGCCGCCCAGGATCTGGACTTCAACAGCAGTCAGTCCCTGGGGCTGACGGATCGCCAGGGCGTGGTGCTGACCGGCATCGATCCGGGCGGCCCGGCCTCCCGTGGCGGCCTGGCCAAATGGGACGTGGTGATCGAACTCAACGGCCAGCCTCTGCACGGGGTGAATGCCATGATGGATGACATCGCCGAGACCCCGCCGGGCACCGAGGTGAACCTGACCCTGCTAAGGGAGGGCAAGAAGCTGCAACTGCCGGTGACCATTGGCGAAAAGCCCCCCTATCAGGGACCGGAAAGATAACTCAGCGAAAAAGGGCTCACTCGAGCCCTTTTTTAATCTGCGCGCTGTTCGTGACTGAGCAACGCCTGCTTGATCGCCAGACCGCCGGCATAACCGGTCAGGTTGCCACTGGCACCAATGACCCGGTGACAGGGCACCACCAGAGCCACCGGGTTGCGACCATTGGCCGCCCCCACCGCCCGCACCGCCTTGGGCCGACCGATCTGCCTGGCAATCTCACCATAGCTGCGGGTCTCGCCACTGGGAATGGTGGTCAGCGCCTGCCACACCTGACGCTGAAACTCGGTTCCCGGCATATCCAGAGGCAGCTCAAACGCTTGCCGCTCCCCCGCCGCATATTGCCGGCACTGCAGTCGTACCTGTGCCAGGGCAGAGGCGTCCCTTTGCCAATGAGGCTCGGGCGTGACCGGCTGGGCCCCCTGCTGAAACGCCAGCAACGCCAACCCCTTGTCGGTGACCGCCGCCAGGATCTCTCCCCAGGGGCTGTCCCAGATATCGTATTTCATCATCGCTCTCCTAGTGAGTGCCACATGGCCATCACGCCGTAGGCCCGCCAGGGACGCCACCCCTCCGCCAGTGCCAGGGTCTGCTTCGGCGTGCCCTTCTCCAGCCCCAGCGCGTGGTACAGGCCCAGATCCGATGCCACGAACGCATCGCTCTCCCCAAACGCCCGCATGCATACGTAGTGGGCGGTCCAGTCTCCCACCCCTTTCAGGGTTTTCAATCGGGCGACCCGGCTGGCCAGATCCCCCTGGCCGGCAGTGAACCCTTCGCTGTAACGCCTGGCGATGTCGCAGATCCAGGCTGCCCGGGTCTGCGTCAGCCCCAGCCCCGACAGGTCCGCTCCGGCCAGCTGTACCGGTTGTGGAAACAGCCGGCCCAGCTGCGGCCCCTCGCAGGGCGAACCGAAGCGCTCACACAGCCGGGTCAGTATGGTCCGCGCGCCCTTGACGCTGATCTGCTGACCCACGATGGCCCGCACCAGAGCTTCAAATTCGCTCCAGATCCCCGGCAGGCGCACCACCTTGTCCGGCTGATATCTCGCACCGAGCATGGGGTCCTGGGACAGATGGCGGCTCAGTTGCATGGGGTCCAGGTCCAGGTCAAACATCTGCCGGATGCGCTGCACCACCGGGCGTATCGCCCTGGGCTGATCACAGTGCAGGGTCAGCGCCAACGCCTCCTTGCCGGCAATGGGCGCCACTTCAAACCAGCCACTGCCTTGCTGCCAGCGGAACGTACGCCGGTACACCTCCCCATCGATCGCCTCGACACCGGACAGGGCCCGGCCAGACAGAAAACGGATCAATCCGACCCAGTCCAATGGTGGGCGGTAGTTCAGCGTCAGGCAGCATCCCTGAGGCTGTCCCGCCTCACCTCGGCGAACCTGGCTCGGCGTCAGCCGGAACTGACGAGCAAAGGCATCATTGAATCGTCTGCGGGATTGGAATCCACACGCCAGGGCAACGTCCATCACCGGCAGCTGGCTCTCGGCCAGCAACTGCTTGGCGAACAGCAGCCTGTGGTTCAACGCATAGTTCAGCGGCGACACCCCGAGATGGCGCTGAAACAGGCGACGCAGGTGACGGTCGCTGACCCCCAGGCGCTCTGCAAAGGGCCCCAGGGGCCCATCGAGTTCGCCGGCGTGAATCAGTCC
Source organism: Ferrimonas sp. (assembly GCF_048263965.1). Classification (NCBI taxonomy): domain Bacteria; kingdom Pseudomonadati; phylum Pseudomonadota; class Gammaproteobacteria; order Alteromonadales; family Ferrimonadaceae; genus Ferrimonas; species Ferrimonas sp. The sequence goes on along the minus strand of NZ_JBLXDO010000001.1, from coordinate 357,440 downwards.
AAGGGCTCGCTCCACCGTGGTTTCGCTGCCCCGCCACGCCGGGCTCAGCGGGGCACTTTCGGGACGACAGCGCAGACAGGGGCGGTACCCTGCCGCCGCCGCGGAAGCGGCGTTGTCGAAGTACTCTACGTTTTCAGGCTTGGGGGCAGGGGCAGGACACACCGGACGGCAGTAGATGCCGGTACTCTTAACCGCGGTAAAGAAGCGGCCGTCAAAGCGGCTGTCCCGGGCCAGACGAGCCTGTTCACATTGCTCATGGGTCAGTTTCATGGCAGCCAGCTTACCACAGGCCATGAGCGGCATGAGCCGTATCCGGACCTCACCCTGATTGACCCTTGGTTCCTGAGCCGGAAGGGTTCCAGATCCGTGAAGGGTCACAGCGCAGAGCCTCTCCCGTTTGACCCAACCCAATGTTTTCAACATCGGTTCAGAAAGAAAGAGTTATCCGGCATCTTCTTCACATTTTTTCCACTCACCAAAGCATTTAATCCAAACGAAATGCATGAAATGACCATATAAATCAGAGACATAAAAATGACAGAATTCAAAAGATTGACGCTTTCCAGTCTGGTGGTGCTGTTGGCCGCCTGTGGAGGAGGTTCAGAGAATTCCTCGCCCCAGACGGAGCCATTGACCGGCTATCTTAAGGACTCCGCACTCAGTGGTGTCAGCTATCACACCGGCAGCTTAAGCGGCGTGACCGGTCCGAACGGCGACTATCAATACCGACGCGGCGAGCAAGTGACGTTCAACATAGGAACCTTGGCTTTGGGTCAGGCTCAGGGCGCCCCTTTGACCACCCCCTTAGAGCTGATGACGCAGTACAGTTACGGTGACGACGAGATCACTAATCTGGTGCGCCTGTTGATGGCATTGGATTCTGATCAGCTGCCGGGCAACGGCATCCAGATCAGTGAAGCGCTGCGCTTTCAGTTGGAGCAACAGATCGATGCCTCTCAGATGCCCCTGGACGAGGACAATATCGCGTCACTGCTATCGCAACTGAGTTTTGAGGATGCTTTGGGCAACACCACCACGGTCACTCTGCCCTCTACAGATCAGGCACTGGTTCATCTGGACAACACCCTGAGGTGCGGATACGCCGGCCTCTATGTCGGCGAATACTCAGGAGATGACTCCGGGGTATTTGCAGCAGCTGTTGACCCGGCCTCTCTCACTGTCAGGGGTTCACTGCACAGCAGTCAGCCGTATGAGCCCCTGTTCGGCATCGAGGCAACGGCTCCCATCTTCCTGAGCAATCCCGACGAGCCCATCTCCATGGGGATCACCGGCGCTGGCAGTGATGCGGGCTTCCTCGGAACCATCTCCGACTACTCAACCATCAGCGGCACCTGGATCTGGCCCGACGTTCGCAGAGGTGGCAAGTTTCAGGCAGAAAAAGCCGTGGAAGAGGAGGCGGGGGCCCAATACAAGTATGTGGGGACCTATACAATCAACCCAATTGAAGGCACACCGGTGGATGGGGTCATTCAGGTACTGGTTCAGGAGGATGGGACTGCCGACATCGATTACATCAACATCTTCGATGAGGAACACACCCATATCCGCACCACGGTGGAACAAGGGCAGTTGGTGTTCACCCTCTACGATGAGTTCTTTCACCAGCAGCCCAGCTTCACGCTGCCCCTCGCCCTAAGGGAGGGGGAGGTGATCGACCTGATGCTGACGGACAACTACAACGGAAACGATTACAACTTTGCGCTCAGCAGCTGCCGGTTGTAAGGCCCACAAAAAAGCCGGCGCAATCGCCGGCTTTATTCATACTCCAACAGGGGGCCTAGATCAGACGCACCACGTCGGCACCCAGACCCGCCATCTTGGCTTCGATCTGCTCGTAGCCGCGATCCAGGTGGTAGATGCGATCCACTATGGTGGTGCCTTCCGCCACCAGGCCGGCAATCACCAGGCAGGCTGATGCACGCAGATCGGTGGCCATCACCTGGGCACCGGTCAGGCGCGCGCCCCCCTTGATCAGGGCGGTGTTGCCCTCCAGATCGACGCTGGCGCCCATGCGCTGCAGTTCGGGGATGTGCATAAAGCGGTTCTCGAAGATGGTCTCGGTCACCTTGCTCACGCCCTCTGCCACCACGTTCATGGCGCAGAACTGGGCCTGCATGTCCGTGGGGAACGCAGGGTGCGGCGCCGTTTTCAGGTCCACCGCCTTGGGCTTGTTGCCCAGCATGTCCAGGGCGATCCAGTCGTCGCCGCGCTCGATGGAGGCCCCGGCCTCCTCCAGCTTCAGCAGGACGGCGTCCATGGTGTCCGGAGCCGCACGACGACACACGATGCGGCCACCGGTTGCGGCGGCGGCCACCAGGTAGGTCCCGGTTTCGATGCGGTCGGGCATCACGTCGTAATGGATGCCGGACAGGCGCTCCACACCGTGAATCTCCAGGGTATCGGTACCGGCACCGCGCACGTCCGCGCCCATGGCGTTCAGGCAGTTTGCCAGGTCCACCACCTCGGGCTCCCGGGCGGCGTTCTCAATGACGGTGACACCGTCGGCCAGAGCCGCGGCCATCATCAGGTTCTCGGTACCGGTCACGGAAACCATGTCCATCAGGATGGTGGCACCTTTGAGGCGACCATCGACCCGAGCCTTGATGTAGCCCTCTTCCACCACCACATCGGCACCCATCAACTGCAGGCCGTGAATGTGCAGGTTCACCGGGCGGGCGCCGATGGCGCAGCCACCGGGCAGAGAGACATCGGCGCGACCAAACTTGGCCAGCAACGGACCGAGAATCATGATGGAGGCGCGCATGGTCTTCACCAGGTCATAAGGCGCCACATACTGATCTATGGTCTGAGGGCGGATCGCAATCACGCCCTCTTTCAGTTCACTGACCTCTGCACCGAGTTGACGCAGCAGTTGTGCACTGGTGTTCACGTCTCTCAGAGCGGGAACATTGCCGATACGCATCTCATCATCCGCCAGCACCGTGGCCATCAGAATGGGGAGAGCGGCGTTTTTTGCACCAGAGATGGTGACTTCGCCGGCTAAGGGGCCGGCTGCCCGAATTTGCAGTTTATCCACGCTGAATCAATCACACTCAGAGGTTGAACATCTTTTCGCGTTGCCACTCCGCTGGCGTGAGTGCCTTGATGGTCAAGGCGTGCAGGGTGCCGTCGGTGATCCTCTCCATCAGCGGGCCATACACGGCCTGCTGGCGCTTCACCTTGCTCATTCCGTCAAAGACGTCGCCCACGGCAATCACCTTGTAATGGGTACCTTCTGAGGTCACGATAACCTCGTCCAGGTCCATGGTGCCCTTCAACAGATCGGCCACTTCACTGTTCTGCATTTCCCTCTCCCTCTCGCCCTCAGGCGAGTGTTAAGAATTCGATATCGTAGAGCTCGAAGAGCGCTTTTACCTTAGCCGGTACCGCCACCAGACTGAGGCTCCGTCCCTGCCCCTGGGCCTCGGAAACCCACTGCAACAGCAAGGCCACCCCGGCGCTGTCGCAGTGGCTCAGGCCACTCAAGTCCAGCTCGGTAACGGCGTCAGTCAGGGGGTTATGCCCCGGCTTGGAAAAGTAGGGCACTGAGTCCAGATCCAGCCGGCCGTTAAGGCATAGGCGGGTGTCCTGGATGGTGGCGGTTGCGCTCATTGGCTCTGTCCTGTGGTGGCAACAATACCCTGTCGATTGCGCTCCGCCAACTGTGCAGTGACAGATTCGATGCCGTTCTGGCGAATCAATCCGCCCAGTTCAGCCTGTTGAGACGCCAGCAGGCTGATGCCTTCCGCAACCAGATCAAAGACTTTCCAATGGCCCTTCTTGTTCTTGCGAGCCTTGAACTGAAGATCCACCGGTTCACGACGTTCTTCGATCAATTTCACGTTGATGGCAACGATCTTGGCATCCCCATAGGGTTGCTCAGGGGCAAACTCCAGGGTCTGATCATTGTACTTATTAAAGGCGTTGGCGAAGGTCGCCAGCATGTACTCTTTGAACTGTTCGGTAAACGCCAGACGCTGCTCCTTGGTGGCGCTGCGGGCTTGCTGGCCCATCACCTTATAGGCAGCGTATTTGTAGTCGATGTAGGGCAGCAGCTCCTCATCGATCAGGGCGCGCACCTTAGCAGGGTCCTGCTCCAGTTCGCCGCGCTCCTGGGCGAGACGGCCAAACGCCTTATCCGCCACCTCTTGCATCATCACATAGGGGTTGGTGTAGCTGGTGGCCTTGGCCGGCATCACGGCCGCCACAAGCAGAACCAGGCCCAGTTGTAGAATCCGTTTGATCATCGGCTCCTCCGTTACTCTTTACCGGCGCTATACAGGAATTGGCCAATCAGTTCCTCCAGAACCATGGCGCTGCGGGTGTCCTCCAGACGCCCACCATCCTCCAGAATTTCCGACTCATCATCGATGAATCCAGGGGTGAGGCCGATGTACTGCTCACCCAGCAGGCCGGAGGTCAGAATCGAGGCGCTGCTGTTGTCCGAGAACTGATTGAATCGGGTCTCGATGGCCAGGGTCACCTCGGGGATCAGCAGATCAGGATCCAGATCGATCTTGGCCACCCGGCCCACGACCACGCCGCCCACCTTCACTGGCGAGCGCTCCTTCAGGCTGCCAATGTTGTCGAACTTGGCGGTCAGGTAATACACGTTGGTGTGAGACCGGGGATCGATGTCCGCTACCTTGAACACCAGCACCAGGAAGGCGATCAATCCAGCCGCCAGGAATGCACCTACGGCCAACTCCAGTTTTCTATTCGTCATGCTAGTTTCCAAACATCAATGCGGTCAGCAGAAAATCCAGTCCCAATACGGCCAGGGAGGCGTGCACTACGGTGTCCGTGGTGGCTCTTCCCAATCCTTCGGCCGTGGGGACGGCATTGTAGCCCTTGTAGGTGGCAATCCAGGTTACGACCACTGCAAAGGCGACAGATTTAATCAGACAATTCACAATATCCTGGCGCCACTCCACCGAGGCTTGCAGGATGGACCAGAAGGCGCCGTCGTCGATCCCCTTCCACTCCACGCCCACCAAGTGTCCACCCCAGATACCCACGGCTACAAACATCAGTGCCAACAGAGGCATGGAGATCACCCCGGCCCAGAATCGAGGCGCAATCACCCGGCGCAGGGGATCCACCGCCATCATCTCCAGGCTGGCCAGCTGCTCGGTCGCCTTCATCAGGCCGATTTCGGCGGTCAGGGCGGAGCCGGCACGGCCGGCGAACAACAGGGCAGTCACCACCGGGCCCAGCTCACGCAGCAGGGACAGGGCCACCATGGGGCCCAGGCTGTCCTCGGTGCCAAAGTCCACCAGGATGGTGTAGCCCTGGAGGCCCAGCACCATACCGATGAATAGGCCGGACACCAGGATGATCAACATGGAGAGTACCCCCACGTTGTAGATTTGGCGCGCCAGCAGCGGCCACATCTTGGCTGGCTGAGGGCGGTGCACCAGGGCACCCCACAGCATCATACCTGCCCGGCCCAGAGAGCTGATCTTATCCAGCCCCGCAGCGCCGAGCCGGGCAACGGATTCGAGAATCATTTGTGCATCAGCTCCTGTTGATAGTCCCGAGCCGGATAATGGAAGGCCACGGGACCGTCCGCCAGTCCCTTGAGGAACTGGTTCAACTGAGGGGATTCGTTGGACAACAGGCTCTGGCTGTCACCTGCACCTATCACCTGACCATCGGCAATCACATAGGCGTAATCGGCGATGGAAAGCACCTCCTGTACGTCGTGGCTCACCACGACGGAGGTCAGTTCCAGAGACTGGCCCAGCTCCTTGATCAGCTTCACCAGCACCGCCATGGAGATGGGGTCCTGACCGGCGAAAGGCTCATCGTACATCACCAGTTCCGGCTCCAGGGCGATGGCCCTGGCCAGGGCGGCACGACGCTGCATGCCGCCGGAAAGCTCCGACGGCATCAGGCCGGCTGCCCCGCGCAGCCCAACCGCCTCGAGCTTCATCAGCACCAGTTTGCGAATCAATGATTCACTCAGCTGAGTGTGCTCGCGCAGAGGGAAAGCGATATTGTCATACACCGACATGTCGGTGAACAGGGCTCCGGACTGGAACAGCATGCTCATGCGGCGGCGCATCTTAAACAGATCCTGGCGACCGGCTTGATGCAGGTCTTCACCGTCGAACAGCACCCGTCCGGAATCCGGCTGCAGCTGGCCGCCAATCAATTTAAGCAGAGTGGTTTTACCAATGCCGCTGGGGCCCATGATGGCCGTGACCTTCCCCTTGGGGATCACCAGGTCCAGCCCTTTGAAGATGCGGCGACTGCCGCGACTGAAGGTCAGCCCCTCAACCTCGATCAGGTTGTGTTGAGTATCCACTTAGAACGTCATTCCCTAATTTCAGACACGACTTCAGATCGTAATGGGTCAGATTACCAAGAAATGGGAAAAAATTTAACAACAAAACAGCGCCCTTCCCCCACGATTCAGTTTCAGTTCAGACAGCATTGGGTCTCTAGAGTTTCAGTACGGCGAAGCCGATTTTCGCCTTTGCCGGGCACTGAACCCAGTTTATCCACCCCAAATTTTGCACTCAACAACGGGGGACGCCCTTTTCTTTTCAAAATGTTCGGGCGACAATGCGCCTCTTATACTGCCAGGCATTTTTTCAACCATGTTGCTCAACCTGTTACTTCTGGCCGGCGGGCTTGCCCTGCTGGTGTGGAGCGCCGACCGATTTGTTTACGGCGCCGCCGGCATTGCCCGCAACCTGGGCCTGCCCTCGCTGATCATTGGCCTGACCATCGTCTCCATGGGCTCCTCTGCCCCCGAAATGATGGTGTCCGCCACCGCGGCCCTGGAGGGGCGCGGAGATACCGCCATAGGTAACGTTCTCGGTTCCAACATCGCCAACATCACCTTTATCCTCGGCGCCACCGCACTGCTGCGCCCCCTGGTGGTCAGCAGCACCACACTCAAGCGTGAAATGCCGCTGATGATGGTGGGTACCCTGTTGGCCGGCTACCTGCTCAGCGACCTGGAGCTGAGCCGCAGCGACGGCCTGATTCTGCTGGTGGCCTTTGTGGCCATTCTTGGGTTTCTTTGCATTCAGGCCTGGCAGAACCGGGACACAGACCCCCTGGCTCAAGAGAGCGACGATGAGATCCCCAAAGATCTCTCCACCCCCAGAGCCCTGTTCTGGCTGGTGTTGGGTATGGCACTGCTGCCCCTGGCCTCGGGCTGGATGGTGGACGGCGCCGTGGGGATTGCCCAATGGTTTGGCATGTCCGATCTGGTGATCGGCCTGACCATCATCGCCGTGGGCACCAGCCTGCCGGAGCTGGCCGCCTGCATCGCCGGCGTCCTCAAAAATGAAGACGACCTGGCCATTGGCAACGTGGTGGGGTCCAACCTGTTCAATATTCTTGCGGTGCTGGCGATTCCGGCACTGCTGGCCCCGGGCCAGGTGGATGCCAACGCCGCCGGCCGGGACCTCTATATGATGCTGGCCACCAGCCTGGCGCCTCTGCTGCTATTGTGGATGAAAAAACGTCAGATACTGGGACGCATCGAAGGACTTATCCTTCTGGTTGTATTTATTGCCTATCAGGGCATGCTGTTTAGTCAGGCGGGTTAAAGGAGCAAAGCGACACCATGACCAACCCCTCTCAACTGCGTCAATGGGGACGCGAAGTGATCGATGTGGAGATTGAAGCCCTGCAGGGGATGCAGCAATACATCGACGACAGCTTTGTGGCCGCCTGTGAACAGCTCCTGGCTTGCCAGGGGAAGGTGATCGTCATGGGGATGGGCAAATCCGGCCACGTGGGCAACAAGATTGCCGCTACCCTGGCCAGCACCGGCACCCCCTCCTTCTTCGTCCATCCCGGCGAGGCCAGCCATGGCGACCTGGGGATGCTCACCGAGCAGGATGTGGTGGTGGCCATCTCCAACTCCGGCGAGGCCAGCGAAATCATGACCCTGATGCCGGTGATTCGCCGTCTGGGCATCCCGGTGATCGCCATGACCGGCAAGCCGGACTCCAGCCTAGCCCGGCTGGCCCAGGTGCACCTGTGCATCAAGGTGGAGAAGGAAGCCTGCCCCCTGGGGCTGGCGCCCACCTCCTCCACCACCGCCACCCTGGTGATGGGGGATGCCCTGGCGGTCGCCCTGTTGCAGGCCAAAGGGTTCACCGCCGACGATTTTGCCCTGTCTCATCCCGGCGGCGCCCTGGGACGCAAGTTGCTGTTGCGCGTCGACGATTTGACCCACAGAGGCGAGCACCTGCCCTGTGTGGAGGAGAAGGTCTCCCTGTCACAAGCCCTGCTGGAGATCTCCGCCAAGGGGCTGGGCATGACCTGCGTGGTCAACGATCAGGGGCGTCTCACCGGCATCTTCACCGACGGCGATCTGCGCCGGGTGCTGGATGCCCGGGTGGAGATCCACAACAGCACCATAGGCCAGGTGATGACCGCCAACCCCATTACCCTGGCGGACAACATCCTGGCCGCCGAAGCCCTCAAATTGATGGAGGAGCGCAAGATCAATGGCCTGGTACGCATTGACGACCAGGGCCGCCCCGTCGGCGCCCTCAACATGATGGACATGCTCAAAGCGGGAGTACTCTGATGACCATGATCGATACCCTCTATGGCCCCGTCTCTCAGGAGAATCTGGACCGAGCCGCCAACATCCGCCTGCTGGTGTGCGACGTGGACGGCGTGTTCTCCGATGGCCGCATCTACCTGGGGAACCAGGGCGAGGAGCTCAAGGCGTTCCACACCAGAGACGGCTTCGGCATCAAAGCCCTGCAGGGCACCGGTGTTCAGGTGGCCGTCATCACCGGCCGCCGCTCCGAAATTGTTCAAAATCGCATGAGCGCCCTGGGCGTCGCCCACATCTATCAGGGGGTGGAGGACAAAGTCAGCGCCTATGAAGAGCTGAAGGCCGCCCTGGATCTGCAGGACGAGCAGTGTGCCTACATCGGAGATGACCTGGTGGACGCCCCGGTGATGGAGCTCACCGGCCTGTCCGTTGCGGTCAATGACGCTCACCCGCTGCTGCTGCGCCAAGCGCACCTGGTCACCGGCACCCGTGGCGGCTTTGGTGCCGTCCGTGAGCTGTGCGATCTGATCATGGAAGCCCAGGGCACCTTCAAGGATGCCAAAGGGATGAGCGTATGAAGCGTGAAGGGATAGCCATTGCCATCCTGTTTGGTGCCGCCATCCTGTTGACCTGGCGATCCATGGTGATGAAAGACCAGGCACAGGTGGACGTCAAACCCAGCTACCAGCCGGACTTCGTCGCCAAGAATCTGCGCAGCCGCATCTACTCAGAGTCAGGCCGCCTCAGTGCCGAGATCAATGCCGAACAGATGGAGCACTACCAGGCCCTGGCCCTCACCCGCCTGCAGGAGCCGGACTATCTGCTCTACCCTGAAGACAGCCAGGGTCAGTGGCGGGTACAGGCCACTCAGGGGCAACTCAGTGACGGCCGCCACGTGGTACTGGAAAATGATGTTATCATCACAGCCATCGAGCCCAACGAACCACTTAAGACCATTACCACCGACTATCTGGAACTGGACCTGGAGACGATGATCATGACCTCCAACCGCCAGATCAAAGGCAATGGCGAGGGCTTTAACATCACCGCCAAAGGGTTGTGGGCGGATCTGAATTTGAACCGGATTGAATTGAAGAGTCAGGTAAATGCCATCTATGAAACCCCTTAAACTGCTTCTGGCTGCCATGCTGCTGCTGGGCAGCACCGGCGCCACAGCCCTGGACAGCGACATTCACGAAAAGGTGGAGGTCAAAGCCGACAACTCTCGGGCGGATCTGCCTAACGGCATGCTGATCTACTCCGGCCGGGTGCGCATCACCCAGGGCACCCTGCTGATCAACGCCGACGAGTTGCGCGCCGAAGCCACCGACGACAAGGTGGTGACCACCCTGATCGCCTCCGGCTCTCCCGCCACCTACCAACAGATGATGGAGAACGGCAAACTGGCCCAGGCCGAAGCCGCCGAAATTCGCTACGACATCCAGAAACGCATCCTTACACTGAAAGGGAAAGCGGAGATGCGCCAGTCCGGCAGCCTGGTTCAGGGCGACACCATCCAGTACGATCTGGAGAAGCAGATGCTGGTGGCCGAAGGCAACAAGGATGAGCAGATCACCACCATCTTCCAGCCCGCGGAAGCCGACCTGAAATCCCTGGCCGAGCCCAAGGAGAAGAAAGAGGGTGAGAAGCAGCAATGACCCGCTCAACCCTGACCGCAGAGAAATTGGCCAAGGCCTACAAGGGCCGGGAAGTGGTCAAGAATGTTGGCCTTGAGGTCAGCACCGGCCAGATCGTGGGTCTGCTTGGCCCCAATGGCGCCGGCAAGACCACCACCTTCTACATGGTGGTGGGCCTGGTGCAGAACGACCGGGGGCGGATCCTCATCGACGGTGAGGAGATCACCCTGCTGCCGATGCACAGCCGGGCCCGAAAGGGGATCGGCTACCTGCCCCAGGAATCCTCCATCTTCCGCAAACTGTCTGTGTACGACAACCTGATGGCGGTGCTGCAGACCCGTAAAGGGCTGAGCCAGTCCCAGCGGGTGGAGAAACTGGAGCAGTTGCTGGAAGAGTTTAACATCACCCACATCCGCGACAGCCTTGGGATGAGCCTGTCCGGCGGCGAACGCCGCCGGGTGGAGATCGCCCGGGCCCTGGCCGCCGATCCCAAATTCATCCTTCTCGACGAGCCCTTCGCTGGCGTCGACCCGATCTCGGTGATCGACATCAAGAAGATCATCCAGCACCTGAGGGACCGCGGCCTGGGCGTACTGATCACCGACCACAACGTCCGTGAAACTCTGGACGTCTGTGAACACGCCTATATTGTCAGCCACGGCGAGCTGATCGCCCAGGGCGAACCCGCCGCCATCCTCGAGAACAAGCTGGTGCGCTCGGTATACTTGGGCGACCAGTTCAAGCTATAGTAATTTGAACTCCCGACCAGGAATACAACCGGAAAAAACAAGAAGGAATAAGGACAGGTTGTTGTAAATGAAGACTTCTCTACAGCTAAAGCTGGGACAGCAGCTCACCATGACCCCGCAGCTGCAGCAGGCCATTCGCCTGCTGCAACTGTCGACTCTGGATCTCCAACAAGAGATTCAGGAGGCCCTGGATGCCAACCCCCTGCTTGAAGTCGAGGAGGATCTGAGCCCAGCCGTCCCCGACACCCCGGATGCCCCTTCCCGGGATGAGCTCGAGCCCGCCCCGGAAGCCGCCAGTCTGGACACCAGCGAGGCCCTGAGTCAGACCGACATGCCGGATGATCTTCAGGTCGACGCCTCCTGGGATGAATATTACACATCCTCCCCGGCCCCCATGGCCAGTCGGGAGGATGACATGCCCTTCCAGGGCAGCACCGGTGACAGCCTTCAGGGCCACCTGCTGTGGCAGATGGAACTGACCCCCATGTCCGATACCGATCGCGCCATCGCGGTGGCCATCATCGATGCCACCGATGAACGCGGCTACCTGACCCAGACTGCCGAGGATATTCTCGAAGCCATGGGCGACGACGAGGTCGAGCTGGACGAGGTGGAGGCGGTACTCAAGCGAGTGCAGCGCTTCGACCCTGTGGGCGTCTGTGCCCGGGATCTGGCGGAGTGCCTGCTGGTGCAGTTGAGTCAGTTCGATGGGGCGACTCCCTGGCTGGCTGAGGCCAAGATGCTGATTCAGGAAAATATGGATCTGCTGGCCAACCGCGACTTCCGCGGACTGATGCGCAAGACCCGCCTCAAGGAGGAGGAGCTCAAGGAGGCGATGGATCTGATCCAGACCCTCAACCCTCGTCCCGGCAGCGCCCTGGTCAGCGACAATGACCAGTACGTGATTCCCGATGTGGCCGTCTCCAAGCGCAAGGGGCGCTGGGTGGTAGAGCTCAATCCGGACACCATGCCCAAGATCCGCATCAACGAGCAGTATGCGGCCCTGAGCCGCAACAGCCGCAACCAGGCGGACAGCCAGTTCGTCCGCGGTCACCTGCAGGAAGCCAAGTGGTTCCTGAAGAGCCTGGAGAGTCGCAACGATACCCTGCTCAAGGTGGCCAACTGCATCGTCCAGTTCCAGCAGGGGTTCCTGGAATACGGCGACGAAGCGATGAAGCCCATGGTGCTCAACGATGTGGCCGAAGCGGTGGACATGCACGAGTCCACCATCTCCCGGGTGACCACCCAGAAATATATGCATACGCCCCGTGGCATCTTCGAGCTGAAGTACTTCTTCTCCAGCCACGTCAGCACAGACAGTGGCGGCGAGTGCTCATCCACGGCAATTCGTGCTTTAATTAAAAAATTGGTTGCTGCAGAGAATCCTAAGAAACCTCTCAGTGACAGTAAAATGGCGGAGCTGCTGGCAGAACAGGGCATCAAGGTGGCGAGACGGACCATCGCCAAGTACAGGGAAGCCCTGGGCATTGCTCCATCCAATCAGCGGAAACAGCTGTAACCAGCAAAAAAGGAGGAACCTATATGCAAATCAATCTGACCGGTCATCATGTCGAGATCACTACCGCTCTGAGAGATTATGTGCACACCAAGTTCGACAAGCTGGAGCGCCACTTTGACCATATCTCCAACGTCTACGTGGTGCTGAATGTGGAGAAAACACAGCAAACCGCCGAAGCCAAACTGAATCTGAGTGGCCGCGAAGTGTACGCGACCCACCACCACGACAACATGTACGCGGCCATCGACGGCCTTATCGACAAGCTGGACCGTCAGGTCATCAAGCACAAAGAGAAAATTTCACGCCATTAATCATGGACATATCCACGTTACTCAGCCCGGAGTGCGCCACCATCGCCGCTCCGGGCCTAAGCAAGAAGCGCGCCCTGGAGATGATCTCCCAGTTGGCGGGCGAGCATCACGGCAACCTGAACCCCCAGCAGCTGTTTGAAAGCCTGCTGGCCAGGGAGAAGATGGGTACCACCGGCATCGGCAAGGGGATCGCCCTGCCCCATGGCCGGCTAGCCAACATCGACCGCCCCATTGCCGTGTTCATCAAGTGCGACGAAGCGATCCCCTTCGACGCCATCGATGGCAAGCCTGTGGACCTGCTGTTTGCCCTGTTTGTCCCCGAGGACGCGGTACAGGAGCACCTGGCCACCCTGGCCGCCATGGCCAAGACCCTGCAGGACAAAGAGACCTGCCGGGCCCTGCGTAAATGCAGTACCGACTCGGAGCTTTATGCCCTGGTGACCTCGTGAAGCTGATCATCCTCTCCGGACGTTCCGGTGCCGGCAAATCCGTCGCACTTCGGGTCCTCGAAGACCTGGGGTGCTACTGTGTCGACAACCTGCCCGCGGTGATGCTCCCCTCCCTGGTGGAGGAGATGCTGGATCAGTGCGACACCCTGGCAGTCAGCCTGGACATCCGCAACCTGCCTGACCAGGCGGAACAGATCCCGGAGATTTTGAAGCACCTGCCGGACTCCATCGAAAAACAGATCTACTTCCTGGACGCGTCAGACACCAGCCTGATCAAGCGCTACAGCGAGACTCGCAGGCTGCACCCCCTGTCGCGCAGCGGCACCTCCCTGGCGGAAGCGATCGCCTCAGAGACCCAACTGCTGGCCCCCATTCGCGACCTGGCCGATCACAGCTTCATGACCGACGGCCTGTCGGTCCATCAGCTGGCCGATGAGATGCGCACCCGCCTGCTGGGTCAGGCGGAGCGGGAGCTGCTGTTGGTGTTTGAATCCTTCGGCTTTAAACACGGCATTCCCAAGGATGCCGATTACGTGTTTGACGTACGCTTCCTGCCCAACCCCCACTGGGATCCCGCCCTGCGACCGCTCACCGGTCTGGATAAACCGGTGCAGCGCTACTTCGCCAAGGAGTGGATAGTGGCGCGCTTTATCGAACACACTGAGAACTTCCTGCTCAACTGGCTGCCGATGCTGGAGCGCAACAACCGCGCCTACCTGACCGTCGCCATCGGCTGTACCGGTGGCCAGCACCGCAGTGTCTACATCGCCGAGCAGCTGGAGCAACGTTTCCGTCAGCGACAGAAGCAGACCTCGGTCCGTCACCGTGAACTGGACAAACGTGAAGCTGACAAGAACCCTTAAAGTCGTCAACAAGCTGGGCCTGCACGCCCGCGCCGCCACCCGGCTGGCGCAGTTGGCCCATAACTACGACGCCCGTATCCAGGTGATCCACGGAGACCAGAGCGCCAGTGCCGACAGTGTGCTGGGCCTGCTGATGCTGCAAACCTGCCAGGGGCAGGAGGTGACGGTGATCTGCGAGGGCCAGGACGCCGAGCCCGCCCTGGAAGCGGTCACCCAGCTGTTCAGCGGTCGCTTCGACGAATCAGAATAAAAAAACCGGAGCCTGGCTCCGGTTTTTTATCTCATTGGCACACCAGCCCCGATCAGTTGCCGGCGACCTTCATGGCACTCAGCAAGATGGAACCTGTCTTGATGCTGGTACGGGGATCCACATCGGTACCCACCGCCACCATATCCCGGTACATCTGCTTCAGGTTGCCGGCGATGGTGATCTCGTGCACCGGATACTGGATGATGCCATTCTCCACCCAGAAACCAGCGGCGCCGCGGGAGTAATCCCCGGTCACCCCGTTCACACCATGGCCCATCAGTTCGGTCACATACAGGCCGGTACCCATCTGCTTCAGCATGGAAGCCAAGTCCCCCCCATTGCTGGCCAGCTGCCAGTTATAGATGCCACCAGCGTGACCCGTGGTGGTCATCCCCAGGCGACGGGCAGAGTAGGCGGTCAGCAGGTAGGACTCCAGTACGCCGTCACGGACAATCTGCCGGGCGCGGGTGGCCACCCCCTCCCCATCGAAGGGAGCACTGGCCAGGCCCACTGGCAGGTGGGGGTTCTCTTCGATGGAGAACCACTGGGGCAGAATCTGAGTGCCCAGGCTGTCCAGCAGGAAAGAGGACTGACGATAGAGTGACGCACCGCTGATGGCGCCCACCAGATGGCCCACCAGGCCGGTGGCGGTCTCCGCAGAGAACAGCACAGGCACTTCGCAGGTGTCGATCTTGCGCGCCCCCAGGCGGGCGCTGACCTTGGCGGCGGCACTCACGCCCAGCTCTTCCGGGTTCATCAGGTCGGCAAACCGGCGTCCCACGGTGTAGTCGTAGTCTCGCTCCATCCCTTGCTCATCCTTGCCGATCAGCACGCAGGAGAGGCTGTGGCGGGAGGAGGCATAACTGCCGATAAAGCCATGGCTGTTGCCATACACCTTGATGCCGGCGTGGCTGTTGCAGCTGGCGCCATCGGACATCTCGATACCATGCTCGCTCTGAAGAGCCGCCTGTTCACAGCGGGCCGCCAGATCGATCCCCTCCTCCGGGGTCAGGGCATGAGGATGGTAAAGATCCAGGTCAGGGAACTCGGTGGGCATCAGCTCGACCTCGGCCAGGCCATTGTGCTGGTCTGCCGTGGTGTGGCGGGCGATGCCATCGGCGGCGCGCACCGCATCGACGATCGCCTGGGCACTGAGATCCGAGGTAGACGCATTGCCCTTGGCACCCTCGCGGTAGAGGGAGATGCCCAGGGCACCGTCCTTATTGAACTCTACGGTCTCCACTTCACCCATGCGGGTAGAGACGCTCAATCCCTGCTGCTTACTGATGGCCACCTCTGCGGCGGACACCCCCAGTTTTTTGGCCTCGTCCAGGGCCAGGGCTACCGCCTCCTCCAGCTGCTGACGCTGGGCTTCAATGCTGACTTGAGTCACTCGTCGATTCCATAAAATTCAGTTGCAAGAAAGGATAGCAAACCCCGCCCCCGCTCCGATAGGGGCATGACGCTTCAGAGCCTGTTAGAATAGGCGGACAAGATTTTGAGGAGAGTAACTATGGCAGCAAAACGCCCGGAACCGGAGCTCCAGGAAGAGGAGTGGATCAGCAAGTCGGAGCTTAAGCGGGAAGCGGAACAGCTGCAGAAGATCGGCAACGAGATTGTGGCCCTGGGTAAAAACGACCTGGCCAAGGTGCCCATGGACGAAGAGCTGGAGGACGCCGTTGCCCTGGCCCAGCGCCTGAAAGGGAAGAACGAAGCCCATCGCCGCCAGCTGCAGTTTGTTGGCAAGCTGCTGCGCAGCCGGGACCCTGAGCCCCTGGTGGCGGCCCTGGACAAGATCCGCAACAAGCACAACCAGGCCAACCAGGAGTTCCACAAGATGGAGCAATGGCGCGACCGGCTGATTGCCGAGGGTGACGATGCCATGCAGGAGCTGTTTGCCGAAGTTCCCGCCATGGCCGAGGAGCGCCAACGGGTGCGTCAGCTGATTCGCCAGGCCGCCAAGGAAGCCAAGGCCAGCAAACCACCCAAGTCCTCCCGGGAGCTGTTCAAGCTGGTGCGTCAGTACCTGGAAGAGTAGATACGAGTATCAGGAGGGAGGCACAGGCCTCCCTCCTTTCTTTTTCGCTAAGCCACCTCAGAAGTGAGTGGTCACCACCACGCCAAAGGCGCTTTCTGAAGCCAGGTCCCGCTTCTCCCCGCCATCGGGGCCGCGCAGGGAGAACTCCCCTTCGGAGCGATGACCCAGGTAAGCGGACAGGCGCCAGCCCCCTTCGGCAGTAAAGCTGCCCCGCAGGAAACTCAGAGGCTGCTCAATCTCAATGCCCCCCTCGTCCACGGCAAAGTTCTGGGTCCGATAGGCCATACCCGCACCGAACTCCCAGGTGGGGTTTAACCGGTAGGAGAGCTCCAGGCCTCCGCGGCCGGCGAAGCCGGGCTCGAAGGGGTTATCCAAACGGAGTTTGTCGGTGATCTGCCATTTGATGAACAGCACCGGCATCCAGCGAACATCATAGGGGTCATTGAAGTAGCCCCCACCGAAGCCCAGGGTCAGGGTCTCACTGACCGGATAGCTGGCCCCCGCCAGCAGACCATACCCGAAGCCGTCGCCAAACGAGGCGGTGTCTGCGTAGGACCACTGTACCCTCGGCCCCAGGAACCAGGTCAGGCCGCTGCGGTTGGGCTTGGTGAAGTTTACCCCCACCCCCAGGGTCTTGACGTTATCCCAGGCCTCGAGGCGTCCATCCATCAATGAACTGCGGTTGAAATCAAAGTCACTGTAGGCCCCCTCAAGCTGCCAGCTCATCAGCCACTGGTCGTTGAGGCGTGCCCCCTTATCCAGGGTAAAACCGTAGATCTCCTGGCCCACTTTGCCATTGTCCTCGAGGGAGGCCGAGGGAAAGGCCACGGTGTAGGGGGTAAAGGTCATGGCGGGCTGATTGGCGCTGGCACCGAAGGCCAGCAGCAATAATCCAAGATAGCGGCGGTTCATCACGATTCCTTGTTAATCAAAACAACATGATACGAATCAGACGTCGGTGGGATCATGGCTGCCCAATGCCTGACGTCTTTTCAGCCCCAGCAGGGCCAGGATGCCCCATGCTAGCACCTGTAGCCACAGGGAAGACAGTTCGTACCCCAATCCAGACAGCCCCAAATTCAATTGGTTCGCCTTGATCATGGCGATCATCGCCGGCTGGGCCGGCAACCAGGCAAACAGGCCACTGAGCAGGGCGGACATGCTGTCCGTGGGCCAGACGAAACCGCTGGTAAACAGGATCGGCATGCCGGTCAGCACCATCAGCTGTACCGGCACCGCCCGGCGCTGAAACAGGGTGCTGATGGCCACCCCGGCCAGGGCGGTGGCCAGCAGGAAGGGGGTTAGCACACTGACCATGGTCTCGAACGGGGCCGCCATGACCACCGACTGCCAGGGCAGCACCAGGTCGAAATAGAGAACGCAGGAGGGCAGATAGAGACAGGCCAACATCGCCGCCCGGGCACAGAGCCAGGTGGCCGTTGGGTAGCCAGGCCAGCCGCCGCGGGTATTCCAGTTGTTGGCCCCCAGCATCGCCGCCACCATCAACAGGGTCTGGTGGAGAATCAGCACCAGGGCGCCGGGCAGCACATAGCTGGAGTAACTCATGCCCGGATTGAACACCGGCTGGAATTGGACCTTCACCGGCTGCAATCGACGCATCTCAGTGGCGATGTTCCCTCCCGAGGCCACGCCACGCTGCAAGCGCACCGTCGCACTCAGGTAGCCCGCCCCCTCAAGGGCAGCGGTCGCCAGATTGCTGTAGGGCAGCAGGAAGCTGCCATCCCCGGCAGCGGCCAGTTGTACCTGCTCTCCCCGATACAGGTTTCGCTCAAACTGGTGGGGAATGATGATCATCCCCTTAAGATCCCCCTCTGTGAGGGCAGACTCCGCCGACCTCTGGTCAGGGTAAACCTGGGTCAGAGCCACCTTGGGCGAAGCCAGCCACATTCTCAGCAGCTGACGGCTGGTGGCACTCTGGTCCAGGTCCACCACCGCCACTGGCTGGTCCAGGGCCACATGGTTGGCGTAGGGCAGCGGATAGATCACCGCATAGAACAGGATGCCGCCGATGGCGGTGAGCATGGCGGCCTTGTCCGCCAGCAGCCCCTGCCACTCCAGCTTGAACAGTTGCCACCAGCTCATGGCATCCTCCTGTAGAGGCAGGCCACCGGGATCAGCAGCAGTGACATCATCAGCAGCGGCCAGGTGGCCGACCAGTTGTGGTTAGCCCCCGCTTGCAGCATCAGCGGCAGGTAATGGGTAGTGGGCATCAGTACCCGCCAGATCTGAGCGGCAGCCGGCATCGACTCCAGGGGAAAGCTGATTCCCATATAGGCGAAGGCCGGGGCAAACAGGGCACCGCCTATGCTGGTGGCCCGCACCGGGTCATCCACCACCATGGCCACCAGCAGGATGATGCCGGCGATGGCACCAAGCAGGGGAATCATCCCCAGCCACAGGATCAACATGGATCCGGCCATGGGCAGATTGAGCCCGGAGTAGAGCACCAGCAGGCCGACGCCCCCCATCAGCCACCACCACAGCAGCAGCAACATGATCCTCAGGGGCAAACCGCGCTTGCCCCTGGCTACCGCATTCACCAGGGTGGCACTGACCAGCAGCTGGTAGAGAGCCAGCAGCAGGCCGGGCAACAGGAAGGGCAGATACCCCAGGTCCGGATTGAACATGGGGGTCATGGAGACAGTTACCGGCACCATGACCGCAGGCAGTGACTCCGTTGGCGTGCCGTCGGAGAGCGCCCCCTGGGCCCCCACCTCAGCCAGGCCGCCGCGAATGGCCCCCGCCGCGGCGGAGTAGAGCCGCTTGCCCATCAGCAGATACTGGGCGTTATAACGCACCGGCAACTGGGGCTGACGCCCGGCGATCAGGTCTGCGGCAAACCTGGAGGGGATCACCACCTGGGCATACACCTCGCCACGTCGCATCGCCCGCTCCGCCTCCGCTTCGGTGGCATAAGCCACCAGGCCGATGGCCGGACTGGCCTGCAACTGTCGCCCCAAAGCACGACTGACCGTGGTGTTGTCCATGTCTGTCCAGGCCACAGGCAGTTGAGTAGGCAGGCTGCGGGCGAATACGCCCCACAGAGACAGGGCCAACAGCACCGGCAGCCAGGTCATCAGGCTTGCCTGCCAGGGGTCCGACAGCAGATCACGGATACTGCGGTGCAGCAGGACGACGATGGATTTGGTCATTGCTCAATCAGCGCGGTCATCCCGGCTCGCAGGCCGGGGATGGTGTCCACGGGCACCAGCTCCACCTCAAAAGTGCGCAGGTCGAAGGCCATGCCAGATTCGGTAGCGTTCCAGGTGGCGTAGTCTCCCAGCACCGAGCGGTAACGCACCGTGAAGGGAAAGCTGTTGCCCAGGGCGGGGATGCGCACCTGCACCTGCTCCCCCTCGGGGAAACGGGCCAGACTGTCCTCGCGAACATTGAACAGGGCCCAGGCATCGCTCATGTCCACCAGGGTCACCACCGGGAAGCCTGTGGGCGCCAACTCCCCCTCATCCAGCAACACCTGGCTGACCTCACCGGCGCGCGGGGCACGCATCTGGCTGTCCGCCAGTACCGCCTGCACCTCGTCCAACTGGCCCCGGGCGGCCAACGCCTTGCCGGCAGCGGCATCCCGGGTCTCCTGGCGGGCGCCCTCCTCCGCCATCTGGTAAACCGCTTCCGCGGCCTTCTCGGTGAATTGGGCCGCCTGCCACTGGGTGTAGGCTTCGTCGCGCTTCTGACGAGCCACCACGCCTTCGTCAAACAGGGCTTCCACCCGATCGAAGGTCACCCGGGCCAACTCGGCGGCGGCCTGAGCCTTGTGCCACTGTTCGCGGGCCGCCAACACCTCCTGACGACGGGCACCATTGTCCGCCTGGGCCTTCAGCGCCTCGGCCGCCTCCAGGCCGGCTCTGGCCTGGGTCTGCTTGGCCTCCAGTTCCGGGCTGCTGATGGCAAACAGCAGATCGCCTCTTGCCACCTGATCGCCACGATGAACCAGAATTCGCTCCAGGCGACCGGGCACCTTGGAGGAAACATGGTATTGGCGGGCTTCAATCTGGCCCTGGATAAACTTGGCGTCCGGCTGGCTCAGGGTCCAGGCGGCTCGGCCTGCCAGGCCCGCCAGCAGCAATACTGCCAGCAGACCAAAGAGTTGGTTCAGTCGTTTCATTGGGTTTCGGTACTCATCAGAAGTTGGAACAGCAGCGACTGGTTGTCACTCATGGCCGCCAGTTGTCCCAGGGCCACCAGATAGTGGTACTGGGCCGCGGCGCGGGCAGTCTGCACCTCCAGCAGCTTGTCTCCGGCGTCCACCTGATCGATGGAGGTGCCCAGCCCCTGGGCAAACGCCAGTTGACGCAATCTGAGGTTTTCTCTGGCCAGGGATTCGGCGCTGGCCAGGGCACGGTACTCGTGCTGAGCCTGGGTCAGTTGCTGCTCCCTGGAGGCCATCAGCAGATCCAGATCCTGCCGGGTCTGCGCCTTGAGGTGCTGCACCTGAAGTTGAGCACTTTTCGCCGCACGAACCCGATCATTACGCCCATCATTGGTGAAGATAGGCACCTTGAGGGTCACCCCCACCATCCACTCGGGCTCCAGCTCAGACAACAGGCTTTCATCCACGTCGAAGCTGTAGTTGCCCACCAGGGCTAGCTCCGGCTTGTAGCGACCCCGTTCGGCCTCAATCGCCCCTTTGGCCTGGGCCTCCTTGGCGCCAAACAGGGCCAATGCGGGATGGGTGTCCAGCATCTGCCGGTGCCAGCCACCCAGATCCGGGCTCTGCATCGGCAGAGCCAGAGGCTGGCTCAGCTCACTGCCCTTCTGCTGCAACAGGGTATCCAGGGCCATCTGCGCCAGGGTGCGTCGACGGCTGGCCTGAGACAGAGCCACCTCCCCCTGCTCCATGGCCACCTGGGCATTGAGCTTCTCCACTTCGGCGATCTGTCCCTGACGTTGCAGCGCCTGGGCATTGGCCAGGTGTTGCTTCAGAGTCTCCAACCTTGCCTGGTGCAGTTGTTCCACCTTATGGGTCAACGCCAGGGCAAAGTAACGCTCCACCAGGGTGGTAAAGCGCTCCTGGGTATCCAGACGGGTCTGCTGTTTCTGCTGCTCCGCTTCGGCTGCCTTGATGCTCTTAGCCGCTTCAATGCGCCCCCCCACATAGAGAGGCCACACCGCCTGCAGGCTGGCATGGTAGATATCGCGGTCGGTGATCTCGGTTTTCCAGGCGGAGTCCGGCAAGGGGGGAAGCAATCCAGCCGGCAGCGCCGAGAGCATCTGTGGCAGTGGGTTGATTGCCCTGGCATCCAGCTCCACCGGGCTGTCCAGCCGCAGGTAGCTGCCTCTCAGGGTCAGGCTGGGATCACCCAGTTGCTGTGCCACGCCCAGCTCCGCTTCGGCCCGCTGATGGGCCTGCTGCTGAGCCTGCAGCTTGTCACTGACGCTCTCCACCCGCTGCCAGGCCTGATGCAGGCTCAGGGGCTGAGCAGACAGGGAGCCGCTGAGACAAAGCAGGGCACAGATCCAATATCTCATCGTCTGTCCAAGTTAGAGTTGAAACTCTAGATCTTACTCCATCCAGTTTCACAGTCGAGTGCTTTTCCACTCGTCTGATCTCTAAGTCACGTCAGCACTGCAGTTTTTTCACGTCAGCAACAAAAACGGGGCCCCAAAGGGCCCCGAATACTCACTCCGCAGACAGGGTCAGTCGGTGCCACCCACGGTCAGGCGGTCCAGCTTCAGGGTCGGCTGACCCACGCCGACAGGCACACTCTGCCCCTCTTTGCCGCAGACGCCCACTCCCTTGTCCAGGGAGAGATCGTTCCCCACCATGGAGATGGTCTGCATCGCTTCCGGGCCGTTGCCGATCAGGGTCGCGCCCTTGATGGGGGTGGTGATTTTGCCATTCTCAATCAGGTAGGCCTCGGACGCGGAGAACACGAACTTGCCCGAGGTGATGTCCACCTGGCCACCGCCGAAGTTGGGGGCGTAAACACCCCGCTCTACGGACGCAATGATCTCACCCGGTTCCTTATCGCCACCCAGCATGTAGGTGTTGGTCATGCGAGGCATGGGCATGTGGGCGTAGGACTCGCGACGGCCATTGCCGGTCGGCGCCATTCCCATCAGCCGGGCATTGAGCTTGTCCTGCATATAACCCTTGAGGATGCCATGCTCGATCAGCACGGTGTGCTGGCCTTCGGTGCCCTCATCGTCGATGCTGACAGAGCCACGACGCCCCTCCAGGGTACCGTCATCCACCACGGTGCACAGCTCGCTGGCCACCTTCTCGCCGATGCGACCGGCGAAGGCACTGGAGCCCTTACGGTTGAAGTCACCTTCAAGGCCGTGGCCAACCGCCTCGTGCAGCAGCACGCCGGGCCAGCCGGGCCCTAGGACCACGGGCATCTCACCGGCAGGGGCGTCCACCGCCCGCAGGTTCACCTCGGCCTGGCGCACCGCTTCATGACACAACTGCAGGGCACGACGGCGGTCCTGATCGTCGGTCACATCCAGCTGTTCGAAGCCATAACGACCGCCCATGCCAGCGCTGCCGCGCTCACGGCGATCCCCTTCCACCATGATGACGGAGCAGTTCAGCCGCACCAAGGGGCGCACATCGGCGGCCAGGGTGCCGTCGGATGCCGCCACCAGCACCTCTTCATAGGCGGCGCTGAGGCTGACAATCACCTGCTGGACCCGACTGTCCAGGGCCCGGACATAGGCGTCCATCTCCTGGAGCAGTGACAGCTTCTGCTGCTGCTCCCAGGTGCCGATGGGGTCAATGGCCGGGTAGCGCTTGGCACTGCCAACACCGGCCAGGGCATTGACCTTACCCTCACCGCCACTGGCGGCAATGCCACGGGCGGCATCGGCGGACTGCTGCAGAGAGTCTAGGGTCACCTCATCGGCGTAGGCGAAGCCGGTCTTCTCACCATCGATGGCACGGATACCCACACCCTGCTCGATGTTGAAGCTGCCCTCCTTGACGATGCCATCCTCCAGCACCCAGGACTCATGTCGGGCCGACTGCAGATAGATATCGGAGTAATCCAGTTTGTGACTGTGGATGCGAGACAGAATCCGCTCCAGATCATTGAGGTCCAGCCCAGCGGGCTGCAGCAGGGTAGCGCTGGCTTTCTCTAAAGTCATAGCGTCCTTGGTTCCTTGAGTTGCTCTACAGGGGCAACCGAATATGATTGAGGCAAGGCATCGCCTGCCTCACCTCCTGAATACGTTCTCTGTTGAAGGGGGCATCAATCATCCCCTCCTCTTCGCCAGCATCGGCCAGCAGTTCGCCCCAGGGATCGACAATCATCGAGTGACCCCAGGTCTGGCGGCCATTGGCG
This sequence comes from Ferrimonas sp., assembly GCF_048263965.1. Classification (NCBI taxonomy): domain Bacteria; kingdom Pseudomonadati; phylum Pseudomonadota; class Gammaproteobacteria; order Alteromonadales; family Ferrimonadaceae; genus Ferrimonas; species Ferrimonas sp. The sequence goes on along the minus strand of NZ_JBLXDO010000001.1, from coordinate 333,745 downwards.
TGCACACCCACCTGGCCGGCGGCCACCATATACACCTGGTTTTCGATGGCGCGGGCCTTGAGCAGCGCCTCCCAGTGGGCGTCACCGGTGACCCGGGTAAAGGCACTGGGCAGCACCAGTATCTCTGCGCCCCGGGCGGTCATCTCCCGAAACAGTTCGGGAAAACGCAGATCGTAACACACCGCCAGCCCCACCCGCCCAAGCGAAGTCTCGATCACCTCAATCTGCTGACCGGGATGGGTGGTGTCGCTCTCTCTGTAGTGGCCGGTGTTGTCTCCGATGGTCACATCAAACAGATGAAGTTTGTCGTAACGCCCCACCCGCTGCCCCGATTGATCAAACACCAGGGATGCCGCGTAGGCTCGGCCATCGTCAGCCAGGATGGGCAGAGTCCCGGCCACCAGGGTGCACCCGGCCAGTTGGGCCAATTCCGCCATTCGGGCCTGCAACGGTCCCTCGCCCAGGGGTTCCGCCAAGGATTGCCACTGCCCCTTGGGACCATCAAAGGCCAGCACACACTCGGGCAGCACCACCAGCTTGTCCCCGGGCTGATCCCCCAGAGGCGAGAGCTGTTGGCGCAGCCGCGCCAGGTTCTCTTCGGGTTCGGCGCTGGAACAGCACTGCAGGGCGTACAGCCGCATAGACTCTCCTTAGGGCTACTGGCCTACCGTGCGGCTCTCACCTTCGGGCAAGGGCTCCGGCAGGGCCTCCATGTAATCGGGTGCCTGGGTGTTGGGCGTCACCAGAGACTGGGGCTCAGGCTGCGGCTCCTCTTCGATGATGCGGATCTCCCGCTTATCCCGCTCCAGCTCCTCCAGAACCGGGTCATCAAAGGTACCTGTAAGTTTATAGTTTAGCTGGGTAATCACCTCAATCACCGGCTCCAGGATCTTGGATACCGCAAAGGCACCGACCCCGACGGTGAGCGAAGCACCGGACATCAGCGCCACCGCGGGGACGCTGGCGGTCAGGGCAGGCGAGAAGGTGATGCGGTAATCCAGCTCCCGGCTTACCAGGTTGGAGCTGCCGCGAATCTTCATCACACCCGCATCGCCATCCAGTTCGGTGTTCTGAGTGCTGGCCAGCCCATCATCAAACTGGATGGAGCCATCAAAGCTGGTGTAGTAAAAACCTTTGCCGAAGACGTCGGTAAAGTCCAGCGACAGCTTCCTCAGCAGGGAGTCCAGGCTGAACATGGAGAGAATCCGGGCGCCTTTGTCGGACACCTGGGACAGATGCCCTTTGCCGAAGGCAAACTCAAGGTCGCCATCCAGGCTGGGCATATCCATGGCCCAGGGGGCATCCTTCCAGCTCAAATCGAACTTGGCGTCCAGGGTGGACTCCTCCACGCCGAGAGGCTGACCGATGACCGAGCTCATCTTGCCGAAGTCGTCGCTCTTAAGGGAGCCGGTGAGATCGAAACGGGTCAGTTCGCCCTCGGGCTGCCAGAAGCCCTGGGCCTGAAACTGGTATTCGGACCGCGACAGCTGTAGCTGCTGCAGCCGGTAGCCATCGGTCTCATGGGTGGTGGAAAGGGTCAGCTCGCCCAGGTCCAGATCGCGGATATGGAAACTGTCTACTTTGGCCTGCACCGCTGGCATCTGGGCAATCAGAGAGGCCGCTTCCGGTTCACTTGGGCCCGCTTTGCTGTCCCACTCCATCTGCAAACGGTCAGCGTCGATGCGCAAGCCGTCCTGCTGCCAATCGCGGCCGATCAGTATATCACCGCGCATCTGATCCGATTCAGCCCTGAAGCGCCAGCCCTGCTCCTCGGGCCAGCCCTCCAGCAGGGTCTGATCAAAATGCAGACCAAAGATGTCCAGACGGGAGAGGGAGCCACTCACCCGGGTCAGGGGAGGCACCGCGCCCTGGGAACCGTCTCCGGTGGTGGTGACAAATCCGGTGATCAGAGGCAACCAGTCCTGCAGCCTGACCTGGGACATCGCCAGATCGATGGAGCCGGAACCCACCCCGATCAAGCTGGGGCGCTTGCCAATGGATAACTGATATCTGGGCCAATGGAACCCCATGCTGTCCACTTCAAACTCAGCCAGATAACCGACGCGCACCCCCTGGGTCGCCAACAGCCGGGCACCATCCTGATCACCATTGACCTCGAGCACGGTGCGAATAGGCGTGGAGGCCCTCTTGCCCACCGGAGCCGGCAGGTCCACCTCCAGCCCCTCCAGGTTGGTCTCCACCTTGGCCTGGTAGGCGTACGCCCCATCCTGGCGGAAATTCATCTCCAGCTTGCCCTGCCACTGGGCATCGCCTTCAAGGTGCTCAAACAGGGGGAAGGTCTGCCCTTGGGGAATGTTGTCCGTGTGCCAGCGACCGCCGAGGTCCACCAGGGCACGGTACACATCACCATCCTTGCCGGTGTCTACCTTGAGCGTCAGAGGCTGATTGAAGATCTGCGCCTGCAAACCGTCTGACACGACCTTATCGGAATCAAAACTGAGTTCACCCCGGACCGCGGACAGCTCAGTGGAGAGGGCGCGAATATGGATGGGATTGTCCCACAGGGCCACCCGTCCAAGAATGCTGGGGGACTGATCCGAGACGGCCGCGCCCAGCGGGAAGGTAAGATCCAGGCTGGTGGCCACATCACCGCCAATCTGCAGCTCCTTGAGGGTCGCCCCTACAGTATTGGCCAGGGAGGACTTGGCCATCAGCTCACTGGCTGCGGCGGCATCGGTTCGAACCGAAGCCGCCACGGTCAGGGTGGCACTGCGGTTCAGGGTAGGGATAAACACATGGGCATTCTCTACCGGCACCTGATCCAGCAGACCCTGGCGCAACCAGATGTCCATGCGCATATTTTCAAACAGGGCATCCAGGGTGATGTCGGTAACCGCAGGCCAGGACTCGAGGAACTGGAACTGCCCCTGCTCCATGGTAAAGCCCGCCTGGAACACCCCTTCACCGCCAGCATAGGGGTAGTCGGCAAAATCGCCATGCCAGAGGATCTGGGCATCATCGGTGTGCCCACCCTGGATCGCCGCCGCCAGGTACTCAGACAGCCCTTCTCCCATGGCTTTGCGGGGGAACAGCTTGTCTGCCTCGGCCATCTGCTTCAGCCCGGCATTGCCATACAGCTGCAACCGCACTGGCCGGTCGGCAGGAAGCAGCAGCGCCGCCTCAAGATCCGCCTCAAGAATGTCACCATCGAGGCGCAGATTGTCTGTGGTGATGACCCAGCCATCCTGCTGATGAATGAACAGATCGCCACTGAGCTCGGAGAACTTGACCGTGTGACTGAACTGCCAGGGCCAGTAGAGGGCCGCCTTCTGGCTGGGCAGGTGCAGATGCCCCTGGGCTCCCATCCAGGTGACCTGGCCATTGATGCCGGCGACACCGGGCACCTTGCCGCTCATGTCCCACCCAAGATCTTTCAGGTCGGCGGCCAGGGCCCACTGCCCCTCCCTGCGCTGCGCCCGAATCTGCTGAATCTCACCACGGCCATTGGCCGCCAGCATGTCGGACAGGGAGCGGTTCTTGATGCCGGGAATCACCCCCAGTAGGGGCTTGAGCTTGTCCAGCTGCAGCCCGTTCAGCCACAGGCTGAGATCGCCCTGTCCGTGGCGCAGGGCAAAATGGGTAGGCTGCCACGGCTTGCCATTGCTCTGCAGCTGCAGGTCCTGACTGGCCAGCTGGCCACCGGTTTCTGTGGGAGACCACACCAGGCGACCACCGCTGATGGCCATCCGCTGAGGTTCGGGCTGCTCCCAGCTGAAGTCGCTTTCACCGAACTCCACCTGGCCACTGCGCAGGCCGTGCTCATCGAAGGTCACCCAGGATTCCATATTCAGGACCCCGGAGAACTGACGACTGTCACTGCCCATCTGCCGGGCCAGCCAGTCGCCGATGTCCAGCTGCGCCGCCTGCACATAGCCGCGGCCGAACATCTCATCCTGATCGCTACGCAGCTCCAGGGCCAACCTCAGAGTTTCATCCTGATTGCTGTCGCTGTCCAGATAGAGACGGCCTTCCCCCAGATGGCGGTTGCCCTGGTTGCGCCACTGCAGGTTGGCGATATGAATGGGTTCCCCCTCCTTGTCGGAGAGGGGAAGGTAGAGTCGGGCATCTTCCAGATTCAGCTGGCGCAGGCCATGAAGGAAGGTGCGCTTGAAGGCATCGATGGCACCGCCGGATCCCGAGCCACTGCCGGTATTGAGCTGGCCCAGCAGCCGCACCTCCACCCCGGAGAAGCTGACCTGATCGAATCGCAGATCCAGGTCGGTAAGCGAAGCCCAGAAATCCAGCTGCGCCACCGCCTCTTCGACCCTCACATCCAGGTCGAGATCTTCCTGAGCAGGCAGATGGAAGTTCTGAATCACCAGTTGAGGCCCCTTGGGCTTCCAGCTGGCCCCCAGGCGGCCAAACTCCAGCTCCAGGCCACTCTGGGCACTCAGCTGGGCGGTCAACTCTTCCCGGATGGAGTCCAGCTCAGGCAGCAGGGTACGCACCGCCGCCACCGTCAGTGCAAACAGCACAATCAGGGTCGCAGCAGTGTACCAACAGAAGCTCAGCAGTCGCCGGAATCCGGGGCCCAGGGTCACATCATCACCACGTCGAACTTATCCTGGGCGTAGAGGGGTTCGGATTGAAGACGGATGCGCTTGCCGATAAAGACTTCAAGCTCAGCCAGGCTGTGAGCCTCATCGCCAATCAGGGCATCGTGCACCGCCGGAGAGACGTAGACGGAAAACTCGTCGGCGTCATACTGGCGGTCCACCCGGATGATCTCCCGGAACATCTCGTAGCAGACGGTTTCTACCGTTTTCAGGGAGCCGGTGCCCTTACACACGGGGCATTCGCCGCAGAGCACATGCTCCAGGCTTTCCCGGGTGCGCTTGCGGGTGACCTCCACCAGCCCCAGGCGGGAGAAACCGCTGACACTGGTCTTCACCCTGTCGACGGCCATGGCGGCCTCCAGAGTGCTCAGAACCCGGTTGCGGTGCTCATCGGAGGTCATGTCGATGAAATCGATGATGATGATCCCCCCCAGATTGCGCAGGCGCAGCTGGTGGGCGATCGCCCGGGTCGCTTCCAGGTTGGTGTTGAAGATGGTCTCTTCCAGGTTTCGGTGACCCACGAAGGCGCCGGTGTTGATGTCGATGGTGGTCATCGCCTCGGTCTGGTCGATGATCAGGTAGCCACCGTTTTTCAACTCAACCTTACGCTCCAGGGCCCGCTGGATCTCGTTCTCCACGTCGTAGAGATCGAACAGGGGCGAAGGCCCGGTAAAGTGCTCCAGAACCGGGGCCACGTCAGGCACGAACTCCTGGGCAAACTCACTGAGTTCCTTGATGGCGGTGCGGGAGTCCACCTGCACCCGCTCGATGTTGCAGATCGCCAGGTCTCTCAGCAGGCGCCTGGGCAGGGTCAGATCCTCATACAGGGGGATCACCTTGCCGCCAGGGCGCTGGCGACGCTCACTGACCTTACGCCATACCCGGCGCAGGAAGGCGGCATCATGGGCCAGCTCCTTCTCACAGGCCCCCTCGGCGGCGGTACGGATGATGAAGCCGCCATCGGTGTCCACAAACTGGCCCACCAGCTTCTTCAGGCGCTCCCGCTCCTCCTCAGACTCGATGCGCTGAGACACCCCCACATGGGCGGCGCCGGGCATAAACACCAGGTAACGGGAAGGCAGGGTGATGTCCGTGGTCAAACGGGCGCCTTTGGTGCCCAGAGGGTCCTTGGTCACCTGAACGGTGATGTCCTGACCGGGACGCACCAGGGAGGCAATATCCTGAGCCTGAAACTGCTTCTGCTCAGGCTCCGCCACACATTCGGTGTGGGGAATGATGTCGGACGCGTGGAGAAAGGCCGCCTTCTCATGGCCGATGTCCACGAAGGCCGCCTGCATGCCAGGCAGTACCCGGGTCACCTTGCCACGGTAGATGTTGCCGACGATCCCCAGTCGGCCACGCCGCTCGACGTGCACCTCCTGAAGTTGGCCGCGTTCCAGCAGCGCCACCCGGTTCTCGGTGGGGGTGACGTTAATCAGTAGTTCGGTACCGATGACTGATGAGGGATGCACCTGACCTCCAAGCTTTTAAAAACGGGATAAGAGTTCTCGGGTCTCTACCAAGGGTAGGCCCACCACGGCAGAGTAGCTGCCGTTTATCGCCTTCACGTAGGCGCCGCCCAGTCCCTGGATTCCATAGCTGCCCGCCTTGTCCATGGGCTCGCCACTGGCAACATAATCTTCAATCTGCGGCCGGGTCATGGCGCTGAAACTGACCTGGGTGGTCACCACGACCTGTTCCAGTCGTTCCCCCTGTACCAGGGCAACGGCGGTCATCACCTGATGACTGCGCCCTTGCAGTGCCGCCAGCGTCTCTATGGCGTCCGCCTCATCCACAGGTTTACCCAGAATCCGGCCGTCGAGCACCACCACGGTGTCTGACCCCAGCACCGGACGGCTGCAGTCGGTCAGGGCTTCGCCCGCGCGGGCTTTTTCCCTGGCCAGGCGGGCCACATAATCAGTTGGACTCTCCCCATCTCCTGGGGTTTCATCGATCTCCGGGCTGACACATTCAAATTGACAGCCCAGCTGTCCCAGCAACTCTCTCCGGCGAGGGGAGGAGGAGGCCAGGAAGCAGTTTGGCAGGGTCATGGCTATTTAACCTTGTAGTGACGGCGGGTACGCCTGAGCAACCAGAAGACCCAGGGCCACAGCAGGGGGGTAATCACCACTGGCTTCAGGTATTCCCAGGAGAGCTGAACACCGCTATGCAGATATTCTGCCCAGAATACCAGAAGATGGCTGAGCAGGCTCAGCATGGCGATGATGCTCATCTGCTGCAGCCAGGCAAAGTGGCGCAGCTTCTGATATTGAAGCACCACCAGATAGATCACCACGGACAATGCCAATGAGCGTACCCCCAGGGTGGCTCCCAGCAATACATCCAGCAACAGGCCAACCACAAAAGCGGTCAGAATGCCCACCCTGTGAGGCAGAGCCAGAGTCCAGTAGGCCAACACCAGCATCACCCAGTCCGGGCGCCAGTCTGCCACCAGCTGTGGCAGAGGCATGATCTGCAGGAACAGGGCAATCAGGATGCTGATCCAGATGATGCCGTAACGCTGTGGCTTATCCATCTGTGTTCTCCTGAGGGGTGTTGCCCTGTACTTCGTTCTGCCACAACAGCAGCAGATAGCGGATTCGATCCAGGTGAGCCACGGGCTCCGCGCTGATCTGGGCCCAGGTCATCCCCTCATCCCGGACCACCTGGGTCACGGTAGCGACGGGGTAGCCTTCGGGGAAGCGCTGCCCCAATCCGGAGGAGATCAACAGGTCCCCCACCCGGACGTCGGTGCTCATGGGCACATTGGCCAGCTCCAACTGATTCAGCTTACCGCTGCCATGGGCCACCGCACGCACATCGTTACGGGCTACCCGCACCGGAATGGCGTGGGTAAAGTCGGCAATCAGCAGTACCCTGGCCGTGGTCTGGGCCACCTCGGTCACCTGCCCCACCACGCCGGAGTCGTCCAGCACAGGCTGGCCCACATACACCCCTTCGTTCAGCCCCTTATCGATAAGCACCTGGCTCTTGAAGGGGTCACGATCCACAAACATCACCTCGGCCACCATGCGGCGAGCGTCTTTGCGGGTGGGGGATTGCAGCAGGGCACGCAGGCGGGCGTTCTCCTCCTGGAGGTTGGCCATCTTCAGCAACTGCTCACTCATCAGCAGCTGCCGCTGCTGCAGGCGATCGTTCTCCTTGAGGAGTTGGGCTCGGGTGGACAGGTTGGTGGAGACCTCATCCAGCACCAGGGCGGGTACATTCGCCAGGTACTGCAGCGGACTCACCAGGGTTGCCATGGCGGAGCGCAGGGGCAATAGCCGGTCGTTGGCCAGAATCAGGGCGAGAGAAAGCAATACCGCCATGAACAGGCGGTATTGCGGAGACGCACCTTGGATAAAGAAGGGTTTCATTCAGCGGTAATCCGCCAATTACTCTTCGGCGAAGATGTCACCGCCGTGGACGTCGATCATCTCCAGGGCTTTACCACCACCCAGGGCAACACAGGTCAGAGGCTCATCGGCGATCACCACGGGGATGCCGGTCTCTTCCTGCAGCAGGTGGTCCAGGTCACGCAGCATGGCGCCACCGCCGGTGAGCACCATACCGCGCTCGGAGATGTCAGAAGCCAGTTCGGGTGGAGACTGCTCAAGAGCGGTCATCACGGCGCTGACGATGCCGGACAGAGGCTCCTGCAGGGCTTCCAGAATTTCGTTGCTGTTCAGGGTGAAGCTGCGTGGCACACCCTCGGCCAGGTTACGGCCGCGCACTTCGATCTCCCGCACCTCATCACCTGGGTAGGCGGAACCGATCTCATGCTTGATGCGCTCGGCAGTGGCCTCACCAATCAGGCTGCCGTAGTTACGACGTACGTAGTTGATGATCGCTTCATCAAACTTGTCGCCACCCACACGGGCAGAAGCGGAGTACACCACGCCGTTCAGGGAGATGATCGCCACCTCGGTAGTACCACCACCGATGTCCACCACCATGGAACCTGTGGCTTCGGATACTGGCAGACCGGCACCGATGGCAGCCGCCATGGGCTCGTCAATCAGATAGACTTCGCGGGCACCGGCACCCAGGGCAGATTCACGGATGGCGCGACGCTCAACCTGGGTAGAGCCGCAAGGAACGCAGATCAGTACCCGAGGGCTTGGACGGAACAGACCGCTGTCATGCACCTGCTTGATGAAATACTGCAGCATCTTCTCACACACCATAAAGTCGGCGATAACACCGTCTTTCATGGGGCGGATTGCCTTGATGTTGCCTGGGGTACGCCCCAGCATACGCTTAGCTGCACTACCAACGGCTGCAACGCTCTTGGCGTTGGGCCCCTCCTGACGGATGGCCACTACAGATGGCTCATTCAGGACGATTCCCTGATCTTTTACGTAGATCAGCGTGTTGGCGGTACCTAAATCGATAGATAGGTCGTTGGAGAAAACTCCACGAAGCTTTTTGAACATGTACCAGCCCTGTATGCGAAACGGTAAGAAATGCGAAAATCAGCTAACTTTACCAACGCCCCGACCAATCCACAACCCGCTTTACTACTGGGGTTAATGGTTATTTCACAGTGTCGAAAAAACGACTTGCTCCAATTTTCCGACACCAGCCTTCAGCCGCGGCTTAAAAAGCGCCTTTTTGAAAGGTTAAGTTTCCCAGATTCCTCAGAACAGCTCTCGGCGATATATCACTTTATCGTGCCCCCGATACCGGCCCAGAGTGACCTCAGCGCTGGGGTTCTGCAGCACCGATGGCTGGTCCTTATCCCAATACCACTGCAGCCAGGTCGGCGCCATGGAGGCCGCCTCAGGGAAGGTGCAGCCTGCCTGACTGGCAAAGGGGTGTTCCAGGTGGTACTCCAGGGCCAGAGGCGGATTGGTGACCGCCCCAGCCCCGGCAATGGAGAGCGACTCGAAGACACCCGACAGGGCATACGCCTGACCTGAGGTTGTCGGCAGCGGATTCAGAGAGCCGGTCAGGGTTACCCTGCCCGAGGTGGCGGGGGAACCAGCATTCAAGGCCCGGCCATCACCGTAAAAACCGGTATCCAACAGGTTGGTGGCAAACTGCTGACCATTGTAGTACTCCAGGGTCAGGGGCATGCGCACCACCTGATTCTCGCTGCCATAGGCACTGGCCAGCACGGCGCGACCATAGCGCAGCTGCGGGCCCTGGATGTACCCCAGGCTGGTGCCGCCATTCTGGGTAGTAAAGTCGGAGCTTTGACAGCTGCCCCACTGACCCAGGCACAGCTGATCAGCGCTGACGGTGAAGGCCGCCGAGGGCAGAGTCAGGGTGGTTTGACTGCCCGTTGCGGTACTGCCCAAGGGGGCCACCGGAGAAATCGGCCTGGCAAAACTTATCCAGCTTTTGTTGACGCCGAAGCGGCGGCTGCCGTCGAGATCATTGGCGTCCGCCTCGGTCACCGCAATCCCCACAGGTTCCTGCACGGTGACCGATGCGCTTTGAGTGGCATAGGTTCTGGCGTTCATGGGGTTGGGCAGATTCCAGAACGCTGAGTCAAAGTTTTGGGTGACACTGCCATCGGTGGCGTAACCGGTCACCGTGACCACAGGCGCCGAAGTATAGGGCACGGGCTGGCCAAGGTAACTGAAGCTGTTGCAGTAGGCCCCGAGAACCGTATTGGAGGTTTCTGCCCCCAGGTAGGCCGGCGTCACCCGGCCAATGTTGGCTGAGCTGACGCTGCTCTTGGCCAGCTGATGCCCCAGGTAGTCGATGTCGCTCTTTGGCACGAAGCGGAAGACGCCCACTTCATCCAGAACCCGGGCCACGGTACCACTGCCATCGTTTCCGATAACCGCATTACCGCTGGCATCCGCCGGCAGATCGGCGCTGTTCTGGCCGCCACTGGGCGCCACCAGCTCCGGCTCGAGATCGATGCCACTGTGGCGGAAGTTTTTGGTCCCGGGGTTATTACCAAAGTTGCCGTCATCATTGGCCACCCAGCAATGTGCGGTCACATCCACATCGACGCTGTTGCCCGCCTTCATCAGGGGGTCGCAACTTTCGTCACCGGCGGTGCACAGGGTATCACCGGCACTGATGTGCAGCCCGGCCGGCAGCCAGTCAAGCTTGGATTCACCACTCAGGGTCACTCTGCCCTGCCCTCGGCCGAGGGAAGCCGAGAGATTAAGCCTGCCCGCCTCGTCATACTGGATTGGAATCGTCGCTTCGCCATTGTTATCAAAAGAGAGGCTCTGGGATTTGGTTTGACCCTCCTTGAGTACAGCACTGCCTACGGCAAGGGTAGCCTCAACCTGTGGCTGCGCAGGCTCAACATAGGCAAAGCTGAACGTCACCCGCTCACTGCTGGCAACCGGCAGGCACCGCCTTGGATTGACGGCATCGGTTTCCAGCAAGGCCAGATGCAGCAGGTAGTCATTGCGGCAGGCGGTCAACCCGGATTGCTCGGCATTATTCAGCAAGACGCTCAGATCAATGCCGCTGTTCTTAAACTCGATGTTGCAGCTGTGGCTGCCGCTATCACTGAGACACAGATGGCTCTGGCCCACGGCGCCGATGGTCACCATGCCGGAACTGTCGGCCCACAACTGGAGTCGGTCGCCATGCCACACCTCGAGTGACTGGCCGCTGGTCCCCCTCGTCAGGTTCTCCCAGGTCACCCCGCTGTCCGGTGACAGGCTGATTACCAGAGAATTGGTGCTGTCGACGCTGGAACAATCTGCATTGCTGCACAGATCAACGCCGATCTCTGCCCCCTGGCAGGTGATGGTGCTGTCCGGGTGCTGAAAACGGGGAAACACGGATATGGGCGGCACCACACCACCGTCGTTCGACGTGCCCTCGGAGGGTTCACATCGGTCCCAGTCAGGGTCCAAGGCGCTGCCATCGGGCTTGGCACAGATATCGGTCAGGCTGCCGCTTTTGAATACGTCGGTGGCGACACTGTCTTCAACACTCCATACCTGTTTGTTCTTGATGCTGTTGGCATTGTTTGATGAACGAACATAGTGCACGACGGAGTTGTTAGAGCCGGCCGGGCTGGCCGGGGCAGTCACCATCACTTCAATATGATTAGGGTGAAAACTGAAGCCATAAAACACCTTGAAAGTATTAGCCTGGCAGCTGTTTTCATCGCAGCCCAGCGCGACCGGTGTTCCCTGGCTACCTGCACTGGCCCACTGAATCTGCCAGCCTGTGGAGTCGGTGAGGGTCTCACGGAAAAACAGCTCGACATAGCCACGCTCCACATTGATCTCGTTGATCATCACCTTGAGGCTTTGAGTGGGGTGAGCGTCCATATCAATGTAACTTTGGGCTTTAGGCTTCGCTTCTGCCTGAGGCGCAGCACACAGCAAGGCCAGCAGAAGTACAGATATCATCGAGCTCAACCGTGCCATAGCGTTCCCCACCTAATCGAACGCCTGGGACTCGAAGGCGCGGCTCACTGCCAAACCTCCGGTTCCACAACTGGCGTTGGAGCTGATAATAAAACGATTGCGCACATCGCCGTCCAGATTGAAGGCGGAATGGCTGCAGTTCACCTGAACCCGACAGTTCCCCAAGCCCGCCCCCGTTGGCAAGCCGGCGCCACCACTCAAGGTGGTGCTGGCTGCGGTGCAGGCGGTATCTGCCGCCACGGCGCCACGGTTGAGAACCTGAGCCAGCCCCCAATCCAGACCCGCCTGGCCAGCAGACCAGGTGCGGGTACCGTTCACCTCCAGCACCATCTGGTCATCCTGGCTGTCCAGCATCTGCACCAGGGTCACCCCCAGCATCAACATCACCACCACGATAAACAGGGCAATGATCAGGGTGGAGCCACGCTGCTTGTCAGGGGACATTCTCAACCTGGACCTCCTGAGCAAAACGTTGGGACTGACCGGCCTCGGTCAGCCAAAACTGCAGTTTGACCACATTGTTTCTGGCCAGACTGGGAGGCAACAGAGTGAAGGGACACTGCTCATTATCTCTGTCCGACAGATCGCAGCCCCCAAGGTTATTGCCAAACCCCTCTCCCATCAGACTGGTGGCGCCGTTGGCCGTTCGGCTCAGGTTGCCCGTGTTACTCAGGCAGTAACTGACGCTGTTGCCCGCCACAAAGAAACGTTTGCCTACGGAGAAGTCCCCCTGAATCAGATCCTGATCCAGGGTCAGTGTGCAGACTCCGCCGCTGCAACTCGACGCGGTCACCTTAGGCAGGATCGCAGGAACCGAATAACCATCCAGAATCGCCAGTCCCTGCCCCATGTCGCAGGCATTGCAATTGGAGGCTGTGCAGCAAGGCAGGGCAAAAGCGGAGATCTGCCGGGCGTTGTTGTGCACCGGCGCCTCGATGAAATGACCGCTGTCGACGATGGGTCGGAAATTCACACACTGACTGGTGCCACTGGCCCCCACAGAGATACTGCCCGGCAGGGCGTCCCTCAACTCCCGTGAGAGACGCTGAAGGCCATAACGATACTGGCTGATCGACTCTGACCAGGCCTGGCTGTCGGCATAGATGCGGGTGGCGTAGGTAACAAAGCTGGAGACACCGATGGAGACAATGCTGAGCAACAGCATGGTGATCAACAGCTCCATCAGGGTAAAGCCGCGCACTCGCATCAGAAGTTCCCCCTCACCATCTGGAAGGGAAAGCGGCTGCCGTCTGGCGCCACTGCGGTAATGGAGATCACCTTGGCGCCACCCGACCAGTTGGTGCTGCCAACTGCGGCGGAGTTACAGCTGACATCCACCTCCAACCCGAAGCGCTCATAGGAACTGTTCCCCAGCAGGTCATCGGCACTGCCACGATAGCCGTTGTAGTCCTCCACAAAGGCCCAGGCTGTGGGGTCGTTGCCCGCGGTCACCTTGGTGCAGTTCAGGGTAGTCACCTGGCCGCCACCGTTGGGCGTGTTGCGGTCAAACTGCCGCCCCATCAACTCGCCCATGACCGCCTGGCCCAACTGGGCTGCACGAACCTGATAGAGGCTTTGCGCCGCCCGCTCCGCCTGAGGGAACACCAGAGTCGCCAGCATCACCAGGGCGATGCCCATCACCACCATGCCCACCACCATCTCCAGCAGAGTGAACCCGCGGTTGTCAGCAGCCATGGATATACCCCTCGGTTTCGATGCACACCCCAAGGGTTTCTGTGCCGGTCAGGGTCAGGCGGCAGATGCCGCCGGTCAGGGTACAGCCGGTCACCCTGCCCAGGTCATCCATACCCAGGGTGAAGGTGGTAGTGCCCGCCATATTCAGGCCCACGCCATCATTCAGACAAACACCATTGGTGATGGTATCCCCGGAGTCACACTGCTCCTGCCGGCTTTGTCGTGCCGGAGAGCCACAAGAGGCAGGCAGCCAGAAGCCGCGAGGCGCCACGCTCAATTGGCAGCTTTGTCCCGCCAGGGAGAGTTGTTGCAGATAGGAGAGTTCAGAGAGAAGTTGGTCCTGGGCGGCGCGGACCGCAAACTGGTCCGCCCCCAGAAACCGGGTCATGGCGGCGACAGAGAGTATGGTGACCAGAAGGATGATGGTCACCAGCTCTACCAGGGTAAAACCTCTATTCTGTCGCCCCATAGGCCAAATCCTAAATTGGATTAACAGCCACTGCCATCGACAACGTAGCTCAGTGCGCCGGCATTATTGGTGTAGGTCAATTTACAGGTGCCATTGGAGGCAAAACCGTTAGGCACGATGATTGCGGAGTTAGTGCCTTCAAAGATGCCCCACTCAGCAGTAGCCACGGTGTCAGCCGCAGCCAACTTTGCAGTGCCAAAGTCAGCCTCCACCGCTTCATCCAGAGCAGCAAAAGTAGGTGCCACATAGCCATTGACTATGGCGACACTGGAAACAGTCTCAGTGGACTTATTTTCTTTGCCTTCGATGGCTGCCTTGGCGTAGATCAGGGAGTTAGCACCCTGAACAGAGGCCTTCATCCCATCCAGAGTGGCCTTACGAGCATCATTCTGCAGGTTGATAAATTTCGGAGCGGCAGTAACAGCCAGGATACCCAGCACAATAATGACCACTACCAATTCAATCAGGGTAAAACCGGACTGTCGCTTCATAATAAGATCCCCAAAAAGGTCAAAATTCGCCGATTAAGGCGATAAAACCGGGAAGCGCAGTGCGCCTCCCCAAAAACACATCTGATCGTTAGCAACCGTTGTCTTCAATGGTGTACTTGGCGGAAACACTGCTGGTGGCGGGCACATATTCCAGCTGGCAAGCATTGGACTTATCCGCTCCGGTGACCACAGTTACGCCGTCAGGAGTAATGTAAACGGTGCCACTGGTGGTACTGTCATCCAGATCCCACTCATCACCGCTCAGTTCTGCAGCGGCCTGGATCTGGTCCGCATCGGCGGCTACGGAACCGTATACCGGCGTAACGTCGGTGGCTGAACCATCAACATTAATATCGTCACAGCCATCAGGCTTGGTGGCCGCAGCACAGTTCTTATCCAGGTCACTGTTGATGGCAGCTTTAGAGTAGATCAACGCATTGGCACCTTGCAGGGCACCCTTGGCACCTTGCAGGGTGGCTTTGCGGGCATCGCTTTGCAGGTCAATAAACTTAGGTGCAGCGGTCACTGCCAGGATACCCAGAACGATGATCACAACCACCAGCTCAATCAGGGTAAAACCACGTTGTGCATTCATAATCTCTATTCCGTACTAGTTACAACAAGTCTTAGTTGGAGAAGGTGACAACCTGGCCGGTGCCTGGGTTGTATTTAAAGCCTTTGCCCTGGCCACCATCAAAGCTGGCAGGCATGTTATTGGTGTCCACGGTGGCGGTCTGCACGTAGTAGCACTCATCCAGGCCGGTAATGTCGGTGCCGCCGGGAATAACCAGGGTACCGCCGGTACCGCTGCTTACATCCACCGCAAATCGTGCATCTGCCAGATCCGCCGCGCTAGCACTGCGAAGAACCGCCGGAGGAGGGCTTTGTAAAATTTGGTCGAAGACGGCCAGACAACTGGAGGCATCCATAGAGGTTGGCGCCTGTCCACGAGCACCCGCAGGGTAGCCGTAGGCGTTAACATTCACATACTGACCATCCAGCACGACGCGGCCAATGGCGGTATCGGGACGACCTTCCACTTCCCATTGAGCCCGGGTAATGCCCACGGCAGAGGCAAAGCCACCCGCCACGCCTTCGGAAGCGGCATCTTCGGCTTGATCGGTGATGTCGATAAAACGAGGAAGCGCCACTGCGGCCAGCAGGCCCAGCACCACCACTACGATAACCAGTTCGACCAGAGAGAAACCGGTTTGTCTTTTCATGTCACGCTTCCTTCTGTCGCTCAACTGAGAAAAATGTGATCCCAAACAAAATTGTACCTTTAAGGCACCTAAAACAAAATCTTATGAGTGGAAAGTGACGATTATTCGTCGTCCGACAACAAAATGACACTTCCCGTGGCGGAATCATACCTTAGAAACGGCTGTGAGTGAAAACTGACCCAGCAGTTTCCCCGCTCTTCCCGCAAGGTGATGCTGCTGTTGGAGAGCTCCCTCCCCATCATCAAAAACCACCATTTATTACAATCGCTTGCAGGGTCTGGCCACCCTCTTTCAGTGAGCCGCACCCTCGCCTGAACCTCTTCCGGCTGCAAGTCAGGAGACGGGACAGACCAAAGTATCTCTTTTGGCCTGCCTTGCTGCATCCAGCTGGCTCGCGCCAAATTTACGCTGGTTACCACTCTTCCTTGCATGATATACGCCATATTTCGGTCTATATCAGGCTGTTTTTCGTTCCAGCCACTCAGCAACAGATAGATGACTGCCAGCACCACCACCAGGGTGAGTAGTTGGGAAAAATCCCGCTTTAAGCGAAACTCCACCCTCTGCTGCAGATTCATCAGGTTCCGCCCTTGTAGGCACTGAACATGTCCCACATGGGCAAGTACACACCCAGGGCCAGCACCATCACCATGGCTGCCACAATGATCAGCAGGATCGGCTCAATTCTGGCGGTCAGGGTCTTGAGGTCGTAATCCACTTCCCGCTCGTAATACTCGGCGGCGTCATCCAGCAGCTCATCAATACGCCCAGTCTCCTCACCCACGGAGAGCATCTGCAGCACCAGGGGCGTGAACAACTGGGACTGGGCCGCGGTCCGGGTAATGGACTCCCCCCCTTCAATGCCGTGGCGCATCTCGACGATACGGTCATGCATAAATCGGTTGTCCACCGCATCGGCCACCAGCGAGAGTGACTGGTTCACCGGCACACCGCCGCGCAGCATCATCGACAGGCTTCGGGCAAAACGCGCCAGCGTCGCCCTGTCCAGAATGCTGCCGACGATGGGCATCCGCAGCTTGAACCTGTCGAAGGTCCAGCGCCCCTTATCGGTACTCAGCCACATTCGCCAGCCCCAAATGCCCCCAAGTAGTCCGACGATCAACCATGGCCAGTAGTTAAGGAAAAAGTCTGAGGTGCCAATAAGGATCCGGGTGGGCAGTGGCAATTCGGCGCCGAATTTGGCGAACATCTTGGCAAACTCGGGGATCACCAGCACATTGATCACCACCAGGGCGACAACGATAAAGGCCAGCACCAGGATGGGGTAGCGCAACGCCGTGTTGATGCGACGCTTGGTGTCCTGCTCCATCTCCAAGTGCAGGGACAGCCGCTCAAACGCCTGGTCCAGCTGACCGGTATTTTCCCCAACATGCACCATGGCCACATAGAGTTCGCCGAACACGTGAGGGTGCTGGTTCAGGGCCGACGACAGGGCATAGCCCGAGGTCAACTGGCTGGCAACATCCTTGAGAGCCTCGGCCAGCACCTTGCAATGGGTAGACTCCGCCAGACCATTGATGGCGCGCAGCAGAGGGATACCGGATCGGGTCAGTGACAGCATCTGCCGAGTGAACATCTGCAGGTCCGCCATCTTCACCTTGCGGCGAAACAGCACCTTCAGGTCGATGCCCTGGGATTCCTGCTTCAGCTCGATGCGCAGAGGCACAATGGCCCGGCGCATCAGTTGATCGGCGGCGGCGCTTTCATTGGTCGCTTCCAGCACCCCTTCTACCTGGGCGCCGCTGCCATCCCGACCTTGATATCGGTAGTGCGGCATATCAGCCTCTCATCTCGCGGGCGCGGTCAATCAAGGGGGAGGCCAGCTCACTGACATCCTCTGCCAGTCGCATGGCATCCTCGATACTGGTGACTCCCTGAGACGCATACTCCAGGGCACTGTCCACCAGTGGACGGAACTGGCCGCTGTTTCGCACCGCCGCGGCAAACTCATCCGGGCTGCCCTTGCGCAGGGCTTCCACCATGGGCTCGTCCAGCTCCAGCATCTCGAACACGCCGATACGCCCCCGGTAGCCGGTGTGGTTGCAGTACTGACAGCCCCGGCCCTTGCGGTAACCCTGGGATTCATGCTCCACATGGGGCTGGATATGACGCAGCCAGGCCATCTCGGAGGGTGATGGGGTATGCACCTCACCGCAACGGGGGCAGACCCGCCGCACCAGTCGCTGGGCGATGATCGCCCTCAGGGCGCTGGCCACCAGATAGGGTGCCGCACCCATGTCAATCAGACGCAGAGTCGAGGTGATGGCATCGTTGGTGTGCAGGGTCGACAGCACCAGGTGACCGGTGATCGCGCCTCGCAGGCCAATCTCCGCGGTTTCCTGGTCTCGCATCTCCCCCACCATGATGATGTCCGGATCCTGACGCAGTGTGGTACGCAACACCTCTGAAAAGCCCAGGCCAATCTTCTGATTCACCTGCACCTGGTTCACCCGGGGCAGCCGGTATTCCACCGGATCCTCTACGGTGATGATCTTGGAATTGGGCTTGTTCAGCTCATTCAGGGCTGCGTACAGGGTGGTGGTTTTACCTGAACCTGTGGGTCCGGTAACCAGAATCATGCCGTGAGGGCGGTTAATCTGATGGCGCAGCCGGGCAATGATCTCCGCAGGCATCCCGGTCTGCTCAAGTTCCAGCAGGCCCGCAGACTGGTCCAGCAGACGCATCACCACAGACTCACCAAACTGCACCGGCATGGTCGAGACCCGCACATCCAGCTGATGCTTACCGACCTCGAAATGGAAGCGGCCATCCTGAGGAATCCGTTTTTCGGAGATATCCAGGCTGGCCATCAGCTTGATTCTCAGCACCAGGGCGCTGGAGATGCCGTATTCGGTCAGTACGGTTTCCTGCAGCTGACCGTCCACCCGCTGACGAATCCGCAGCTCCTTGTCACCGGGCTCAATATGGATATCCGATGCCCGGCTTCGAATCGCATCCTCGAAGATGGAGTTGAGCAGACGCACTACGGTCGCTTCATTGTCCGCATCCTGGGCCGTAATGCTGGCCAGGTCGAACTCCTGCTCCTGCTGATGCTCCTGCTGCAGCTCTCCGGCGATGGAGGCGATGCGATCGGTCTGACGATAGAGGCTGTCGATCCCCTCAAACAGCTGGCTTTCGGTGACCAGGGCCAGCTCCACCACGCGAGGCGACAGCATGGGCACAATGGCGTCATAGGCCGCCAGATCCGCCGGGTCACTCATGGCCACAGTGGCACTTCGGTTATCGGCGTCGATCACCAGGGCCCGGAAACGACGGGCGTGCATCTCAGGGATCAGCTTCACCACATTGGGGTCCAGGCGGCGTTCACTGATGTCCACGAAGGGCACATTCATCTGCCGGGAGAGGAAGGAGAGCAGCTTCTCCTCACCAATAAATCCGAGATCGATCAGGGTCCGTCCCAGCTTACGGCCACCACTGCGCTGGGCGGTCAGCGCCTGATTCAGCTGCTCTTCGGTAATGATCTGCTGACTGACCAGCAGATCACCCAAACGCTGTTTTAACTGAGGTTTCATCCTGCGTCTCCAAGCTGTTGCAAGCGCTGCTCGATGTATCTTCTGGCGCTGTCCGACAGAGTGCCGGTGGACAACGCCCGGCGATAAGCGGAGGCCGCCTCGCCGTAACTTCCAAGTCGATCCAGACTGTGGGCCAGGCCGAACCACCAGCGCCCCTGACGGGGATCGGCATTGGCCAGCCCCCGGTAATCAGTGACAGCCAGGGTGAGCATCGACAGCTCCCTGGCCAGATCCGCCCGTCGAGCCATCATCGGCAAAGACAGCGGTTGTTGATTCAATTGTCCCAGCCACAAGGCTGCCTGCTCTCGGGCACCGGAGCCCAGGGCGACCTCGGCAGCGGTAAGCGGGTAATCCGGCTCTGCGGGCCAGCGGCGGCTGGCCTCCGCCAGAATCACCAGCGCTTCACCGGGATCGGCGATCGCCAGGCGCTGGGCCAACAACACCCGGGCCTGATGCAGAGATTCGTCCAGTGCCAGGGCCTGACGCAGTGCGTCGGTTCCACCCTGCTCCTTTCCCTGCAGATAGAGCGCCTGCGCCTGTTGCTCGTGGGAGAGCTTGGCCGGAGCCACCACCATCACCTGGGGCTTGGGCTGTGGCGGCTTGCTCTGTACCTGATCCTGAGGTTTCTGTCGCTCTTCAGGCCCAGCAGCCAACTCCACTCTGGCAACCTTATCGACACCGGCGGTCTCGACATCCGCAATGCTGGCCGTTTGGGTTGATGCCAGATCCAGGCTTACAGGCTGCTTCACCCCACTAGGTTGGGTTAAAGGTTCAACCTGGTGAGCCCCTGCTGCCACCTGCTCCGCTACGGGCTCGGCAACGGCAACATTGACCAGACTTTCAGTTTTGGGCTGCGGCAAGGGTGCTGACTGTGGCAGCGCCTCAACCTGGGTTGCTTCTCCCCCAGGCTCAGCCACCCGGGCGCTCTCCACAGAGGGCGGCTCGGAAGAGCCACTTGGCAGAGTCGCCGGGCTCGCTGCCGCAGCTGGCTGCTGTTGGGTAGTTTGCGCCAGGCGGCCCTCAAGCCTGGGCCAGAGCCCAATCCAGATCACCAGGGTCAGCACCAGGCTGGCCAGCAGAATCAACCACCACCAGCTACGCTTGCCCTGCCCCTGCAGTGGCACCGCGGTAGTGGCCAGGTTGGGCTGCAGAATTCTCTGGCGCTGCTGCTGATCCAGGTCTTTCAGCATCTTGTTAATGACGCTCATAGGGGCCCCTCCAGGTAGAGGCTCAGCGCCAATCCTGTGCCCGCCACAGCCAGCATGGTCAAAGAGAGCACCATCAGCAGGTTCTCACGCCACCAGGGAAGCAGAGTCTGGGCCGCTTCGGTATCGGACACCGCCGAACGAACCATCTCATTGCTGATCCGTTTCCGCTCACCGGCACCATAGGCCAGCATCAGCGCCTTATTGCAAAGCACATTCAGCAGGCGGGGAATGCCCCCTGATGCCCGATGCAGCCAGTTCATCTGCTGCCAGCTGAATAGCGGGTTGCCCTGGTATCCGGCCACAGCCAACCTGTGCTCCACATAGCCACACGCCTCCTCCAGAGTCAGGCCCCGCAGCTTGTAACTGAAGGTGATCCGCTGACGCAACTGACGGAATTTGCTCTCGGCCAGGCGCTGCTCCAGCTCGGGTTGACCGAAGAGCACCACCTGCAGCAGCTTGGCGTACTCGGTTTCCAGATTGGTGAACAGGCGCAGGGCCTCAAGGCTCTCATCGGGCAAGGCCTGAGCTTCGTCCAGAAGCAGCACCACTCGCTTACCCTGACCGGCCAGCTCCATCAATCGATGGCTGATCGCCTCGGTCAGGTGATGCTGATCCCCCTTGGGGGCGATGCCCAGCTCGGCCGCCACCGCCTGACGCAGTTCGTCGGCTTTCAGATAGGGGTTGGGCAGATAGGCGATCTGATACTGGTCGCCGAGCTCGTTGAGCATCTTGCGGCACAGCAGGGTTTTACCTGTCCCCACTTCGCCGGTCACCTTGATAAACCCCTCACCCGCCGCCAAAGCGGTGTGCAGAACCTGAAGCGCCTCCACATGAGGCGCTAGCTGCATAAAGAACTGAGTGTTGGGGGTCAGGGAGAATGGCAACTCCCTTAAACCAAAGTGATACAGATACATAGACTCAGTTAGTTGGGTACCAGGTGTCGATCAGTGACTGGGACTGCTCCAGCTGCTGTTGCCAGGAGCCCTTTTCGATCACCGTAGGCTTAAGAAGAATCACCAGTTCAGTCTTGGACTCACGCTGAGCCGTGTTGGTGAACAGCAGGCCCAGGCCGGGAATGTCACCCAGCAGAGGCACCTTGGACTCGATCTCCTCTTTCAGGGTCTTCATCAGACCGCCAATCACCACCACGTCGCCGCTGCTGGCGCGAATCAGCGTATCGGACTCACGAATATCACTCTGGGCCAGGGGCAGTTCCACCTGGTCACCCAGTACATTGATGGTCTTCACCTGTTCTGAAATGTCGGACACCGAGGGGTGGACGTGCAGTAAGACTTCACCCTCTTTGGAGATCTGCGGCGTCACATCCAGGGCGATGCCCGAAAAGAAGGGGGTCAGCTCAATCTCCGGGTTGTTGATGGCGGTATTGCCCGCCACCGTGGTGGTACTGGAGATCTCGGTAACGAAGTACTCATCGGTCCCGACCTTGATCACCGCCTTCTGATTGTTGGTGGCGGTCACCCTGGGGCTGGAGAGGGTATCCACATCGCCCTGGGTATCCAGCAGGTTGATCACCGCGTTGAAGTCGGAGTTGGAGAAGGTCAGGCTGGTGAGGTTGCCCAGTGCCTGAGTCACCTGGTTGCCAAACTCACCGGCACTGGTGCCACCAGACCAGACGTTGCTGGCGCCCTGACCATCGTCGAGCAGAGTCCACTGAATGCCCTGCTGGAAGCCGTCGTTCAGCCGCACTTCCAGAATCCGCGCTTCCAGAATCACCTGGCGTTGCATGTGTTCCTGAGCCTGGCCCAGGAACTCACCCACCAACCGCAGCTCTTCCGGATTGGCCCGAACCGTCACCAGGCCCGCCTGAGGCAACATCACCACGGAGCGACCCTGCCCGGAGCCCACCAGGGTAGTCACACTCTCTCTCAGCTCAGTCCAGAAGTCGGTCTCACTGAGGGTCTCAATGCGAGTGCCATTGGAATTGCGGTTGTTATTGGAATCTCCATTGTCATTGGAGGAGTTGGAGTTGTTGTTGGAGTTGTTGTTACCACTGTCGTTATTGTTGTTGTCATCGGTCAGGCGACCGGAGTTAACACTGGTCACCGACAGACCCGCGCGCTTCATGTAGAGGTAGTTCACCGCGAAGGTCTCGGTGCGCATTCCCGTGGGGTAGATCTGCAACACCCGGCCGCTGCGACGCACATCGTAGCCGTAGATATCCTCGACGGTCTTCAGCACCTCATCGATGGTCACCTGTCTCAGATTCAGGGAGATGGTGCCCTGAACCCCGGGGTGAACCGCGACACTGTAACGACTGCCCTCAACCAGGCTGGCAAAAAACACCTGGGCATCCACATCCTTGGCCGCCACATCCACCAGAGGTTGGGCACGACGGTTATCCGGCAGACGAGGCACCGCCAGCTCCCGGGCAACATCGGTAGGCAGTGCCATCGGCGGCGCCACCTGATTGCTCTTGGCCTGCTGTTCCTCCAGCGCCCTATTCAGGGCCTGCTTGCTCTCCACCGGATCCTGGCGATCCTCCGGCAGAGACTGACAGCCGGCCAACAGCACGGCCGCCAACGGCAGGCAACGAAGTAGGGTCATCGATTCCCTGATTCTTATCATAATTGGACACCTAGCTTGGGAAACAGCACCAGCTTGCGACCATCCGCCAGCCAGACTGCATCTCGTTCAATTCTTTTTATTGTTGAACCCATCAGGGCGGCTCCCGTTTCGAAGGATTGCCCACCGATGATGGCGACACGCTTATCTTTGGACACCAGAATGGACTGCAACTGGCCACTGGACGCCACCGGCGCCGCAGCCTGAGGGGCCTGAGCCGCCCAGGAGGGTGGCTTAGTGGGATCCCTCAGGGACTCGGCCTGAATATCAGCGACCAGAGAAAAGCTCAAAGTCAGTGCGAGGACGCGTACCAACACGAATCAACTCCTTCTCAGTTCCGAGGGTGTAAATGTCCAGAGTCATCACCGCTATGGGGTAAGACTCCACCTGATAATCCACTTTCTGCCAGTAAAACTGCTGAGGCAGAGACTCCATCTTGGCCAATACCTTCATCAGGCTGAAGAACTCCCCTTTCAGCTTCAGGGTCAGCCCATGCTGATACAGAGAACTGCCCGCCGCCAGAGGCTCCGAGGGGTTCGATACCAGTGACACCAGCTCTACGCCGGAGGCACTGGTCAGCATCTGTGCCAATACCGAGGGCATCTGCTCTGGCAGAATCAGGCCAATCACCCTATCTCCCAGAGCCGCCTGGGCCTGTTCAATCTCCGAAGAGAGCGTCTGCAGCCTGCTGCGGCTGGTTTCGTTCACGTCCAGGGTCAGGCGATCATTGAGTTCCAGCACCTGAGCCTGAAACTGAGGAAGCTGGTTTTCCACCTGAGTCACTGAGCTGCGCAATTGCTGCAGCTTCAACCACATGGGCTCAGCCACCATCAGCAGGCCGATGGCCAGTACCATCACCTGCAGGGCACCGAAGACCAGCACCCGCTCACGGGAGGTCAGTGCCTCAAATTGTTGTCTCAACCGATCCAGCTGCTTCATGGCTTAGCCTCCTCGGTCTCAATCTGGTGCCCAACAGTGAACGTCACCGGTCCGGAGTCATTGCCACTGATATTGAACTGACTCAGCGAGCGGCCACGCAGAGAGGGTTTAAGACCCAGCTGACCCAGCCACTGGGGCACTGCCGCCGGAGACTGTGCCAGTCCCTGCAGCAGAATGCCGCTGTCGGACACGCCGAAGCGCTGCAGCCACACCTGTTGGTCACTGCTTTGGGCCAGGTCCCGCATCAGATTGGAGAAACCGGGATTGGCCATCACGCTGCGTCGATCCAGCTCCGCCGCCAGCAGATCCATCGCTTCCAGCTGACGCTGCAGTATGTCTACCTGCTGAAGCAGTTGCTGATCCGGCTGCCGGGTCGACAGTTCCGTGGTCAGAGTTTTAATCTGCTCTTCGACCTGACTCTGCTGACCCTGAAGCGCCGTGAGTCTCTTCTGAGTCTGGCCGGTCTCATAGCCGAGCCACCCGGTCAGTCCCACCAAGCCCACCAGCGCGACCAGGGTAACCGCCAGCATGCGGTTGAAGCTCAGGCGAAGCTCAACCGGCAGCAGGTCTTCGCGGAATAGGTTGACTCTATGCTTCATCCTGCACCTCCGGAGACTCCTCCAGAACCGCCGCGGCGATGCAATTCACCACATCCCGATCCACAGTGGCGATGGACTCCACCGGCAACTCAAACAGGGTCTGAATCCGGGGCTCCAGCCACTGCTGAAGCTCAACGGGCAACAACAGGGAGATGCTGGAGGGCATGGACATCCTCAGCTGACGGTCCAGGTAATCCAGCGAGCGCTGAAGCTCCAGGGTCAGGGAATCAAACTGCATCTGGCGAGTCAGTTCATCCTGCTCCTCGGCAAACACCACCCCATTAATGTGGCGCTGAAGCACAAATTCGCCGCCAACGGACACCAGCAGGCTCAGCTGGTTCTCCCTCAGCTGGCACAACATCAGATGGGGGCGGTCATCCTTGGGCATCAGGTTGGTCAGGGCGATCTCCTCAATGGTGATCAGCTCAATGCTCACCTTGAGGCCATTGAGCAGGGTCACCAGTGGCTGGATCTTGCGACGGTCTGCCACCACCACCTGCAGCTTCTTGGGGCCGGCAGGCTGAACCTTCAGCTCGAAGTAATCGATCTGCTGATGCTCGAGGGGCGTAGCGGAAAGGTCTTTGACCGACCAGGTGAGGGCGGCCACCAATTCGGAGTCGTCCACATTGGGGCGATCCACGGTGATCACTTCGTAGCAGTCAGAAGAGAGCAGTAAGCGGAAAGTTTTCTGACCTTTAGGCAGCTGATTCAGTACCGATCGCCACCCTTCGGCACTCTCAACAGACACAGGAGAAAGACGCAGTTCCTTAGCGGCCAGATGGCACAGATTGCCTGATAAATATCCACCAATGTAAATCGGCTCTTGAGACCGATTGGAAAATATCCCCATAAACCCGCCAGTTGAAGATTATTTGAATTAGATTATTTAGCTACGCTTTCAGTATAAATGCATATGCGGCAATAGTATCACAAGACCTTATGCTAACCATCACACTCGTCAGAAATACGCCAGCGTCAAAAAATCAGAACATCTGCTTCAATACATCCAGATTATCACTGGCTTTTCCGGCCAGGGCGCCCTGATATCCAACCACATCAAGATCTTCCAAACGCTGTCGCTCCTCCTCCAGCTCTACCCCCTCTGCCAAAATGATCACCTTGGCCTGCTCGAGACTTTTCACGACACTGCCGATATACAATTGATTCTCCGGACGAAGATGAACTTTCTGGGCAAGACTGTTGTGAAGTTTGATCAAGTCCACACCAAACCGCTCCACATAGTCCAGCTCCTCCACCGACTGACCCACTCCGTCCACCGCCAGCAGGCAGTCCACCGATTTCAGCTGACTCAGAGGCTTCTCCAGCTGATCGGCCTGGGCCACCAACTCCCTTTCATTGATTTCCAGAATCAGCTGCTGACGACGACTGCTGTAGCTGGCCAGCAGCATCTTCAACCTTTTGATGAAGCGTTCGTGAAGCAGGGACTCTGCAGAGATGTTCAGGGACACCCGCACCGGCCAGTCGTGATCTCTCAGCTTGCGCAGGGCGATCTCCACCAACCGCAGTTCAATCTGGGGAATAAGGCCACAGCGCCAGGCCATGGTGCGGTACAGGGTGGCCCTCAGCAACTCGCCCTGAGGAGAGCGCATACGACTGAACACCTCCAGGTGGGTCAGGTCCCCCTTCTGGGTCAGCACCGGTGCCATAAACAGCACCAGCCCATCTCTGGCCAGGGCGTTTTCAATCATGCTGCGCCAGCGCACCGACCCCTGGGCCAGCTCCCGGTCCACCGCCCCCTTGTCGTACATGAACCAGCCACTCTCTCCCTGAAGCAGTGCGGCTTTCAACGCCATCTCCGCCTCTCTGAGCACCTGATCCGGGGTATCGCCCCGGTTGTAATAGGCGACGCCGATGTAGATAAGCTCATCCCGGTACACCCCCTTGGGCAGGGTGATCATCTCGACGCACTTCATCAGTTTGGACACCAGCCCCTCACACTCTTTCAAGGGAAGCTGCGGCACCATCAGTGCCAGCTCAAGAGAGTTCCGGCTGGCAAACACCGTATCGAAGTGTTCTGCAATCAGCGGACGCGCCAATTCGATGAATTGGCGCTTCACCTTCTTGCGCTCCATCACCGGCAATCCTTCGAGGCCGGTAAACTGCAGCAGGGCCACCATCCCCTGCTGGGTGATCTCCTCACCCTCCGCCTGGGCCTGCAACCTGTGCTCGAAGAAGGAGCGGTTACCAATCCCCAGCTCGGCATCCAGGAAGGTGTTAGCCCGAATGAAGTGGTCCAGTTTGCGCTTTGCGGCCCTCTCCTCCTGCCAGGCACGATGCAGGCGACTCATTGCTTTAGCCACACTGATGGGGCGTTCCGCCCTGTTGCGTTTGGCAGCGGCGCTCCACTCTCCGTCGAGAATGCGCCTTCCCCGAGCCGCCAGCAGTTCGACGCCATTCATCTCCCGGGTCAGCCAGAAGTAGCCGATAAGCACCATGGCCAGGGATGCCAGCAGCCCCGCCGCTATCACCACCCATTCCCGGGCACTGAACCCCATCAGGATCTGTGGTGCCGGCATCACCACCTTCATGCTCACGTCATTGGAGAGGCGCATCTCAAAGTGGCTCTGATGACGCTGTAACGGATAGGGGGCCTGCCAGTGATAAAGATCGTTGCCATCCCGCTCAAGACGGAAGCGCGAAAATTCGTAGCTCACCAGCAGATCGGGTAACCAACGGTCCAGGGCGGACAGATCGGAAGTACGGAAGAACTGACGCTCCATAGTCGCGGCCAGGGCCTCGACATTCTGTTGCTGATTGCGATTGGCATGGGAAAACGCCGCGGTCCACGCACTGACCATCAGCGCGAATACCACGATGCTCAGTGAAGCTACCCAAAAGGAGAGCAGTCGTTGGGTCTGTTCCCTGGTTGTTGTCATTGACGCCCCTGTCAGGCCCGATCTTATGTTGTCGGGCTTAATCACTTTATTACTGTCTTTGGCTCAGAGCGGGAAAGGCAGAGCTCCGCTCGTTTTTGCCTAAGTTACCGCAATGTGGCGAGAATCCCTACTCATATGTAAGGAAAAGTGTCGCTCTTGAAGCCAGAAATTAGAGCCGTTAAACAAGAAGATCGTCCCTGTGAAACGGCCCCTTTAATCTTTTGAGCCCGCGATTAGACGGAAACGTGCAATCTGACCTCCACGTTACCCCGGGTCGCATTGGAGTAAGGGCACACCTGATGGGCCTTTTCGGTAAGAGAATCTGCCGCTCCCTGATCCAAGCCGGGAAGGTGAATATGCAGGTCGATATCCAGACCGAAGCCTCCGGGGATCTGCCCTATTCCCACCTCGGCGCGTATGCTGGTGTCTGCCGGGATCTCCATCCCCTCCTGACCGCCGACAAACTTAAGCGCCCCGATAAAACAAGCTGAGTAGCCTGCTGCAAACAGCTGTTCGGGGTTGGTGGCATCACCTCCGCCACCTCCAAGCTCTTTGGGCGTCGCCAGAGCCAGCTCCAGCAGCCCGTCACTGGAGCGTGCATGGCCGTCCCGGCCACCGGTCGTCGTTACGCTTGCCTTGTAAAGTACATCCATAGGATCCCCTCCTGTTCAGAGAAAGTGCGGCCCAGTTGAGCGGGCCGCCGCCTCTAAGGGTAGGCTCGAATGGTCACCAAAAGGTGTACAGGGAGAATCTAACTGAAAAAGAGAGGGGAACACTCCCCAGCTGCGCGTCTCTTTCAACAAACAGGCAAATGTGAAAGGGATATATGCAATTCCCGCTCAGCAGTCACCCCATCGGCGGCAGGCAGTCCGCGTTAAGGGGGAGCAGGCGCCCGACCAATAGGGCACCAGGACTCAGCAGGGAGTGTTCCATGTCACCTAACCTGAGATAGAAAAGCGACCAGCAAAGGTTATATTCGGACAATGCGAATAACAATGGTTATCATTACGATACGCCATGTTAACTGTTGATTTTGAGATCCACTCCGCAGATTCCCAGAAAAGACAACAACCTGAACAGAGGCTTCCCATTCCGGCAGCTGACTCAGGCGCGACGATGGGACAGTTGCGCCACCCTCTCCTGAATGCAACTGCAATAACACTGGTGCTCATACCAATTGGCCACATTCAGTGAGTGCACCAGTGCAAAGATCTGCCACTGACGCCACAGCGTCGGATACAGACCCTCGCGATCGCCCTTGTGGGTCTGATAAAGCGTCTTGGCACTGACGCTGATGCCAAACTTCTGTCTCAGCCTGTTGGACAACTCGGTGGCCATGCTCGCCTTCTGGTCATCCCCTCCGGAGAAGATCGGCAGATTCAATCTGTCCTGTTGGCCGAAGAGAAACAGATGAAACTGCAGGGCACAGGTCATGGAAAGCATCTTGCCGAAGCGATATTCCCGCCCCTGGTCGTCTACAAACAACTGCCGGGTTCGATCTGAGGCAACGTACTCCAGTAGCTTAGCCAACGACTGGCGTGAGGGTTCCATACTACTCATTGGAGCCACAGCCATGGCAGAGCTTTCCGGTCCGTTAAACAGGGAGCGTATCAGCCGCTGACCTGCGGATGTTTCCATCAATGCCATGTCGACGGTCAGCTTGCGACTGGCGTGCCTGAGCGGTACGGGCTCACCATCAATCAACAACTCAGAATCAAGATCGATAGTCTCCTCCCTGATGCCACGACGAAACTCGGTCTCCCACACCTTATGGGCCACAGTCAGGAACTCCCGCCATAAGGCCAACCGGATTATCGGCTGGGCAAAATGGTCCGGCACGTCATCGCGACATTGAACGGCCTCGGTGCGAAGAAAGCCCTCACTAACACCAAAGCTGAGCAGCTTCAGGGGCGCAAATGGGTCTGAGACCAGGTAAGCGTTCATCACCAAGTCCAACAGGTACTTTGGTGGCACCTCTGCAGGCTTGAGTTCAGGGTCGTCCAACAACTCGCCGCACAGGGTTTCAACCAGGGAAAAATCCAGCCCGATTCTCTCGGTGAGCGCTTGCAGCAGGCTGCGCACCAAGGCGCGGCGGAAATCGGCATTGTACTCCTGGTAAGCGTTGATCTTCTGCGCATCAATCCCGGTGCTGCCCGCGGCGTTTGCGGTCATAAAGCACCGCCAATCCTCCGCTTTCCCATGCAGCTCGCAGGCCTCGGTTTGGAACAAACACAGTACATAGTGGGCCAGATAGGGCCGATGATTGCCCGGCTGCGCTTGCAGCTTCTGCTCCAGTCGATCTGTGAGTTTTAGAAGCCAGGCATAGCGATCCGGATCCCGCTCCGGTGACAGGCGGATCTGAGCTGACACCATCAGATCCAAGGCATGATGGACCCCCATGGCCCTGCGGTCGACTCTCGGCATAGCAACAACTTCCTATTTTGGTACACCCCAATTGTACCTTTCTGGATTACTGCGGCAATTTTATTCTTATTTCATCGGTTTAGTCAGCCCTTGGAGCACCAGATGAAATACAGCAGAGAACCCAGCATCGCCGCCCTGGTGAAACAGTTCATCGCCAAGGGCTGGACCTTCAGAAAGGGGCGCAAGCACGGCAAGCTGATCACCCCCTGGGGCAAAGTCGCCGTCATTCCGGCAACCCCCAGTGATCGCCGCGCCTATCTCAACCTACGGAGCCAGTTGCGCCGTATGGAAGCCATGTCCTGTTAATGCCACCGAGACTCAAAGAGGAACTCTTATGTCGAAACCATCATCCGTTATTGGCGCCGCGGGCGTCACCGCCACCGCGGGCACCGCAGCCTCTACCGCTTCCGCCGTCGCCGGGGGCTCCGCCGCCACCATCATGTCGGCCACCGCCGGAACCACCGGCGCCGCGGTAGCCTCAACTCTGGGCGCTGCCGGCACCTCAGGTGCTGCCGCCATCTCCTCCGGCATGGCCACCGCAGGAGGCTTGCTGGGAGGGGGCATGGCCACCGGAGCCGTAGTAACCGCCGCGGCTCCGGTGGCACTGATTGCCGCAGCCGCCTGGGGCATCAGCAAGCTCTGGGATTAAATGCCGCAACGAAAAAGCCCCGTCAGTGACGGGGCTTTTTGATATTCGCTGGGAAACCGGGCCGGTTTTAGAACGGGATATCGTCGTCCCAACCGTCGTCCAGATCCGGAGTGTAGCTCTGCTGCTGGTTCTGCTGCTGAGGCGCGGCAGGCTTTTGCTGAGGCGCTGCAGCGGCAGGCTTCTGCTGAGGCGCTGCCTGACGAGAAGCAGACTGCTGCTGGCCGTAGCCACCACCCTGCTGCTGGCCACCCTGGAAGCCGCCACTTTGCTGGCCACCTTGGAAACCACCGCTTTGCTGGCCACCCTGGAAACCACCGCTTTGCTGGCCGCCCTGGAAACCACCGCTTTGCTGGCCACCCTGGAAACCGCCGCCTTGCTGGCCACCACGGGAATCCAGCATCTGCATCTCTTCCGCAACCACTTCGGTGGTGTAACGGTCCTGGCCGTTGTTGTCCTGCCACTTACGAGTCTGCAGTTTGCCTTCCAGATAAACCTTGGAGCCCTTGCGCAGGTACTCACCGGCGATCTCGGCCAGACGACGGAACATAACAACACGGTGCCACTCAGTACGCTCCTGCTGCTGACCCTGCTGGTCTTTCCAGGTTTCACTGGTTGCTACGGTGATGTTCGCCACGGCATTACCGTTTGGCATATAACGAACCTCGGGATCCTGTCCCAGGTTACCAACGAGAATCACTTTATTGACGCCACGGCTGGCCATCGTTGTCTCCAATGTTGAACTTGTTGTAATCGGCAAAGGGTACCACAGCACAGGGCCGGGATCATCACTTGCCAGAGGCTTTCATCAGCTCCTTGAAGCGAGCCTTGGCTGCGGCTTCATCCTGCCACTCCCGCAGAGAATCGGGGTCTGGACACCTGAGCTCTTTGCAGATCAATTGATTGGGATTTCCGCCGGGGAAACACTCGGGATTGGTCTGGAAAAACGCCAGCATCGCGCCATAGTGACCCACTCCCAGAGCCGGCGCCGTATCCCTGGCCATACTCCAGAAGGTGCGACCCTCCATGGGGCACAGCTTAAGCTCCTGCTTGCGGGGTTTTGGCGGCTTGGGTGCCACCTCGGTAGCCTTGGCCACAGAGGCATCCTGGGCCACCTTGCGTGTCACCGTGGGCAAGCCGCCGGAGGCGGGCTCCAGGTCGATATTGAAGTAGATCAGCTTGTCCGGTTCATCCTGAAACAGGCTGGTGACCACCACCTGAATGCGGGAGCCACGGGCAGGCACTTGTGAGCGAAGATGAATAAGGAAATCACCGTCCATCTGCCGCGCCAGTGGGTAGCGATTGCCATTCTGCAGCAGGTAGAAACGCAACTGCTGCACCACGAAGGGATCGCCGACGACGTTCATGGTCAGATTGAGGGGCTCATTGGATCGTGACACCACCTGGTTGACGCTCAGGTGATCCACCTTTTGAGCCGCCGATACTGCACTCGCCCAGCACAGCAGCGCCAGGAGCAAACCTCTGACCATATTGTCCTCCGAGTTGACCTGATTCAGCCCGCCAGCACCTGCCTGGCCTGCTCGATATCGAACTCAGACTCCACTTTCAGATAGGCGGCCTGCTGATCCAGGATCAGGGTCACCTCGGCAACACCGGCCAGAGTCAGCAACCTGCCGGCCAGCGCCTGAGCGTGGGCGTCGTCATTGATATGAGCATCCATGGTAATGCTCTTGACGGACTTGGGATTTTTCAGTCCCAGCATGGGGATAAACCAAATAAGGGTCAAGCCTGCACACACCAGGAACACTCCCTCGGCACCGAAGATGGTGTACATGCCACCGCCGATGGAACCCCCGAAGAAGGCACCCATAAACTGGCTGGTGGAGTAGATCCCCATGGCGGAGCCCTTGTCTCCGGCGGGACTCAGGCGGGAGATCAACGTGGGCAGGGACGCTTCGAGGTAGTTGAAGCCGGTAAAGAACACCAGGGTGGCCACACCCAGCACCCACAGGTTGTGGTGGGCAGAGGCCATGATCAGCATGGACGCAGCCAGCAGCAGCATCGCCATCAGGAAGGGGCGGCGGCTGTCCTGCTTGCGCACCGAGTAGATGATCATCGGTGCCATCAGCACGAAGGAGAACAGCAGAGCGGGCAGATACAGCTGCCAGTGAGAGGTGGCTTCCAGGCCGCTGTCGACCACGGCGATGGGCAGAGCCACGAACAGGGCGCACATGATGAAGTGCAGGGCAAAGATGCTGATGTCCAGACGTACCAGCTGGCCATGTTTGAGCATCTTCAGGAAGCGCTTGGGCACCGCCACCACATCGCCGGTGGGGGCCTGACGCACCGCATTGGGTACCAGGCCGTGAACCACCAGCAGGGCGGCAGAGGCCAGTACTGCGGTCAGGTAGAACAGACCGGAGAGCCCCATGGTATCAGCCAGCGCCGGTCCAGCCACCAGGCTGATGGCAAAGGCCAGACCGATAAAGGAGCCAATCACCGCCATTACCTTGGGGCGCTGCTCTTCACGAGTCAGATCCGAGGCCAGAGCCAGTACCGCCGAGGCCACCGCCCCCATACCTTGCAAGGCACGGCCAACGGTCACCATCTGAATCGACTCCGCCATACCGGCCACCAGACTGCCGAGGATAAACAGGATCAAACCTATGGTGATCACCGGCTTGCGGCCAATCTTGTCGGACAGCATCCCCGCCGGGATCTGCAGCAGCGCCTGAGTCAGGCCATAGCCACCGATGGCCAGACCCACCCACATGGGGGAGAAGCCTTCCAAGTGCTGGCCGTAGATCGCCAGCACCGGCATGATCAGGAACAGACCAAACATCCGCAGCCCATACACACTGGCCAGGGTAAAGGCCGCTCTGCGTTCTGTTGGGTTTAACCCATTACTCACAATCTACTTCCTCAAAATCGTTGTTTTTATCGGCGCCAGAGGGGCGACAGTTTACCAGAGCTTCGTCACCTTCACAGGGTCGATTCGGCACTGATTGTCCCACTCTTCCGAAAACACGCCTTTACAATGCAGATTAAGACCATCGATTTCCTTGAAGTGCCCTGCGAATAGAGAATATGCGATACTGCTCAAATTCTTTTTCCAACCGGCAGCATCATGGATCAGATTGACGTTCGCGGCGCCCGCACCCACAACCTGAAAAACATCTCCCTGACCCTACCCCGAGACCAACTGATTGTGATTACCGGCCTGTCCGGCTCAGGTAAGTCGTCTCTGGCGTTCGACACCCTGTATGCCGAGGGTCAGCGGCGCTACGTGGAATCCCTCTCCGCCTACGCTCGTCAGTTCCTGTCGCTGATGGAGAAGCCGGACGTGGACCACATCGAGGGCCTGTCCCCGGCGATCTCCATCGAGCAGAAATCCACCTCCCACAACCCGCGTTCCACCGTGGGCACCATCACCGAGGTGTATGACTACCTGCGTCTGCTGTTTGCCCGGGTGGGCGAGCCCCGTTGCCCCACTCACGGCCAGCCTCTGGCGGCCCAGACCGTCAGCCAGATGGTGGATAAGGTGCTGAGCCTGCCCGAAGGCAGCAAACAGATGCTGCTGGCCCCCGTGGTGCAGGGACGTAAGGGCGAACACACCAAGCTGCTGGAGGGTCTGGCGGCCCAGGGCTACATCCGTGCCCGCATCGACGGCGAGGTGTGCGACCTGTCCGATCCACCGCCGCTGGAACTGCACGTCAAACACGACATCGAAGTGGTGATCGACCGCTTCAAGGTGCGCCCGGACCTGGCCCAACGTCTGGCCGAGTCTTTCGAAACCGCCCTGGAGCTGTCCGGCGGCGTAGTAAAAGTGGCGGCCATGGACGACGCCGATGCCGAGCCGCTGGTGTTCTCCGCCAACTTCGCCTGCCCCATCTGTGGCTACGCCATGGCCGAGCTGGAACCGCGGATCTTCTCCTTCAACAACCCCGCCGGGGCCTGCACCAGCTGTGACGGCCTGGGGGTTCAGCAGTTCTTCGACGAGCAGCGAGTGGTCACTAACCCCACCGCCTCTCTGGCCGAGGGCGCCATTCGGGGCTGGGACAAGCGCAACTTCTATTACTACCAGATGCTCAAGTCCCTGGCGGAGCACTACAAGTTCGACCTGGACGAACCCTTCGAAGATCTGCCCAAGAAAGCGCGGGACGTGATTCTTAATGGCTCCGGCCGCACCAGCATCGCCTTCAAGTACGTCAACGACCGCGGCGATGTGGTCACCCGCAATCACCCCTTCGAGGGGATCCTCAACAACATGAACCGCCGCTACAAGGAGACCGAATCCAACTCAGTGCGCGAGGAGCTGACCAAGTACATCAGCACCACCAAGTGCCGCAGCTGTGATGGCTCCCGCCTGAGGGAAGAGGCGCGCAATGTGTTCATCGAGGAGATCAACCTGCCGATTCTGTCGGAGTGGTCCATCGGCCAGGCGCTGGAATGGTTCAGCAGCATCGAACTGCAGGGCCAGCGGGCACAGATTGCCGAGAAGGTGCTCAAGGAGATCAACGACCGTTTGGGCTTCCTGGTGAACGTGGGCCTGAACTACCTGACCCTGTCCCGTTCCGCCGAAACCCTCTCCGGCGGCGAAGCCCAGCGTATCCGCCTGGCCAGCCAGATTGGCGCCGGCCTGGTGGGGGTAATGTACGTGCTGGATGAGCCCTCCATCGGTCTGCACCAGCGGGACAACGAACGACTGCTGGCCACCCTCACCCACCTGCGGGATCTGGGCAACACGGTGATCGTGGTAGAACACGACGAGGACGCCATCCGCACCGCCGACCACATCGTGGACATTGGCCCTGGTGCCGGGGTGCATGGCGGCCAGGTGGTGGCCCAGGGCGACTACAAGGCGATCTGCAATAGTAAGGACTCACTCACCGGCCAGTACCTGTCTGGCAAGAAACAGATTGCCGTGCCCGAGGAGCGTACCCCCTACGACGCCAAGAAGGTCATCGAGCTGACCGGCGCCCGAGGCAACAACCTGAAGAACGTGGATCTGACCATCCCCTGTGGCCTGATGACCTGCGTCACCGGCGTGTCCGGCTCAGGCAAGTCCACCCTGATCAACGACACCTTCTACAAGATTGCCCACAAGGAACTCAACGGTGCCACCGTGGAAGAACCGGCGCCTTACACCGCCATCAAGGGACTGAACAACTGCGACAAGGTGGTGGACATCGACCAGAGCCCCATCGGTCGCACCCCACGCTCCAACCCAGCCACCTACACCGGCATCTTTACCCCCATCCGGGAGCTGTTCTCCGGCACCCACGAGGCCCGCTCCCGTGGCTACAAGCCAGGACGTTTCTCCTTCAACGTCCGCGGAGGCCGCTGCGAGGCGTGTCAGGGAGATGGGGTGATCAAGGTAGAGATGCACTTCCTACCGGACGTGTACGTGCCCTGCGACCAGTGCAAGGGCAAGCGCTACAACCGCGAGACCCTGGAGGTGCACTACAAGGGCAAGAACATCAACCAGGTGCTGGAAATGACCGTAGAGGAAGCCCGCGAGTTCTTCGACCCGGTACCCGCCATCGCCCGCAAGCTGCAGACCTTGATGGACGTGGGCCTGTCCTACATCCGCCTGGGTCAGTCGGCTACCACCCTCTCCGGCGGTGAAGCCCAGCGGGTGAAACTGGCCCGGGAACTGTCCAAACGCGACACCGGCAAGACCCTGTATATTCTGGATGAGCCCACCACCGGCCTGCACTTCCAGGACATCCAGCTGCTGCTGGACGTACTGCACCGCCTGCGCGACCACGGCAACACCGTGGTGGTGATTGAGCACAACCTGGACGTCATCAAGACTGCCGACTGGATTGTGGACCTGGGCCCAGAAGGCGGCTCCGGCGGCGGCGAAATCCTGGTGTACGGCACCCCGGAAGAGGTGGCGGTTCACAAAGAGTCCCACACCGCCCGCTTCCTCAAGCCGATGTTGCCCAAGCTGGCCTAAGCGCCAACCACGCATTGACGACAAAGGCCCAGTCAACGAGACTGGGCCTTTTCGTTTTCAGAGTACAGCAACCACAGTGAAACCCGACTGTCGCACCGCCATGGCCCAACTGATTGAACAGGTACGGGACGCCTTCCCCTTTGGCGTGCCCGAAGCGGAGATCTGTGGCGACACCTGCGTAGGCTGCCCAAAGAAACTGTTGGAACTGGTGGACACGGAATTGTGCGACTGGGAAACCCGGTTGGAACACGGCGAAACACCCAAGCTGGGAGACATCTCCCGTTTGGCGAAGCTCTGCAAGAACGTGTATCGGGGGTTAAAAAAGAATCGATTGGTTATGTAGATCAAGCATTCAAGTTTACCCCCAAGATTGAGTTATTGAATCTTAAGCAGGTGTCGTTCTATCCTTTGCAATATGGTCTCTAATTTTAGTGCACAACTAGGATCTAAGCAGAAGAATCTTCCATTATATTTTAGAAACGATATAAGATAGGAACGATAACCTGCTAATACATTGATTACTTGAGAGTGATAATACTGTTTAGTAAACTTATTTTTTCCTACAGGGTACTTTAAACCAATTTTATTTACTGACAATCCGAAGTGCTTTTTCATAATTGCTTTATAGCACTCGCCCCGATCCAATTTATATAATAATTTCAATATCAAGTCCGTCTTCTTATTAGAAATCTTCAAAAACGCCAACTCATTAACTTCACGAGCAGCATCAATAACATAACCATTTATTGAAATTCTACCAGATGACTTAATCGTTTTACTTCGATTGATTTTGAAATCACCCAATTTGAGAATAAAAGACATTTCATTCTCAAATCTGTCAGAATGAACAAAACTTGAGGTTGCGGGTGCAGAAAAAAGCATATCATCAGCATACCTAGTATAAGATACGCCATTATTTGAACAAAAGTTCTGAATCAAGTTGTCAAACTTTCTAAAAACTATATTGGATAAAGCCGGGGACGACTTAAATTCAATAGGTAAAATTTTTCTCCCGGACAAGTTTCTTGCTTGATAGTCTTCGCTAACGTCCATCATTACTAAGTTTACAAATGCTTCAAGAATACTTTGCTCATTACCATAGAAGTCTTGATTTGATATATATGAAGACATCACTTCCTTAACCAAGTCCTCGCGTATAGAATGAAAAAAAGATTTAATGTCTAACCTAAGAAAGTGATAACCACGACGATGAGGCTCAAGAAAGTCTAAGTACGACTTCCCTCTTACATATGCAATAGCAGAATTACTAAGTTCTATTTTACAAAGAATGGATTTACTTATATTTTCCTGATATTTAGACAGTGCTTTTTGATGACGAATTGAAAAAATCTTCTTAGAACCAAGTGTTATATTCTTGGTCATGTCTACAGTAATTGTTGGAATTGGGTTCGCCCCAAGGATAATTCTATCCTCAGGAATATCACTCAAAACATTTATGAAAGCTTGCTTTGTAAGCTTTTTAGTTGTCATCATAAATAAACCGGGTTTCTTCTCCGACACAAAGTACAATCTTTACACGCTGTGAGCACTTAAAGGCATTTGGGCACATTTAGGCAACCGGATGCCAGCTAGCAGATTCTGAGGCTAAAGGGGTACGCTAAAATTTAGAGAAACCCGATCAAAAGACCCCTCTACTCTATCGAAGAAGAAACCCTCTTCAGTATACTGTGTAATTCATTGAAAGCAACACTAAATTTTCTCTCAAAATCACGAGAGTCGGTAGAAGCCTTGCTTATTTCCTCTATAGAAAAATCCAAAAATTCGGTTACCCAACCTCCAGTTTTCCCCATACACCCACTCATAAATAAGAGAATCTCTGTTCTAAATAATCTAACCAAATTTGAAAAACGACTACTTACCGTCGACAGATAAGCATCATTATGTCTGCTAAGAAGAGTATCTGTTTTACCTTCAAAAACTACCCTATAAAAGTTAACTCTAACCCTAGGATCTCTGGAAAAAGAACTAACTCTCATGGCTGCTTTTTTCAAGTGGAGCATCTTTATCTTCTTAAGAATTAAGCTATCAGACGCACTAAGGACATTATCATTGCGCTCAGACAATATCTTATTTAAAACAACCGAAGAGTCTTTTCTTCCCGAAACAATTTCACTATGCAATGCCGTCAAGCGCCTAGTAGGATTCGGGTTCCTCTCAGAGTAATTCATTTCATTAATTAGCTTATTGCACAGCCAACGTTCAAAGAGTTTTATTGAATCGACATTAATGAGTAGGCCTTCAATGGTCGTATTAACAAGTCGCACATTATCCTTTGACAGTAAGGAGTTTATTGCATTGACATAACGTTCAACCGAAAACTTATCAAACATTATTCCATCATTCAGAAAGTCTAGTGACCTACCATCATGATCGAAAATAAACTTCAACGTACTTTTATCTTTAAAAGCATCATGTGAAAAATATGATAATTTGGATTTCTTTCTATAGTAATCAAGATTGAATTTTTGACTCTTCAAGAAAAGTTTTTTGTTAATGTAATCAAAAGAAACCAGAACATCTAAGTCATTTAAGACCAAAAAAGGTATTGCCGCATTAGAATAACTAGGGTTCAAATATTTTATCGCCAGATCATTTGTAGCGTAAATATCAATTTTATTTAAGAAATCAAATTTTGAACAAAGCTTGTCATTGCTGAAAAGTTCGAGCTCTGTGGCTCCTTCGACAAACAATATAAAATTACTAAAAAATAATCTTGCTTCATTGTCACTAAATATGTTTAGAAATCTTCTATCACTATAGTGAGAATTCAATTTATTTATTTTGGTTCCAACTCCATCCGCCTTAGAAAAATGAATAACTTGCTGCTTATCTTTAAACAACTTAACTGAATATTTCAATATGTTAGGTGAGTGTGTGGCAAATATTATTTTTGGATAAGGCGTCGCATATTTACCAGTTTCTTTTTCAGGTTTAGTCTTTTCATACTTATGATATATGTCACTCAGTGTCTTGAGAAGGTTTTCATTAAGCTTTGGGTGAAGTCCAACTTCTGGTTCATCTATATATATAGTTGGAGTTATATACTCTCTCCTAGTCAAAACAACTAAAAGTTTGAGAATTATCTCAATATACTTATGTGAATTAGTTCCATCCGACTGGATAGTTAATTCTTCACCCAAGTTTAAAAAGTCATGCCCCTTCAATCCTACTTTAATATAATTTAGAACCCTATCCCTATATGAATAGTTTTTCGTATCTATAATTCCCTCTACCTTACCTACATACTCTTTATAATTACCACTACCATTAGCTATCTTTTGATCAAGATACTCTACAACATCATCGTTTGATAACTTCTTAATATTGAATGAACTTAACTGACTAATGAGATTCCACACTCTATTCCAGTCATACAAGTCAATATGCCGCGTCTCAATATCAATAAAGGGATATAGTATTGAAATCAACTCTCGTGCTTTTGGATCTGAAATTGACCACTCAATGGAATCATCTTTGAAGATCATCAAAGTAACATCCAAATATGAGTCTTCAATTTTACCCATAGGCATTCCAAAAAACAAACTTCTTCTATAACCTTTAAATATGGTATTGTATATGTGTTTGAAGAATGGAGAATTATTTCAACCAGCTGTGACAATACTCTTAATTCTTGTTGTATTATATCTAATTGTTATCTCACCATGGCCACTATATCTAGAGCATAACTCAGGTGGAATTTGCCTCTTGCCTTCGAGTTTGAGGTAAAAATACCTAATCAACTTCAAAAGATTAGATTTACCAACATTATTCTTCCCAACAATACAGTTAACGTCTTTTATATCGTCTATAATAGAGTCATTGAAAGAAAGTAAGTTTTTTATTCGTATACTGTGAATAGACATTGTCGCTTTCGAGTCTTTGAGATTATTTGAATCAAAAGTTATAAGTTTAGAATGCTCGGCTTTACCTCCACACTTTGCAAGATAGGATATTCATTATTTTTAGGATCATCATCAACCAACATATAATTTCCTCGAGTAAGATCAACCCCTTCTGGATTCCCTTCAATTAGAATCCAGGAGTTTTGAGGAGAGATTGAATCAGTAAATGACACATTAGACACCCTTACATGCTCCACTATCTCCTCACCATTTCCCAAGTCTGTTCTAAGTTCTTTTAACAAATATTTCTTATCTCGAAACTTAACTCCATCCAAAGAACCTAAATCTATTTTCATCACTGTTTTACCATTGTCTTTGCGTGATTTAAGCAAAGTTACCAATGTATAGTCTTTAACATAATCATCATAACTCAAATCTTCTGAGATCGTAGATGAAAATAAAGCGGCAATATCATCAGCAAATACTTCAAATATTAAGTCTCGACTTCTTTCCATCAGGCAGTTGTTTTTATCTTTCTCTCCTACAAACTGACTATAGTGCTCTTTTACACTCCCTACCCTTTCATTACGGACAGTGAACAAAACTAGAGATTCACATCTATCTACTTTCTCTGAACCTTTAAGCTTTGAGCTATTGAGAGCACTAAACACTCTTGAGTGCTTAGTAGCAACTTTATCTATTTTAACTGAAAACCTAACTGTTTTAAATTTCCCTTTTGACAAAAAGGGCCTCGAAGAAAAAATAATGACAGCACTTTCCCTAAACTCCGAAAGTGACAAAATCTTTTCCTTTACATTTAAAGGAGTGACACCGGTAAGCTCAACACTTTCCATCTCTGAAGCAGCTGCGGGAAAAACAAAAAGAAGAATTAAAAAAAACACTAACTTAATGTTGCGCTCAATAAGAATAAAATAATTCATTCTTCAACCCTCTCATCTAAAAAAGCCTTAAAGGACTCTTTGATAAAAGCTAGAAGATCACCTTCAACATCGACAGAGATTGTTAAGTTTTTTTCAAGCTGCACTTCATGACCATTGATTCCGTCACTCATTTCATCCAGTTTAGCTAAAAATGACGGCCTAAGCTTTTTTTGGCCATTTGAAAGTGTAGATTCTTCTTTCTTAATCTTATAGTCCTTTCTTTTCACAATATCCCAATTGGCTATATTTAAGACCATAGCATTACTTTTACGAGAATGACTCTCTGCTTCTTCATAATTAACAGCAAGGTTCTCGACTACAAATTCCCGCGTATCCAAGCTAAATGTTAAAGATACATACTGCCCCCAAAAACCCTTAAATTTGCGTTCGCGCAAGATTGGTCTGTATAATTCATACAACAACTGATCGAATGACTTTCTATAATTTCTGTAATCATTTTCCAGATACCTATAATCCCTGAATATAGGATTATTTCCATGATCAAAGTCGAATGATGTTTCATAAAAACATACATTGTTAACCTTATGGTTTTCACAGATTAACTCTAGCAATCCAATTTTAGAGCTCTCATGACTTACTGAATTGGCAAGACAAGATGCAGTAAAAATCAAGGAGGCAAATACTAGAGTAAAAATATTGTTTATCATAACCTTAACTCATGAATTTCTTTACGATATGTATGTAAAAACTTACTTATTACACCATGACAAACTACCATTTGTGGACTATCTCCTATGGTGCAAGAATCATCAAAAAAGAGTAAAAAATTATACTTAAACTTATCATCATAGGATCTAAGTTTTAATATGGAATTTGAAATATTATTATTATGACCTTCAGAGATGACACTTTCTTTGACCAAATTTATTGCTATCGCTTGCTCGTCAAGACCCTTAGTTTCTAACTTTATAGAAAGGTCTTCTATTTTCCTTTTTACTTTTACAGCATTTTCATTTCTATATGTTGACGTAAATTGAGCAAGCCTTTGGAGATAGTAGTTAGAAAGCATAAGTAATAGTTTATTATTATGTATATAGCTATCTTGAAACCCATCATATATAAGTTCAATCCCAGTGTGGTGCTCATTCTTTATCATGTCAGCTAGAAATGATTGCAATAGCGTGTCCATGATTTCACTATTATAAGTCACGCCATTATGTTTTATGTCTTCTAAATTTTTTTCAATCAAATATAGTGTTGAATTCTTATTTCCTGCATTCTTAGAGTTATAGTTGTATAATATAAGAAGCTCTGATAGATTATTGGTTGCTTGAATCACTTCCAACTCACCTCTTAACTCGGAAATAGCTTCTTTCTTGGATTTCTCTACAACATAGTCTGTATATACATTCAAAAAAAGGCTGGAAGATGTTAATATTGCAGTAAAAATCGCAATATAAGCATGCTTCTTTTCAAAGGACAGACTATCTACTTTACTCATAAAGAACAAACTCCTTCACACAGATTTGACAAAATAAATAAATGCTGTTTGAAATAGGTATGGGAAATTAATACGCCAGAGTTACTACAAAGCATAATTATCGACATCTAACACTAGAACAAGCTTATATACCTTTGCGAGAAAAAGAGCAGTCATTATTTTATGTCTTTTACACAATGCGACATTTAAGTGCTCAGCCTTATAACCCAAAACTGACAACCACAAAGTCTACGCTTGTGAAGTATGCTCAATTGCATATCACCCAAGGTGGATGTTAGCGGTCGCAAACCAATAAAGCACTGATTTAAAAGGACATATTGTCAAGCAAACATGATTTCAGTCAAAGCTCCGCCTAAGGCGGACACCAAGACTAGTCGTCACCAAAGAACTTAAACTGCAAACAATTAATTTGTATTAAGGTACACCCTCCTGTGTAGCTTTTGTAGGGGGAGCTTCACACAATAATGAATAGCTTTGGGTACCTGTGATTAGCCCTAAAAACTAACAGATCGATAGCAACGAAAATATAGACCTAAACCCTCTGGCCGACCATGCTACAAAGCCCCCATAGCACGTCCCTTTTCACTCAGCACTAGCTTTGGACTTTAGAGGTATATCCCTGCTACGACTCGCCGACTAAAATCGACTCATCCTTACCCTACTCTCGACCAAAAAGGACCCTGGATGCGCCCGTTTGAGCGTCTGCTCGCTGTGATGTTGTGGCTGGAAGTCGCTGTGGCTCCGGCTTTGCTGTGTGCATTGCTGGGCAGTGTCTATTGCATCGTCGCCGATAAATTGGAGCTGTCTTTGGTGGGCTGGTGGGCGTTAGCCGGGTTGGTGCCCGGAGTATTTGCCGCCGAATACATTCGGCGCACCCGGGGGTTGGTGATTCCCATTGCCAACTGCTTGCCTGGATCTGAGGCTAAGAAGCGTCGGCTCAGCTAGGCACTATTAATCGAAAGCTGTGGCGAACACCTGCACCCAATAGAAGCGGTACTCCGTCCTCAGGTTGGCCACGCAAGCGAAACCCGTTTCTCTGTAGTCCGGCGACATTAAGTTCCGACAGTGTTCTGGGCTGGATAACCACTCCTTCATCGCTTTTTCCACCGTCGGCTGTCCTGCCGCAATGTTTTCTCCCACCAGTTGCCACTCATATCCATAAGAACGAACCCGCTGGCCCACGTCGGCGCCGTCGCGTCCGGTATGGCTGAGGAAGTTATGAGTCGCCATGCTGTAGGCATGCTCGAAGGCGGCATGTTCCAGGAAAGCGCTCTGACGAAGTGCTGTCACCGGCTCCATATAGGTGCCACCACAGTTGGCTCCCTTGGCCCTGATGGCATTGGTTTGCTCTAACAGAGAGCCAATCTCCTCGGTACAAGCAAGGTACTGCACCGAAGTAGTCTCTTGCGGGCCGGGCAAGGTATCGTTCGCGGCGGCTACCGCAGACATGACTAAAAGCAGCACTGTGGCGCACTCGCAGCGTGTCTGACCCCACTTGACCATAATCGGCTCGCTCCTGATGGTGCAGATCCCTCCTATAACCTTAGCCCTCCTTCTCTCCAGTCGCGTTACCCTTTGAGCCAGCAACAAGCATTGAACAGCACTCTCTAAGAGATTCGGCGCCTGGCTGAGTCTCTCCGCCGTCGGTGCTCGCTCCCCGGTGAGTTGCCGCAGTGTTGGGCGTGCCCCCTTTAAGGTACACTGCCCCCTCTTCAGGAGGGCGCCCTTTGACCACCAGCTTTAACGACACCATTACCCCCAGCGATGCAGGCCAGCGTCTGTATGGCTTTTTGCGCGCCCGATTTCCCTATCTGAATCAGCAAACCTGGCAGGCCTTCGTCGATGAGGGCGTGGTTTGCGTCGATGGCGTTCAGGCCGAAGGGGATCCCGTGCTTGAAGCGGGCCAACGGCTCAGCTATCGCATCGGTGATTACTTCGAGTCTCCGGTGGACACCGGCTGGAAACTGCTGTGGCAGGGGGA
Source organism: Ferrimonas sp. (assembly GCF_048263965.1). Lineage (NCBI taxonomy): Bacteria > Pseudomonadati > Pseudomonadota > Gammaproteobacteria > Alteromonadales > Ferrimonadaceae > Ferrimonas > Ferrimonas sp. Next base: position 288,912 of record NZ_JBLXDO010000001.1, on the reverse strand, counting down.
GGAGATCATCGCGGTGCACAAGCCCCATGGCCTGCCGGTCAGCCGCACCACCCGCAATATCATCAACACCCTGGTGGCACTGGTGCGCCGCGAGAGTGACTGGCCCGATGCCCATCTGCTGCATCGGCTGGATCTGGAGACCGGTGGCATCGTACTGCTGGGCAAAGACAAGGCCGCTGCCAGCCGCTGGCAACCCAGGCTGAAACAGCTGATGGTGCGCAAGGTCTACCATGCGGTGGTCTGGGGCTTGCCTAGCTGGGAACAACAGGAGCTGGAGTGCCGCCTGGGCACCAGAGAGGCCAGCCCCATTCGCTGCCAGATGCATGTGTGTGGGGATGACGAGAAGGGCAAACAGAGCCACACCAAGTTCCGGGTGCTGGCCAGAGGCGATGATTGCGCTCTGGTAGAGTGCGAGCTGGTGACCGGTCGTAAACACCAGATCCGGGCCCACCTGGCGCACCTGGGCCACCCCATCGTCGGCGATAAGATCTATTCCAATGGGGGCAGCTACTACCTGAAACGGCTGGATGACGCGGTCACCGACGCCGACGAACTGGCCCTGGGCGCCCCTCACCACCTGCTGCTGGCCAAAGAGGTAACCATAGACACTGGTACAGACAGTGAGCGAGTGCTTACCAACTCTCACCATTCTGAGCCCTGGCGACAGCTCTGCCAGGAGAAGGGACTGCCCCTGCTGTAGCCCCACAAACAACAAACCCGGCGAATCCGCCGGGTTTGTTGTTGGGTTGGAGGTTAGCCCTTACTTAGCCGCAAAATGCTGGCTGAGGCTGGTCATCTCTACCGAAGGCACCACCACCTTGTCGCTGAGCAGGAAGTCCGCCACGCTCTGATCGAAGGAGCGGTAGTGCAGCTTGGCCTCTACGCTGTAGCCGCCCTTGGGCAGGTCAAAGCCGTACTCCACCGTCTTATTCCCCTTGGCGGGGATGGTGTTCTCCTGGGCGAAGCGGGCCACCTTCCAGGGCTTGTGTTCCGGCTTACCCTTGTCATCCACCGAGGCATCCTGGAACACCACGGTGCCTTCCGGCAGCAGGTTCTCTTCGGTGAGGGTGCCGGAGCGCAGCAGTTCATGACCGGCGTCATCACGCACCACCACCTCGAGCCAGATCTGGCGGATGAAGGTCAGGCTGGTTGGTAGGGCATGACCGGCGCGGCGGTTGTGCACCGTCAGTTGCAGGGTGGCCTTGTCGCCCTGCTGCACCACCTTGGCGTCCAGAGAAGCGGCGCTCTGCAGGCGTTTTATCGCCTCGGCGGCGTGCGCTTCCCCATTTTTGACGCCCAGCAGAGGCGCCAGCACCGCATTGCCACCAACAAAACCGTGGTCATGCACCAGGGCGCGTTCCTTACCGCCGCGGGCTGCCTTTCCGCCCAGACCATGGTCCGCCAGCTCGGAGACCGGCTTCATCTCGTCGGCCACCCGGATGGCGGCGTCCACCGGCACCATGTGACAGTCCTGACACTGAATCCCCTTGGCGGCGTACTCGGACTCTTTCCACTCCTGGTAGGTGTGCTCCAGGGCGAAATCGTGGGCCGGGTTAAACACGTTGTGGCAGTTGGCGCAGAACTCCGATTTGGTGTGCAATTCGTTGTACTGGGCTTTGTGGCCACGGGCCTTGGCGTCTTTCAGCGGGCCGCGTTTCACACCGTCATTGGCCAGGGCCAGGGAGGCGTTGCCATGCTCGCCCATGGAGGTGTGGCGCATGTTGGTCTCTTCGACGCTGTGGCAAACGTCGCAGGAGACCCCGGTGGTGGCCATCTTCTGTGTGGTGAAAGCGCCGTATTTGCCGGTCTCAGGGTGAAACTCTACCTTCTGGGTGACGGTGCCCACCGCGGTGTGGCAACCGCCACACAGGTTCTTGGTGGCGCCGTCGGTTTCCCGGTCGCCCAGCGCCCACTCGGCCTGGAACACCGGATCGATGAAGGCGATGGAGTGCATGGAGCCCTGCCAGCCGTTCCACTGGCGGGGGTGACAGCCCTTACAGCGTTTGGGATCGCTCCAGTCTTTGAGCTCCGGGGATTTGTCCCCCACAACACTGAGGTAGGAGGGGGCGTAGGGCTGGGTGTCTGAGGCCTGGGCCAGCATAGGCAGGGCGGCGCACAGCAGCGCGGGTAAGAGTTTCAGTTCCAACTTCATCATTTTCTTCCTGATAATCCCGGTCTCGGGTACTGCATCACGGCAAAGGTTATTATTTTGCGGACCGCCCCACTGAACATGAATCAAAAATACTCTTTAAATCCAAATGGATAGGCCGATGCGCATAGTACTTCAACCGCCGTTTGTGCTCTGCTGCCGGGCACACACTATGACGAAAAGAGGCCGCGGAGTGGTCAGGACGAGAGCGGTGCCACAACCTGGCAGCGCAACCTGTGAGGTGGATCGACATAAGGCGTTGGCGTAAAAGTGAAAAAAGTTTCCCAAGGGGCCTCAAGAAAAACCTTTCTCGTCCTGAGGAAGTGTGACTGCCCTCACCCGGGGGCTTGCCCAGGCGCTTTAGAGTAACTCCCGCAAGTCAGAACAGGTCGGTTGAATGCAACGGACCGCCCTGCTCTTGGTGTTTTTGCTCCCCGGCAGTGTGCATGAGTGTCCAACCCGCGACTTTACACTCTGGCATCAGCGTTTAGCAGGGTTTATCCCCTTGTCCCCTGCCACTCACATCATCGATGCACGTCGGGGAGCCTTTCTCTTTTTAGGTCGCTGCCATCCAGGCGGCGATCCGGACTCGCAAGGAAACATGAAGAAATTGATTTTGGCCGCATTGACGCTGGCCTCCCCCCTCTGCTGCGCCACCGACATTGAGCTGAATGGCTTCATCAAGGCCGACCTCAAGTCAGTTCACGGCCACATCCCCTACGCCGGCATCTGGACCGGCGCCGACACCCCGACGGAACAGGACACCACCAAGACCCAGTTCAGCGGTCAGGAGAGCCGTATTCGTCTGGCCCTGAAGGAGGCCAGGCTCAGTGCCGTTATCGAGGTGGACTTCGCCGGCTCGGCCCAGGGCAACACCGTGGTCTCCAACTCCTACAGTCCCCGCCTGCGTCACGCCTACCTGGCCTACCGCGACTTCCTGGCGGGCCAGACCTGGTCCACCCTGGTCAATACCGCCAGCTTCCCGGAAACCACCAACCTGGGTGGCCCCTTAGTCGGTGAGGCAATGGTGCGCCAGGCCCAGCTGCGTTACCAGGGCGAGCACTGGCAGCTGGCACTGGAGAATCCCAAGACCTACGGCACCCAGTCCGATGGACAGAACATCGATGACAACAACGATTGGATGCCGGACCTGATCCTGCGCCGGGACTGGCGCGGTGACTGGGGAGAGCTGTCGATAAGTGGCCTGGCCCGTTACCTGGCCCCGGATGGACTGGCGGAGCTGGGACTCGGTGCCTCGGCCTCCGCCAGCCTGCACCTGGGCCAGGACAGTCTGAAACTGCAACTGCACCATGGCAACCTGGGGCGCTACGTCGGCACCTCCGCCGCCAAGGACATTGCCCACGGCGAATTGGAGACCACCAGCGCCGCCATGCTGGGTTACCAACATCACTGGGGCAACGCCCTGCGCTCCACCCTATTTGTGGGCAAAATCCTTACCGATGTGGAAAAGGTGGACCGCACCCACCTGGGCATCAACCTGTTCGCCTCCCCGGAGCCCTACCTGGATCTGGGACTGGAGCTGGGCCACATCCAGGTGCAGGATGAGGACATCCACTTTCGTCAGCCCCGGCGCGGCGGTTCCAGCTACCTGCAGGCCACCGCCCTCTACCGCTTCTAGCCACAAAAAAAGCCCCGGATGACCGGGGCTTTGCTTTAAAGGGTGATGATGAGAAGGCCAAGCTAGAAGGATTTGGTGAAGGTCAGGGTGATGCAGTCTCCCTCGACGGTATTCTCGGCGCCAAACTCGTTGAGATAACGCAAGTTGGCTTGCAGCAGCCAGGGCAGATACATCAAGTTGACCTCTGCACCGACGCCGTAAACCCGTTTACGCTGGTCCTTCACCGTACCCGGGCCATCGTGGTTGTCGTCACTGATCTGCCAGGAGGCGGCATAGTTGATGCCGGGGCGAATCAGCCAGTGGTCGTCCAGCATCATGTTCTTACCGACGCCCCCCTCCAGGGTGAACTCCATACCGGGGCGCACATCCGTCTCATCCTGTTTGCCATGAAACAGGGTGCGGGACAGGGTACTGAAGCTCCAGCTGCGATCCTCGTCGAAGAAGTAGGTACCGCCGGCGGTGACCATACCGGACCAGTAGCCCAGACCAACGGACTCCGGCTCATCGGCGGAATAGGAACCGGTTGGCGCAATCGCCGCCAGCGCCAGGATGGCGTCGAACTTTGGGGTGTACCAGAACAGGGCCAGGGGCTCGATAACGATGTCCGCCACCTCGAAATCTGAGGAGCGATCGAAGGCACCACCTATGGCGATCTCCTTCTTCACCACGGGCACGATCAGGTTGTAGGCCCAGTTGGCGCCAAAGATCTTGGTGTCGGTGACGTTGACGAAGCGGTGGGCCTGGGCGTACACCTCCAGGTTGAAGTCCATGGTCAACTCATCGCCATTGTCATCCATGAGGCGACCGGCGTCATACCAGGTGTTGTACATGCGGTAGTGCATCCCAGGAGGGGGCGGCGTACCCGCCTCCACACCCTCTGTGCCTATGGAGTAATGGGTGCCAGAGGTGGCCGCCAGCGCTGCCCCACAGTCTGCCAGGAGAAATGAAAGCAGTACTGCACGGGAGCAGTGAGAATATTTCAGTTTCATCGTTATTATCTCCAGCGCCCGTCTCTTTTTTAAAGACAGGCACCTTATTTACAGCCAAAGAAACGACTGATGGATTTTTATTTTTGCGGCGAATTAATTGCCGGAAAAATTAATTATTCACAGACCAACCCTGAGGCAGCCTTTTATCCCATTCGGCGGTATGACATTCGCCGCACAACAGTGTCGAGGGCTGATGGGACTTGTGGCACTGATAGCATTCCGGGTCCACATGGGAGTGGTGAGGGTTGATGCCCCACGCCTCCTCAAGGTGGTGAGTCTGCTGCGCCAGCGCCTCGTAACCCTCGTGACAGCGAAGACAGAACTCGTTGTCGAACTCCCGGGTATACATGGGATCGTCATACTCGCCCTTGGCGTAGGCTTCGGCCTCCCAGGCGCGGGTTTGCGCATCCTGCTCATGGCAGTCGGTGCACTCGAGCCCCATCGCCAGATGCCTGGATGAGAGCAGCCTGGTGTCGCTGGCTGCCTCAACATAGGGCTGGATGATGTGGCACTCTCCGGCGCAGGATTCCTGGGCCGATGCGCCACCACTGGCGGCCACCAGCAGGGCCAGGCCCGCCAGCTGTAACTGTGTTTTCACGTTGTTTCACTCCTATCGCGGCGCTGCCCCTTTCAGGGCAGCGCACTCAGGCAATTACACGTCGATGGAGGGCATCAGCTTGTCCACGTCGCCACCGGCGGCGAGGATGCCGGCCATGCGACCATAAGTGAGGCAGCGGCCATGGCCGATACCGGGACAGATGGTGGGGTAGTCATTGGCAAAGAAGTCGCCCTGGGCGGCACCAACCACGTACAGGCCGGGAATCGACTTGTCATCCTTGTCCTTCACCAGCAGGCTGGAGTCGGTGCTCAGGCCACCGCACATGGTGAGCACGGTGCTGTAGAGCTTACCGGCGTAGAAGGGAGGCTTGATCACCGGGGTCAGCAGTTCCTTGCGCTTACCGAAGTCGGGATCGTTCTGCTGCTGATACAGCTCGTTATACCGGGCGATGGTCTTCTCCAGCTGCGCCTTGGGTACACCCATCTTGTCGGCCAGTTCGCCGACGCTGTTGGCCACCAACACCTTGCCATCCTTGATGTGGGCCTCCTGGGTCATGAGCTCGATCTCTTTGTTCCAGCCTTTGCCCCAGGGCTGCCACATCTGGCCATAGAACAGGCCGCCGGCGATGTTGGCGTCCACCTGGGCCTTCACCTGATCCGCCCAATCGCGGTCATAGATGGTCCAGGCGATGCCATCGGGCTCCAGCTCCTTGGTGCAGCTCTTGGACTGGGTGTTCACATCCTCGTTCTTGAAACGCTTACCGTGGGCATTGACGTGGAGGAAGCCGTAACTGGCAGCCCCGGCCTCCAGATGGATCACCGCCGCGTGGGGCTCGTGCTTCTGCATCACCGCCCCGGCCTGCATCGCCTGAATCATGCCGTCACCGGTGTTGCACTTGTTGGGGAAGTAGATCTGTGCGTCCGCCTTCAGGGCGAAGGGGGAGAAACGCTGCATCATCTCGCGGTTGGACGCATAGTCGCCGGTGGCAATGATGACGTTCTTGGCGTTGAACTGGGTGTAGTTGCCACGCTTGCCGGCGATGACGCCCACCGCCTTGCCTTCGGCATCCCGCAGGATCTGGGCAGAAGGGGTCTTGTAGTGAACCTTGACGCCCTTGACGACCGCCTCCTTCTCCATGGCCGGTACTATGGTGGCATTACCAATGCCTTTGGAGTGACCGTAGACGTAGGAGAGATCGGCATCCTTTTCATGGAAGAAGTGGGTCACCGGGTACTCGGTGTAATCCGGGCCCTTGTAGTACCCCTCCCACATGGTGACTTCCAGGCCATGCTTTTTACCAATCTCAGTGGCCCAATCCATGGCGGCGCCACTCTTGCGGAAGAATTGCCACAGCAGCTCCTCATCCACCCGGCCCTGGGCCCAGGCCACCAGCTCTCGAATGATCTGGCGGGTGTCGTTCTCAATGCCCATGGACTTCTGCACCTGGCTGTCCAGGGCTGTGATGTGACCACCACGGAAGGCAGGCACCTTGTTCTTCTCAACGATATCCACCTTGGCACCCAGCTCTGCGGCGGAGATGGCCGCAGACAGACCCGCCAGACCGGCACCGATCACCACGATGTCGGTCTCAACCACCTTCTTGATGTGGCGCTTTGGAATGGGTTTGGCCGGTTTCTCCCAGCTCCACTGGTGGGTGTCGGCAGCGGGTTGGCCAATGTTCATGCCTCCGGCGAACGCCGCTCCGGGCATGGCTGTCCCCACCACGGCGGCGGCACTGGCCACAGCACCACCTTTCAGAAAACCTCGGCGAGACGCATCAGCAATACCGGTATTTTTTTCATCTTTCATATCAGACTTCTCCATTATTTTTATCGGCCTAAAAGAGGGGCCTGGCTGAATAATTGCAGTCTCTGTGCCAACACGTTTTAGGCAATATTTCTTGAAGGAAGTCTCAAATGAATCATTTTTATGAAGCGCCAATTATCAGATTGATATATTCATTATCAAATCGATAATCATGAAGCCGAGCCAGATTATGAAAGCCTCAGAATTAACCCTGAAAGACCTGCTGACCGTTTCGCCAAACGACTCACTGGTTCGCTTTATGCAGCAGCGCGTGCTGATCTTCGATGCGCTGGCACTGGGCCTGCTCCGCAAGGAGCTTATCGATACCCTGGGCCGCAAAGGCGCCCGCAAGGTGCTGACCCGCTTCGGCTATGCCCACGGCTGGCGCACCGCCAAGATGCTGGAGGAGGAGTTTCCCGACGTGGTCTCCGAAGGTCATGGCGGCGAGCACCTGCATCGCCTCTTCGGTCTGGTGAACACCACCAAAATCATCGTGGGAGATGGCCAGGAGGGACGCCCGCTGATCGAATCGACCCTGGCCGACTCCTACGAAGCGGAGCAACACCTGCAGCTGTTTGGCCAGGCCAAGGAGGGGGTGTGCTGGACCCTGGTGGGGTTTGCCAGTGGTTATGAGACCGGCAAGACCGGACGAGAGGTCTACTTCATCGAAGACCGCTGCTGCGCCTGCGGTGCAGACAGCTGCCACATCGTCGGTCGGTTTCGCGAGGAGTGGGGAGAGGAACTCACCCCTCACCTGCCCTATTTCGAAACCACGGACACCGACAGCCTGCTGGCCAGGCTGACCGACAAGTTTCACGATCTGGAGCGACGACTGGACCAGAAGAAGCGGGAGCTGGCTCTGTTCAACGACGATACCGACCCCATTCCCGGCTTCGTGGTACGCAGCCAACCGATGCAGAAACTGATGGAGATGGCCCGCCGGGTCGCTCAGGTGGACTCCTCCATCCTGGTCACCGGCGACAGCGGCGTGGGCAAGGAGCAGGTCAGTCGCTACGTACACCACTGCTCCTCCCGAAAGGAGCGCCCCTTCATCACGGTGAACTGCGGCGCCCTCAGCGAAACCCTGCTGGAGTCCGAACTCTTTGGTCACGCCAAGGGTGCCTTCACCGGCGCCGACCGTGCCAGGGCCGGCCTGTTTGAGGAAGCGGATGGCGGCACCCTGTTTCTGGACGAGATTGGGGAAACCAGCCTCAATATGCAGGTCAAGCTGCTTCGTGCCCTGCAGGAGCGCGAAGTGAAGCGGGTGGGCGAAAACCTGTCCCGCCCCTTTAATGTCCGCATCATCGCCGCCACCAACCGCGACCTGGAGCAAGAGGTCGAGGCGGGACGTTTCAGGCTGGATCTGCTCTACCGCCTCAAGGTGATTGAGCTGGACATCCCGCCGCTGAACCAGCGCGGCGAAGATATTCTGCCCCTGGCCAACCAGTTCCTCTACAAATTCAGCAGCGAGATGAACCGCAACATCATCGGCCTCTCCCGCGCCGCAATACAGAGGCTGATGAACTACCGCTGGCCTGGGAATGTCAGGGAGCTGCATAACGCCATGGAGCGGGCCGTTGCCCTGTGTCAGGGGGAGTGGATTGAGCCGGAGGATCTGCCCCGGGAGATCTCGGCGGCCATCGACGAACCCAAGGTCGACACCCAGATTCGTCCTCTGAAGGCGGTGGAGCGGGACTACATCCTATCGGTGCTTGACGCCTGTGGCGGCGATAAGCAGCAGGCCGCCCAGGCGCTGCAGTTGGGCATTGCCACCCTCTATCGCAAACTCAAGGAGTATGGCGTCTCCTGAGCCACACACTTACCCAGCCACAAAAAAGCCCCGGATGACCGGGGCTTTTCTCTGTTTGGTGCGACTCAGTACTCCCGCTGAACGCTCTGCTTCCAGAACTGCTGGGACAGACCGTGGGTCTTGGTGGACAAACGGCTCATCTGCTCACAACGGTCCTTGGCCATCTCGGTCTGTTCCAGGCTCTGCTCCGCCAGCTCGCTGATCACCTGAATTGCCCCGCTGATCTCACTGGCCACCGTGGTCTGCTGACCCATGGCGGTGGCGTTGTGCTCGGACATCTCGGTGATGCGATTGATGGAGGCGCGCAGCTGCTCGAAGGCGGCGTCCGCTTCCTCTGCCAGCTCCACAGAGCGGCTGGCCTGGGTCTGGCCCGCCTGCATCGCCTCGGTAGCACGGCGGGTGCTGTCCTGGAACTTGTTGACGATGGTTTCGATCTGAGCGGTGGACTCGCTGGTGCGGCTGGAGAGCTGACGCACCTCGTCGGCCACCACGGCGAAGCCGCGGCCGGACTCACCGGCACGGGCCGCCTCAATGGCGGCGTTCAGGGCCAGCAGGTTGGTCTGCTCGGCGATGCCACGGATAACGTCCAGCACGCCGCTGATGTCACGGCTGTCGCGCTCGATGGAGGCCACCACTTCGGAGAAGTGCCCCACCTCTTCGCTGAGCTTGTTGATCGCCTCGATCACCGTCATCAGACGGTCGTGACCCTGCTCGGCGGCGGTATGACTGCGGCCCATCTCTTCGGCGGCGCTCTGGGTGTTGCTGTTCACCTCGGCGAAGCTGGCGGTCATCTCCTCCATGGCGGTGGCCGCCTGGCTGGTTTGCTGACTCTGGCTGTCGGCCCGCTCGCGGGTGTCGTTGATGGTGGAGGTCAGGTTCAGGCTCTGCTCACTGATGGAGCCGGCGGAATCCGCCATGCGCCCTACTACACCCCCGGTCTCGGTGACCAGGAAGTGCATCGCCAGATCCAGCTTGCCGATCTCATCCTGGCGGCCGGTGTACACCCCCTGGGCAATGGGATCGGCAATGATGTTGTTGGCGGTCTCCACCAGGGCCCGGAAGGGGGCCAACAGGCCGTAGATGCCGGCGACACCCAGCAGACCACCGGCAACACCGGCAGCCACAGGCGAGTACACGGCTCCGGCGGCGGTAGCGGCGCTCACCGAGGCGGCCCACAGCATCAGTCGACCACCGAAACCCAGAACGTCTTTGCGCAGCTCTTTGGGAGTCTTGCCCTGATTGATCGCCGAGTAGATGCGCTCTGCCGAGGCCACCTGTGCGTCGGTGGGCTTGCGGCGCACCGACTGGTACTCATGAATCTTGCCGTTCTCATACACCGGCGCCACATAGGCGTTGACCCAGTAGTGATCGCCGCTCTTGGCGCGGTTCTTCACCACCCCCATCCAGGGCTGGCCTGACTTCACTCTCTCCCACAAGGAGTTGAACGCCGCCGGAGGCATATCCGGGTGACGCACGATGTTGTGGGGTTGGCGATGCAGCTCCTCGAATGAGTACTCCCCGACCTCGATGAAGGTCTCATTGGCGTACTTGATGTTGCCATCCAGGTCCGTGGTGGACAGCAGGATGCAATCACGACTGAGCGTCTTCTCTTTCTGGGTAACCGGTTGATTATTGCGCATGGTGATCGGGGCTTTTTTTATAAGTGGCGCCATTCTGGCAAACCCCTTCGAACCGGGATATGACCCACATCACGTTATTGATACGTTAAATGAGCTAACCAATAAAATCAGGGGGAAGGAGAGGAGAAGCCGATCATTTATGACAGCTTTGTGAACAGAACCGCGGGCGCTGACGCGACCCGCGGTAGTGCATCTATTCGAATAATCCGTGCTTAGTATTCGCGTTGTACGCTTTGCTTCCAGAACTGCTGGGACAGACCATGGGTCTTGTCCGCCAGGCGATTCATCTGTTCACTGCGATCCTTGGCCAGCTCGGTCTGATCCAGGCTCTCCTGGGCCAGTTCACTGATCACCTGGATCGCCTGACTGATCTCACTGGCTACCGTGGTCTGCTGCCCCATGGCGGTGGCGTTGTGCTCGGACATCTCGGCGATGCGGTTGATGGACGCGCGCAGCTGTTCGAAGGCAGCGTCCGCCTCCTCGGCCAGCTCCACGGAACGACTGGCCTGAGTCTGGCCCGCTTCCATCGCTTCGGTGGCGCGGCGGGTGCTTTCCTGGAACTTGGAGACGATCTGCTCGATCTGGGTGGTGGACTCGCTGGTGCGACTGGAGAGCTGACGCACCTCGTCGGCCACCACCGCGAAGCCCCGGCCCGACTCCCCGGCACGAGCCGCTTCGATGGCGGCATTGAGGGCCAGCAGGTTGGTCTGATCGGCGATGCCCCGGATCACCTCCAGCACCCCGTTGATCTCGCGGCTGTCCTCTTCGATGGAGGCCACCACTTCGGAGAAGTGGCCCACCTCTTCGCTGAGCTTGTTGATCGCCTCGATCACCGTTTCCAGGCGGTCATGGCCCTGCTCGGCGGCCTGGTGGCTGCGCCCCATCTCTTCGGCGGCAATCTGGGTGTTGTTGTTCACCTCGGCAAAGCTGGCGGTCATCTCCTCCATAGCGGTGGCCGCCTGGCTGGTCTGCTGGCTCTGCTGATCCGCCCGATCCCGGGTCTCGTTGATGGTGTAGGTCAGCTCTGTACTCTGTTCGCTGATGGACCCGGCAGAGTCGGCCATGCGCCCTACTACGCCGCCGGTCTCAGTCACCAGGAAGTGCATCGCCAGATCCACCTTACCAATCTCATCCTGACGACCGGAGTACACCCCACGAGCAACCGGATCGTCGATGATGCTGGTGGCGGTGCCGACCAGTTTACGCAGGGGCGACAGCAGGCTGTGAATGCCCAGGGCGGCCACGGCGGCCCCGGCCAGGCCCGCCGCAATGGGCGAGTAGATGGCACCCACGGCGGTCAGAGAGGTGGCCGCCAGGGTCCATAGCATCAATTTGCCACCAAAGCCCAGAATGCTGGGCTTCAGCTCTCTGGGGGTCTTGCCGGCGTTCACCGCCTTGTAGATGCGGTCGGCGCGCTCCACCTGCTCCGAGGTGGGCTTACGACGCACCGACTGGTACTCATGCAGCTTGCCATCTTCATAGACGGGGGCGATGTAGGCGTTCACCCAGTAGTAATCACCGTTCTTACAGCGGTTTTTCACTACCCCAATCCAGGGCGTGCCGGACTTGATCGTGTCCCACATGGACTCGAAGGCCACCGGCGGCATGTCCGGGTGACGGACGATGTTGTGCTCCTCACCGTGGAGCTCGTCGAAGGAGTAGCCGCAGATGTCGCTGAAGTCCTGGTTGGCGTACTTGACGTCGCCGTCCAGATTGGTAGTGGAAAGCAGGATGGAGTCCAGATTAACGGGCTGCTCTCGTTCGGTAACCGGTTGATTGTTGCGCATGAGATGGATGTTCTTATGTAGGGTGTCGGCATTTTGACAGTTGCCCTGACTCAAGAACTTGACCGCTGTCAAACTTACACCTGTGCACCCATAGGCAAACCGCTAAATTTTCGAGCGAAATCACAACATTTTTCACATGAATTTCAGTGAATATAAGCGGGGCTAAATTGTAGCGCAGAACAAAACTTGAACAGGGCGCTTCATCACCGCACCGGTCAAAACGTCATGAAATTGTCACCGGCCCCAGATAAGACAACGGCTGCCCAGTGGCAGCCGTTTGAGGCTTAGGGGCGCACCCCCAGGGCGTGGCAGATGGCGTAGCTCAGCTCAGCCCGGTTCAGGGTGTAGAAGTGGAACTCCCTCACCCCCTCTTTGGCCAGCACCTTAGCCATCTCGATGGCAACGTTGGCCCCCACCAGTTTGCGGGTCGCCGGGTCGTCATCCAGGCCATCAAACATGTGGTGCAGCCAGTTGGGGACATGGACATTGGTGAACCCGGCAAACTTCAGCAACTGACGGTAGTTGGTCACCGGCAGGATGCCCGGGACAATCTCCACGTCGATGCCGGCGGCGGCACAGCGGTCACGGAAGCGCAGGTAGGCTTCGATGTCATAGAAAAACTGGGTGATGGCGCGATTGGCTCCGGCATCCACCTTACGTTTGAGGTTGATGAGATCCGCCTGGGCACTGGCGGCCTCGGGATGCACCTCAGGATAAGCGGCCACGGAGATCTCGAAGTCATGCTCCTCCTTCAGCAGCTTCACCAGGTCCACCGCGAAACGGTCGGGGCGGCCCTGCCCCTCCGGCAGGTCGCCACGCAGGGCGACGATGTGGCGCACGCCCTGCTCCCAGTACTGATTGGCCAGGCCACGCAGCTCCTCTTCGGTGGCGTCCACCACGGTCAGATGAGGGGCGGCCACCAGATCGGTCTGGTTGTGGATCTTCTCGATCACCTTGTGGGTTCGATCCCGTACCCCGGAGTTGGCCCCATAGGTCACGGAAACGAAGCGGGGCTTCAGCGGCGCCAGCCGTTCAACCGAGTTCCACAGGGTCTGCTCCATCTCCTCGGTGGAGGGGGGGAAGAACTCGAAGGAAACCTGGATATCTTTCAGGTGGCTCAAACGCTCGTTCAGGGCTTCTAACTGCTGTGCGTGATGAAATCCCATTGATACTACTCCCGTAAAACGTGCGTCCGGCTCAGTGAAGCAGACGTCGGCAAATGGCTACAAAATCGGACTGAACCGCGGCGGCGGTCACTTCCCTTCCGGCCCCAGGGCCCTGAATCACCAGGCCATTGGGGTAATGCTTGCTGAGGAACAGGAACTGATTGTCCCCCGCAGGCAGGTTGGCGAAGGGGTGACTCTGATCTACCTGCTCCAGACCCACACGGGCCTTCACCTCGCCCGCCTCTATGGTCAGGCTGGCGGCGTATCTCAGGGCCAGGCCCTTCTCTTTGGCGCTGTCGGCGGCCCCCTGCATCACAGGGTCCAGCTCTCCGATGCGCTCCAGGAACTGGTTCAGGGGCAGATCCGCCAACGCCTCTGGCACCAGGGACTCCAGCTCAATCTGCTCCAGCTCCAGGTTCAGTCCCAGTTCACGGGCGAGAATCAGCAGTTTGCGCTGCATGTCCCGGCCGGACAGGTCATCCCTGGGGTCGGGCTCAGTCAGCCCCTGAGCCTTGGCGTTGAGCACCAGCTCGGAGAAGGGGCCACCGCGATCGAAGTGATCGAACAACCAGCTCAGGGTGCCGGAAAACACCCCGGACACCGAAGTGATGGCATCACCGCTGCGCTTTAGGTCATCGATGCTGTAGAACACCGGCAGTCCGGCGCCCACCGAGGCGTTATAGCGCCAGTAACGGTGGCAGTTGGACAGCTGGCGCTGCAGCTCCTGATAGAAGGCACCCGGGCCGCTGCCCGCCTGCTTATTGGCGCTGACCAGGTGCAGGCCGGCGGCCACAATTTCAGGATAGTGCAGCGCCAGGGTGGCCGAGGCGGTGATGTCCAGCAGCACCACCTCATCCAGATCCATGGCGGCGGCCTGATCCAGCCACTCCAGAGAGGCAAACTCCAGGGCTTCATCCTGGTAGCGGGCCAGTCCGCTATTGGGCTCGATACCCGCTTCATCGATCAAATAGTGTTGGGAGCCGATGATCCCCACCAGCCGCATCTCAGCCTCAAACTCGTCGTTGAGCTGCTGCTGTTGCAGGGCGAAGAGATCCAGCCAGGCGGAACCGATGTTGCCCTTGCCCGCCAGCACCAGTCCGATGCGCTTGCGGGGGCCGGCACAGCGGCGGTGAATGGACTCCACCAGTGCGGTCACCTCGCGAGCCGGCACCAGGGTGACCAGGGCCTGATCGTGGCGACAACAGGGCAAGGCGCTGCGACTAAGCAGGCGGGAGAAGGCCCCAGCCAGTCGACCTGGGTGCTGACTCACCAGCCCCACCAGGCCGTAATCGTCGCCGCTGCTGAGCAGGGTCAGGCCCAGTTTCTTCGCCTGGTCCGCCAACTCACTGCCGAGGGCCTTGGCCTGCTCACAGGTCAGGGCCAGGGCTAATGATTGGTCGTAGTGGGCCAGGGGCGGCAAACCCTGCTGCGCCAACCAGTCACACAACTGGTGAAAAGCGGGGGCTTTGCCTTTGAAACGGAACAGGGTTACCCGGCTGAGGCTGGTGACCACAGGTTCGGTCTGCTCATTGCCTCTGGGCAGGATGCGGGTAAAAGGGCTGTCCGGGGTGTAGCTGGAGCGAACATTCAGAGCCAGCGCCACCTGACGCAGGGGCTGCAGGGTACGGCTGTGCAGAACCGGGGAGCCCAGGCGAGCCAGTTGATCCGCTTCATCCAGGCTGAGGCTGCCCTGCAGACGGGCGTCCGCCAGCAGGTTGGGATCGGCGTTGTAGATGCCGGGCACGTCGGTCCAGATGGTCACCTCAGTCACTTCGGCCAGGGCACCGATGAGGGTGGCACTGTAGTCAGAACCGTTGCGTCCCAGCAGACGGGTGCGCCCCTGGCCGTTGGCCCCAAAGTAGCCGGTGATCACCACACGCTGGTTGGGGCGCTGCGCCAGAGCGCGATGCAGGTTCTCGGAGGATTGCCCCCAATCCGGGCGGGGCTGGACGCTGTCATCCAGCAACAGGAAATCTCTGGCGTCCAGGGCAGTCGCCGGAGCGCCGAGCTTGCTCAGCAGAGCCGCCAGCAAGCGGGCAGACCACAACTCACCGAACGCCTGGATGGCGGCGCAATCTCTCGGATCGGCAGCCAGGGCCTGATCGATGTGGTCGATGTCAGCAGCCAGCTGATGGGTCAGGGACTGCCCCGACTCCCCCAGGGTGTCGGTCACCAGCCCCAGTTGGAATGCCTTCAGCTGATCCAGCTCTTCCGCGTAGTTGTGACCATGACGGGCCAGCCGCAGCAGTTCCAGCAGGGCATTGGTGGTCTTGCCTGCGGCAGAGACCACCACCAGATCCCCGGCGTGACCGTGGGTCTGCAGTATGTGGGCGACCCGGTGGTAACACTCGGCGTCTGCCAGGCTGGAACCACCGAACTTGTGCAGCTGCTTCACTGTCACTGCAGAGCCTCCAGGGCCTGGCGCAGGTCCGCCACCAGGTCCTCACTGTCTTCGATGCCCACGGAGAGGCGAATCAGGGTGTCTTCGATGCCGGCGGCGCGACGGGCTTCCGGCGCCATGGCAGCGTGGGTCATGGTGGCTGGGTGAGCCACCAGGCTCTCTACCCCGCCCAGACTCTCCGCCAGGGAGAACAGCTCCAGCTGAGCCAGGAAATCACGCACCTGCTGCTCGCCGCCCTTAAGTTCGAAGCTGAGCATGGCACCGAAACCGCTCTGCTGACGCTTGGCCAGCTCATGGCCAGGATGGGAAACCAAACCGGGATAATGCACCCTGGCCACCGCAGGGTGGCTCTCCAGCAGGGCGACCACCGCTTCGGCGTTCTCCTGGTGCTGGCGCATACGCAGCGGCAGGGTGCGCAGGCCGCGCAGGGTCAGGAAGGAGTCAAAGGGGGCACCGGTGATGCCCAGGCAGTTGCCCCACCAGGCCAGGGTTTCCGCCAGCTCCGGCTCGCGGGCAATCACCGCCCCGCCAACCACGTCGGAGTGACCGTTGATGTACTTGGTGGTGGAGTGAACCACGATGTCCGCCCCCAGGTTCAGAGGCTTCTGCAGCACAGGGGAGAGGAAGGTGTTGTCCGCCACCACCAGGGCACCGGCCTCTTTGGCCACCTTGGCCACCTTCTCCACATCCACCACGCGCAGCAGCGGATTGCTCGGGGTTTCCAGCCACACCATCTTGGGGCTCTTCGCCAGGGCTTCGGCCAGGGCCTGCTCATCCCCCTGATCCACCACGGACAGCTCAAACGCACCCTTGGCGGCCAGGCTGGTGAACAGGCGGTA
Source organism: Ferrimonas sp. (assembly GCF_048263965.1). Classification (NCBI taxonomy): domain Bacteria; kingdom Pseudomonadati; phylum Pseudomonadota; class Gammaproteobacteria; order Alteromonadales; family Ferrimonadaceae; genus Ferrimonas; species Ferrimonas sp. Next base: position 272,127 of record NZ_JBLXDO010000001.1, on the reverse strand, counting down.
GCTGCCGCCGTAACAATCGTGGGGCACCACCAGGCGCTCGCCAGGCTTTAGCAGGCTCACCGCCAGGTTGACCGCCGCCATGCCGGTGGCGGTGATCACCGCGCCAGCCCCCTCCTCCAGCTGTGCCAGGGCGTTGCCCAGGCTATCCCGGGTGGGGTTGCCGGAGCGGGTGTAATCGTATTGGCGTGGCTCGTTGAAGCCGGCAAAGGTGTAGTTGGTGGACAGGTAGACAGGTGGCACCACGGCACCATGAGTCAGGTCAGTATCAATCCCTTCACGGGCAACAATGGTGGCGGGCTTGTGAGTACTCATTCCGTGGCTCCTGGTTATTCTGTGCGCTCAAGATGTCTGGACGTCCAAATTAGTCGATCCAGATTTGGGCGTCAAGACTTTTAGACGTCTAAACGTTTATAGGTTAAGATATCTACAATTTGACTCAGAAATCAGAGCAGTTACAATTTGCACCCGTTAACCCAAGTCAAAGGCAAAGGCAATGAGCACTGAGTGGAACGGCAACTACATCAGCCCCTACGCGGAACACGGTAAAAAGAGCGAACAGGTGAAGAAGATCACCGTCTCCATTCCGTTGGGCGTATTGAAGTTGCTGACCGATGAGCGTACCCGTCGCCAGGTTAATAACCTGCGTCACGCCACCAACAGCGAGCTGCTCTGCGAAGCCTTCCTGCACGCCTTCACCGGTCAGCCTCTGCCCGAGGACAACGACCTGAGGAAGGACCACCCGGACACCATTCCGGAGTCTGCCAAGCGCCAGATGAAAGCCCTGGGCATCGACTGGGAAGAGATGGAGTAAGACTCCAACGAATTAAAAAGAAAGGGATACCGCGAGGTATCCCTTTTTTGTTGAGCCCGGGCAGCTGACCGAGGCTGTCCCCAGGAGATCAAAAAGGGCAGCCCGATGGCTGCCCTGGCAACGAGGCCGGCGTGATCAGTCGATCATGTAGTGAGCAGGCAACTCTTCGAGTTCGGCCACGCCGGAGTCGATGGCCGCCTTGGCCACCGCCTTGGCCACTCGGGGCAGCAGGCGGGGGTCCATCGGCTTGGGCAGCACGTACTCGGAACCGAAGCTCATCTCGGTCGCCCCATAGGCGTCCAGAACGGTCTGGGGCACAGACTCCTTGGCCAGCTGGCGAATCGCTTCCACCGCCGCCACCTTCATCTCATCGTTGATGGCGCGGGCACGTACGTCCAGGGCACCGCGGAAGATGAAGGGGAAGCAGAGCACGTTGTTCACCTGGTTGGGGTAGTCACTGCGACCTGTGCCCATGATGACGTCAGGACGGGCGGCCTTGGCCAGCTCAGGCTTGATCTCCGGATCCGGGTTGGAGCAGGCAAACAGCACCGGCTTGTCTGCCATCAGCTTCACCTGCTCTTCACTGATGAGGTCAGGGCCGGATACCCCCACAAACACGTCCGCGTCCTGAATCACGTCGGTCAGAGTGCGCTTGTCGGTGTTGTTGGCAAACAGCTTCTTGTACTCGTTCAGGTCTTCGCGGCGGGTGTGCAGCACGCCCTTACGATCCAGCATGTAGATCTTCTCACGCACGGCACCACAGGTGATCAGCAGCTCCATGCAGGCCACGGCGGCCGCACCGGCGCCCAGGCAGACAATGGTGGATTCACACAGCTCTTTGCCCTGTATCTCCAGGGCGTTGAGCAGACCGGCCGCGGTGACAATGGCGGTACCGTGCTGGTCATCGTGGAACACCGGCACCTGGCAGCGTTCAATCAGCTGCTTCTCAATCTCGAAGCACTCGGGTGCCTTGATGTCCTCCAGGTTGATGCCACCGAAGGTGTCCGCGATGTTGGCCACGGTATCGATGAACTCCTCCTGGGTGCGATGCTTCACCTCGATGTCGATGGAGTCGATGTTGGCGAATCGCTTGAACAGCAGGGCCTTGCCCTCCATCACCGGCTTGGAGGCCAGGGGACCCAGGTTGCCCAGGCCGAGGATCGCGGTGCCGTTGGTGATCACCGCCACCAGGTTGCCTTTGTTGGTGTATTTGTAGGCATCGGCTGGGTTGGACGCGATCTCCCGAACAGGCTCTGCCACACCCGGGCTGTAGGCCAGGGCCAGATCCGTCTGGGTTTCCGCAGGCTTGGTCAGCGAGATGCTGATCTTTCCAGGGACAGGTTGGGCGTGATACTCGAGGGCTTGTTCGCGAAGGTCTGCCATTCTCTTAATTCCAGTCACTACTTTATTTGGGAAGGGGGGTACAGTCGCCTGAAACCTTACTCCTATTGCCTGATTTTGCAACCAATCTTGTTATTAATACTTGATATAACAAGCAGTTCTGACCAGTTTCATTGCCAAAGGGTCAAAAGTAACAGAATAGACAATTATATTTCAGGAAAAGTGATTAATGGGGCGTGAAACATTATTCAGTGAATTTAATTAGATAGAAGGCACTTAGCACCAAAAACTCTGAGTTATGCCGGTCACGCGGGAAATTGGACTGACCAATAAAAATTTACCTTTTCCCAAGCATAATGAGGTTCATTGAGGGCCGTTTAGAGGAGGAGGTGCCCTTAAAGCCAGTTGAGGATGGGTGTACCTGAGCTCCTGCTGGAGACAAAATGTCGTCCTGACTGTCCTGGCTCGGCCAGCATCGACTCAATTCCGGCACTCCCGGGCTCAGGGGGACGGACAGGGTGCAGAGCAGGCACAAAAAAGGGCGCCCTGAGGCGCCCTTTTCCGATGCGGTTCGGCTTACTTCTTGGAAGACAGAGCACCGAAACGCTTCTTGAACTTGTCTACGCGACCGCCGGTGTCCAGAACCTTCTGCTTACCGGTGTAGAAGGGGTGACACTCGGAACATACGTCCAGGTGCAGGTCCTTGGCTACGGTGGAGCGGGTCTTGATCACGTTACCGCAAGAGCAGTTGGCAGTGATCTCGTTGTACTCAGGATGAATACCTTGTTTCATGGGGAAAACCTCAGTTAAGGCCGTATCGCTATCCGATCCAAAGCCGGACACCATACGTCGTTAGTGATAAATTAAAGGCGCGTAATAGTACACGATGCAATCAACCCCCGCAAGCGCAGAAACGCTCTGCATAGTAAGATTATGCCGCCTCTGATAGGGTATCCACCTGGCCACCAAAATTCGCTGGCCTGCGGGACATCAACCCGATAAAGATCTTCCAATTCAGTAACCCGGGATCCTCATACGTGTACATTCAGGTCGCCCTGCCCCTGCCTCTGCGCCAACTGTTCAGCTACCTGCCCGCCGAGGGTCAACCCCTGCCGGGGATTGGCTGTCGGGTAGAGGTGCCCTTTGGCCGCCAAACCCAGATTGGGGTGGTGGTGAGCCTGTGCGAGCACAGCGACCTGGATGACAGCAAGCTCAAACCCATACTCCGCTCTCTGGACCATGAGAGAGTCATCAGCGATCGACTGTGGCAACTGGCCCAGCTGGCCGCCCGCTACTACTTCAGCCCCCTGGGGATGGTGCTCAGTCAGATGCTTCCGGTGAAGCTGCGCCAGGGAGAGAGCGCCGCCCCCGAGCCCATCAAGCTTTGGCAGCCCACAGAATCGGGCCAGGCCCTGAACCTGGACACCCTGAAACGGGCGTTCCAGCAGCAGCGGCTGCTGGCCTACCTGCAGACTCAGGGCAAGCTGAACGATGGCCAGGTCAGCAAGCTGGAGTTCAGCCGGCAGGCACTCAAGGCGCTGGAAGACAAGGCGCTGATTCACCCAGTAGAGCAGACGCCTGAGTTTGACCTCTCCTGGCCCGAGTCCTTTGCCCTGGGCGAGGAGCCCCAGACCCTCAACCGGGAACAGGCGATCGCGGTGGCCACGGTCAGTGGTGATGGCGGTGGCTTCCGTCCCTGGCTGCTTGAGGGGGTCACCGGCTCAGGCAAGACCGAGGTCTACTTCCACCTGATGGAACCCGTGCTCAAGGCAGGCCGACAAGTGCTGGTGCTGGTCCCCGAGATTGGCCTGACGCCCCAGACCATCGCCCGTTTCCGCCGCCGCTTCCAGGTGCCCATCGGGGTGCTGCACTCCGCCCTCAACGACGGCGAGCGACTGCAGGTGTGGCAGCAGGCCCGCGCCGGTGCCCTGGGGATCATCATCGGCACCCGCTCCGCCCTGTTCACCGACCTGCCCAGCCTCGGAATGATCATCATCGACGAGGAGCATGACGCCAGCTTCAAGCAGCAGGAAGGCTTTCGCTATCACGGCCGGGACCTGGCGGTGATGCGGGCCAGTCTGGAGCGGGTGCCCATCATCCTGGGCTCCGCCACCCCCTCTTTGGAGAGCCTGCACAACGTGGCCACCGGTAAGTACCGCCGGCTGCAACTGACCGAGCGCGCCGGCGTTGCCCGCCATGTGCAACAGAAGATCGTCGACCTGCGGCTGCAGAACCTGGACGCCGGCTGCTCCCATGAGCTGCTGACCGAGATGACCCGTCACCTGGAGGCGGGCAATCAGGTGATGCTGTTTCTCAACCGACGCGGCTTCGCCCCGGCCCTGCTGTGTCACGAATGCGGCCACCTGCATGGCTGCAGCCGCTGTGATGCCTTCTATACAGTGCATCAGGGCAGCGGCCTGGTGCAGTGCCACCACTGCGGCAGCCAGAAACGCCTTCCCCGCCAGTGCAGCGAATGCGGCTCCACCCAACTCTTTACCCAGGGGGTGGGCACCGAACAGCTGGAACAGGCCCTGAGTCAGCGCTTCCCCGATTACCCCGTGGTGCGCATCGACCGGGACACCACCTCGCGCAAGGGCAGCCTGGATGCCCTGCTTGAGAAGATCCGCCGCGGCGAAGCCAGGATCCTGATTGGCACCCAGATGCTGGCCAAGGGGCACCACTTCCCCGATGTCACCCTGGTGGGGCTGCTGGATGTGGACGGTGCCCTGTTCTCCGCCGACTTCCGGGCCTCGGAACGCCTGGCTCAGCTCTATATTCAGGTGGCCGGGCGCGCCGGCCGCGCCAGTAAAGCAGGGGAAGTGCTGCTCCAGACCCATCAACCGGACCATCCGCTGTTGCATCAGCTCACCACCCAGGGTTATGGCCCCTTCGCCGACGCCGCACTGAAAGAGCGGATGGATGCCCTGCTGCCCCCTGCGGGCCAGATGGCGATCCTGCGGGCGGAATCCAGCCACCCCCAGCAGGCGCAACAGTTTTTAAACGAGGCCAATCAGTGCTTCGGTGACCTGGCCCTGCAACGGGTCGGTCCCATGCCCGCCCCCATGGAGCGCAAGGCGGGGAAATTCCGCTTTCACACCCTGCTGCTGGCCAACGACAGAAAACGGCTGCAGCAGGCGCTGGATCTGGCCCTGCCAGCCATAGAGCAGCTGGCCTCAGGCAAGCGCTGCCGCTGGCATCTGGAGCGGGATCCCCAGGATCTTTTGTAGCCCCCTGCCGGCCCGGGCAGCCCCCCTGCCCGATAATGCCCGTTTTATCTGGTTAAACCGGCAAACAAACCGTTGGTATTGCCATAGTTAGGCGTTAAAATGTGCGGTTTGATTCATCAGCCGTTATGCGGCCAGTCCCCATCAGTTTTTCGGTGTCGCAATGAAAGAACATATCCAGCAATTACTTGAACAGACCGTAACCCTGCTAAAAGAGCGCGAGATCATTCCCGCCGACGCAGCGCCCCGAGTTCAGGTAGACCGAACCCGAGACAAGAGCCATGGCGATCTGGCCACCAACCTGGCGATGATGCTGGCCAAGCCAGCCAAGAAGAATCCCCGTGAGCTGGCCCAGGCGATCATCGATACCCTGCCCGCCTCCGAACTGGTTTCCAAGGTAGAGATCGCCGGTCCCGGCTTCATCAACTTCTTCCTGGACAGCGGCTGGCTGGGCAAGCAGGTGGAGAAGATCGCCACCGATGAGAGCCGCGCCAATGTGGCGGCCCTGGCTCAGCCTCAGACCATTGTCACCGACTACTCCGCCCCCAACGTGGCCAAGGAGATGGCGGTCCACCACATCCGCTCCACAGTGATCGGCGATGCGGTAACCCGCACCCTGGAGTTCCTGGGTCACAAGGTGGTCCGCGCCAACCACATCGGCGACTGGGGTACCCAGTTCGGCATGCTGATCGCCTACCTGGAGAAGATGGAGAACGAGAGCGCCTCCGATATGGACCTGTCCGATCTGGAAGCCTTCTATCGGGAAGCCAAGAAGCACTACGACGACGATGAGGCCTTCGCCGAGCGCGCCCGTAACTACGTGGTGAAGCTGCAGGGTGGCGACGAGTACTGCCGCACCATGTGGAGCAAGCTGGTGGACATCACCATGGCTCAGAACCAGGCGATCTACGATCGCCTGGGTGTGTCCCTGAGCAACGACGACATCATGGGCGAGAGCCTGTACAACCCGCTGCTGCCCGAGATCGTCAACGACCTGACCGAGAAAGGCCTGGCGGTGGAAGATGACGGCGCCAAGGTGGTGTTCCTCGACGAGTTCAAGGGCAAAGACGGCAACGCCATGGGTGTGATCATCCAGAAACGTGACGGTGGCTTCCTCTACACCACCACCGACATCGCCGCCGCCAAGTACCGGGTGGACAACTTCGATGCCGACCGCATCCTCTACTTCATCGATTCCCGTCAGGCTCAGCACCTGCAGCAGGCCTGGCTGATCGCCCGCAAGGCCGGCTACCTGCCGGAAACCACCAGCACCGAGCACTGCGCCTTCGGCATGATGCTGGGCAAAGACGGCAAGCCGTTTAAGACCCGCTCCGGCGGCACCGTCAAACTGGCGGATCTGCTGGAAGAAGCGCACCAGCGCGCCCTGAAGCTGATTGGTGACAAGAACCCGGACCTGCAGGGCGACGAGCTGGAAACCATCGCCAGCACCGTGGCCATGGCTTCGGTGAAATACTCGGATCTGAACAAGAACCGCACCACCGACTATGTGTTCGACTGGGACAACATGCTCACCTTCGAGGGCAACACCGCCCCCTACATGCTGTACGCCTTCAGCCGCATCCAGTCCATCTTCCGCAAGGCCGGCGTCAGCGCCGATGCCCTGAGCGGCGAAGTGGTGATCGACGCGGAGAAGGAGGAGGCCCTGGCTCAGAAGCTGGTGCAGTTCAATGATGCGGTACTCAGTGTGTCCGCCAAGGGCGCCCCGCACCTGATGTGCACCTACCTGTATGAGCTGGCTGGCGCCTTTATGAGCTTCTACGAAGCCTGCCCCATCAACAAAGATGACGTGGCCGAGGCCACCAAGGCCAGCCGTCTGCGTCTGTGTGCGGCCACCGCCAACACCCTGAAGGTGGGCCTGGGCCTGCTGGGGATCAACACCCTGGAGCGGATGTAATCCATGGCCACCCGCGACTACGCCAAGCGGGGGCGCAAGCCCCGTAGCCGTGGCCGCAAGGCCGCTGCAAAAGCCAGCTTCCCCTGGGTTCGCCTGGTGGTGGTGCTGGCGCTGATCGCTGGCTTTGGCTACTTCCTGTGGAGTATCCAGGGTGCCTCGGACGAGGTGGTTGAGCCACAGCCGGCCGCTGAAGTGGTCAAGCCCAAGCCAAAATCCAAGGCCGAGGCTGAGCTGCCGGAAAAGCCCAAGGAGACCTGGGAGTACATCGAAACCCTGCCTGAGAAACAGGTGGAGGTTGAGGTGCCCAAACAGGAGCTCAAGGGCCCCTACCAGATGCAGTGCGGCTCCTTCCGCACCCAGGATCAGGCGGAAGCGATGAAGGCACGCATCGCCTTTATGGGTCTGGAGTCTGAGATTCGCCGCACCGAGGGCAGCAACGGCGTCTGGTACCGGGTCAGGCTGGGCCCCTACGAGCGCAAGCGCCTGGCAGAGAGCGATCGTCACGCCCTGCAGCGGGGTGGCATCAACACCTGCCAAATCTGGCTGTGGAACTGACGCATCGGGCCGCCTTAGGGCGGCCTTTCTCTTTGGGTAGTGAAATGGAGAGCCGAGCATGAGTCAACGCCAACAGTGTCCGCGCTGCCTGCGACCCCAAAGCGTCTGCCTGTGCCCGTCTCTGGGCCACTGCGTCAGTCGCCACAAGGTGACCATCTTGCGCCACCCCTCCGAAGCCAAATCCGCCAAGGGCACCGCCCATCTGTGCTCTCTGGTGCTAGAGGGGTGCACCCTGGTCGATGGCGAAACCGACACGGATTTTGCCGACCTGCGGGCGTCGTTGAATCGGGAAAACCGCCCGGTATGGCTGCTCTATCCAGATGAGGATGCCACGCCACTGGAGTCCATGGGCAGCGACTGCCAGCCCGGCCACCTGCTGGTTCTGGATGGCACCTGGAAGAAGGTGCATCGGATGCTGCAGCTCAATCCCTGGCTGCAATCCCTGCCCAAGGTCAGCTTTGGGGAACTGCCCCAGGGCAACTATCAGATCCGCAAGGCTCGCCGGGCCGACAGCCTCTCGACCCTGGAAGCGGTCGCCCACGCCCTGCCGAGGATCGACCGCTGCGACACCGCCCCCCTGCTCACCGCGTTCGAGGCCCTCAAGCAGAGCCAGCTGGCTCATATGCCGGAATCGATACGCCAGCGCTATGAATAATGAGGCCAGGGCGGGTTCACCCTGGGATCACACCATTCTCAACTTCTCCCTTGATCAATCCCCCAACCCGGCCAAAGGTTAACAGGGGATCACGAAATCAATCGCTTCGGGGTTGAAGGCGGGGATGCCCGTCCCCACATCTATCTCAACGCAAGAGAAGATTCCCCTGTCGGGCACAGGCCCGACGACAGATAAGGATTCACTATGACCACCATAGTTTCGGTTCGCCGCGGCGACAAAGTTGTCATCGCCGGTGACGGCCAGGTTTCCCTGGGCAACACAGTGATGAAGGGTAACGCTCGCAAGGTTCGCCTGCTGAGCGGCGGCAAGGTACTGGCCGGGTTCGCCGGCGCCACCGCCGATGCCTTCACCCTGTTCGAGCTGCTGGAAGCCAAACTCAGTGCCCATCAGGGGCAGCTGACCCGGGCCGCCGTGGAACTGGCCAAGGCATGGCGTACCGAACGCTCCCTGCAGAAGCTGGAAGCGATGCTGATTGTGGCCGACGCCGAGACCACCCTGCTGATCTCCGGCAACGGCGACGTGGTGGAGCCCGAACACGAGGCGATCGCCATCGGTTCCGGCGGCAACTACGCCCAGGCCGCCGCCCTGGCCCTGGTTCAGAACACTGAGATGGGTGCGCGGGATATCTGCGCCAAGTCCCTGCAAATCGCCGGAGATATCTGCGTGTTCACCAACCAGCACCACACCATCGAAGAATTGACTACCAAGGGTTAACCACCATGTCCGAGATGACCCCAAGAGAGATTGTTTCCGAACTGAACCGTCACATCATCGGGCAGGAGGGCGCCAAGAAAGCGGTAGCCATCGCCCTGCGTAACCGCTGGCGTCGCATGCAGCTGGACAGCGAGCTGCGCCAGGAGGTGACTCCGAAGAACATCCTGATGATCGGCCCGACCGGCGTGGGTAAGACCGAGATCGCCCGCCGCCTGGCCAAGCTGGCCAAGGCGCCCTTCATTAAGGTGGAAGCCACCAAGTTCACCGAGGTGGGCTATGTGGGCAAAGAGGTGGAGACCATCATCCGCGACCTCACCGACTCTGCCATCAAGATGACCCGGGACATGGAGGTGGAACGCAACCGCTTCCGCGCCGAGGAGGCCGCCGAGGAGCGCATCCTCGACGCCCTGCTGCCCAAACCCAAGGATGAGTGGTCCCACGACAACAAGACCGACAGCGCCACCCGTCAGACCTTCCGTAAGAAGCTGCGCGAAGGCCAGCTAGACGACAAGGAGATCGACATCGACGTGGCCCAGTCTGCCGCCGGCGTGGAGATCATGACCCCTCCGGGCATGGAGGAGATGGCCAGCCAGCTGCAGTCCATGTTCCAGAACCTGGGCAACCAGCCCAGCAAGCGTCGCAAGATGAAGGTTCGCGATGCCATGAAGCTGATGATCGACGAGGAAGCGGCCAAGCTGGTGAATCCGGAGGAGCTGAAGGAGAAGGCGATCGAGGCTGTGGAACAGAACGGCATCGTTTTCCTGGATGAGGTCGACAAGATCTGTAAACGTGGTGAGTCTTCCGGCCCGGATGTGTCCCGGGAAGGGGTGCAGCGTGACCTGCTGCCCCTGGTGGAAGGCTGCACCGTCAACACCAAGCACGGCATGGTGAAGACCGACCACATCCTGTTTATCGCCTCCGGCGCATTCCAGCTGGCCAAGCCGTCGGACCTGATCCCCGAGCTTCAGGGCCGCCTGCCCATCCGGGTAGAGCTGGAAGCCCTGTCTGCCGAAGACTTCGTGCGCATCCTGACTGAGCCCAATGCCAGCCTCACCGAGCAGTACCGGGCGCTGATGGCCACCGAAGGGGTGACCATCTCCTTTACCGAGGATGGCATCAAGCGCATCGCCGAGGCGGCCTGGCAGGTGAATGAGCGCACAGAGAACATCGGTGCCCGCCGCCTGCACACTGTGATGGAGAAGCTGATGGAGGAGATCTCCTTCGACGCATCTGACAAGGGGGGCGAAGCGATGACCATCGACGCCAACTACGTGAATGCCCATCTTGATATGCTGGTAGAGAACGAAGATCTCTCCCGCTTCATCCTCTAACCGACAAGGAGTGGATCATGCGTCAGGCCCCAAAGGTGACCAAACTGAAACTCAAACGCCAGTCCCGCATCCTCGAGGTGGGATTCGAGAATGGCGAGACCGCCCAGCTCAGCTGTGAATTGCTGCGGGTCTGCTCCCCCTCGGCGGAAGTGCAGGGGCACGGCAACCCGGTGTTGGTGACCAACAAGAAGATGGTCAACATCGACAAGATTGAACCTGTGGGCAACTACGCGGTGAAGCTGGTGTTCGATGATGGCCATGACTCCGGGCTGTTCTCCTGGGACATCCTCTACGCCTTTGCCATGAATCAGAGCACCATGTGGGAGGATTACCTCAAGCGCCTCAAGGCCGCCAAGGGCAGCCGGGAACCCCTGCTGGATGTACAGATCCACTACAGCGACAAGTGATTGAGAGAAAAGAAAAGGAGCCTTTCGGCTCCTTTTTTTTGCGCGCGCTAACAAACAGCAGACTCAATAGGCGTAGGCCCATTTGTGCTTCCAGCTCTCCGGCAACCTGGCTTCGCTCCAGGCCTGCTGACACAATTCGGAGACCTTATGCCACTCCCCTTTGGCCAGCCAGCGAGCCAGCATCTGGCCCATCTGGGGGTAGTGGATCACCTCCTGGGCACTGGAGGCCATCCAGGCCCGGATCTCCTCCCGGTCACCCCGCTTCATGGTGCGGGCGGCCCCCAGCAGCTCCAGGGCCAGGGCATTGGATTTCTGCTCAAACTGGCCCTTGAGGGGCTTGAGCAACAACTTCTTGCCCAGCACCAGGGCTTCGGACACCAGCTCGAAGCCCGCGGAGCACACCACCCCTGAGCAGCCGCTCAGGTGCTGATGGAACCCGGCACGCTCGAAGCCGTGCCAGTGAATGTGGCCAGGCAGATTGGCCGGGGCCGGCTTGCCATGGTAGACGTGACACTGAATCTCGGGCACAGAGGCCAACAGGGCGGCGATCTCTTCTGGCTCCTCAAACGGCAGGTAGATCAGCAGATGCCCCACATCCCTGGCCTGAGACTCGGGAGGCTCAATGAAGGGGGGCAGCAGATCACAGCCGAAGTGGTGCCAATGACACCCCAGGTGAATGGTGGCCGGAGCAAACTTCTCCATGATCATCCTGTCTATCCATCGCTGGCCAACGACCGGCACCTTATGCTGGAACGCGTTCTGGTGACTGACGCTGACGCACTCCTTGCCCTGCTGACGGGCCGCCCAGGCGGTGATGGGCTCAAAGTCATTCAGCACCAGATCGTAATCGCTCAGATCCAGCCCCTTAACGTCACGCCAGAACTGACGCAGGCTGTTCTTCTTGTAGGTGCCCCACATGCTGACCTCGCCACCCTTGGTGGCAAAGGTCAGTCCGGCGCGGCAATCGAAGTCGCCAAAGGGCGCCATATCGAAAAACTGCTCTCTGGGCCGACCGGAGAACAGGTAGTCCACCTCGATCCCTTCCGCCGCCAGGGCGGGGGCCATCACCCGTCCGCGGGTCAGATGGCCGTTTCCTGTTCCTTGAATTCCGTACAAAACTCGCATTTGACGTCCTTTCCTAAAGCAGCATGTTCATACTCATCAGGGCCGCCATAGTCCCCAGGGAAGCGCCGGCCACCACGTCACCCGGATAGTGGACACCCAGTACTATCCGCGCCCAGGCAACGCCGCAAGACCAGAGGAAGCACCAGGGGCCCAGTTCCGGTATGTACCAGCACAGTATGGTGGCAAACAGAAAGGCTGCCGCACTGTGGCCGGAGGGCAGGCTGAATCTGTCATGAGGGTCCACCAGGGCCCGACAGCCAGCCACCGCCTGACAGGGGCGGGCTCGACGCAATCGGGTTTTCAGGATCCAGTAAAGAGGCAGCTCGATGGCGTAAGCCATCAGCAACAAGCCGAACAACAGCGGCCCCTGATGGGGGTCCGCCGCAGCCGCAACCAGGGCAAACAGCGCATAGCCGGCTCCATCACCACTGCGGGACAGTTGACGCGCCGCCAGCTGACACAGGGGGCGATCCGCGGCGCGGTTGAGTATCAGGAAACAGCGCTTGTCCCAGCTATCCAGTCGTTGCCACATGAGAGTCTGCCTCGTCGAGTGAATGATTCAGACCTTAGTTATCGGCAATGACACTCACATGACAGGGGAGGGTCAGTTTGGTGACACAGCGAGCTGCGGGAGTGGTTTTTGAGGCGGGGAGAGCGGGGCACAAAAAAGGGCCGCCATTGGCGACCCTTTTCCAGGAGAAAGTGGCTTACGCCCCCTCTGCCTGAGGTGACTTCTGCTCGCGGAACATCTTAACCAGGTAGTAGACGTTTACGCTGGCCACGAAGGCGTTCATGGTCCACACCGGAGATGCATCGATGATAAGACCGTAGATAACGAACAGAGAGCAACCGATGAAGTTCAGCACACGCAGGCGAACAATGTTTTTCATCATCAGAGAGATGGCAACCATAACGGAGGCCATGTGACCGACTACTTCAACCAGGTTCAGTTCCATAGTATTAACCTTAAGAAAACGACTGACTGATCCCCTCGACCCTGACTGGTACTGGGGGTTCCTTGCCCCGAACTGTCTGGTGAATCATTAATCAAACTGTAAGAAATGGTAGCAAACAAGTTGTTAACATCAATACATTTATGCCCTTAACGTGATCAGGGTCACGCCAAAAGCCGCCTTGAGGTTGATTTATTTCGTTAATTTACAACACATCATTTTCGGCGGACGGCAAAGATTACTAAAAGTCGATTAACAAACAATGAGTTCTGCCACAAAAGCCGCATTTCAACGGTAAAAATTGCGGTTATACTTGAGCTGCACCAGTTATGCGAGGAGGGCATCATGCACTACAACACTTCTGAACTATGCGATCTGTACGCCGAACAGGTGGACGTGGTGGAACCCATGTTCAGCAACTTCGGTGGCTGTAACTCCTTTGGCGGAGAACTGCACACCATCAAGTGTTTCGAAGACAATGTGCTGATCGCCGAGACCCTTGAACAGGACGGCACCGGCAAGGTCCTGCTGGTGGACGGAGGCGGCTCACTGCGCCGCGCCCTAGTGGATGCGTCTCTGGCAGAGCTGGCCGCCCGCAACAACTGGGAAGGCCTGATCATCTATGGCTGCGTCCGCGAAGTGGATGCCCTGGAAGATATCGACATCGGCATTCAGGCCCTGGCCCCCATCCCGGTGGGTGCCTACCAGACCGGTGAGGGCGCCGTGGACGTGCCGGTGAACTTCGGCGGCGTCACCTTCCTGCCCGAAGATCATGTCTACGCCGATTCCACCGGCATCATCCTGTCACCTGATCCACTGGACATCGATTGATCATGCCCTTGCAACTGGCTGACCGCGCCTACCTGGCGCGGTTTTTGTCTCACCGTGCCGGCGAGGCCCATCAGGGTGAGCACTGGTTGCTGGCCGGCGAGCTGAGCGGACACACCCTTCCCCAGATTCTGGCCCAGGCCAGGCAACAGGGCGCCAGCTATGTGCTGCTTGGGGTACCGGAGGATCTCGGTCCCCGGGCCAACCTGGGCCGCGGCGGCGCCACCGATGCCTGGCACGCCTTCCTCGGCCAGTTCGCCAATATGCAGTCCAACGCCTTCCTTGGGGGGGAGCAGATTCTGCTGCTTGGGGAGATTCGTACCGAATCCCTGCAGCAACAGGCCCAGGGCCTTTCCAGCGACCACCCACAGGAGCTGGCCACCCTGCGCCAGCTTACCGAGCAACTGGATGCCCTGCTCAAACCGGTTGTCGCCCAGGTGGTTGCCGCCGGCCTGGAGCCCATCGTCATCGGCGGGGGACACAACAATGCCTACCCCATACTTGCGGGTGCCAGTGAAGCCATCGATGGCCCTCTTTCCGCGGTCAACCTGGACCCCCACAGCGACTTTCGAGCCACCGAGGGGCGTCACAGTGGCAATGGCTTCGCCTATGCCCACGAACAGGGCGCGCTGGATTACTACCACGTTCTGGGCCTGCACGAACTGAAGAACAACAGCACCAGCCTGGCGGCCCTGCAGGAGGCCGACAAGCGCTGGACCAGCTACCAGGCGATCTGGGTGCGACGGGAACTGAGCCTGGCCCAGGCTCTGGAGAGGATCAGCGATGACCTGCACCTGGCTGGTCGGCCACTGGGAGTGGAGTTGGACCTGGACGCGGTGGCCGGCCTGGCCAGCTCGGCAGAGACCGTTGCCGGCATCCCGCTAACCGATGCACTGCACAGTGTCTTTCACCTGGCGCGGCATCATCGCTGCGCCTACCTGCACCTGGCTGAAGGGGCGCCCGCCTGCCACCCCGCAGGTCCGGACGCCGGTCGCCGTCAAATCGGCCAGGCTCTGAGCGAGCTGGTATTCAGCTATCTCAGCGGCCGCCTTTCGGCAATTCACTGAAGGCAACCGGGCCGCTAAAGGCGAAACCCTGCAACCCATCCACCTGAAAATCGTGGAGGCGCTCAGCCACTGAGTGCTCCTCTACCTGTTCCGCCACCACCAGTACGTTGCGGGCGTGGGCCGCGGTGACCATCAGTGGCAGCAGAGACTCGTAGCTGCCCTCCTGGTTCATATGCCGGCTGTAGGCCGGATCCAGCTTTATCCCCTCCACGGGCAGGCTCTCCAGCTCCGCCAATCCCGCCGGGGTCACATGATCCAACCAGACCGGCACGCCCTGCTGTTGCATCAGCGTCACAAAGTGGCGACAGCCATCGCGATACTCCAGTGCGGCCTGCTCCGGGATCTCCACCGCCAGGGTGGCCCCAAGGTTTGACGCCTCCCGGGCGGCGTCCCGCAGCCGACTGATAAAGTGCTGGGACAGCAGGGAGGCCGTGGTCAGGTTCAGGGCCAGGGTCTGGGAAACCGGCGCCTGCCTGAGCTGCGACAGCAGGGTCTCCAGCACCAGCAGATCCACCTCCACCTGACGCTCCAGCCTCTGCGCCAACACCACCACAGCCCCGGGCGTACGCCACTGCTTACCGTCATGGAAACGGGTCAGCACTTCGTAGTAGAGGGTTTGGGCCTCACGGTCGATCACCTGATGAGCAAGCAATCTGGGCGGGTGCGCCAGCATGGCATCCAGCCGTTGGCTCTGAGCCACCTGATCACTGGGTACTACAGTCGTCGCCGGGCCGGGCTCACCGGCCAGCAGCCGCTGCAACTGCCCGTGGAGTCGCTGCTCCACCTCGGCCACCTCACCGCCAAAGATGAAGGCTTCGGACGCCACCATTGCCCGAGTGGCCCCCGCCTGCTGCACCCGCTGGCACAAATGCTGTTCCAGCTCCGCCCCCTGGGGCAGCCAGTCCTGCAGTTCGATGCCCGGCAACAGCGCCCAGAAGTCGGCCTGGCCCATGCGATAAAGGCGTCCTAAGGGGAAGCGTGCCAGCTGCTGACGCAGCAGCTCGGTGATCCCCGCCATCAGCGGCTGCTGGGCGGCCACCCCGCGGCTGCGCTCCAGGCCTTCCAGGCCCGACAGGTGCACCTGCACCACCACCCCCTGCTCCACCTCCCGATCCTTAAGCAGGTTGTCCAGCCGGTCCCGGCCACGGGTGCCGTTGCCCAGGCCGGTCTCGGCATCGATAAAACAGTTCTGCTGCAGCTGACGCATCCGCTTGCACTGCTGCCGGTACTGCAACTCGCTGTTCTCCACCATCCGATTCATGGTCAGGGTCAGCGCCTTGAGCTCCAACACCCAGGGCAACTTCTGCTGACGCAGGAAGCTGCGTCGCCTCAGTGCCTCCGCCTGGGCCTGTGCCGACTTCAGCGGCGCCAGGATCCAGCGAAGGCCCCAGGCGCCGCTGAAGATGGCCACCGCCGCCACCACCAGGGCCACCAGAAGCGCATTGAGGGAGATACGGTAGAGGTGTACCAGGGCCGGTTCGGGATTGACCTCCACCCGCAGGGTCGCCACCAGCTGCCAACCGGCATTGATCTCGGTTTCCCGCATCGGCACCTTGAGGTCTATCCACTCCCGGAACCAGCCGGGGGCGGTTTCTGGCGACCCAGTGATTCGGCGCGCCAGCCTGTTGTCACGGCCAACCAGCTCCAGGGAGGCGTAATCGCCCCGGTCGAAGATGGCGTCCACCATGGACTCCGCCAACACCCAGTCCCCCTCGGCCAACACCGGCGACAGTGACAACCCAAATGAGGTGGCGGTGTCCTGACCATGGCTGGCCAGCTGCTCCACCAGATAAGCCTGGCTGCCGCGGACAAACAGCAGCAGGGTGGTGGCGGTCAGAGAGGCCACCAACAGGACCAGGCAGATGAGAAGGAGTCGGAATAGGGTCATGAGGAGTCTCCTGCCAGTCGCTGCAGCAGGTCCTGCCACAGCAGTATGCCGTTGTCGCCCTGTTTCAGGCGCACGCCCTGATCGAAGGCCCGGGCCCGCCACAACCCCTCACCGTTGAAGGCGTAGACAGGCAACAGATCCGGACGTTGGTCGCCGGGAAGTATCTTGGGGTTAAGGTTATCCAGAACCAGGGGCATGGCGCTGTCGCTCTCCAGGTAGATCAGCACCATGTGCGCCTGATTCAGTTCCAGAGCCTTGGCGTACATCAGCCTGAGGTGTTCAGAGGAGAGGCCCAGCACCCTCAGGGTGAAGAACTTGGCCAGGGAGAAGTCCTCACAGTCCCCACCGCCGCTGGCCACAAATTCGAAGGGCGTCGCCCAGTAGTCATCCCGGTTCCAGTGAGTGGCATCCGCAACGAAGTGGTAACGGTTGAAGTGGTCATTGACCGCAGCAAGATGATCATGGGCGGGCAACTTCATCGCCAGTCTGGCCTCGATAAAGGCCTTGAGTTCATGAACCTGGGCAAGCCCCTGTTCGCCAAAGCGTCTTTCAATGGGAACCAGGCGCTCTGGCAGGAAGAAGTCTCGCCATTGAGGCACCTCCTCCGCCCACCCGGGCAGGCTCGGCATCAGCAAAAGGAGAAGCCAAATTGTAACTCTCACATCCCTGTGTCCTGTGGCCTGTCTGTCCCCATGAGTCCGATCACCGTCGTGCGCCACAGTGATAAGGGTTACAGATTGATCCCGCACCATTTCTGTTCATTGCTTTAAAGTGTAGACTGTGTCCAATTTCCAGCTAGCAAACATAGGAATGCCCGCTCATGGCAGACAACGGGGACAAGACCCATTTCGGATACAAGACGGTGGAAGCCGACAAGAAGGCCGAAATGGTGGCCGACGTATTCCATTCCGTCGCATCCAAATATGACCTGATGAATGACCTGATGTCCTTTGGCGTACACAGGTACTGGAAACGCTTCACCATCGAGTGCGCCGCCGCCCGTCCCGGCATGAAGGTGCTGGACCTGGCCGGCGGTACCGGCGACCTGACCCGCAAGTTCTCTCAGCTGGTGGGTGAAAAGGGTGAGGTGGTGTTAGCGGACATCAACGACTCCATGCTGAAAGTGGGCCGAGCCAAGCTGCAGGATCAGGGCGTGGTGGGCAACGTCAACTATGTTCAGGCCAATGCCGAAGCCCTGCCCTTCCCGGACAACCACTTCGACATCATCACCATCGCTTTCGGTCTGCGCAACGTCACCGAGAAGGCCAAGGCGCTGGCCTCCATGCAGCGTGTCCTCAAGCCAGGCGGCAAGCTGCTGGTTCTGGAGTTCTCCAAGCCCCTGAACCCGATGATGCAGAAAGCCTACGACTTCTACAGCTTCCAGGTGATCCCCCGCATGGGCTCCATGGTGGCTGGCGATGCCGAGAGCTACCAGTACCTGTCTGAGTCCATTCGTATGCACCCGGATCAGGAGACCCTGAAGCAGATGATGCTGGACGCAGGTTTCGACCAGGCTGACTACGTCAACATGACCAATGGTGTGGTTGCCCTGCACCGCGGCTATAAATTCTGATCCTGAGGTAATATGCACCTTGCGACCCTGGTAGCAGGCAGCCTGGAAGCGGCGCTGGGGCACCTGCTGACGTACCATCCCGATCCTCGTCCCCTGGCTGATTGCCGGGGACAGGTTGTGGAACTGCAACTGGCGGAGCTGCCCTGGCCGCTCTTCCTGATCCTCAATCACCCCATCCAGGTCTACAGCCGTTACGGCGGTGAGCCTCAGGCAACCCTGACCGTCAGCCTGTCGGTGCTGGCCGATATCCAGCAGGGCGCCCCCCTGTCGGAGCTGGTGCAGCAGAAGAAGCTGGAGATCAGCGGCGACATGCAGCTGGTGGGTAAACTGGCCCAGGTGCTGACCGGCATCGAACCGGACATCACCGAGCCTCTGAGTAAGGTGCTGGGCGACGGCATGGCCTACCGGGTACACAACCTGGGACAGAGCCTATTTGCCATGGGCAAGAAGCATGTCAGCGCCACCCAGGCACACCTGGGGGACTACCTGGTGGAGGAGCGACGGGTCTCTCCCGCCGCCGATGAAGTTGCCAGTTTCTGCCGTCAGGTGGATGAGCTGGAACAACGCACCCAGGCCCTTGCCAGCCGGTTAGCGGCACTGGAGTCCCGCTCATGAGCTGGGGCGCCATCAAACGGGCCTACCAGGTCGCCCGTACCTTTCGCCAGTACCGCCTAATTGAACTGCTGCCGGAACACCGCCGCCCTCTGCCCCTGAAGCTAATGGACGCCAGCCTGTTCTGGGTCGGTCGCAAGTCCCTCGATGCCCACCCCTCGGTGCGGGTGCGCCTGGCCCTTCAGAGTCTGGGGCCGGTATTCATCAAGTTCGGTCAGATGCTGTCCACCCGACGGGATCTGCTCCCGGACCTGTTCGCCGATGCCCTGGCCCAACTGCAGGATCAGGTGCCTCCCTTCGACGGCGAATTGGCCAAGGCGGAGATCGAGTCCGCACTGGACCATGAGATCCATACCCTGTTCGATCACTTCGACATCACCCCTCTGGCCTCCGCCTCGGTGGCCCAGGTGCACACCGCCACCCTGCGCAGCACCGGTGAAGAGGTGATTCTCAAGGTGGTGCGCCCGGACATCGAAGCGGTGATCCTGGCAGACCTGACCCTGATGGAGGCCGGCGCCCGGCTGGTTCACAACACCCGCAAGGGCAAGCCTCTGCGCGCCATTGAGGTGGTGGAGGACTACCGCAAGACCATCCTGGCGGAGCTGGACCTGGTGCAGGAAGCCAGCAATGCCCGCCGTCTTCGGGACAACTTTGCCGGTTCCCCCGCCCTCTACATCCCCCGGGTCTACCCGGAGCTGTGCCGGCGCAAGCTGCTGGTGATGGAGCGGATTCACGGCATCCCGGTGACCGACATCGAGGCCCTCAAGGCCCAGGGCACCAACATGAAGTTGCTGGCGGAGCGCGGCGTGGAAGTGTTCTTCACTCAGGTGTTCCGGGACAACTTCTTCCACGCCGACATGCACCCGGGCAACATCTTCGTCAGCCGGGAGCACCCGGACGACCCCATGTACATCGGCATCGACTGCGGCATCGTCGGCAGTCTCACCGAGAACGACAAGCGCTACCTGGCGGATGTGTTCCTGGCATTCTTCAACCAGGACTACTCGCGCCTGTCCCAGGTGTACATCGACTCGGGCTGGATCAGCGCCGACACCAACCCGGTGGAGTTTGAAAAGGCCCTGCGTAAGGTGCTTGAGCCGCTGGAGAACAAGCCACTGTCACAGATCAGCTTCGGCCACCTGCTGGTGGAGCTGTTCCGTTGTGCCCGTGAATTCGAGATGGAGGTGCAACCTCAGCTGGTGCTGCTGGAGAAGACGCTGCTCTACATCGAAGGGCTGGGACGCCAGCTGTACCCCCAGCTGGACCTGTGGCAGACCGCCAAACCCTTCCTCGAGCAGTGGATGGCGGAACAGCTTGGACCCTCGGCTCAAATGAAGCGGGTAAAGGAGGCTTTGCCCTTCTGGTTGGAGAAGCTTCCGGAGATGCCGGATCTCATCCACGACAATTTACAGTTGAGCAAGGCGCTATTGCGACATCCGCAAGGTGTGATGGAGCGCTACATAAATCAGCGTCGAACAATTCACAATAGTCACTACTTCCTCATTATTGGCTCGGTTTTGTTGATCTCGGGCACACTATTGATAGGGAAATTCAGTACAATCTGGCCTTCTATAACCCTTGCCCTGACCGGGCTGGCCTGTTGGGCCAAAGGGTGGCGACTTAACAACCAGTGAAAATGTCGCCGATACTTGTTACATTGAACATCGTTTATTGACCTGTTAAATACCCCGGAGACAACATGGGCGGCATCAGCATTTGGCAACTTCTTATCATCGCACTCATCGTGGTACTGCTGTTCGGTACCAAGAAGCTGCGCGGCATGGGCTCTGATCTGGGCGGCGCTGTAAAGGGCTTCAAGAAAGCCATGGGCGACGAAGACAAGGGCGCAGAAAAGAAAGCGATCGAAGAGAGCAAAGCAGAGGACAACACCACTGCCGAGCAGAAAAACAAAGAACAGGCCTAAACCACTATGATCGACGGTATCGGCCTGTTTGAACTGGTCCTGATTGCCGTTCTGGGCTTGGTGGTTCTGGGGCCCGAACGTCTACCAGTGGCGGTGCGCAGCATCAGCCGCTGGGTCAGCACCATCAAGCGCATGGCCAACTCGGTGAAGGATGAGCTCGAACAGGAGCTGAAGATCGAGCAGCTGCAGTCGGATCTGAAGAAGGCGGAGTCCAAAGGACTCGAGTCTCTGGATCCCGGTCTGAAACAGTCTATCGAGGAACTGCGTTCCGCCGCGCAATCGGTGAACCGCCCCTACCAGATGGACGACAGCAAGCCCGACGCATCCACCCCCACTGTCTCGCCACAACCCGAGATCAGCGAAAAGAAAGCCGCTGAACCGGGTAAAACCGCAGAGTAAGTATGTCCGAGCAGCAACCCCTAATCAGTCATCTGCTCGAGCTGAGAAACCGCCTGTTGCACGCAATAGGCGGCATCCTGCTCGTGTTCGCCAGCCTCGCCTACTGGGCCAACGACATCTACAACTTCCTGTCGCTGCCCCTGTTGGAGGTGATGCCGGAGAACGCCTCCATGATCGCAACGGACGTGGCGTCCCCCTTCTTCGCCCCGTTCAAGCTGACCATGTTTGTGGCGCTGTTCATCGCCATGCCCTATGTGTTGTATCAGGTGTGGGCCTTTATCGCCCCGGGACTGTACAAGCATGAGAAGAAGCTGGTCTTCCCTCTGCTGTTCAGCAGCTCCATCCTGTTCTACGGCGGCATCGCATTTGCCTACTTTATCGTGTTCCCCGTGGTGTTCGGCTTCTTCACCAGCGTTGCTCCGGAAGGAGTGCAGGTGGCCACGGACATCAACAGCTACCTGAGCTTCGTCCTCAAGCTGTTCTTCGCCTTCGGCCTCGCCTTCGAAATTCCGGTGGCGGTGATACTGATGGTGTGGACCGGCATGACCACCCCGGACGACCTTAAGAAAAATCGCCCCTATATTGTTGTCGGCGCCTTCGTTGTTGGTATGCTGTTAACGCCGCCGGACATCATCTCTCAAACCATGCTGGCTCTGCCTATGCTGCTGCTGTTTGAGGGAGGCGTGTTCTTCTCTCGTCTGTACCAACCTAAGGACGATGAAGAGGAAGAGGTGCAAGAGGAGCCTACCGAAGAGTAGCCCAGTCACGGCGGTCCTTACGTTTAATCAAGGAACAGTTATGCTTAAGACCGCCGTATTCTCCCTGCTGCTAGCCCCGGCAGCTGTCTCCGCCGCAGACGCGGCCTGTCACGCCATCCAAGACCAGATCCAGCGCCTGGCCTGTTACGACAAGGCCGCCGAGTCCGTGGTTAATTGCGCCAGCCTAAATGACAAGCTGGATCGCCTGGTGTGTTTCGACAAGCTGGGTAAGCCTGCCCACGCTGGCATCCCCGCCAAACCTGCCGCCCCTCAGGCAGCGGCACCGGCCGATGCCGACGAGCGCTTTGGGCTGAGCGATAAACGTCCCGAAGAGCCGGAAGCCATCAAGGCCAGCATCAACAAGCTGAAGAAAGACCCCTACGGCAAGTTCATCGTGACCCTGGACAACGGCCAGGTGTGGAAGCAGATCGACTCCAAGCGCTTCCGCCTGAAGCAGGACAAACCGGTCACCATCGAAAAGGCCTCCCTGGGCTCCTTTATGCTGACCCAGGAGGGCAGCAGCAAGAGCGCCCGGGTGAAGCGAGTGCAATGATCGACATCGCCGTAAACCTGACCTCCAGCCAGTTCAGGGACGACCTTGAACTGGTGCTTACCCGCGCCAGGGAAGCCGGGGTCGACACCCTTATCGGCCTGGCCAGTGACCTGGAGGAAGCGCAACAGCTGCAGCCACTGGCGGAGCAGTATCCCGGCATCTTCATCACCGCCGGCATCCACCCCCACTACGCCAGTCACTTTGACGCCGCCAGCATAGAACACATCGAGGATCTGTGCCGCCACCCCAAGGTGGTGGCCGTCGGGGAGTGCGGCCTGGACTTCAACCGGGACTTCTCTCCTAGACCGGACCAGCGCCGCGCCTTCGAAGCCCAGCTCAAGCTGGCCTGCGATCTGGGCAAACCGGCGCTGATGCACTGCCGGGATGCAGGAGCGGAGTTCACCGCCATGGTCTCGGACGTGCGCGGCGACCTCAGCGGCGGTGTGCTGCACTGCTTCACCGGCAGCGAACAGGAGCTGCAACAGGCCCTGGAGCTGGATCTCTACATCGGCATCACAGGCTGGGTCTGCGACGAGCGCCGGGGCGCAGAACTTGCCAGGCTGGTGCCGCAGATCCCCGATGATCGCCTGTTGCTGGAGACCGATGCTCCCTACCTGCTCCCCAGGGATATCCGCCCCAAACCCAAGACACGGCGCAACGAACCGAGATGGCTGCCACACATCGCCAATAAAGTGGCCGAGCTGCGCAACCAAAGCGTGGATGCGCTGTCCCATCACTGTCTACAGAATGCCAAGCGCCTGTTTCAAGTGTGATTAAGCTCCTGCCTTAAGGAGTAGAGTTTGCTAATATTGACGCCGTCATATCGGCCTTGACCCCCGTCACACCGTGATCGGTCTTTGGCGATACCCCCTCATTCATAAGGAGCTGCAAGTGACCGTTGTAACCGGACCTTTTTCCCGCCGCCGTATGCGTCGGATGCGTCGCCATGACTTCTCCCGCCGCCTGATGGCCGAGAGCCAGCTGAGCGTCAACGATCTGATCTATCCGGTGTTCGTTCTGGAGGGCAATGCCCGTAAGGAAGTGGTCGACTCCATGCCTGGCGTCGAGCGTCTCTCCATCGATCTGCTGATCGAAGAGGCCCGCGAGCTGGTAGAGCTGGGTGTGCCTGCCGTAGCCCTGTTCCCGGTTACCCCTCAGGAGCAGAAATCCCTGGGTGCCGAAGAGGCCTACAACCCAGAGGGTCTGGCCCAGAAAGCGGTCCGCGCCCTGAAACGTGAGTTCCCCGAGCTGGGCGTGATCACCGACGTGGCCCTGGATCCCTTCACCACCCACGGTCAGGACGGCATCATTGACGACGAGGGTTACATCCTCAATGACATCACCACCGAAGTGCTGGTGAAACAGGCCCTGTCCCACGCAGAAGCCGGTGCCGACGTTGTGGCACCCTCCGACATGATGGATGGCCGCATCGGTGCCATCCGTGACGCCCTGGAAGAGGCGGGTCATGTGAACACCCAGATCCTGGCCTACTCCGCCAAGTACTCCTCCAGCTACTACGGTCCCTTCCGCGATGCGGTCGGTTCAGCCGGCAACCTCAAAGGTGGCAATAAGCACACCTACCAGATGGATCCCGCCAACTCCGATGAGGCCCTGCAAGAGGTGGCCATGGACATCGAAGAGGGCGCCGATATGGTGATGGTGAAGCCTGGCATGCCCTACCTGGACATCGTACGTCGAGTGAAGAGCGAGCTGCAGGTGCCCACCTTCGCCTACCAGGTGAGCGGCGAGTACGCCATGCACATGGCCGCCATCCAGAACGGCTGGCTGGACGAGCGCAAGATCGTGATGGAGTCCCTGCTCTGCTTCAAGCGCGCCGGAGCCGATGGCATCCTGACCTACTTCGCCAAACGTGTGGCCCAGTGGCTGAACGAGAAGTAAGGTAAACACCTCAATGACACAAGGGGAGCCTCGGCTCCCCTTTTCATTGCCTACCCCTGTTCGGTTTTGACCGATCCCGGTCACGTTTCCACAATTCTGGAAGAACATAGTCGACAATTCTGAGTCAGACTGATCAGCAGGATAGAGAGAATGAGAGCACCATGAAAAAGACAACTTTGCTGGCCATGATGCTGGCCCCGGCTTTGATGAGCACCTCCGCTATGGCAAACTCCGGCTGTGGTTTCGAAGAGGGCCAGAAAGGTCCCTTCGCCACCTGCACCCAAGAGGAGAAACAGGAGGTAATTTTGACCGGTGAACTGGCCATGGCCGATATTATGGAAGCGATCCCCGGCTACGGCGATAACTTCGACAGCTACGCCCCCGAATCCAAGTGGATTGATGCCCTGAAGGCGGTAGACACCCCCACCGAGATCGTAGTGATCATCGGCACCTGGTGTCCCGACTGCCATCGCGAGACCCCACGCTTTGCCAAGCTGCTGGAGCTGGTGAACAATGACAATCTGTCGGCCCGCTACATCGGTGTCGACCGCCAGAAATCCGATCCGCAGAACCTGGCTGCCGCCTACGAGTTCAAGCGTATCCCCACCTTCATGGTGATCCAGGATGGCAAGGAGATCGGCCGCATCGTCGAGACTCCTGAGCACTCCCTGGAGCAGGATCTGGCCGAAATCCTCAAATAGTCCCCTCAGGCCGAATCAGCTCAACTGGTTCGGCCTCTTAGCGCCACTTCAAACAACTGATTTGTAAAGATAATATTTACAGGCGCTCATCACTTAATCTCAGCACCAAGTACACCCACTGACACCCTCACTTCACCATGCTCTAATGGGCCCGACCCAAGATAAAACCGAGCCTTGGGTTCGATTTTCGTTACGCTGACAATGGCAAACCAACCGTGAGGTTGGGACGCAAAGCTTCCGGTCTCGCCCAGGTGAGATAGCGGGGTTTCCAGCGGAGGGCCCCTGTTTGTTTTTGGGGCTCCATACAGCCAAAGACAGCGTTTGGATAGGATCAACCATTGGAGATGGTAGATTTATGCAGTTCAAGCGCCACCTTATCGCCCTGTCCCTGACAGCGGCACTGACCCAACTCACCGCCTGCGGCGGCGGCTCCTCAGACTCCGCCCCGGCTCCGCAACCCGAACCCCAGCCAGGCCAAAGCCTTCAAGGCGCCACCGCCGATGGTTACCTGGTCAATGCCCAGGTGTGCCTGGATCTCAACAGCAACGGCGAATGCGATGCCGATGAGCCCAGCACCCTGACCCAGGCCGGAGGCCAGTACAGTTTCGAAAACCTCGATGCGGCCCTGGATCTCAGCCAGGTGCAGATGCTGGTTAAGGTGATCGCCGGCCAGACCGAGGATGAAGACAACCCGGGCGTAGTGCTGACCCAGGGCTACACCATGACGGCACCGGCCGGTGTGGTGGAGTTTGTCAGCCCCCTGACCACCCTGCTCGCCTCTGAGATGGACAGAGCCGGAGTGGACCAGGAGACCGCGGCCGCGGCCCTGGAACAGACTCTGGGCATTCTGGGCTCAGACCTGAGCCTGGTGGAAGACTACATTGCCGGCAAACAACAGCAGGCCAATGGCGACGGCTACAAACGACTGCACCGGGTCGCCCAGGTGGTCGCCCGTGTCACTGCCAAGGCGAAACACGCCGTCGAGCAGAACGGCGGCACCGGTGGTGATGCCGAAGACAACGAAGTCGCGGATGCCATCGCCGAAACCCTGACCGAAAACCTGGAGCGTCTGGTAAACCGGGTCGATGAGGCGGAAGCCAACGGCCAGGAGCCCGATGCCGACACCATCGCCGATGAGGTTGCCGGCGAGCTGCCTCTTGACCCCGAAGAGGTTCAGGACAGAGTCGAGCGCAAACGTGAGCGTGGCGACCTGGAAGAGGCCAGCCTGGTGACCCTGCTCGAGTCCGAAGGGGGCATGTTCGAACTGGATGGCCACTCCGATGTGTTCTTCGACGCCAGCACCAACCAGTGCATCAAGGAGCGCGAGCTGGGCTATCAGCAGATCCAGAAGGTCGAGTCCCTGATCACCTTTAACCGCTTCCGCTACGACGGCCCCGATGCCGGCTTTGTCGAGGTCAGCGAAGATGAACAACGCGGCATGCTGGTGTGGAAAGGGGAAGCCTGGGCAGAGATGAACGACCAGGTGGAGGTTGTCTCCCTGGAGGAGGATGGCTCCGTCATCGTCAGCTCCGATATGGATGGCCGCCAGCAGGTCTGGGCTCAGCAACTGGACCTCTCTGACCTTAAGCTGAAGCGCTACGCCAAGGGCGAGCACGAGTGGAAATCCCTGTTCAGTGGCGATCAGCTGTTCCCAGAAGGCGCCAGCGGTTACCAGATGACCTTCAAGCAGCTTGAGAGTCGCGCCATGCTGCCCTACCGGGCAGAGTGTGACGCTTCTGTTCAATGGTGCAACCAGGTGGTTCTGCCCACAGGTCCGGTTCAGACCCTGGCCGAACTGATGAATGACGCCACCACCGAAGAACCCAAGCTGGTCTACATCGGCGGTGACGACGACACCAGCCTGGCCATCGCCCTGCAGGGCTCCATCGAGGAGGACCAGGGTAAGGTACAACTCTATGTGGTTGAGCACGATGAGTGTGATGACAACGGCTGCGGCGCTCCCGAGCTGAAAGAAAACGCCGACGCCAGCTGGAGCAAGACGCCCATGGGCCTGGTACTGGACCTGCCTGAGTGGGGCCACTCCTTCACCCATCGTCGCCGCGCTCAGCCCCTTCTCACCGAGTATGAGGGCGCGGTGCGCCACGGCTTTGTTCTTGGCGAGGGCCTGACCCGCAGCGATCAGTGGGGCTTCAACCAGGTGGCCATGGACGCCTTCCTGGCCAACCTGGGTACACCTGAGCTGCGTGAAGTGGAAGACGCCGAGGAGTGTGGCTTCGAGCCTGACGACGGCCAGGAGCCCGATGATGGCGTTGAGCCCGGGGAAGAGCCAACCAACCCGGACCTGGTGGCCGATGAGACCGCCATGGCCGCCCTGGTGGGCAACCGCTACCTGGCCAAGGACAGCGACTTCGAAGCCCTGCTCCACTTTATGCCAGAGGGTCGTGTCCAGGTGTGGCTGGAGGAGATGGACTCCACTGGCGACAATACCGAAATTCTGGCCGGAAGTTGGCTCATCGACGCCCAGCATCAACTGCTGATGAAGTTTGGCGAGAATGACTGGGTACTGATCCAGCTGCCCTCAGAGGGCCTGGACGGCGACGTAATGAAGGTCACCGAAGAGGATGAAGGCCAGATTCGCGAATACAGCATGAGCCTGGTACGCCCCTTCACCCTTGAGGGACTGGAAGCGCCTCTGGACCTGCGGCTGTCTGCCACAGGCGAGGATGGCTGCGTCTTGGATCTGCACCTCAATGGGGTGGCCACAGACCAGCAGGGAACAGGCTGGGTCGATCTGGCCCAATGCCCGGACGAAGATCCCAACGCCCCCACCGCCTTCGAGATGGTCTGGTACCAGACCGGCTCCGGCCTGGAACTGAGCCCTGTTGGCCCCAATGGTGAAGCCTCACCCCAGCGTCACCACCTCTACTGGTTTGGCAGTGAAGGGACCGAACAGGTTCTGACCCGAAGCTTTGCCGTGGCCGAAGATGGCACTGCTGAGCTGGAATCTCTGGACAGTTTCCTGTTTAGCCTGATTCGCTAACATCCTCAGAAAGGGGCGGCCTGAGCCGCCCCTTTTCATTCTCCGGCTCTCCCAAGAGCCCGGCACCTCGCCCTATTGGCGCAGCGACTCCTTCGCCGCGTGCCAACTCATGCCACCGTTGATGTCAAACTGTGTCCAGCTGTAAGCGGCCATAACCAACCTCTGCGGTTTTAGGCGGCTAACCCTATGAAAGCCATCGCACCTGCCGTGAACTCCTCATATGAGCAGTCTAAGGCGGTTACAACTGCTCATCATCTGCTAACAGCTTTTCCCTGCCACTCTGCCAAGGTGTGCTTAAACCCACCCACAGAAGGACACTGGATGATGAAAGCA
The DNA here is from genome assembly GCF_048263965.1 of Ferrimonas sp. NCBI lineage: Bacteria > Pseudomonadati > Pseudomonadota > Gammaproteobacteria > Alteromonadales > Ferrimonadaceae > Ferrimonas > Ferrimonas sp. The sequence goes on along the minus strand of NZ_JBLXDO010000001.1, from coordinate 243,539 downwards.
CTGTTGATGACCGGACTGCTGGCCCTGGGCTCGCTGAGTACCGCCATGGCTCAGGACACTCAGTTTGTTGCCGCCGATGACAGAATAGAAACCCAACTCTGCCTGACCGCCGTCACCGAAAGTTGGCGTTCGATGGATCGCACCCTGAACCACTCAGGCTACAGCCTGATGCATGTCTCGCGGGCGCTGAAGTGCAATGATATCCCGGTGGCCGTGTTTGCCGCCCAGTACAATGCGGATCCCAGAATGGCCAAGCACCTGACCAAATTCAGCCGGGACACCATCAAGCAGGAGGTGGAGATCACCGACCTGACCGCCATGACCAGGACGATTCGGATAGAGGGACACTAGCCCCAAAAAAGGGAGCCTGTTGGCTCCCTCTTCCGTTCAGGCTTTACCTGGCTACGTTGCCCGCCACGTTGAGGGCGTCCCAGGTTCGGGCAAAGGGGGGCGCATAGACCAGATCCAGCATCCCCAGGTCTTCGGTGGTCAAACCGCCAACGATGGCCGCCGCCAAGGCATCCACCCTAAGCACCGCGCCCGGTCCACCGGCCACCTGGCCCCCCAACAGGCGCTTGTCCTCGGTGCGGTACACCAGCTTCACCCGCAGATCACGCTGTTCCGGCACATAGTTGGTGGTGTTCTTGTCGTTAATCACCACGGTGCTGAAGGCCAGCCCCTGAGCCTGGGCCTCCTGCTCGCTCAGGCCGGTGCGACCCGCCTCCAAGCCCAGCACCTTGACCCCGGCACTGCCCAGGGTTCCCGGGAACACCTTCTCCCTGCCACAGAGATTCTCACCGATCATCCTTCCCAGCTTGTTGGCACTGGTGGCCAAAGGCAGGTAGGCAGGACGGCCACTCACTCTGTGAGGCACGGTGGCGCAATCCCCAGCCGCATACACACCGGGCAAGCTGGTGCGCCCCTGAGGGTCGATGACGATGGCACCGTTGGCCAGACGGTCTATGCCGGTATCGGCCAGAAACTCGGTGGTGGGCTTCACTCCGGTGGCCAGAATCACCAGATCGGCCGGATACTGTCCAAGCTCCGACACCACCTGACGGACCTGTCCCTCCCCTTCCAGAGAGGTCACAGACTCATTCAGGTGCAGCTGCACCCCCTGGCGGATCAGCTCCGCTTCCATCAGTTCGCTGATCTCGGCATCGAAGGATTCGCTGAGGACCCGTCCGGCACGTTCGATCACCCGCACCCGCTTGCCTTGGTGAACCAACGCCTCGGCCACCTCCAGACCGATGTAACCGGCGCCGATCACCACCACGTCCTGCACCTCGTCGGATGCCAGCAACGGCTTGATGGTCAGGCCATCCTCGAGGGTCTTAAGGAAAAACACCCTGTCCAGCTCCAGGCCGTCAATGGGAGGGGCCACCGGGGCAGCGCCGGTGGCGATCATCAGCTTATCGAAGGGCTGGGGAAAGCTGTGGCCCTTGTCCAGATCGGTGACCAGCAGGGTGCGTTTGGCCATATCCACCCGTTCGACACGGTGGCCAACGCGCAGATCGATGCCGGAATCGCGGAACTGCTCGACACTGCGCTCCGCCATAAACCCACTATCATCGAAACTGTCACCAATGTAATAGGGCAAGCCACAGGCGCCGAAGGAGACGACCTGGGACTGTTCGAACACAATGATCTCCGCCTCACGGTCGGTGCGTCTGGCCTTGGCGGCGGCGCTCATTCCGGCGGCTTCCGCCCCGATAATGACAATTCTCATACTCTGCATCTTCCAAATAAAAGGCCGCCTCGGGGCGGCCTTGATCCTATTCTTGGGCGGCTCAGGCCGACTCCAGATCCACGTCCAGTTCCTGCTCAGAGTTATACACCGACATGTCGGTCTGACCCAAGACCCGACTGGTAACAAAACCGGCGGTCATGGCGCCATTCACGTTCAGCGCGGTCCGGCCCATGTCGATCAGCGGCTCGATGGAGATCAGCAGGCCCGCCAGGGCCACAGGCAGATCCAGAGCGGTCAGTACGATCAGCGCCGCGAAGGTGGCACCACCACCCACACCGGCCACGCCAAAAGAGCCCACCACTATGGTGGCGATCAGGGTGGCGATAAAGGTCGGCGTCATCGGATCGATGCCCACGGTAGGGGCGATCATCGCCACCAGCATCGCCGGATAGATGCCGGCGCAGCCATTTTGACCTATGGTGGCCCCGAAGGAGGCCGCCAGGTTGGCGATGCCATCCGGGATCCCCAGTCTGTGGGTCTGAGTCTGAATGTTCAGCGGTATGGTACCGGCACTGGTACGGCTGGTAAAAGCGAAGGTGAGCACCGGCAGCACCTTGCGTACGAAGGTGATCGGGTTGCCGCCGAAGAAGATAATCAGTCCCAGGTGCACCAGGAACATCAGTCCCAGGGCCAGGTAGGAGGCGGCCACAAAGTTGATCAGATTAAAGATGTCGGCGAACTGACTGGTGGCCAGTACCTTGGTCATCAACGCCATCACCCCATAAGGGGTCAGCCTCAGCACCAGGGTGACGATGCGCATCACCACTGCATAGGCCACTTCCACGATGCGGTCGAAGCGCTCAGCCACCTCCGGCTGCTTGCGGTGCAGGCCCAAACCAGCCACTCCGACAAAGGCGGAGAAGATCACCACGGAGATGATGGAGGTATCCCTGGCTCCGGTCATATCCAGGAAGGGGTTAGCGGGGATCAGGTTGACCAGGGTATTGGCGATGGAGATGCCGGTGGCCGCACCCTCACGAGACATCAGGTAGGCGGCACGATCCGCTTCCCGGGCGCCCTGAGTCAGCCCCTCGGCAGTCAGACCAAACAGGTTGGCGACAAAGAACCCGATGAGGCCGGCAATGGCCACGGTGATCAGCAGCACCCCGATGGTCAGGCCGCTGATTCGGCCCAGGGCCTCGGCGTCTTTGAGCTTGAGAATGGCGCTGATGATGGACACCATCACCAGGGGCATGACGATCATCTTCAGCAGCTGGACATAGCCCTTGCCGACAACATTGAAATAATCGATGGAGGTCGCCAGCTCAGGAGAGTCCACTCCGTAGATCAATTGCAACACCAGACCAAAGGCCACGCCCAGGCCCAAACCGGCAAATACCCTGTGGGTAAACTTCATGTGTTTCTGCTGCATGCGGTACAGCACCCACAACAGGGCCAACATCACCAACAGGTTGGCGACCACCAGTAGACTCATACTCTTTTACCTCACCCCAATGGGGCTATCTCTGCGAAATGTTAAAAAAATTGGTGCGATATTATTGTTTAGACCCGCAAATCGAGGGATTTATTTCGGGCGGTAGTACAGGATACCCGAGGCCAAAAGCCCGGCTTTAGCACCAAAATGCATTGCATATAAGTAAAAGTTAATAAAAAGCCAGGGCACTCTGCAGTTGGTGCAACACCCCTTCACGAAGGGCGCCGCCCGCCAGGCTCAAGGCATCAATTTCCAGAAGCTCGAACAGAGCCAGTAAGATGGCCACACCGGCAGCAAAGGGAATACGCCGCTCCTCATCCAACTGCGCCAGCAACGCCTCGCTGTCCTGACACAGGCTCTGACGCACCTGACGCAGATACCCCAGTGTCAGGGCGTCCATGGTGCGCCCCTGGGCTTCGGCCAGCTCAAACAGGGCCCGAACCGTACCGGAAACACCCAGACAGTGTTGCCAACGCTGCGCCTGCAGCCGGGACAGCTGTTCCGCCAACCTGGCCTGCACCGCAGCATTGGCCGCTTCGAAGGCGGCTTCGTTGATCTCGCCGGAGAAATACCCCTGGGTGTAGAGGACGCAGCCCAGGTCAAAGGAGTGCTTGTAGTGGATCTGCGCTTCATTCCCCACCACCAGCTCGGTGCTGGCACCGCCGATGTCGATCACCAGGGCTTCCCCCTGAATCGGGGTAGAGGCACGCATGCCGGCATAGATGAGTTCCGCTTCCTCTTCGCCGGAGATCACCTGGATGGCATGGCCCAGCAGGGGCTTGGCCTGGTCGCAGAACGCGGCACCGTTGGCGGCGCAGCGCAAGGCGGCGGTGGCCAGGACGGCCACCTGGGCAGGCTGAGCCTGAGCCAGGATCTCGCCGAACCAGGCAAGGCAATCCAGACCACGAGCCTGTGCCTCGGCAGAGAGGCCGCGCTCATCCATCCCTTCGGCCAGACGAACCTTGCGCTTATGCTTGGCGACAATACGGGGGAGAGAACCCGGCACGGGCTCGGCCAGGAGCAGGTTGAAACTGTTGGACCCTAGAGTAACGGCGGCCAAAAGGCCGCCGTTGCTGGTACTAACGCTTGTCATGTCGACGCTGACCGGAGGAGCGGTCACGTCCGCCGGGGCGCTTGCCGCCGGTGTTGGTGCGGCGATGGCGCTGAATCCGCTGAGGGCGCTTGAGATCGCTCAGCAGAGCGTCAGGATCATAGCCGGTCACCGGAACGGAGTGGCCGATGTAGGCCTCGATGTCCGGCAGGTTGAGGGCGTACTCTTCACAGGCGAAGCTGATGGAGGAACCTTCGGCACCGGCACGACCTGTACGACCGATGCGGTGCACATAGTCTTCGCAGTCATCGGGCAGGTCGTAGTTGAAGACGTGCGTCACGTCGGAGATGTGCAGGCCACGGGCCGCCACATCGGTAGCCACCAGGAAATCCAGCTGGCCGCCCTTGAACTGCTCTAGGATGCGCAGGCGCTTCTTCTGGGGCACGTCGCCGGTCAGCAGGCCAACACGGTGACCATCGGCCTCCATCCAGCCGTGAATGTCTTCACAGCGGTGCTTGGTGTTGGCAAACACGATCGCCTTATCGGGCCACTCCTCCTCGATGAGGGTCAGCAGCAGCGGCATCTTTTCCCTGTTGGAGGGGTAAAACAGCTCCTCCTTGATGCGCTTGGCGGTCTTCTGCTCAGGCTCCACCTCGACGTGCACAGGATCGTTCATGTGCTCATAGGCCAGCTCCTTCACCTTGAAGGAGAGGGTGGCGGAGAACAGCATATTACGACGCTCTGCAGCAGGCGGCATGCGGCGGAAGATGTAGCGGATATCACGGATAAAGCCGAGATCGAACATCCGGTCCGCCTCATCCAGCACCATCACCTGAATGGCGTTGAGGTTGTAGACGCCCTGCTTGAGGTAGTCGATCAACCGGCCGGTGGTGCCGATAAGGATATCGGTGCCCGCCTGCAGCTGGTTGCGCTGGGCGTCGTAGCCTTCGCCGCCGTAGACCAGGCCCATCTTGAGGCCGGTACTCTTGGCCAGGGGCTCCGCATCCTTGTGGATCTGGATGGCCAGTTCCCGGGTTGGAGCCATCACGATGGCGCGTGGACTCTTGCCGTCGTGCTGTTCGGGCGCAGGGCGAGTCATCAGTTCATGGAAGGCCGCCGTCAAAAAGGCCAGAGTCTTTCCGGTTCCGGTTTGAGCTTGACCGGCAATGTCCTTGCCGCCCAGCACGATAGGAAGGGAGAGGGCCTGAATCGGCGTACAGTGGGTAAACCCGGTCTCCACCAGAGCGTCAGCCACCTCTTTGGCGAGTGGCAGGTCGGTGAAACGGGTGTCAGTCAAGTGTGTTTTGCTCATGGTTGGAAAGCATACCGGATGCGCTTGCATTAGAAAACGTGATCCAGTCAAATATTACCGATTCTGTTGCCCTGTCCGAAACTCGATCCTCCGAGGTCCGGTCTGAAGAGGAAATGCCCAGAAACAGAGCCTGTCTGCGAAAGCGGCACAGGCACGCACATCTTCTGTGGCAGGGAGGAAATCCCAGCAGAAACCGACACAAACAGTGCCCCGGTGAAGATTTACGCACTTTTTTAGCCACCGGAGGCTTGAAAGCCAAGGCAAGGAGCCCAAGATCGCAACCATGGCTCCGAACCGAGCTATCACTAAACGGAGTAAACAATGAGCGATAAGATTGTACAGCTGACCGATGACAGCTTTGACGCTGACGTACTGCAGTCCAGCAAGCCTGTACTGGTAGACTTTTGGGCTGAGTGGTGTGGTCCCTGCAAGATGATCGCCCCAGTCCTGGATGAACTGGCGGAAGAGTATGGCGACCAGATCGTCATCGGTAAGGTTAACGTGGACCAGAACAACGCCACCCCGGCGAAATTCGGCATCCGCGGCATCCCCACCCTGCTGCTGTTCAAGAACGGCGAGCTGGCCGGCACCAAGGTTGGTGCGGCTTCCAAGACCCAGTTGAAAGAGTTCATCGACTCTCATCTGTAATGGGATCCAGCCCAGGCTTCGGCCTGGGTTTGCCCTCCCCCTCTCACAAAGCCGTAAAATCCCTTAGGGACACTGGACGCCTTTTTCCTTTAGTGCTAGTTTATTAGCCAACACTTGCCTGCCTGATTCGGCTCCAGCCCTCGGGCACTCCCTTAAAATTTCAAATAATTTGTAATGAAAGCGTGGGCATCAGCCACACGCAAACAACCACAAAGACCCTCCCATGAATTTATCTGAACTTAAGCAGAAACCCATTTCCGAGCTCGTTGCCTTGGCTGAGTCTATGGGCCTGGAAAACATGGCTCGCGCCAGGAAGCAAGACATCCTGTTCGCCGTACTCAAAGCCCACGCCAAGAGCGGCGAAGACATCTTCGGCGGTGGCGTTCTGGAGATCCTCCAGGATGGTTTTGGTTTCTTGCGCAGCGCCGACGCCTCCTTCCTGGCTGGTCCGGACGACATCTATGTCTCCCCCAGCCAGATTCGCCGCTTCAACCTGCGTACCGGTGACACCATTGCCGGTAAGATTCGGCCCCCGAAAGAGGGCGAGCGTTACTTCGCTCTGCTTAAGGTCAACCAGGTCAACTACGACCGTCCGGAAAACTCCCGCAACAAGATTCTGTTCGAGAACCTGACCCCACTGCATGCCAACGATCGTCTGCGCATGGAGCGAGGCAACGGCTCTACCGAAGACATCACTGCCCGGGTTCTGGATCTGGCCAGCCCCATTGGTAAGGGCCAGCGTGGTCTGATTGTGGCCCCGCCCAAGGCCGGTAAGACTCTGCTGCTGCAGAACATCGCCCAGTCCATTGCCTACAACCATCCGGACTGTGAGCTGATCGTACTGCTGATCGATGAGCGTCCCGAAGAGGTGACCGAGATGCAGCGCCTGGTGAAGGGTGAGGTTGTGGCCTCCACCTTCGACGAGCCGGCCTCCCGTCACGTTCAGGTGGCCGAAATGGTGATCGAGAAGGCCAAGCGCCTGGTGGAACACAAGAAGGACGTGGTGATCCTGCTGGACTCCATCACCCGTCTGGCCCGCGCCTACAACACCGTTATCCCCTCCTCCGGTAAAGTACTGACCGGTGGTGTGGACGCCAACGCCCTGCACCGTCCCAAGCGATTCTTTGGCGCGGCCCGTAACGTGGAAGAGGGTGGCAGCCTGACCATCATCGCCACCGCCCTGATCGACACCGGCTCCAAGATGGACGAAGTGATCTACGAGGAGTTCAAGGGCACAGGTAACATGGAACTGCACCTGTCTCGTAAGATCGCCGAGAAGCGCGTCTTCCCAGCCATCGACTTCAACCGCTCCGGTACCCGCCGTGAAGAGCTGCTGACCAGTCAGGATGAGCTGCAGAAGATGTGGATTCTGCGCAAGATCCTCCACCCCATGCAGGAGGTGGAAGCGATGGAGTTCCTTATCGACCGTCTGGCCATGACCAAGACCAACGATGAGTTCTTCACCGCCATGAAGCGCTCCAAGGGTTAAACTGACCCCCATGAAAAAAGGCCGCTGATGCGGCCTTTTTTGATCCCGGGTCAGTCCCTCGACTGAGCGGCATCCCGAACGAACTCTCGTACCGATTCCACCAGCCAGGCAGGTGCCTGATGGCCCGGACGCTGCAGCATGTGGAACCCAGGCATCTGCTCGCCGAAATTATGCTTTACCACCACCCGGCGCAGCTCTTCCGGCAATCGTTGCACCCGAATGCCGTACACGGAGCGCAGGAAACCCACCGCCTGACTGCCACACACCACAGACAGGTTCTCTGAGTCCGCCACCATCTCCACCAGCTCCGCCAGGCTGTTTACCCGAGCCTCCACCAGCAACTCCTGCCCCATGGCCCTGGCGGTACGCTGAAGCAAGCCTTCTTCCGTGTTCACCTCGGTCATCTCGGTCACCACCTGAGGGTAGCTCATCAGCGCCTCCAGGGTCAGCGGCGCTTCCTGCCAGATGTCGTGCCCGGCACAGCCCACCAGGTAACTGGCCTGATTCTCCGCCACCAGTTCACTGCCCATTTTGGGGTAACCGTGGGCGGAGCAGAATACGCCGATGTCCACCTGGTTTCGCTCCATGTCCTCAAGAACACCGGCGCCCCAGGTGCGGGTCACCAGATCGATGCTGGCCTGATGTTCATGACAGCTGTAATTCAGGTGCTGGGTTAACCCGGCGCGCAGGGGAGCCGGCACGCTGAGCACCACCTTGAGCTTCTCCTGCTCTACAGGGTGCAACTGTCTGGACAAGGCTTTGGCATGCTTCAGCAACTGTTCCATCTCGGGAAAGATGCGGGTCGCCACGGGCGTGGCTTCGAAACCGTACTGACGGCGAATGAAGAGTGGATCACCCAAGCTCTGGCGAAGGGAGGCCAGGGCACGACTGACTTTGGAGGGCGGCACCTGCAGGTGCTTGGCCACCGCCTGGGAGTTCAACGTGCCATAGAGTCGGACAAATACCAGAATATTAAACAGGGTTAACTCACAAAGCTTATCCATTCCATATTCTTCAGACATTGTTAGACCCTCGCAAAAAAGCTTGAATTTAAAATAGCATTAATTAGCTACAGTGCGCCACATAATTAAACTTTTAAATTGACAGTTTTATAATCCTGTTATCCGTTTTCTGAAACCGGCTCTTTCATTTAGTGCATTTGACTCCCTGGAAAACCTATAAAAAGCCGGTTTTACGTAGAATTACGATTATCATAATGGCCTATTGCATTTATTCACATATAGAAAGCCAGTAAACCGAAAGACAACTATGTAATTATCCGATTTTCGCAGAATACTTTTCCCATAAATGGAAATATTTCCCAGATCAAAAAACGAGTCGGTTTTATTTATTTGCACGATTTAAATTGATCGCAATCAAGTAATTTCTATTATTTAAATGGAGATAATAATAACCAAGAAAGGGAAACGCCCTTTTTAAATCCAGGAGGATATTATGAGCTTCGGTACTTTCTTAACTGTCGTTATACCTTATCTGTTCCTGTTCTTCGTTCTGTTCGTTGCCCTGCCCTATATCGCCTCTGCGATTGTTGTCGGCATGTATGAATATCTGACCCAAGGACGGAAGCGGGAGGTGAAAAGCACTGCACCCCGCCACATCAATCACCAACACTGAACACCCTGGGCGCCCGCAAGGGCTCCCGCTCTCCCCGGAGGAAATTATGAGAGATCGATGCCTGATTTCGATCCTGGTCAGCTGCGCCCTGATGCTTGGGGTGCAGCCCCTGGCCCAGGCTGCAAAGGACCCATCCGCTCAATGCCTGCGCTGCCATAAGCGCAACGGCACCATGGAGGGAGTCCACGCCTCCATCGGCAGCAAGGGGCTGGCCTGCACCAGCTGCCATGGCGACAAGGGACAGCATCCCAAGAACAAAACCCCAGTGATCACCTTTGGACCGGACAGCGTCACCGATGTTGCGGTACAGAATCAGCGATGCGCCCGCTGTCACAAGCCGGGCAAGCTGAGGGCCGGTGACTGGACCCATGATGTGCATCAGAAGGTGCTGAGCTGTGCGGCCTGCCACCAGCTGCATCCAGGCCAGGATCCCATTCGGGGCATCGGCGAAACCCAGCGCACCCAGCTGTGTGTGGACTGCCACGGCGCCCGCAAGGCTAAGGAGTCACTATGAGCCTGACCAGACGAGACTTTCTGGGCTGTTCTGCCCTGTGCGCTGCCGCAGCGGCAGTGGGCATCAGCGAAGCCGGAGAAACCTCTGTCCAGGGGAAGAACCTGGCACTGATTCACGATGAAACCAAGTGCATCGGTTGCCGCGCCTGTGAACAGGCCTGCCGTGAGGTCAATCAGGTCCCCGAGGGCGTCAGCCGCCTCAAGCTGAATATTGATGGCCCCTACCACGAGGAAGATCAGCCCTACTACGCCTTCACCCGTGAAAGCTGCCAGCACTGCCAGGATGCCCCCTGCATCAGCGTCTGCCCAACCGGCGCCGCTTTCCGGGACGAAGCCACCGGCATAGTGGACGTGGATCCCTTCAAGTGCGTAGGGTGCCAATACTGCCTGGCCGCCTGCCCTTACCGGGTTCGCTTTATCAACCCGGTGACCAAGGCCGCCGACAAATGCGACTTCTGCCGCAAGACCAACCTGGCTCAGGGCAAGCTGCCCGCCTGCGTGGAAGCCTGCCCCACCGGCGCACTGATCTTCGGTGACCTCAACGATCGCAACAGCGAGCTGGTGTCGGTACTGCGTAATGCCCGAACCGTGCGCGACAAGTTGGACCTGGGCACCAACCCCAAACTGTTCCGCATCCCCAGTCAGAAGCCGGGAGTCCTATGATGAGCAACTTAGACAGCGTACTGCACTTTGACACCCTGGTGTGGCACTGGCCCATCGCCATCTACCTGTTCCTGGCGGGGGTCTCTGCCGGTGCCACCCTGGTGGGCATTCTCACCAAGCGCAAGCTGGAAAACAAAGGCCTGCCCGCACACCACAGCGGCATTGTTCAGGGCGCCGCCGCCGTTGGTCCTCTGGCGATCATGGTGGGCCTGATGCTGCTGGTACTCGACCTGACCAAGCCGCTGGAATTCTGGAAGATCATGGTGTTCTACAACCCCACGTCGGTGATGAGTCTCGGGGTGATTGCCGCCTCCCTCTACATCGGCGTGCTGCTGGTATGGCTGCTGATCGCCTTTGCAGGCCCGCTGCAGAAACTGGATGTGGCACTCCCAAGCTTCGTTAAGTTGGTGAACTGGCTCTGCCGACATGCTCGCCCCATAGAGAACAGCCTGGCGCTGTTGGCGATCATCCTCGGCGCCTACACCGGATTCCTGCTGTCCGCCCTCAAGGGCTACCCCATGCTGAACAATCCGATATTGCCCATCCTGTTCCTGGTATCCGGGGTCTCCTCCGGTATCGGTGCGTCCATCCTGATGAGCCTGGCACTGTTCAAGCACAAGCCGACCGACGAAGACATCCACTATGTGCATCACCTGGAAACCCCGGTGGTGATTACCGAAGCCTTCCTGCTGTTCGCCTTCTTTGTAGGGCTGGCCTTTGCCGGAGGCCAGAGCCTGGTCGCCGCCAAGGTCGCCCTGGGCGGGGGCTTCTGGTCTGCCATCTTCTGGGGACTGGTGGTGGTTGGCGGCATGCTGGTACCCGCCGCCCTCAATCGCTGGCTTCCAGAGCGGATCAAACAGAGCAACGCCATGGTGGTCACCAGTTGCCTGCTGACCCTGGTCGGGGTGTTTGCCCTGCGCCATTTCGTACTCTACGCAGGCCAGATGACTGTGGCCTGACACAACAACCTGTAAGGGAAATGATGATGAAACCTAGACTCGTGCTGTTGGCTGCCTGCCTGGCCTGGCCCCTGGCGGCCCAACCCCTGGCGGATATGCACAGCGACATGTCAGGCTGCGAAAGTTGCCACGCCGACGGCGTCCCCAGCAGCGACCTGGCCCATGAGAACGAGGCCTGTACCCAGTGCCATGGCACCCTGGAGGAGCTCGAAGGAGAGACTCACCAGGCCCACCAGGGAAACCTGGAGTGCGCTGACTGCCACCAGGTCCATGAGGATACGGCTGCCAGCGCAAGCTGCGACAACTGCCACCAGTAGTAACACCGGGGCTGGGGCCCCGATGGACCCCCAGATGAGCCAGGAAGGCTCTGTCTTTCGAGACTCTCATCTTTTTTGGCCACCCTTAAGGGTGGCCCTTTTTTTGGGCGCTGTGCTACCAAGCCAAGTTAAAAGACGAATAGTGCAAAGCCAAATTAACAATCAAATAAAAAACCGTTAAAAAATAACCAACTCCAAATTTGATGAAATTCTGAATATCACATTGGAGCCTTCCAAAAATTAAAACTTTGAAATAATAATTGAGTCAGTGTGTCGTTTTACTCGGCGGCCAACTTTAAACAAATCTAATATAATATCCGCCACACCAAGCAGCTGGAGAATTATCTCCACCTCTAAAACGGCCCTCCTTTGTCGGCAACTGCCGACGACTCGACCAGACCGAACCCTTGAGAAGTACCAGACCGAATCCTTGAGAAATACCAGGCCAAACCCTAGGAGAACCAGGCCAATGACGACGCGAGGAAAAAATTAGAGTCAATGCTCCCCATCGATGTGCCGGCCAATAAAAAGGGGAGCGATTGACGCTCCCCTGGACAATTATGACCTTGCGGTGTACCCCGTTCAGTCGACGGCAGAGACCACCAGCTTGGTTCCCTCTACTCGCACTACCTGTACCCGGGCACCGGGCTCCAGAGTATCACCATCCTCGGTGCAGGCCAGCCAACTGCTGTCACCCAGCTTTACCCGCCCCTCCTGGGCAGTTACCTGAGCCATCACCACACATTGGCTGCCCACCAGTGCTTTAGCCCGCTGATTCAGGCCGCTTCGCTCCCGGCCCAGCTTGTCACGGCGGCGCTGATACAGGTACCAGGCCAGGGTAAAGAGCACCGACAGAGTGGCAAACAGCACCCACTGGTTCTCTGCGCGGATGTCACTGAGGCGTGCCACCACACTGGTGGCCATGGCCGCTCCACCGATCCACAGCAGGTAACCACCGGAACCGAGCAGCTCCATGGTCAACAGCACCAACCCCAGGATCAGCCAGTAGGTGGCGTTCATGGAGAGGAAGAGATCAATCACGACTGCTTCCTCACGGTTTCAATCAGTTCAGTAATGCCGGCAACGGAGCCTGCCAGGTTGCTCCCCTCCATGGGAAGCAGCACCAGCTTGCTGGAGTCGGCGGTACCTATGTTGGACAGGGCCTCGGTGTACTTCTGGGCGATAAAGTAGTTGATGGCATTCAGATCGCCCTGGGCAATGGCGTTGGACACCGTGGTGGTGGCGTTGGCTTCCGCCTCCGCCTGACGCTCCCGGGCTTCCGCTTCCAGGAAGGCCGCCTGACGCTCACCCTCGGCCCGCAATACCGCCGCCTGTTTCTCACCGTCCGCCTTAAGGATGGCAGACTGCTTCACCCCTTCCGCTTCCAGGATCTCCGCCCGCTTGGAACGATCCGCCTTCAACTGGGCATTCATTGCTTCGATCAGTTCCCGCGGCGGTGCAATGTCCTTAATCTCGATTCGGGTCACCTTCACGCCCCAGGGCTGGGTAGCCGCATCCACCACCGCCAGCAGACGATCGTTGATCTCGTCTCGTCGGGAGAGCATCTCATCCAGCTCCATGGAACCGAGAACGGTCCTCAGGTTGGTCATCGCCAGGTTCTGGATGGCATTCTCCAGATGGTTCACCTCATAGGAGGCCCGGGCCGCATCCACCACCTGGATGAAGGTCACCCCATCCACAGTGACGTTGGCGTTGTCTTTACTGATCACCACCTGACTGGGGATATCCAGCACCCGCTCCATCATGTTGACCTTGTCACCGATCTGGTCGACGAAGGGCACAATCACATGCAGCCCAGGCTTCAGGGAGGTGGTGTAACGACCGAAACGCTCTACGTTCCACTCATACCCCTGAGGCACAATCTTAACCGCGGTAAACACCCCTACCAGGGCAAAAACCACAAAGATGATGCTGGGTCCCAGCAGTTCGATTAGAAGACCTAAGTCCATCTCTCTTCCTTATCTCAATGGGTTGTAGGCGGCGACAGCCGGCCCCGGGACCAGTATACTGTCGTGCAATGATGTCATGACCACTTTCGGGAATGATTGCAGTCAGTAATGTAGAGACTATCGCATGAAATTCAGGGATATACGAGATTTCATCAACCACCTCGAACAGGAGGGGGAGCTCAAGCGGGTGACAGAACAGGTGGATCCCCACCTGGAGATGACCGAGATCAGCGACCGGGTGCTGCGCAGTGGTGGCCCTGCCCTGCTGTTTGAAAACGTCAAAGATAAACAGATGCCGGTGCTGGCCAACCTGTTTGGCACCCCCAAGCGGGTGGCCATGGCTCTGGGCCGGGAAGACAGCAGCGCCCTGCGGGAAGTCGGCGAGCTGCTGGCGTTCCTCAAGGAGCCCGAGGTGCCCTCCGGCTTCAAGGACGCCATCTCCAAGGTGCCGATGTTCAAACAGGCACTGAACATGCCGCCCAAGCGGGTCTCCAAGGCCCCCTGCCAACAGGTGGTGATCAGCGGCGACGACGTGGATCTGACCCAGTTACCGATCCAGCACTGCTGGCCCGGCGACGTGGCTCCCCTGGTCACCTGGGGCCTGACCATCACCAAGGGCCCCAACCAGAAGCGTCAGAACCTGGGGATCTATCGCCAGCAACTGCTGGGCAGGAACAAGCTGATCATGCGCTGGCTGGCCCACCGCGGCGGCGCCCTGGACTACAAGGATTTCCAGGAGAAACACCCGGGTGAACGCTATCCGGTGTCCGTGGCCCTGGGTTCGGACCCTGTGACCATCCTGGGGGCGGTGACCCCGGTGCCCGACGCCATGAGTGAGTACGCCTTTGCCGGCCTGCTCCGCGGCGAGCGCACCGAGGTGATCAAATCCATCAGCAACGACCTGGATGTGCCCGCCCACAGCGAGATCATCCTCGAAGGCTACCTGGAGCCGGGTGAAGAGGCGGATGAAGGCCCCTATGGTGATCACACAGGTTACTACAACGAGGTGGAGCGCTTCCCGGTGTTCACCGTCACCCACATCACCATGCGCAAAGACGCCATCTACCACAGCACCTACACAGGCCGTCCGCCGGATGAGCCCGCCATGCTGGGTGTGGCGCTGAACGAGGTGTTTGTCCCCATCCTCAAGAAGCAGTACCCGGAGATCGAGGATTTCTACCTGCCTCCGGAAGGGTGCAGCTACCGGATGGCGGTGATCACCATCAAGAAGCAGTATCCAGGCCACGCCAAGCGGGTGATGATGGGGGCCTGGAGCTTCCTGCGCCAGTTCATGTACACCAAGTTCATCATCATCTGCGACGACGACGTCAATGCCCGGGACTGGAACGACGTCATCTGGGCCCTGACCACCCGAGTCGACCCCACCCGGGATACCCTGATGGTGGACAACACCCCTATCGACTACCTGGATTTTGCCTCACCAGTGGCAGGCCTGGGCTCCAAGATGGGCATCGACGCCACCAACAAGTGGCCGGGAGAGACCGACCGCGAATGGGGCGAACCCATCGTCATGGATGATGAGGTCAAGCGCCGGGTGGATGAGCGCTGGGCGGATCTCGGTATCGATTAGCCTCATCGAAAATATCCTACTGCCGCCCTGGGGCATTACTGGCCCCGGGGTTGGCGTTCGCGCTACAATGCGCCGCAAACCGGAATAAGAATGAGAACTCAATGCAAAGGATAAGCTGTAACATCGCCTCGGTGACGCCCCTGTGCGACACCGTTTTCAAGGTCATTCTCACCCCCGAACACCCTGTCCAGTTCAAGGCCGGTCAGTACCTGACCGTGGTCATGGGCGAAGAGGACAAGCGTCCCTTCTCCATCGCCTCCAGCCCGGTGGACGGCAATCAGTTGGAGCTGCACATTGGCGCCTCGGTGGCGGAAAGCTACGCCATGCAGGTGATCGATCGTCTGCAGCAGAGCGACTGCATCGACGTGGAGCTGCCCTTTGGCGACGCTTACCTGCGCCAGCAGAGCGATCGCCCCCGGCTGCTGGTGGCCGGCGGTACCGGTTTCTCCTACATCAACGCCATCATGGACACCCTGATCGCCAATGGCGACACCACCACCACCTTCCTCTACTGGGGATGCCGTGACAGGGAAGCGATGTACCTGGCGGAGAAAGCCAATGCCTGGGCACAGCAACTGCCCCACCTCACCTTCGTGCCGGTGTTTGACCAAGCCGAAGAGGGCGCACGTCAGGGCACGGTGATCGACGCCATCTGCAGTGACTTTGTCGGGCTGGGCGAGTACGACATCTACATTGCCGGCCGTTTCGAGATGGCCGGGGCCGCCCGTGAGGCGTTCCGGGAGCACGGGGTCGATGAGGCCCACCTCTATGGCGATGCCTACGCCTTTATGAAATAGGCCACAGCCAGAACCAAAAAAACACCGCCAGATGGCGGTGTTTTTTTTATCTGTTCGGAACTCAGTGTCAGCTAATGGCGTAACTGGCCACCACGCCGGTAAACAGCGCCAGGCCCGCCCAGTTGTTGTTGAGAAACGCCTTGAAACACTGGGCCCGGTCCCGGTGGCGGATCAACCAGTGCTGGTAGAGGAAGAGGGACGCCATGGCGGCCATGCCGGCAAAGTAGGGCCAAGCCAGTCCCAGACGAACACCCAGGCTGACCAGCAGGCCCAGGCAGGCCAACTGCAGCAGGGCAATGATGCCCTTGTCCCGGTTGCCAAACCAGATGGCGGTGGAGCGAATCCCCACCTTAAGGTCATCCTCCTTATCCACCATGCCATACATGGTGTCGTAGGCCACGGTCCAGCACCAGTGGGCCAGAAACATGATCCAGGCTTCCGCGGGCACGGCGTTGGTCTGGGCGGCAAAGGCCATGGGGATGGACCAGCTCCATACCACCCCCAGCACCATCTGAGGCCCAGGGAAGAAGCGCTTGGTGAAGGGGTAGATCACCGTCAGGGCGATCCCCACAAAACTCATCATGATGGTAAGGGTGTTGAGGGTCAGCACCAGAGAGAAGCAAATAAGCCCCAGCACCACAAACAGTGCCAGCGCCTCCCAGGCCTGCAGTTCACCACTGGCCAGGGGACGCCCCTTGGTACGCTCAACATGACTGTCCAGATCCCGGTCGGCGTAATCGTTGATGATGCAACCATTGGCCCGGGTCAGCCAGACACCGATGAAAAACACCAGCAGGACCCGGGTTTCCGGTGCCCCATCGTGGGCCGCCAGCCAGATGGCGGACAGGGTAGGCCAAAGCAGCAGGAAGGTTCCTATAGGGCGATCCAGCCGGGCCAGCCTCATGTAGGGGCCCAGGCGATCACGCATAACAGCTAGCATCATCCGCGCACGGTCTCTTAAGAGTTCAACTGGGGCCATTATGCGTGATCCAGATCAGATTTTACAGTGGGTTGCTACCCACTGAAGTTGAATCTCTGCAGTTGATTCTGCAGGGATGCCGCATGGTCCAGCAGAGCCTGACTCTGCCCGGCAACCTGTTGAGCCTGAAGCTCCACCTCACTGCCCGACTCATTGGCCCGGATCAGATTCTGGTTGATCTCCTCCGCCACGGCACTCTGCTGCTCGGAGGCGGTGGCGATCTGGCCGGCACGGTCGTTGGCATCGCGGATGCGGCTCACCACCTGTTCCAGCTCCAGGGCCATCGCCTTACTCTCGGCAGCGCTGTCGCTGGCCAGGGTGGTGCAGCTGCCCATGGCTTCCACGGACACCATGGCGCCCCTCTGCAAGGTTTCGATGGTGCTCTGCACCTGGGAAGTGGACTCACGGGTTCGCGCCGCCAGACCCCGCACCTCGTCGGCCACCACGGCGAAGCCGCGGCCCTGCTCTCCAGCCCGGGCCGCCTCGATGGCGGCATTGAGGGCCAACAGGTTGGTCTGCTCGGAGATGCCGTTGATCACATCGGTGATTTCGCTGATCGCCTGAACCCCCTGATGCAGTTCGCGGATGCGATCGGCACTGGCACCCACACTGGCCGCCAACTCATTGATCCGCTCCTCGGCCTGATGCATCCGCTGCTGCCCCTGCTCACTGCTGTTGCTGGCGGCATGGGTGGTGGTGGCGGTCTGCTCGGCGTTGTTGGCCACATCACCGATGGTGTGACTCATCTCATTGACCGCGGTGGCGACCTGCTGCAACTGAGATTGCTGCTCGGTGATGGAATGACGGCTGGCCTGGGCGGAATCCGCCAGCGCCAGAGCCTGCTCCTGGGCCTCGGTGGCGGTGCGCTTTACTTGTGAGAGCACGGTCACCAGGGACTGACGCATCTTGCCCAGGGCCTGAGCCAGATGACCCAGTTCATCCTTGCGGTCATGCAGGTGACTGTCCTTGTCGCCCAGGTCGCCGTCGGCCATGGCATCACAGGCCACCTCCAATTCGTGGATGGCAGTGGCGATATCCCGTCGGACGAAATGGCTCACCAGTTGGGTGACGGCGGTGGCGATCAACGACACCCAGATCAGCCTGATCACCAGATCCCAGAACAGGGCCTGACCACTGGCGTGCTCGATGCCGGCGCCAATGATCCAGTTCCACTGGGCATCGCGGACAACGTAAGCGGTCTTCTCCACCGGCTGGCCGTCAGCGCCCTTAAGGTGGTAGGTGAGGAAGCCCTGTCCCGGGCCTTGACCCAGGTTGACCATCTCCCGCCAGAAGGGGGAGCCATTGACATCGGTCTCCCGGGTGATGTCCTGGCCTAAGGCATCGGTTCTGTGTGGGTGAGCCAGCAGCTCGCCATCGGTCCCCAGCACCCAGAAGTAGTGCTTGCCCTCAAACCTGAGCTGGGTCAGGGCAGCCAATGCCTGAGACTTGGCTTGTGCCTCCCCCAGTTGTGCCGCCTGCCCCTGATAGAAGGTCACCAGGGAGTGCGCCTGATCCAGGTGCCCCTTGAGGGCCTGATCCGTGGCATCGTTGATGCGGCTTTTAAGGAGGTTGGCGGAAAAGATGAGCAGCCACAGGGTGGCAATGATGGAGAGAATGACCAGAAGCCACAGCTTCTTGCTGATAGAAATTCGTTTCAGTAACAGCACTTTAACTTCTTCCTTGAGAAACGTGTAACCGCAAAATACACGCTTCTCAAGGTGGGGTACTGATCTGGATCACAACTGCAACAACTTGGGCGTGATCCCCGCCCCCCTCTGAACTCATCTCAACTCAGAGGGGCTGACCCTGACACACGCCGACCAGGCTACAGCCAACGCCGCTGGCCATAATCCAGTGTCGGTTGCACGCTGAAGCGTCCGTGGCGGTCTTTGCGCATTACCTTGTCAAAACCTTGCTTGTCCAGCTGCACCAGCAACTGATGATCCCCGGCCTCGAAGTAAACTCTGTCCTGGTCCGACAGGGCGTCATCCACCACCACCGGCAGATTATAGGCCTGACCCAGGGCAGGCAGGGCACCAAACTGGCAGTCGGGGAAGCTTCGTGCCGCTTCCACCTCCTCCATCAGGCTGAACTCCCGCTCCATGATCTCTCCCAGGCGCTTGAGGCGGATGCGGCGATCGGCGGGAAGCACCGCCATCAAATGGCGCCCCTCATGATCTTCCAACATCACAGCCTTGGCGACCTGCTGTTTGGGGATGCCGGCACTGATGGCCGATTGCAGGGCTGACTCTGTGTAGGGGTGTGACACCACCTTAAAGGGGATGCCTTGTTGATTCAGATATTCACTGACGCTGATCGCAATGCCCATATCCCATCCTCCTCACCAAGAAAGAACCTCACTCTAAGTGTAGGGGGTATGGGCCCTGGGGGCGCAGTTTTACAGTCTCTTTGTGGGGATTGGCGGCGCAACCAGCCACTTTGACGTTGTTCGGTGTCAGCGCCGCTGCCAACGAGGCATTATGCGGGTTGCAATCGGGCGTAGGCCACCACCAGCCACTTGATCCCCTGGCCGTCGAATGCCACCTGCACCCGACTCTGAGGACCGGTCCCCTCATAGTTGATGATCACCCCATCGCCAAACTTAGGGTGCTTGACCCGCTGCCCCAGTTTCAGCCCGGTATTGTCGAAGCTCTCCTGGGTACGGCTGAAGCGGTTGACCGCCTTGGTCTGAGTCACCTGGGTCTGAGGACGGATCTGCTCCAAGTACTGTTCGGGGATCTCACTGAGGAAGCGAGACGCCTTGGCAAAGGTCTCCCGGCCATAGATGCGGCGGCTTTCCGCATAGGTAAGGTAGAGCTTCTGCATCGCCCGGGTCATGCCCACATAGCAGAGGCGACGCTCCTCCTCCAGACGATCACCCTCCTCCACCGCTTTCTGGCTGGGGAACATCCCCTCCTCGACGCCGCAGATGAACACCAGGGGAAACTCCAGGCCCTTGGCGGAGTGCAGCGTCATCATCTGCACCGCATCTTCACTGTCGCTGGCCTGATTCTCCCCCGCCTCCAGGGCGGCATGGGCCAGGAAGGCGTTGAGATCGCTCATCTCATCCGCTTCCTCCGGCTTCTCGAAGGTGCCGGCAGCGGTCACCAGTTCCTGCAAGTTCTCCACCCGGGCCTGGCCCTTCTCCCCCTTCTCCTGCTCATACATGCTCTTCAGCCCGGAGTGCTGAATCACATGGTCGGTGGCCAGCTTCAGGCTGAGATCCTCGGTTTCATCCTCCAGCTCCTCCACCAGGGACATGAAACCGCGAACCGCATTGGCCGCCCGTCCGGAGAGAGCTTTCTCATTGAGCAGTTGCTGACAGGCACGCCACAGGGAGAGCCCATGCTGACGGGCGGTGGTGCGCAGTATGTCCAGGGTGCGATCGCCAATGCCCCGGGCCGGGGTGTTAACCACCCGTTCGAAAGCCGCATCGTCCCCCCGGTTGGCCACCAGGCGCATATAGGCCAGGGCATCTTTGATCTCCTGACGCTCGAAGAAGCGCAGTCCGCCATAGATTCGATAGGCCACCTGCTGATGGAGCAATGCCTCCTCCAATACCCGGGACTGGGCGTTGGAGCGATAGAGCACGGCACAGTCGGAAAGGGCCCCGCCCTGCTCCAGGTGCTGACGGATGCGGCTGACGATAAAGCGCGCCTCCTCCAGCTCGTTAAACGCCTGGAACACCGAGATCAGATCGCCGTCCCGCCCTTCGGTCCACAACTCCTTACCCATGCGCTCGGCGTTGTTGGCGATCAGGGTGTTGGAGGCCGCCAGGATGTTGGCGGTGGAGCGATAGTTCTGCTCCAGGCGGATCACCTGGGATCCGGGGAAGTCATCCAGAAACTTGGACAGGTTCTCCACCTTGGCGCCACGCCAGCCGTAGATGGACTGGTCGTCGTCGCCGACGATCATCACATTGGTGGTGTTGCCCGCCAGCAGACGGATCCAGGCGTACTGAATGGCGTTGGTGTCCTGGAACTCGTCCACCAGCAGATGGCGGAAGCGCCCCTGGTAGTGAGCCAGGATATGGGGATGGTTCAGCCACAACTCATGGGCACGCAGCAGCAACTCGGCAAAATCCACCAGCCCGGCCCGATCGCAGGCGTCCTGATAGGTGGTGTAGATCCGCAGCAGGGTCTGCTCCATGGGGTGATGGCTGGCATCGATGTGCTTGGGACGCAGCCCCTCATCCTTTTTGGCGTTGATGTACCCCATCGCCTGACGGGGTGGCCAACGCTTCTCATCCAGATCCAGGCTTTTGAGAATGCGGCGGATCATCCGGTACTGGTCATCAGCGTCCAGAATCTGGAACCCTTCCGGCAGCCCGGCTTCCTGATGATGGGCCCTGAGCAGCCTGTGGGCCAGGCCGTGGAAGGTGCCGATCCACATGCGGTTCATGGGGCCACCGACCAGAGACTCAATCCGACCACGCATCTCCGCCGACGCCTTATTGGTGAAGGTCACCGCCAGGATGGCAAAGGGACTCTCGCCCTGGTCATTGAGCAACCAGGCGATGCGGTGGGTCAGTACCCGAGTTTTACCACTTCCGGCACCGGCCAGCACCAGAACCGAGCCCGGCGCCGACTCCACCGCCGCCCGCTGCTTATCATTGAGCGAGTCGAGAAGGGGGTGAGAGTGTGCTGCAGTCATGGTGGGGCTCCGGGGACAAAAAAGGCACTATACCAAAAATACTGAATATTTAACCAGTACTCAGAGGGGCAATTGTAACAGTTGCTCCAGTTGGCTGAAGCTGAAGGTCGGCAGGCTTTGCCCCATGGGCCGGGGCGCCTGTCCATAGGGCGGGGTCAACCAGCCACTCTGGCAGCCGACCCGGTTGGCCCCCTGAATATCCGCCCTGGGGTGATCGCCGATATGCAGCAGAGCGACAGGCGCGATATCCAGGCGTTCCAGGGTGGAAAGAAACAGGTCTTTGTCTGGTTTCATACGGCCATCAGGGCCGGCATGGACGCTGAACTGAAACGGTGCCTCGGGCCAGAAGCGGGCCAGGCTTGCGTTGCCATTGGTGATGGCCACCAGAGGCCGCCGCTGGGCCAGAACCGCCAGGACGCGCTTAACCTCCGGCGCCAAGACGATCTGAGAGCGCCACTCCAGAAAGTTGGCCATGGCCCCGTCCGCCAGTTCCTGGGCTTCACACTGCTTTGCCCCCAGCGCCCTGAGTCCCGTCTCCAGGGTGCGATGACGCAGCTTGGTGGTGTCGTGCCTCAACCCAGGCTCTCCCGCCAGCATCAGCCGCTTCTGTTCACGCCACCAGGCGGTATCTGCGGCTTTCGAATGAAAGTGGTGCCCCAGCCACGTCATCAGCCGGGATTCCGCCGCCAGCAGAACGGGCTTGTTGTTATACAGGGTGTCATCCAGATCAAAGCTGATCGCTTCGATGGGACAGAGGCGGCGATAAAACTTCATGGGGCTTCCACAGTCGGGTACGGATTGGACTTAGCATATCTTGCCCCTTTGAGGCGCCCAACAGAAAAAAGACAATTTGGATGAAATACCCTGGCGGGATAGTGGGTCTTATAGATGACTGTCCTGTCTGTTTCATCATTTCATCCTTAGCCGGGGTGCCTTCGGGCCCCCGTTTTTTTGTCCCTGAGACAAAAGGTCGGCCACATCTGCAAACCAAGTACCCGACTAAAACAGTAAGGCATTATTCTCCTGAACTTTTTTATGGTTTTTTCCTGTCGAGGCGAACCAAGCTCAACTACCTTTTAGGAGCACCTCCCTATAAGGACAAAAAGGAGAGTAATGATGAGCAGTTGGAATCGCTTGGGACTCGCCCTGCTGGTGGGTTCTTCCTTGATGCTGGGCGCCTGTGATGGCGACGATGGCGCAGACGGCGCCCCAGGACCAGAAGGTCCTCCCGGTCCTCCCGGGGATCCTGGGCTGCCCAGTGACGGCTTCACCCGAGGCGCCGAGCTGGCTTCCGATGTCACCCTGACCCTGGAGAGCATCACAGTCACCGGGGCCGACCCCTTTGCCCTGGCCTTCTCCGCCTCCGGCAAGAACGAGCGTGGTGAATCCGTGCCCCTGGTGGGCCTGTCCCGCATAGCTCTCTATGTGATGAATCAGGCCGCCAACAGCAGCGACAGCGGCGCGCCGGTGCAGTGGATCAGCCATACCCAGGCCAACGAGTTCGGCAGCTCCATGTTCTGCACACCAACGGGCACCGCAACCTCCAGGGGTAACGAGGTCAATGCCTGTACCCTGGTGGAAGATCCGGACAATCCAGGTCGCTACACCGGCAGCTGGAGCCACGACGGCAACGCCCCCGTGGTCCTGGCCGATGGCGACGCCAACGCCCTGCACCGAGTGGTGATCCGCGCCTATGACCTGGTGGACAGCAACGGTGAAGGGGTGGAGGACAAAGTGATGTCCCAACCCAAGGATTTCATTCCCGCCACCGGGGAAGACGCCATTTCGGTCAAGGACAGCGTCGCCAACGCCGCCTGCATCCAGTGTCACGGCGCCCTGGAGGGGTATCCGGAAGGGGACGATCGATTCGCCTATGTGTCACGTCACGGCAATTACCAGAAGGTGGAACAGTGCGTTGCCTGCCACACTCCAGCCCTCGGCAGTGCCGACTTCGCGCCGATGATTCATGGCATCCATTCCAGCTTCCGAGAAGGGTTCGAAGAGGTCGGCTTCCCAGGCGAACTGTTCCAGTGTCAGCACTGTCACGGCGAGATGGACAGCTGGCAGTCCAATATCTGGGGTCAGGCGTGCCAGGCATGCCACACCAGTGAAGCGGCCGCTAACCACATCACCGCCGTTGGCACTGATCGGGGATGCGCAACCTGTCATGGGGCCGATGCACCACCCGCCGGACCGGGCCTGCCCGGCTCAGTGGCGGACAGCCATATGCCGATGCGTCGAGCCATGATGGCGGCCACACCGGGAATGGCCTTTGAGTTCACCTCGGCAGTGGTCAGCGACAACGGCGTGGACGATGGGCTGAGCACCCTGACGGTCTCCGCCAATCTCAGCTTCAATGGCGCCCCGGCCGCGGACGATTTCGACTTTACCCCCTACATGACCAACACGGGTCGAGGCATCCTGCTGGGCAACGTCGCCAGCGATGGCGTGGTCACCCGCAACACCACCCTGGATATCCATGACGATCGGGTCAGCCTGACCGGAGGCGTACTGACCGTGGCCAGGGACCTGGCCGACGCCACCCTGACCGGAACCGTCTATGTCACCGCCGAAGTGCAGTTCTGTGGTGAAGCCGGGATGGCCATGCCCTGTGAGGCGGACGGCACCGGCTACGCCAACCTGGCACCTGTGGCCTACTTCAATCTGGATGGCGGCGATCCTACCCTGGCTCGCCACAGCCAGCCCGATCGGGTCACGGTCACCGAGGCCAACTGCAATACCTGCCACGAAAACCTGACCCATGTGAAAGGTACCCACGGCGCCACCGAGTTCACCCAGTGCATGCATTGCCACAACAGCACCTGGGCCGGCTCCTTCCACCCTGGGGTTAACCTGATCAACGACGATGGCAGCTTTACTGCCGTACCCGGGCTGACTTACGCCAACCGGGATCTGGTGACCGTAGTACACCGTTACCACAGTGGTGCCTGGGACAATGAAGAAGCCCACGGCGTCTACCTCGATGGTGACGTGGAACTGCAAGGTTACCCCAGCGCCATCAACGACTGCAGTGCCTGCCATACGCCCGGTCAGTCGCTGTTTGCCGCCGATGGTGGCCTGACTTCAGGCAAGCGAGCCATCGCCATCGGTGCCGACCAGTACATCACGCCGGTCGCCGCAAGCTGTCGGGGCTGCCATGCCCACTCGGATGAAGCCGCCATGGCTCACTTTGAGAGTATGGGAGCCACGGTAGACAGCAGTCCGGACACCAGCCCCAACCTGCCGGTAGAAAGCTGTGCCACCTGTCACGCAGAGGGCAAGACCTTCGGCATCGACATGGTTCACGGTCACTAGCCTGAGCCACCCTCAACAGGGCCCCAGCCGGGGCCCTGTTTCAAGCCTGCCCTCCCTGAGTTACACTGCCCTCCCCTGCATCACAACAGAGTTCCCATGAGCAAAAAAGATCAACACACTCCCTCCCCCCAGGTGGTGGCTGAAGCGGAGAAGATCGCCCGGGCCACCCAGAAACCGGGGCAAACCAAAGAGCAGACCCGACTCATCGCCAAGGGGATCGAGAAGGGGATCGCCGAGTACAAGAAACGCGAGAAGGCCAAAGCCCGGGAGCGGGACAAACTGAAAAAGAAGCAGGTCCGGGCCAAAGCCGACGCCGAGCCGGAGGCGGTTGCGCCGGCGGAGTCCAGCGACGCCAAGTCACAACCCCTGCCCTGGATTCTGCTGGGGATCAGTTGGGCGGGATTCGTCGCCTACCTGCTGATGGCCTGACTCTGTGGCGTTGAAATATCGTTGCAATCACGAAATATGGTGACATGGCGGCCACCATATTTCGTCATTCCCCTTCATAATTCAAACAATCTCCCTCCTAAGCGGGTATTTTCTCTCTTGGCACGGCCCCTGCTCTCTATTTACCACAACAAAAAACACTCTATAGGTAAATATGATGATGCCCATGCGTTTGACCAAATCAGCTTTGGTGATCTCCGCTCTGTTCTCCTCGATGTTCGCGATGAATGCAGCGGCAGAAGATGGAATGAATATCGGCGGATCCGTTCGAGTTAATTACGGCCTTCGTTTTTACGATGACCAGCAAAAAGACAAGGGCGGCGATTTTAATTTCGACGTTCTGACTCTGAAATTTGACGGCACTCACGGAAAGTGGGGCCTGTCCAGCGAATATCGCTTCGCTTCCGGCAAACATTTCATCAAGTGGGGCTACGGCTACTACCAGATGAACGACGATCTGCAGATCCAGCTGGGTGTGAACAAGACCCCCTTCGGTAACCCCGGCTTCATCTCCAACAGCTGGTGGTTTGGCCTGCCCTACTACCTGGGCTTCGAAGATGACTTCGATGTGGGCGCCAAAGCCGTGCACCACAGCGGCAACCTGACCACCGAGTTTGGCTTCTACAAGAACGGCGAATACAACTCCGGTGACAACAAGGCCTACGCCCCGGACATCTACAACGGCGTGGTCAATGGTACCGAGTACAACAACCAGGAAACCAACCAGCTGAACCTGCGCCAGGTGTACAAGCACAGCAGCGGCGAGCTGACTGTGAAGGCCGGCTACTCCCTGGAGTACGGCCAGATCTACAACACCAAGACCGAGAAGAACGGCGACCGCTACGCCGTGGCTTTGCACATGGATGCCAGCTACCAGGGCTGGAACCTGCAGCTTCAGGCGATGCAGTATGAGTTCGATGCCGAGAATCCAGAGGGCATGGACAACAACAAGATCGGCCTGGGCGGCGCTGGCTGGCAATATGAAGTGGCGTCCAAAGCGCAGATCTACTCCTTCAACATCGCCAAGACCATCCCCACCAGCTTCGGCAGCATCAAGTTCTACAACGACTTCGGCATGCTGACGCCGGATACCGATGACGCCAGCTTCGATGACAGCTTCCAGAACGTCACCGGTATGGCCATCGCATCTGGCCCGATCTACATCATGGCCGACTTCATCCAGGGTAAGAACATGACCTTCTCTACCAAGATGGATGATCACGTAGGCCTGCCTCAGGCCGGCGATGGCTGGGATCAGCGTATCAACATCAACTTCGGTTACTACTTCTAACCCGTTCTCCCCTGTTCAATTTTCCTGACCCTTTTGCCACCGCTTCGCGCGGTGGCTTTTTTATGCCAACGACACACTCCTGGCACAAAAAAGCCGGGCAGTTGCCCGGCTTGCTCCTTTGTCCGCCCCCTACATCAGCCCCAGCTTCTTCATCCGGCTGCGCAGGGTATTGGGGTGGATCTCCAGCCGTTCGGCGGCGCCTCCCGGCCCGTGGATCTTACCGCCGGTCAGGCGCAGGGCGTGCTCAATGTACTTGGCAGTCATGGTGTCCAGGGGCACCAGATGATCCCCGGCGCGGCTGGGGTCAATCACCACGGTCTCGCCGCCGGACGCGATGGGCACCTGGTCATGTTTGCCCGGCGCCAGGAAGTCGAACTGCAGCGGGCCCCCCCTGGATTGAATCATCGCCCGCTCCACCGCATTCACCAGCTCACGCACATTGCCCGGCCAGTCGTAGTTCTGCAGCCGCGACAACTGCTCCGGCGCGATACTGGGGAGTCGCTCCAGCTTGAAGCGCACCCGGAACTGCTCCAGCAGATGGTGCACCAGCAGGGGGACGTCGCCACGACGTTGGCGCAAGGCAGGAATGGCGATGGGGAACACGTTGAGTCGGTACCAGAGATCTTCCCGGAAGCCGCCGGCCCTGACCATCTGTTGCAGATCCCTGTGGGTGGCGGCCACCACCCGGATATCCAGCTCTACCGGCTCCACACCACCAACCCGGACTATGGTACGGCTCTGGAGCACCCTCAGCAGACGAACCTGGGCAGACAGGGGCAACTCCCCCAGCTCATCCAGGAAGATGGTGCCACCATTGGCCTGCTCGAAGTAACCCTGCTTGCGCTTCTCGGCGCCGGTAAAGGCCCCCTTCTCATAACCGAAGAGCTCAGAATCGATCAGGCTGTCCGGGATGGCACCACAGTTGACCTTGACGAAGGGACGCCCCGCCCGGGCCGAGCGCACGTGGATGGCATTGGCGATCACCTCTTTACCACTGCCGGTTTCCCCCTGAATCAGCACGGTGCTGTCCAGCGGCGCAATGGCTTCCACCTGCTCCATCACCTGCTTAAGCCCGGCGTGGGCGCCAATCACCTCATCCCGGCTGTCCATGGTCCGGCGCAGGCTGCGGTTCTCCGCCTCCAGTTGCGCCTTCTCCGCCAGCAGGTTGCGCCCCTGCAGATTGAAGGCGGTGACCATGGCAAAAGGCTGATGCAGGGATTGCAGCAGATCCCCGTGGCGGGGGCGAAAACTGTGCTCCTCCCTGGAGTAGAGGCCCACCACCCCGAGGTGGAAGTCGTCGCAGCGCATCCGCAGCAGCATCACGGATTTGGCGTCCGGGATCAGCTGAGACAACACGTGATGGGTCACGCTGTCCTGCTCGATGGCGTTCAGGATACGGATGGGCGGGCGCTCCCGATCCGTCAGCCCCTCACACATCTCGGGGGTCAGGGCGATGCGCCGATCCAGCAGCTGCCCACCACCGGCATTGGCGTGGGCCAACATCTGAATCTCCTGGCTTTCCGCCACGAAGATATTGATGTAGATACCATCCACCGGAATGTGGTCCGCCAGGTACTCCAGGCAGGATTGGAGGGAGCACTCCAGCTGAAGGCTACCAGACAGCCGCTGGGTCACCTCATAGAAAAAGCGCAGTTCGGAAGACATGGAAAGGCTCAGGCAGTTACGAAGTCTCGTAATGGTAAGTCACAGCCTCAGGGCAAACCGGGGGTCAGGTCATGTATTTATATTTAGCCATATAGGGAATTTTAAAAAATGAAGCCTCGCTATCATTTTTATAATCTCTTAATTAAGAGTCGGCTTAATTTCCATTTTATACGCCGCTATTTTTGCGTTTATTATCTTATTAACTCAATTTAAAATACGCTTTAGATCACAGTTTTGTTTTTCTGAGCCTGAGCCCACAAAGTACGATTTTTTTGATATTGTTCACATCCTTAGGCCGAGACATCTTATTCCTTTAGTGTGACGATGCCACACTCTCAACCCAAAGAAGCCCTTGGTTAGATTTCGTAGATAACCACGATATCCAGTAAATGAATGTACGATATATCGTAGCTTGGGGCCGCCGATCATAGTTCTGCGGCCAAACCCCCCCTTTGGCACGGCTGGCACACTAGCTGCAACCACAGGGCAAGAGACGAGGGAAACCCCCTGTCCATCGCAGACTAACAATAGATAAGCTGGAGATAGTGAAGTGAAAGCTGTAACGAGTAAAGTCGCACTTGCCCTTGCCCTTAGCCTGAGCGCTGGCAGCGCCCTGGCCAAGGATACCATCGCCCTGAACGGTTTCGACATGACCCTTGATCAGGCGTGGGCCATCGCCAAAGGCGACGCCAACGTGGACATCGCCAAGAAAGCCCACAAGCGTCTGGACAAAGCCTTCGACACCCTGATGACCGCCGCACGCCTGGGCAAGCCCGTTTACGGCCTGACCGTAGGTGTGGGCCTGAACAAGGACCACAAGCTGTTCGACGCTTCCGGCGAAATGACCGAAGAAGCTCTGAAGGCGTCTCGTGAATTCCAGTACAACGCCCTGCGTGCCCACTCCGCCGGTGTCGGTGAGCCCATGCCAGCCGAGCTGGTTCGCCTGGGCATGGTGGTCCGTCTGAACACCCTGCTGCATGGTCAGACCGGTGTGCAGCCGGTGGTTGCCGATCTCTATGAAGCCTACCTGGATAACGACATCGTTCCCGTGGTTCCCTCCAAGGGCACCGTTGGCGAAGCGGACATCCTGATGGCCTCTCACGTAGGCCTGGCCATGCTGGGTGAGTGGGACGTGTACTACAAGGGCGAGCGAATGAGCTCCTCCAAGGCGATGAAGAAGGCGGGCATCAAGCCTCTGTCCCCCATCGGTAAGGACGCCCTTTCCATCCTCTCCAACAACTCCTTCGCAACCGCCTACGCCATGCAGGCCCTGAAGGACTCCGAACAGGTTCTGGACGTGGCCCCCACCCTGTTTGGTCTGTCTCTGGAAGGCCTGAACGGTAACGTTGCCCCCTTCCTGCCTCAGACCAACGACGTGCGTCCTTTCCCCTATGTTCAGGCCACTGCCGACACCATCCTGAACAAGCTGGACGGTTCCTACCTGTGGGAGCTGAACAAGGATCGTCCTCTGCAGGACCCTCTCTCTTTCCGCACCTCTGGCTACACCTTTGCCATGGCTGAAAAGGCGGCAGACGAGCTGGAGAAGATGCTGAGCATCCACATCAACGCCTCTGACGATAACCCAGCCGTGGTGCTGAACCCAGGCAAGGAGTACGTTAACAAGCCTCAGGTCGCCAAATACCTGATCGATGGCAAGGGCGGTGTGTTCCCCACCACCAACTTCAACCCTCTGCCCGTCGCCATGGCGGTACAGCAGCTGAGTGTGGCCATGACCCAGGTGTCCCATAACTCTGTAATGCGCACCACCCGACTGTCTGACGACCACTTCACCCACCTGCCCCGTTTCCTGACTGCGCCAGGTAACATGGGTCACGCCTTCGGTGCGGTTCAAAAGGCTTACGTGGATCTGCACGTACGCAACAAGCAACTGGCTCAGCCTGTCAGCTTCGAAGGTGTAGCCATCGCCGGTAACATCGAAGACACCTTCACCAACCTGAAGCTGGCTTCCGACAACCTGATCCAGATTGCCGACAACATGAGCTACATCTTCGGCCTCGAGCTGTTCCACTCTGCCCAGGCCATCGACCTGCGTAAGATGGGTAACCCCATGCTGAAACTGGGTAAAGACACCGGCGAGATGTACAAGGAGTACCGCAAACTGGTTAAGTTCGTGGATAAGGATCGCCCTTACACTCCTGACTTCCAGGCCTCTTCCGAGTTTGTGAAAGCCTACTAAGGGTTCTCTCACCCTTGAAAAGCCGGCCCCAGGGCCGGCTTTTGCGTGTTTCGCATTTACCAAATGTCGTAATTCACAGATCGCAATCGCAAACAACCACCCGCAACAGAAAAGAAACTTTCCCATCCTGGCCATATCTTACGAAAACCACTCCAACAACTCGTAACCAGTCACCATATTTCGTAGCGCCTCAAGCCGACATTTCGTGCTTATGAGGGGCGGCTCATGAATCCGGGCCTTTTCCCTGCTTCAGGTCAGGGTGGCACGACCGCTGCAGTGTTGAGGCATCACTATGCCAAGGTGCACTGGAGAATTAACTATGAGTCACCAACACAACACCAACACCTCACGCCGGGCGCTGCTGAAGCAGGGTGCCGCCCTGGCTGCCGGCGTGGGCGGCCTGATGGTCGCCGGCCCCAGCGCCGCCGCGACCTCCTCCCCCAGCCCCAAGTTTGACGAGATCTTTGACATCATCGTGGTCGGCTCCGGCTTTGCCGGCATGTCAGCCGCCGTCCAGGCCGCCGAAGAGGGTGCCAAGGTGCTGGTCATCGACAAGATGCCGGTGTTTGGCGGCAACTCCACCATCAACGGTGGTGCCATGGCCGTAGCCAGCTCCGGCCTCCAGGCCAAATCCAGCATTGAGGACAGCGTAGAGCTGATGGTGTCCGACATGCTCAAGTCCGGTCGCGGCATGAACGATGCCGAGATGCTGAAACTGGTGTGCGACGGTACCGCAGAGTCTGCCCGCTGGTTGGAGAGCTACGGCACCGTATGGAAACCCTTCGTCCAGCATTTCGGTGGTCACTCCGTCCCCCGGGTCTTGCAAACCAGGGAGAGCTCCGGTGCCGGCATCATTCGTCCCCTGATCGCTGCGGCGAAGAAGGCAGGCGTCACCATGTACAAGCAGACCAAACTGATCTCCTTCGTCCAGGATGAGCAACACCGGGTGATCGGCGTGAAGGTCAAGAGCGGTTACTTCTTCCCCAAGGAGCGCACCGGCAAGGACAAACTGCTGGGTGCCCGCCAAGGAGTGATCATGGCCACCGGTGGTTTCGGCCGGGACATCCCCTTCCGCCAGATGCAGCAACCCAGGCTCACCTCGGAGCTGGACTCCACCAATCACCCTGGCGCCAATGCCGACGCCCTCAAGCAGATGATGCTGATCGGTGCCAACCCCATCCACCTGGACCAGATCCAACTGGGTCCCTGGTCCTCCCCCGATGAAAAGGGTTTCGGTACCGCCTCCCAGTTCAACACCGCGGCCACCTATCAGAACGGCATTGTGGTCGACGTTCGCACCGGTGAGCGTTTCTTCAATGAACTGGCGGATCGTAAGGCCCGAGCGGAAGCGATCATGACTCGCCGTGACGCGCAGGGTCAGCCGGTTTACCCCGTCGGTTTCACCAATGAGAAGGGCGCGGCCAAGGCGCAGACTCTGGAGTGGGGCCTGAAGTACGACGTGATTAAGAAGGCGGATACCCTGGATGAGCTGGCTGGCCTCTATGGCATCCCAGCGGAGAAACTGAAGGCCCAGGTAGCCCAGTGGAACCAGTATGTGCGCGACGGTGAGGACAAGCAGTTTGGTCGTCCTCTGATGAAGGCGTTCGAACTGACCCAAGGCCCCTGGTACGCGGTACGCATGTGGCCCAAGGTGCACTACTGCATGGGGGGCGTTCGGGTGAACACCCACTCCCAGGTACTGCACCTGATCTCCGACAAACCGATTCCAGGCCTGTTCGCCGCCGGTGAAGCCACCGGTGGCATCCACGGCGCCTCCCGACTGGGTGCCTGCGCCGTGGCCGAAGGGGTTGTGACCGGCCGCAACGCCGCTCGCAGCGCCGCCAAGGCTGACGCCGTTTCCCTGAAGCTGGCCTGAGGAGTACCCAAACCATGAAAAGAGCCACCATGACCAAAACCATCCCCTCCCTGGCCGCCCTGTTGATGGCCGCCATCGTCGGCCTGTCGCTGCCGGCCATGGCCGCCAAGATGCCGCTGAAGTCCTATCACAAGGAGATCTTCAGCGACGACAAAGGCAACGTGGAGTGCAGCAGTTGCCACGGTGACAGCAAGCCCTACACCATCCCGGATGAGGACGCCTGCCTGACCTGCCACGGCAGCAAGGAGGATCTGGCCGAGGAGACCGAACGTCCGGGTCACGGCGCCGCCTACGAGCCCAACCCCCATGACAGCCTGCACTATGGTCAGGATCTGAGTTGTGTCTACTGTCACGCTCAGCACAAGAAGACCGAGGTGTACTGCAACAACTGCCACGAGTTCAAATACCCCGAGCTCAAGCGCAAATAACCCCGGGGCAGGATGCCCCCACAGGTTTCATCATCATCTCACCGACAATGCCCACCTGTGTGGGCATTTTTTATGGGTTGAGGAAATTTTGGGCGATTCTGGCTACAGGACGCGCCGCAACCAGCAGATCCGGCCACTAAAGGCAAGGGAGAGGGGCGAAATACCGTGATCAGTGCCCCGGGCACTGCTAGAATCGGACTCTGTTCAACCCCTTATGCAGTAAAGTCCTATGAGCTTAGATCTATTAGATAAATTGGAGTCTCGCGTTCAGAGTGCGCTTGAGACCATTGAACTTCAGCAGATGGAGCTGGAGGAGGAGCGCGGCCGTGCCCAGGAGATGGCAGAGAAGGCGGCAGAACTGGAAGCGCGCAACCGAGACCTGGAGCAGCAGTTGCAAGCCTGGAACAGCAAGGCAGAGGGCCTGCTGAATCGCCTGTCCCAGGCTGATGACAGCAATCAGCCCGCTCCGGGGCTGAGCGAGCTGGCCTAAACCTTTATCCGGCTGCTGCGGGTTCTGGCTGCAGCAGTCCGTTCAATTCATTGATCACATCTCTCACCTTGGGCAGCGAGTGTCTGGGCATGATGAAACGCCCCGCTTTGAACTCCAGCCGACCAATGTGTTTTACCAGCACCACTCCATCCCTGAACACCCTGGCGTGCTTAGCAATCATCCTTGGTGCGTAGATTGGGAAAATTCTCACCGTCAAATTCCTTGTTATATTCTGACTGACGCAAACTATCAGACCGCCGCAATTGTATTTGGTTTTATACGCAATACAACGTACTGCGATCAGATTAGCCCAAAGGGATCCGTAGCGATAATTTGACGCCTCCTCATTTGGCAAGATGTTGCAACTTTGTTACCTTGCTTGGCGCAGTGTTCCTAACCGCGGGCACCGGCAGTCAGTACTGCGCCTCGAGGGGTATGGGGCTGAGAGGCCGTGGAGTCGGGTCCGCCTTTTTTGATCGGTGATTCACCGATCTTTTTTTTGTTATTGAGATGTGTATACATTATGCAGAAACATCCATTAACAAAAAGGGCGCCCCAAGGCGCCCTGTCAAACCGGTCAGGCTGAGTCTCAGTCCTGCTTCTTGGCCAGGTAGTTAACCAACTCGCTGAGCTGCTCGGCACTCTCCAGACTGCCCATCTCCACCTGGTACTTGCCGTTGACGATCAGCGCGGGTACACCGCGGATACCGGAGTCGATCTGCTCCTTCTTCCACTTCTTCACCTTGGCGTTCACCATAAAGCTGTTCATCGCCTTATCGTACTTATCGCCGTCAACGCCATTGTCCACAAACAGCTGCTTCACATCGGCACCGGTGGAGAACTGCTTACGGGCATCGTGAATGGCGGAGAACAGGGGGGTCTTCACCTGGTCACCCACCTTGAGGGTCTGCATCACCGCCAGGGCCTTGGTCATCTCCACGCCCATGGGGCCGCCGATGAAGTCCACGTGCTTCTGCTCAAACTTGATCCCGTCGTCCAGACCCTTCTTCAGGTTGGGCAGGTGCACCTTCTCAAAGGTGTAGCAGTGGGGGCAGTAGAAGGAGAAAAACTCGGTAACCGTTGGCTGGCCCTGCACCTTGGCCTGGCTGACCACCTTGTAGTGGGTCCCCTCTTCAAACTGGGCGGCCATGGCCATGGGGGCCAGCACCAAGGCGAAGAGGATGGCGAATAGTTTCTTCATAATCTCTACTCTGATTCAAAGGGTTAAATTGGCAACTACTGTGCCACAGCCCGGGACAAACTAATAGCCCGGAGTCAGTGACAGCGCCGGCTCCTGCAGGGCCGCCAGCTGCTCCTTGAGCGCCAGCACCTGTTCCTCCCAGAATCGACCGGTGCCGAACCAGGGAAAGTTGCGGGGAAAGGCCGGGTCACTCCATCTCAGGGTCAACCAGGAGAGGTAGTGGATCATTCTCAGCGCCCGCAGTGGCTCCACCAGCTGTAACTCTGAGTGGTTGAAGTCGCAAAAAGTTTCATATCCTTCCAGCAAAATGTCCAACTGCATCACTCTTTGACTGCGTTCGCCGGAGAGCATCATCCACAGGTCTTGTACCGCCGGACCGGTTCGGGCGTCATCCAGATCCACAAACCCCGGTCCATCGGGTGTCCAAAGAATGTTGCCAGGGTGCATATCCCCGTGAAGCCGCTGCTGAGCC
Organism: Ferrimonas sp.; assembly: GCF_048263965.1. Lineage (NCBI taxonomy): Bacteria > Pseudomonadati > Pseudomonadota > Gammaproteobacteria > Alteromonadales > Ferrimonadaceae > Ferrimonas > Ferrimonas sp. Next base: position 208,395 of record NZ_JBLXDO010000001.1, on the reverse strand, counting down.
TGGTCCCAGGGGGCCTGAGCCACCTGTGCCAGCACCTGGTCCAGCACGGTAAAGAAGGCGGTCTCGATGTGACCGGGCAGCTGCGCCTGTTGCTCCAGCACCTGACGAGGCTGATGACCGTGGGTATCGATGTTGAGCGGCGCCCTGTGGGCAAACTGCCCCCCGCGGGCCACCTGATGCAAGCGACCGAGAAACTGCCCCACCTGCTCCAGCTGCTCCAGGTTGTCCACCTCAAACTCCCGGCCGCCGATGCTGTCCCACAGGGCAAAGCGGTACCCCTGATGCTCAAACAGGGTCTCCCCGTCGATGCGCAATGGGGCGGCCACCGGCACCTCGGCATCGGCCAGCTCATGGGAAAAGGCATGCTCCTCCAGGATCGCCGCCTGGGTCCAGCGCTGGGGGCGGTAGAACTTGACCACATAACGACGGCCATCCTCGGCCCGGAACTGGTAGACCCGGTTCTCGTAGCTGTTCAGCGGCAGCAGGCCGGTCTCGGGGTAGATCCCCATGGACTCCACCGCATTGAGGATGCAGTCCGGTCCCAGGGAGTGAAAATCAAATTGGGCTTGGGTCATTGGTGATTCCAAAGTTGCGCCAGGAAAGCGACGACGTCCGCCTCTTGGGGGCGTTCCGCCTCCAGCCAGAGGCTGTCGCACAGTGCCTCATACTGAAGCCGCAGCCGGGCCCCTTCAAACTCCAGGGACCAGCAGTGACGATCCGCCCCCCACTGATGTTCGCCGATACGGCAATCCAGGGCCCTCGCCAGTTGGGTGACAAGGTCCGCCAGGCCCGACTCGGTCAGACTGGCCTGCCAGCGCAGTTGCCCCGCGCCGGCATCGAAGTGAGCGCTGCCTAGCTGGAGCAGGAGAGGGTGATGCTGCTGGCCCATGAAGGGGGATCCTCGGTGTAGTGGGGTGTCTCGGGATGGTCATCATAGGGATGACACAGGGCCCGATGCAAATCCATTAACGGTCCGGCGTCATCCCGCTCTGCCGCCTCGATCGCCGCCTGGGCCAGATGGGTGCGCAACACCACCGCTGGATTGGCTCCGGCCCGAGCCTGTTGCCAGGCATCAAGCTTACCGAAGGAGAGGGCCTGCTGGTACTGCTGCCACCACTGTAACCAGGCATCGTCGGCGCCGAGGCGGACCTGCAGCTCACCCCCCTCTCCCTGAGGATTGAGCCGGGCAAACAGCCTCAGGGTGGTATGGTAATCCACCCCGGTTCTTTGCATCATCCCCACCAGGGCAGACACCCTGTCCAGCCTGGCCTGAAGATCGCCCTCCCCTCCCAGGCCCAGCCTGGCTTCCATCCGCCACAGGTAACGGGCGGTCAGCCGACTCTGGTACAGCTCCAGTGCCTGAGGCATCACCTCGCTGTCCAGATGATCACTCAAGGCCAACGCCAGGCGCTGCAGGTTCCACCAACCGATGCCCGGCTGCTGATCGAAGGCGTAACGGCCATAGTGATCCGAGTGATTGCAGACAAAGCCGGGATCGCAGCGGTCCATAAAGGCAAAGGGACCATAGTCAAAGGTCTCCCCGAGCAGGGACATGTTGTCGCTGTTGAGTACGCCGTGGGCAAAGCCGGCCGCCTGCCAGTCGGCGATGGTGTCGGCGGTTCGGCCAGTGACCTCGAGAAACAGGGCCGCCACCGGGTCCGACTGTTGCTGACACTGGGGGAAATAGCGGGTCAGGGCGTAATCGAGCAGCGCCTGCAGCGGCTTAGGCTGCTGGCTGTGGCGGAAATACTCGAAATGACCGAACCTCAAATGGCTGGGCGTCACCCTGACGGTGATGGCACCGCGCTCGGGCTGCTCGCGAAACACCGGCGTGTCCGAGGCCAGCACCGCCAGGGCCCGGGAGGTGGAGATCCCCAGGTGATGCAGGGCTTCACTGGCGAGGAACTCCCGCACCGCCGAGCGGATCACCGCCCGCCCGTCTCCTCCCCTTGAATAGGGAGTGGGGCCACTGCCCTTGAGAAACAGCTCCCAGCCATTGAGCTCCCCAAGGTGGCAGCCCCGGCCATCCCCCAGCCTGGGGGTATAGCCGCCAAACTGGTGGCCAGAGTAGACCTGGGCGGTGGGCGCCAGTGCAAAGGGGCCCTCTCCGTTGAGTTGGCGCAACACTGATTCGCTGCATTCCCTCAGCCCCAGGGTGGATGCCATCTGCTCACTCCACCCGAGCAAAATCGGGTTCGCCAGAGGCACGGGCCGGACCTCCTCGGCCAGCCCGGCCACCGCCTGATTGATTCCCGGTGTTAGCTTCAGCACACTTTCTCCCTTATCCCTCTGTCACAATAGCGAGATCTGTTTTCCCAACTGGAGTGACCATGACCTCTATCCTGATGGTGGCCCACGACAGCCCCTACGGCTCCGAAAAGCTCTACAACGCCCTGCGCATCGCCCTGGCCCTGCAGGAGCACGCCGACACACCGATTCAACAACGTCTGTTCCTGATGTCCGACGCCGTGGGCGCCGCCCTGTCCGGCCAGAGCACCCCGGATCTCAGCTACCACATCGGTCAGATGCTGGAGCTGCTGATGGCCCAGGACGTGCCGGTCAGCCTGTGCAAAACCTGCGTCGAAGCCCGTGGCATCTCCGAAGAGCGACTGATCCCCGGGGTGAAGATCGGCACCCTGGTGGAGCTGAGCCAGTGGACCCTCGGCAGTGACAAGGTGATCCATATTTGATCCCCTTCGCAGATCTGACCTAAGGCTGTAGAGGCATTGTCGATGCTTTTTTAAGATACCACCATACCTGAGCAATGAACCGGGGTATTGGATGAAAAGCGAGTTTCTGACCGGGCGGCTGGCCCGTGAGTACCAGACCATGGCCAAGATGACCCGACTCTACTGTCGGGCCAACTGCAGCGATAACGAAGCGCAATCGGACCTGTGTCCCGAGTGCGACGAGCTGCTGGCCTACGCCGAGAAGAAGCTGGACCGCTGCCCCTATGGCGGGGAAAAGCCCACCTGCGGTAACTGCCCGATCCACTGCTACAAGCCGGCCGAGCGTCAGCAGGCCAGGGTGATCATGCGCTACGCCGGTCCCAGGATGATCCTGCGCCACCCCCTGGCGGCCATCCAGCATATCGCCGACAGCCGTCGACCGGTGCCGGAACGCCCCCCTATGCAGGCCAACCGACGTCGCCGCAACCGGCCAAGGCCGCTGCAACCCTGATACGCAAAAGGGCGCCAATTGGCGCCCTTTTTTGCCCGAAGTCTCCTCACCGGGGCAGTAAGTCTCTACCCTAAATCCAGTCTGAACCTACCGGCCTTTCACTCAAACAAACACAGGGTCGCCCTGACTGTTTAACCCTTTGGCAAAAATCCCCTTATCGCCCCTACTCTGGGGCGGAAGATTTGGGTAAGCTCAACGGCAACAATCACAACAAGGACACGACCCATGAAGAGAGGATGGCTCCCCGCGGCAATCGCGGCGGCCCTGTTTGCCCAACCCGCCCTGGCCGAACGTCACCACGACATCACCCTGGACGACTTTTTTACCATCAACGGCATGAGCCAGGTACAGCTGAGCAGCGATGGCAAGCAGGCTGTCTGGGTCCAGAGCTACTGGGACGAAGCGGCTGACAAGAGCCTCAACGACCTGTGGCGGGTGCAATTGGGCAGCCAGATGCCCGAGCGCCTCACCTTCACTCCCGAGCGTGAATCCCAGCCAAGGATCGATGCGGCCGGCAAATACCTCTACTTCCTGAGGGCAGAGAAGCGGGGCGAAGGCAAGCAGCCTCCCTACAACGGCAAATCCCAGGTGTTCCGTATGCCCCTGGCCGGGGGCGAAGCGGTGCCGCTGACCCGTGAAGTGAAGGGGGTACGCCACTTTGAGCTGGCAGACGGTCAGCTGTGGTTCACCGGGGTACGTGACCACACCGAGCAAGACACCTTCACCAAGCACCGCAGTGCCAACAAGGGACCGGACTACGGTCACGGCACCGTCAAGGTGAACCCTCTCTATAAGCTGGACCTGCAAAACTTCCGCCAGGAACTGGTGCTGGACGACGATAAGGTGGTGTGGGACTTCGACATCAGCGCCGACGGTAAGCGTCTGGCCCGGGTAACCACCACGGACAACGAACTGATCTTCCTCGAGGGCTGGTCCAGTGTCGAGGTGTATGACATCGCCAAGGGCAGCAACCTGGTGCTGGAAGACAGTGCCTGGCGTGAGCAGGCGCCCTCTCCCTACGGCTGGCTGATGCACCCCAAGTGGAGCCCGGATGGCGACAAGCTGGCCTGGCGCATCGACTTCGATGGTCACCCGGGTCAGATGTTCGTCGCCCAACTGGATGATAAGATGAAGGTTGAGTGGCAGCTGGACATGAAGCGTCCCGGCAAGGCCACCCTCAACGGCAGCGACAGCCAGTGGCTGCCCGGCTCCGATGAGCTGTGCTACCGAGGCGCCGAGCAGGGCTCAGTCAAGCTGTTCTGTACCGACATTGACGACGGCAAGCAGGGCAAGACCCGCACCCTGACCAAGGGCGACTATGTGGTGGGCAGCTACGCCTTCGATGGCCGCGGCAAAACCATGGTGATGAGCCACAACGCCCTGGATCACTTCTATGACCTGTACCAGGGCAAAGTGGGTAAAACCCCTCACCGGGTAACCAACATCAACCCCCAGTCCGACGACTGGAAGCTGCCTCAGATCAGTCGCTACCAGTGGACCGCACCAGATGGCAGCACAGTCGAGGGGATTCTGGAACTGCCCCCAGGCTACAAGAAGTCTGACGGCCCTCTGCCTCTGGTGGTACAGATCCACGGTGGTCCTACTGCCGCCACCCCCTACGCCCTGGCACACCGCTCCTACGGACGCGCGACCTTTGCCGCCAAGGGCTGGGCGCTGCTCTCTCCCAACTACCGCGGCTCCACCGGCTATGGTGACAAGTTCCTGGTGGATCTCATCGGCAACGAGCACGACATCGAAGTGAAAGATATCGAAGCCGGTGTGGATGCCCTGATCAAAGAGGGGATCGCCGACGCTGACAAGCTGGCGGTGATGGGGTGGAGTAACGGTGGCTACCTGACCAACGCCCTGATCAGCACCAACACCCGCTACAAGGCGGCCAGCTCCGGTGCCGGTGTGTTCGATCAGCGTCTGCAATGGCTGCTGGAGGACACCCCGGGGCACGTGCTCAACTACATGGAGGGGCTGCCCTGGGAGAAGCCCGAGGCCTACACCCATGGTTCCAGCCTGAGCCACGCCGGCGACATCCGTACGCCCACCCTGATTCACATGGGTGAGAACGACGAACGGGTACCTGCCCCTCACGCCAAGGGGCTCTACCGCACCCTGCGCCATTACCTGAACGTACCCACCGAACTGGTGATCTACCCAGGTGAAGGCCACGGCCTGAGCAAGTACTCCCACCGCAAGACCAAGATGGGGTGGGACCTGGCCTGGTTCGAGCACTATGTGCTGGGCAAAGAGCAGAAATAGCTGATAGTTAACTAAAAAGGGGAGCCGACCGGCTCCCCTTTTTTATCCTGTGGATCTCAGACTGGCATGGCAGATCACCAAACTGTGGAGACCATCCGATATGAGCAGGTGATGGACTAAAGACCCCAGCCGTCACCGACTGGGGATTAGGTGGCGGCTGACCGCCAGGGTCTCGGAGGGGGTTTTACCCAAAGTGTAACGCCCGGCCACGGAAAACTGCTGGTTGTACCTGGCCAGCCACTCATCCAGCTTCTGTTGAACCGGTACCAACTCTTCATACCTCTGGGCCTTGAACAGGGGTTCATAGAGCTCGTTCCAGATCAGAGTATGGAAACGGGCCCCCAGACCATTGACCACAGGACCATTGTAGGCCCGCATATGGATGTGATTACACTCCAACTCATCGATGGCATTCTGGTAAGGCAGGCTCTTGCCACCGAAAAACTCTGCCCCTTTATCGGTCAGTAGATTAGCAATGGGCAGGCTGTGCTGGCGATACCAGGGGGCCACCCGGCTCAACAGGAATTCGCCGGCAGCGGCAGAGTCATTGCTGGTGCTGATCCAGGCGTGGGCGTACTGGCTGTAGGCGTCGAGGAAGGTGTGCTGATACAGCATTCCCAGGCAACCGATCTCCCCCAACTTAAAGGTGTCCTGAACACACACCTCTCCTGGGTAACGACACTCCCCCACCTGGTCCACCTTCAGTTCGCAGAGCGCCTCCGCCTTACGGCGAGCCTCAGAGTCCAGCGCTTTGCGCTGATCCAGGGCACTCTGCAAAGCCAGCAGCCGATTCTTCTTGGTTTCCAGGTTGTGACGAACCCAGATGGCGCGCACCCCTGAGGGCGAGATGGTGCAGCCACGGGCGGTAAGCAGTTCGGCGACCCTGGCCTGGCCATAGTTGGGGTAATCCAGGGCAATCTCTATGACCTGGGACTCCACCTCGGGCGAAACCCGGTTCTTCAATGCCGGCTTCTTACGGGATAGGTTCTTCAGACCCTTCTCCCCAGCCTTCTCATACTGACGTTTAAAGCGGTAGTAACTGTCCCGGCTGTAACCCATGATGTCACAGGCACGGCTGATGCTGCCCAGCTCCTTTGCAAGCTGCAGCAGAGCCAGCTTGCTGCGAATGTCACCACTGCTTTTTCCGGTCACTAGAGTGCCACTGATTTGTTGCAAGTGAGTTCGAGGTTACCAGAAAACTCCGTGGCTCGTGTAGTCCAACCATTTAAACCTGATTTCTCCAAGTAACACACTGGTAAACCTACTGATAATCGGCCATGTTAAGCTGAATTTGCAGGTGTCAGACAGGCTGTAATCGGGGGTGGAATGGCGCGCCGCGCCTGCTTGCTGTTGAAGGGAAACAGATAGCAATGCTCCATCAGCAAACAGCAATCGTGACCCTGTGGGTGTTGTCAGGCCGACATTGGCCTGTTGGGGGCTTTGAAACGACAAAAGAGGCGCCTGGCGCCTCTTTTTCTGTTCCGTCTCCAGGCTCAGGACCCCATCAACAGCTTCACTGCGATGGACCACATCAGCGCCCACACCAGCAGGTCGATGGCCCGCCACACCTTGGGGGAGGAGAGCACCGGCGCCAGCTTGGCCGCTCCCAGGCTGAGGCCGACGAACCACAGGGTGGAAGCCGTCACCGTACCCGCATAAAAAGACCAGCGCGCCTCTCCGAACTGGGCACCGATGGAGCCGAGCAACACCAAGGCATCCAGGTAGACGTGGGGGTTGAGCAGGGTCACCGCCAGGGTGGTGCCCATCACTTTGCGGCGACTGGCGATGGCCTCACCGGCCTTCATACCCTGCTGCCCCCCCAGGGCCCGTCGCAAAGAGCAGAAGCCAAACCACAGCAGGAAGGCCGCACCACCATATTGGGTCAGGGCCATCAGCTGCGGGGTATCGGTGATCAGGGCGCCGACACCGGCCACACCCAGGCCGATAAGCACCACATCCAGCAGGGTGCAGGTCAGGGCCACCATCAGATGATACTGGCGCTTCAGCGCCTGACTGAGCACAAAGGCACCCTGAGCGCCGATGGCCATGATAAGCCCCGCTCCTACTCCCAAACCATTGATGTATGCCGATACCATCTTCCCTTCTCCTGAACTGCAACCCTGAGGGCTTGTGACTCGATGGCTGGGATTGTAGGCTGGAGATTGAATTAACAAAAATTAATAGTGCTAATCAAATATTAGCGGAGCTAATTAACAAATGCTGGATTACAAGCTGTTGGAAGCGATGGCGTCTGTGGCTCGCCTTGGGAGCTTCGATCACGCCGCCAAGGAGCTGGGCCTGACCCAGTCGGCAGTCTCCCAACGGGTCAAACTGTTGGAACAGCGACTGGGACAGCCCCTGCTGGTGCGGGCTCACCCCATACGTCCCACCCAGGCTGGCCTGGCACTGATGCGCCATCAACAGCAGGTGGCGATGATGGAGTCCACTCTGGCCGCCAGCCTGACCGAGGAGCAGGATGACAGTCACACCCCGGTGCGGCTGGCGGTCAACGCCGACAGTCTGGCCACCTGGCTGACACCGGCACTGGCACAGCTGTACCGGCAGCACGGCGTTCTGGCCCAGTTGACGGTGGAGGATGAGGAACTGACTCTGGAGCGATTGCGGGGCGGCGAGGTCGCCGGCTGCATCGCCTCCCACGCCCGGGCCGTACAGGGGTGTCGCTCTCACCTGTTGGGGGCCCTGCGTTATCGATTGATGGCGACGCCCGCCTTCGCCGAGACCCATTTTGCCCAAGGTCTCACCGAAGAGGTGCTGATCGCCTGTCCGACCCTCACCTACGGCCGGGACGATGAACTGCTCAACCGTTTCTTTGCCCGCCACTATCCCCAGGTCGCTGGCCGCCCTCCCCATCATCAGCTGCCCTCCTCCCAGGGGTTTGTGGATGCGGTGCTGCTCCACATGGGGTATGCCCTGTTGCCGGAGCTTCAGGTCGAGGAAGCGCTGTCTCGGGGAAAGCTGCAGCTGCTGTCCGACGCCCATATCGATGTGCCTCTCTACTGGCACAGCTGGCGTCTTCAGAGCCCGGTGATGGAGGTGGTGGGTCAGGTTCTCACCGCAGAGGGGAAGCAGCGGTTGATTCAGTAGGTTCACAAGTTGGACAGCAGAGATAATAAAGGGGGCCTTCAGGCCCCCTTTTTCTCAATTTGATGCCACTTAGAAGCGGTAGGTCGCCTGAACACCGGCCAGCCATACGTCACCGGAGATCTCGCCTTCGTAGACGGCAGCCGCCTGCTCGCTCAGGGCCACGCTCTCGGTGATGGGGGCATCGCCGTGAGACTTGATGTAGGTCAGGGACATATCCAGGGTCAGATCCTTGGACGCCTGGTAGCCGGCACCGAAGGAGAACCACAGACGATCGGAATCAGGAATGCTCAGGGTGCGGTGCTCGTCGTCTACCGCAGTCTTATCCAGGGCAACACCGCCGCGTACCAGCCACTGGCTGTCCAGCTGATAGGTGGCGCCCAGGGCAACACGCCAGTTGTCCTTGAAGTTCTCCTCCTTCAGCAGATCGGAGGGTTCACCGGGGAAGTCCACCACCAGCTCCTCGAAGGCACTCCAGTCGGTCCAGTTGATGGAGCCGTGCACGGACAGGGCCTCGGTCAGCTGGTGCACACTGGAGAGCTCGGCGTAGGCGGGCAGAGGCAGCTTGAGGCTGCCCTCTTTGCTCTGACCGGGCATCAGGCCAAAGGCCAGGCCTTCTGCATCGCCTTCCAGCTTGAGCTCCACCTCGGAGTGGTAGGCCAGGCCGATACGGTGGCCTTTGGCCGGCTCCCAGGTCATACCCAGCTGGTAACCCCAGTCTACGCCGTCACCCTCAACAGCCTTCAGCTTGGCGCCAACGGGCAGACCAAAGTTACCGCCCCAGTTTGGCACTGTGCCTTCCACCTTGCCCTCACCGTAGACGATGCGCAGACCCAGGCCCACGGCCAGGGTATCGCTCAGCTTGTAGGCTATATTGGGTGCCAGCTCCACGGTGGTGATCTGGGTGTCGGAGCCAAAGATCGCCGCTTCATGGGTGTCCGGCAGCTCGGTGGCAAAACCGTAGTTGGAGGTCAGGGCCAGGCCGATGGCCCAGTCATCATTCAGGCGGTTGCTGTAATAGAAGTTGGGTACCCACTGAGCCGGCGCGATGTCATCGGCATTGGCCGGGGTGGTGAAGCCGGCGGCAGGCACTGAGGTGGTGCCTTCCACATCGATATTGGGATCCACATAGATGAGACCTGCGGAGATCTGATGCCCCTCCAGCTGCATCAGCAGGGCGGCGTTACGACCCTGGGCAGAGGCATTATCAGCAATGGCTGCTTCACCGGCAAAAGCACGACCAAGGCCAGTGGCGGAGTACTCAGCCAGTTGGAAACCAGCGGCGTGAACCTGACCGGCGAGGGCGCCGGCCACCAGGGCAGCAACTACACGAATCTTCATACTTTCCCCAAAAATTTTCGGTGTGGATATTATTAGACGCGGCCATATTAGGGGGAGGAAAAAATAGTGCAATTACTCCAGCCAGAAAAGCGGAAAAACCCTGGTTCATGGATAGATTGCGGAAGATCTAACGTAAAACAACAATGAAATTCAGAGCTTTCGGCGAACACCAGTAAACAGCTGTACCCTGATCACGACAGAAACAGTCAGCAAACAAACAAACAAAATGAACAAAAACAACAAGATAGAGGCAAGAAGGAAGGAGTTTGATGTAGGCCAAAAAAATAGAAGCCAGCCAGTGGATCTCACTGGTCGGCTTCGGGTCATTGGGCTCGCCAACCTAAATATTTGATTAGAAAGGCTTTACACTGGTCGGAGCTGTGAATCACCTCTGTTTTCAGCGTACAGCCGATCACTGTCTCCACGCAGGCAGCTGAGCTTCATGGTCGGCAATGGCATCATCATGGGCCAGAGTCAGGCCAATGGCGTCCAGGCCGTTCAACAAGTTGTGCCTGGCATCGGCATCGATCTCAAAGCCGAAACTGTGCTCACCACAGCTAACCCGACACTTCTCCAGATCAATCGCCACGGAGTGCTCTGAACAGGCCTCCATCAGCGCCTCCACCTGCCCCTGGGGCAGAGTGATGGGCAGCAAGCCATTGTTGATGGCGTTCTGATAGAAGATGTCGGCGAAGCTGGGGGCGATGATCGCCCTCAGGCCGAAGTCTGCCAGGGCCCAGGGGGCGTGTTCCCGGCTGGAACCACAACCGAAGTTCTCCCCCGCCAGCAGCACACTGGCATCACTGCCTGGCTGCTGATTCAGGACAAAATCCGGGTTGGGCTGGGTGCCTTCATGGTCCAGATAACGCCAATCATGGAACAGGTGAACACCAAACCCCTCCCGGGTCACCTTGGCCAGGAACTGCTTGGGGATGATCTGGTCAGTGTCGATGTTGGCCCGATTGAGTACCGCGGCCACCCCAGAGTGTTGTGTAAAAGCTTGCATTAGGTTCTCCTAGAGCTGGCGGATATCGACAAAGTGACCGGCGACCGCCGCGGCGGCGGCCATGGCTGGGCTGACCAGATGGGTGCGGCTGCCCCTGCCCTGGCGGCCCTCGAAATTGCGGTTGGAGGTAGAGGCGCAGCGATCCCCCTCCTCCAGCCGGTCATCATTCATCCCCAAGCACATGGAGCAGCCCGGCAGGCGCCATTCGAATCCGGCGGCGACAAACACCTTATCCAGACCTTCCGCCTCAGCCTGGGCCTTCACCAGGCCCGAGCCTGGCACCACGATGGCATCTACCCCGGAGGCCACCCGCTTGCCCTCAACAATGGCGGCGGCGGCACGCAGATCCTCGATACGGGAGTTGGTGCAGGAACCGATAAACACCTTGTTGATGGCCACCTGGGTCAAGGGCGTGCCCGGCTGCAGGTCCATGTAGGCCAGGGCCTTCTCGGCGGCGGAGCGACTGACCAGCTCATCGAAGCTGTCCGGTGCCGGCACCGGCTGATCGATGGCGATCACCTGACCCGGATTGGTGCCCCAGGTGACCTGCGGGGCGATCTCGTTGGCCTGCAACACCACCTCGGCATCGAAGCTGGCGTCGACATCGCTGTGCAGGCTTTGCCAGAACGCCACCGCCTGCTCCCAGGCCTCACCCTGAGGCGCCATGGGGCGCCCCTTAAGATAGTCGAAGGTGGTCTGATCCGGCGCAACCAGCCCCGCCTTGGCCCCCAGTTCGATGGCCATGTTACACACGGTCATCCGCCCCTCCATGGAGAGGTCTCGAATCGCCTCGCCACAGAACTCCACCACATAGCCTGTACCGCCGCCATGGCCCACCCGGCCGATGATCGCCAACACGATGTCCTTGGCGGTGATGCCTTCAGCCACCTTGCCACGCACCTCGATGCGCATGGTCTTGGCCCGGCGCTGCCTCAGAGTCTGGGTGGCCAGCACATGCTCCACCTCTGAGGTGCCGATGCCGAACGCCAGGGCGCCGAACGCACCATGGGTGGCGGTGTGGGAATCACCACAGACGATGGTGGTCCCCGGCAGGGTAAAGCCCTGCTCCGGCCCCATCACATGAACAATCCCCTGGTTCTGGTGGTGGATGTCGTACAGGGTGATGCCGAACTCTTCGCAGTTGCGCTGCAGGGTCTCCACCTGGGTGCGCGCCAGAGGGGGCAGGGCCTCGATGGAGCGGGTGCGGGTGGAGGTGTTGTGATCCATGGTGGCCAGGGTGCGGCCGACCGCCCTGACCTGGCGTCCAGCCTGGCGCAGACCGTCGAAGGCCTGGGGCGAGGTCACCTCGTGAACCAAGTGACGGTCAATGTAGAGCAGCGGCGTCTCTTCCGTTGGCACCGTGATGGTGTGGCTGTGCCAGATCTTGTCATAGAGGGTCTGTGCCATGTCGTCTCCTTAAGCGATGTAGGCAGCGATGGCATCGCCCATCTGTGCGGTAGTCAGTGCCTGGTCGAGACGCTCCTCGGGCAGCAACTCGGCAGTAAAGCGTCCTTCGGACAGCACCTTAGCCACGGCGGCATCGATGGCGTCGGCAGCCTCGGCCTCTCCCAGGCTGTGGCGCAGCATCAACGAGGCGGAGAGGATCTGTGCCACCGGGTTGGCAATGCCCATGCCGGCGATGTCCGGAGCGCTGCCTCCGGCAGGCTCGTACAGGCCGAAACCGGACTCATTGAGGCTGGCAGAGGGCAACAGGCCCATGGAGCCGGTGATCATCGCCGCTTCGTCGGAGAGGATGTCACCGAACAGGTTGGAGCAGAGCATGACGTCAAAATCGAAGGGCCGGCGCAACAGCTGCATGGCGGCGTTGTCGATATAGATGTGCTCCAGCGCCACGTCGGGGAAGTCGGCGGCAACGGCGTTGACCTCCTCCCGCCACATCACCGAACAGGCCAATACGTTGGCCTTGTCCACCGAGGCCACCTTGCCTCGGCGCTTGCGAGCCGCCTCGAAGGCCAGGCGGGCGATACGGCGGATCTCATGACGGCTGTAGGTCATGGTATCGAACGCGGTCTCCTGATCCCCTTCACCCCGACGCCCCTTGGGCTCACCGAAGTAGATGCCGCCGGTGAGCTCACGCACCACCAGCAGATCCATCCCCTGGGCACTGATGTCCGCCCTCAGGGGGGACAGAGCTTCCAGGCCAGGGTGGATCTGGGCAGGCCTCAGATTACAGAACAGGCCAAAATGGCCCCGCAGGGGCAGCAAAGAGGCACGTTCCGGCTGCTCGTTGGGGGGCAACCCCTCCCACTTGGGACCACCTACGGACCCAAAGAGGATCGCCCTGGCCTGCCCACAGGCGTCCAGGGTCTGCTCTGGCAGGGCCTTGCCGTGGTTGTCGATGGCGGCACCACCGATGTCGCAGTGAGTAGTCTCCAGCTCGAAGCCGAAACGCTCCCCGGCGACCTTCAACACCTTCATCGCCTCGGCCATCACTTCGGGACCGATGCCGTCCCCGGCCAATACTGCTACGGGATACTGCCTGCTCATGCTTCCTCCAAAATCTGCTGCTTCTTCTTCTCGATCTGTTGCTGACGGTGAATCAGGTTGTAGACCCGAATCAGGGCGATGGCCGAGGACTCAATGATGTCGGTGGACAGCCCCATACCGTGGAAGGTGCGCCCCTCGCACTCGGCGGTGATGTCCACCCGGCCCAGGGCATCGTGGCCGCCCCCCTCGGCGCCAATGTGGTAACTCTTGATGGCCAGCTGGCGCCCTGTGGCCCGAGCGATCGCCTTGTAGGCGGAGTCCACCGGGCCGTTACCGGTGGCCGCCTCGGTCACCGTTTCCTCGCCAATCTGCATCTCGATCGAAGCCGTGGCGAAGTGGCTGCTGCCCGCCTGAACGTTCAGCTGGTTGATGCGGTAGTGCTCCTCGTCCTCTCTCTGGTTTTCGAAGAACAGCAACGCCTCCAGGTCATAATCGAACACCTGGCCCTTCTTGTCCGCCAGAGCCAGGAAGCGCTCATACAGGGTGTCCAGATCGTATTCGGCATCGGTGTAGCCCATCTCCGCCATACGGTGACGAATGACGTGGCGACCGGAGCGGGAGGTTAGGTTCAGGTTGTTGCGTCCCAGGCCGATGGACTCAGGGGTCATGATCTCGTAGGTGTTCTGACTCTTGAGCACCCCATCCTGATGAATGCCGGAGCTGTGGCTGAAGGCGTTGGCGCCCACAATCGCCTTATTGGACTGAATCGGCATGTTGCACAGGCGACTGATCGCCTGGCTGACCCGGTGAATCTCCTGAGGGTTGGCCCCCACTTCCAATCCGAATCGGGCTGCCCGGGTCTTGAGGATCATGATCACCTCCTCCAGAGCGGCGTTACCGGCACGCTCACCGATGCCGTTGATGGTGCCCTCCACCTGACGGGCCCCCGCCTCAACGGCGGCGATGGAGTTGGCCACAGACAGGCCCAGGTCATCATGGCAGTGGACGGAGATCACCGCCTGGTCGATGTTGGGCACCCGCTCGAACAGGGTGCGGATGATGCCGCCGAATTCGGTTGGAGTGGTGTAGCCCACGGTATCGGGAATGTTGACCGTGGAGGCGCCGGCACGAATGGCAGACTCCACCATACGGCACAGGTTGTCGATGGGGGTCCGGCCTGCATCCTCGCAGGAGAACTCCACATCGTCGGTGAAACGGCGGGCGTAACGCACCGCGTCGACCGCCATCTCCTCCACCTGAGAGAAATCCCGGCGCAACTTGCTCTGCACATGGATGTCCGAGGTGGAGATAAAGGTGTGGATGCGGAACTGGTCCGCCACCTTGAGGGATTCGGCAGCGGCATCAATGTCGCCTTTGACCGCCCGGGACAAGGCGCAGATGCGGCTGTCCTTGATGGTGGCGGCAATCTGCCTGACCGACTCGAAGTCTCCCGGAGAGGAAACGGGAAAACCCGCCTCGATGATGTCGATCCCCATACGTTCCAGAGCGCGGGCAATCTGCAACTTCTCATTCACCGACAAGCTGGCTGCCAACGCCTGCTCACCGTCCCTCAATGTGGTATCAAACAGGATTACCCGTTCACTCATAATGCCTCCATGACGACCTGGCTCTGAGCGCGGGCATAAAAAAACCCGCGCATACAGCGCGGGTTCTAATGCTCGAGTCGTACCGTTTTCAGTCCACGACCAAGCCGCCCGCGCAGCGTCCTGCTAGGGTTAGGCTAATTAGTAGGTTGGACCGAAAAACGTTGTACATAAATGGATTCTGTTTTCGTGGTTACGAAGTGACCTAACTATGACCGGAACCCGGCAGGGATGTCAACCCCTGAATACACAATCACCCTGAGGCAATTATTATGCAGTCAACAATGGTTATTGTGCGACCTGGATCAGCCTCTATATTGCTTCTTCTTTACCGAGAGTTAACAGAGGTCTTATCCTATACCCCTTTTTACCCCAAGATACTGGCCTGATGCCCGCACCGTTAAGGATAACTCTCTGGCTGCTGCTGATTCTGAACTGCCCTCTGGCAACAGCAGATGACCTGACCCAACGCCTCGATGAGCTGACACTCGAGGTGCAGCTCTCTACGCCCGGGGCCTACGCTAAGCTGGACAGGCTTGGAGCTAGAGTACTTACCGCTACTCCTCAACAGCAGATGCGATGGCATGTGCTGAGGTGCGAAGCTGCCATCAGCAATCAATCCCTTTCTGAAGCTCAACAAGCCATAAACAGTGGGCTCGCCGCTGCAGAGAAGCTCAAGAAGCCTCAGTTGATCGCCTACATGAATGCCTGTGAAGCCAATAATCTGATGATGCTGGGCAAATACGATCGAGCCCTGGAGACCATCAACAAGGCGATCCATGGCGCAGGGGCGGGCCACGCTATGGGCCTCAGCCTGATGAGGCGTGCAGACATCTACGCCGACCAGGGAGACCTGGAAGCCGCTCTGGATGATCTCCATCAGGCGTTAACCTGGATGGAAAGCACACATGACAAGATGCCCATCTATCAGCCGCACCCTGCGCTTATCTCCTACTCCCTGGCCCGAACCTACTACTATCTCGGTGATTACCTGAGGAGCGACACCCTGTTTGAGCAGGCGATACAACAAGCGCCCCAAGGATCAACCTTAAGCTGGATCATTCAGGTCAACCACACCTTCACCCTGATGCAACAAGAGCGCTATCAGGATGCCAGTGTACGAATGGAGCAATTGGAGAAGCTGGTGCCCACGATGGATGAGTTGGCCCAGGCAAGATTCAACCTGCTCTTCTCCAAGCTCTCCCTCAAGTTAGAGCGTTACTCCGATGCCTACAGCTACGCCAGTCTGGCCCTGGGCATGTTCAGTGACCTGGCCATGGAGGAACGCAAGGCTAGGGCAAGGTCATTCCTTGCTGAAGCGGCTTTCCAATTAGGAAAATTTGAAGAAGCCAATTACCAACTGAAACTGGCCAGACAACGTTTCACACTTGAGCAAGATGCCAGAGTCTTAACCGAACTCGATTGGATCGAATCTCAGGGAGAAGCTTTGCAGGGCAATTATCAACGAGCCTATGAGCTTCAGCTCAAGTATCACAGCGCTTATGCCGAACAACAGGAAAACCTGCGAAAAGAAGCCCTGCTCCAGCAAAAAGTGCAGCTGGACCAGAAGATCGATCGCAACCGGGCACAGCTGGCCACCCAGTCCTCCTCCTACTTCAAGCTGCACAACCAACTGATGGTGTGGCAGGTGGTGGCCTCTCTCAGCCTGCTGCTGTGGTTGATCTGGCTGCTGTTCAGGCTCACCAGCAGCCGGAAAGTCACCGAGTCGGTTCAGGACTACGAACACCTGGATTGGCGAATCCGCCTCGAGCGGGCTCTCTCCAGTACAGATCGGACACTCCCAGTGGTGAAATTTTCCTGGGAAGGCAATGGGCTGACCGACACGCTGCGCAAGCGAATTCGAAATAAAGACATTCGAATCAATGATTTGATGATTGAGTGCGGCGAGCGTCAGCTGCTGGTTCTGCTGGTGGATGCCAGCGAAGCGGAAGCGGAAAGGCTGAGATACCGCCTCAGTCGTAACCTGGCGGAAGCGGGTTACAGAAACATCGCCACCGGGGTGGCTCGAACCCACCCCCTGGATCAGGCAGACTCACTGCTGGCCAGGCTGGAGTGCAATCAGATTCAGCACAGCCTGATGCTGTCGGAAAACGTTATTCGTCCAGATAAGCCACAATGGCGTCGATGAAGGCCTCGCCGTAGCGCTCCAGCTTCTTGGCCCCCACCCCATTGATCCTCAGCAGCGCCCACTCGGTCGTGGGCATCTCGCTGGCCATCTCTGCCAGGGTGGCGTCTGAGAACACCTGGTAGGGCGGGATGCCAGCTTCGTCCGCCAACTCCCTTCGCAGGGTCTTGAGCCTGGCAAACAACCGCCGGTCATAATGCTGAGGCAACAGCCGACTGCGTCCACGCTTGGGCTTGGCCAGCACCACCCTGGGTTCAGCCAGCTCCAGACTCTGCTCACCCTTGAGCACCGCCCGGGCCGCGGGATTCAGGGTCAACGCCATGGAGCGGGTGATGTCCTGATTCACCAGTCCGTGGTGCACAAGTTGCCTGAGCACCGACAGCCAGTGGTCGCTGGAACGTTCCGAGCCGATTCCCCAGGTTGAGAGTTTGTCATGACCCCGCTCGACCACGGCGTGGCCCTTGCTGCCCCTGAGCACCTCAATCACATGTCCCATGCCAAATCTCTGGTTGACGCGGTAGATGCAGCTCAGGGCCTTGCGAGCCTCCTCGGTGGCATCATAGCGCTTGGGAGGATCCAGGCAGATATCGCAGTTGCCACAAGCTTGGTGGGCGGGTTCGTCGAAGTAGTTGAGCAGCACCTGGCGGCGGCAGGTCTGTGCCTCGGCGAAGGCGGCCATGGCGTTGAGCTTATGAATCTCCACCGGGTTGGGCTCGCGCTCTCCGCTCTCCAGCAGCTGGCGCACCCGGGCGATGTCTCCCGGGTCAAACAGCATCAGGGCTTCCGCTTCCAGGCCATCCCGGCCGGCACGGCCAGTCTCCTGGTAATAGCTTTCGATCGACTTTGGCAGGTCCCAGTGCACCACAAAACGCACATTGGATTTATTGATCCCCATGCCAAAGGCCACGGTGGCCACCACGATGTCGATCTTCTCCCTCAGGAAGGCGTCCTGGACCTGATGGCGCAGCCCGGATTCCAGCCCAGCGTGGTAGGCCTCGGCAGCGACCCCCTCCTTGCGAAGCTTCTCGGCAACCTCCTCCACCCGACGGCGGCTGCCGCAGTAGATGATGCCGGCATTGCCCTTCTGTTGCTGCAGGAAGGTTTTCAACTGGGAAAAGGGGCTCAGCTTGTCCATCACGCTGTAGCGGATATTGGGCCGGTCGAAACTGGCCAGATGCTCATGGGGCTGGTTCAGGCCGAGCTGCTGCAGAATGTCCCTGCGGGTCGCCTGATCGGCGGTGGCGGTCAGGGCCACCATGGGCACCGACGGGAAAGCGGCTTTCACCTCTCCCAGGCGGGCGTACTCGGGGCGAAAATCATGTCCCCACTGGCTGATGCAGTGGGCTTCATCCACGGCAATCAGCGACAGGGGCCACTCCCGCAACCTGGCCATCATATCCGGAGCCAGCAGACGTTCCGGAGAGAGGTAGACCAGTTTGATCTGACCATCGCGAATTGCAGCCAGGCTGGCCAGCCACTCCTCACGACTCAGGCTGGAGTTCAGGGCAACCGCCCCAACCCCCAGCTGGCGCAACGCATCCACCTGATCCTTCATCAGGGAGAGCAGGGGGGAGATCACCACGGTCACGCCGGGGAGTAACAACGCGGGAAGCTGGTAACAGAGACTCTTGCCGCCACCTGTAGGCATGATCACCAGGGCATCTCGCCCGGCACAGAGCTGCTCCACCACCTGCTGCTGGCCCGGACGAAATGCACGGTAACCGAACACCTGTTGCAGCAACGGCTGTGCTGGGGCGGTGCTGATGTCGCAATCTGCTGGGCTGAGGGTGGTATCCATGGGTCTCGGCACGGGGTAAAAGGGCCGCCATTGTAATGCAACTTGCGGCCCCTGTCTGCCACCCTCTGGGAGTTGTGTCCACCAACAGATAGTGCTTTGATAGTTGAGCGAAGTTGTTCAGGAAGAGCAGGAGAAAACCGGATGGAACTGACCCAGGCCCAGGCGCTGGAGTACCTCAGGGATCTGTTTGCCAACAGGCTTCCCTTTCATCAGCTGATGGGCATTGAGCTGCACCAACAACAGGATGGTTCCATCGAGTTGCAGCTGCCGATGCGACCCGAGCTGGTGGGGAATCCGGCACAGCAGATCCTCCACGGAGGCGTCACCGCCACCCTGCTGGATGTGGTTGGAGGGCTGACCGCGTTCAGTGCCGTCCTCAAGACCCGGGAAAGCTGGCCCAAGGAGCTGCTGGCCCGGAGGCTGAAGAACCTGGGCACCATCGATCTTCGCGTGGACTACCTTCGCCCCGGCCGGGGAGCCCTTTTTGTGGCCTCAGGCACAGTGATTCGGGCAGGCAACAAGGTGGCCGTGGCCCGGATGGAGCTGCACAATGAGAAGGGCAGCCATATCGCTTTCGGCACCGGAACCTATCTTGTGGGTTAGGGCTTGATGGGTGCATAATATCGCCCCTCTTTGGGGATTCACCCTTTTCCAGATTCAGGTCCGCCATGCAAAACCAGGAAATGCGTCAGGGCATCATCTTCGCCCTGATGGCCTACTCCATGTGGGGGTTTGCCCCGATCTACTTCAAAGCCATTGATGCGGTTCCCGCCACGGAGATCCTGATGCACCGGGTGATCTGGTCCTTCGCCCTGATGGCTTTGCTGGTGGCCTTCACCGGACAACTGGGCGCAGTCCGCCAGCTTCTGCGCAATCCCAAGCAACTCTGGACCCTGGTGGCCACCGCCATCCTGGTGGCGGGCAACTGGTTGATCTTTATCTGGGCGGTAAACTCCGGGCGCATGCTGGAGGCCAGCCTGGGCTACTTCATCAACCCCCTGGTCAACGTGGCCCTGGGGATGCTGTTTCTGGGCGAGCGCTTACCCAAGATGCAGCTAGCCGCCGTGGTTGTGGCCGTCATCGGGGTAGTGGTAGAGCTGATTCAGTTTGGCTCCCTGCCCTGGATCTCTCTGGCCCTGGCGGTCAGCTTCGGCCTGTACGGATTGCTGCGCAAGAAGGTGGCCCTGCAGTCGGTGACCGGCCTGTTTGTGGAGACCAGCCTGATGCTGCCGGTGGCCCTGCTGTTCTGGTGGCAGCTGGACAGCCCCACCGCCGACCTGACCGGCAACGGTCTGGAGTTGAACCTGCTGATCCTGGCCGCCGGGGTGGTCACCACCCTGCCGCTGCTGGCCTTTGCCGCCGCCGCCGTCAGAATTCCCTTCTACATGCTTGGCCTGTTCCAGTACATCGGCCCCAGCCTGATGTTTGTTCTGGCCACCACCCTCTATGGCGAGACTCTGGATCCGGCGATGCTGACCACCTTCTGCTTTATCTGGGCCGCCCTGCTGATGTTCACCCTGGATCTCTGGCGCCGCTCCCGCACCAAGCCGGTTACCGCCAAGGCCTGATCAAAAAAGCCCGCAATATGCGGGCTTCTTTCTGTTTCGCTTAAGCTGGCCGAGTTTCAGGTCAGTTCGGGATCCGCCAGTCTGCGATAGCTCTCCAGGGCGCCCCGGTGTTCACCCAACTGTTCCTGCAGCTCCGCCAATTGCGAATAGCGATAGCGGGTGGGCGCCAGCTCGATCGCCTTACGCTGATACTGCTTTGCCTGCTTGTACTGCCGGCCCTGGCGACTCAGGTTGGCCAGACAATCCCAGTAATCCGGCATCTGAGGTGCACTGTAGTTGCGCTCCAGAAGGTGCACCAGGGACTCTCCCGCATCCTCGCTGCACAGGGGCAACAGCTCCAGAAGGTTGGCCTGAGGCTCTTTCTTGTTCAATTGCGCCAACAGCGCCTTGCGCGCTTCCGCAGGCTGCTGGAAGCGAATTAGTCCCTGGACATAACTCTCCACCAGAGGATCCTGGCGGCGACGACGCTTGGGCAGTTGCTGCCAACGCTCGTTGAGTGCCTCCAGAGTATGACAGGCCTCGAGGGCTCCCCGCTCGATCTGCACCGGCAGTTGCTCCAGGGTCTCGGCATCCAGCACCTTATGTTTGGTCAGTGCCGGGGCAATTCTGGCCACGGCATCCCAGTCCCTCTGACGCAGGAACAGCTCATGGGCCAGTTTCAGTACCGTGGGCCGATTTCTCAGGCTGGCAGAGAGTGACTCGAGACATTGGCGGGCAGCGGCCAGCTCGCCATCCTGAATCAGGTAGCGGATACGGGCGATGTTCACCGCCGCGTCACTGCCAGGAAAACTCTGCGCCTGGGTGAGGAAGACCTCCACCTGTTCACTGTGGCCCTGATGATGGGCAGCCCGGGCTGCAGCCAGGTAATTTACCAGGGGCAACTCGCCCGCATCGGCCCCCTTGGCCATCGTCTGCTCCGCCTTGGGCCAGTTCTCTTCGGCCAGGGCCAGAGCCCCTTCCAGGGTAAACTTGCGAGACTTGCGCTGACGCCAGCGCCTGGGCAGAGAGCGGGTCAGGCCGGCGGTGCGCAGCAGCTTGACCAGCAACCACTCAATCAGCTGCAGCAAGGCAAAACCCACCAGCAGCAACACCACCGCCGCCACCACAGAGGTCTCTATGGTGTACTCGCCGATGGCAACCAGCAGATACCCTTTGTTCTCAACCAGCTTGGGACCTGCAATGGCACCGGCAAGTACAATCAGGGTATAGATCAGCAGCCTAATCATCCCTTACTCTCCCGGCCCAGCCTCTCCTGAACCAGCGCCTCCAGCAGCGGTTGGCTCGCCAGGGATTCGGGCAGACGACTGCCCAACTCTGTCCGCTGCAACTCAGCTAGGCTGGTGAGCGCCCCTTCGATGGTGGCGTCATCCCGCTTGAAGTAGGTTTCCACCCAATCCGCAGCGGTGGACAACGCCTTGCGATAAGCATCGGTATGGCCATGATAGAGTGCCAGCTGGGCCTGCATCAGCTTGCCTTTCAGATGTTCCCTCAGGTACCACTCCTGCTCTGGCGCCAGCAGAGGCTGCAGTTCTCCCTGGCGGCGGCGAATAGTAATGAAATCATCCACCAGGGCATTCCAGCTCTTGGCCAGGTTGCTTTTCCAGTCGCTGACTGAATCGCTGGGGGAGTCACTCACCTCGGCCTGAGCCAGCTCGGGCAACTCCACCCGGTTCAGAGGCCAGCGGTCCACAGACGCGATGAGAGATTCGATGGTCAGTGCCACTCCGGCCAGATCCTGGCGGGGCAGCCCCTGAAGTGCGGTGATGTCATCCCGCAGCGCCTGGCGCACCGGGGTCAGGGCTTCATCCCTCATCAGATTCAGGCGCCGGTCGGCATCCTTGAGCAGGGCAATGGCGGTGGCCACATCCTGCTCGAGCCACAGCTTACGTGCTGCCATCTGTACCAGATAGTCGGACTCGGCCAGCAGCCAGTCTCTGGGCTGGCGCTCCCTGGCTTTGGCCAGTTCGCCCTGAAGCCCTGTGACCTGCTTCACCAGCTCCTGCTGCTGCCTGTCCTGCTCCACCAAGCGCTGCTCCAACTGGTTTCGTTCCGCCCCCATGCGGTTGCGCAGTTCGTCCAGTTTGCCGGAGAGAGATTGAGACTGCATCAATTGAGCCTGACGCTGCTGGCCTTGCCACACGGTGTAACCCACAGCGGCGGCGGCGATCAGCAGAGCCACAACGGCCACCATCAACGCCGGCCCCTGGCTGGCACTCTCCCGGGCACGCTCCGGCTCGGGTGCCGGGGCAGGGTGATCCACCTTAGGTTCAGGGTTAGGCTCCGCCTTGGGCTTGGGTGTCCCCTCGGGTTTGGACGCTGACTTTACCGATTCGGTCTCAGCCTTGGTCACAGAAGACGAACTCTTGGCAGGCGTCTTGGCGGCACGACTGCGGCCTTTGGCCGCCGGGCGGGTGGCGGGCTTATCTGCCGCCTCCTTGGCATTCTCCGCGGAGGTGGACTCGTTAAGAGCGGCTTGATCCTGTTCGGCGGGTTTGGCGCTGGGAGAGCGAGGATTTTCGGGCTTCTTATCCATTACTGACGGTTCTTCCAGTTGGCTATCGACTCAAGGATAGCGTCATCTCCTGCACCGCCGGTGACCAGGGTATACTGACAACCCAACTTCCGGGCCGCATCGGCCACCCTTTCTACGGGCACCAGCCACAACTGCCGGGTCAGCCAGGCATGCTGGTGTTCCGGCAGCAGGGTAAAAAGGTTCTGCAGAATCTCGACACTGGTAGCCAGTATGGCGTTTACGCCGTCCCGTTGCCAGCTTTGAGCAAGATCTAATCCATTTAATTTAGGCAGTTGCCGACGGTAAACCTGCCAGTAGCACACCTGTGCCCCCTCGCGATTCAACCGGTTAGCCATCGCCTCCCGGCCGCCGTTACCACGCACTATGACAAAGTGCTTACCGGCGACCTGTGCCATCTCAGGCAGAGTCCAGATCCCTTCGGTGGTTTCGTTGTCACTGGGGGCGGTAATCGGATCGAGCCCCTGGGTACGCAAGGCAGCGGCAGTGGCGCCGCCGACGGCCAGATAGGTGATCTTGGGCCAGGAATCCACCAAAGCAGCAGCGTGATTCACCGCATTGGCGGACACGAAGAAGGCGGCATCGGCGTTAGCCAGAGGAGAGGGGGATGGCGAAGGCTCGGCAACAATCTCCACCATGGGGCAGCAGCTAGCCTGCCACCCCACAGCCGCCAGCTTCCCGGCCAGCGGCTCGTTGCGACCCGCAGGGCGGGTCAGCAATATGTGCATCAGGCCTCCCCGTACACCTCTTTCAGAATGACACCGGCGCCAGCATCCAGCAGCTTGTCTGCCAGCTCAATACCCAGAGCCTCGGCGTTCTCCTTGTGGCCACGAACCTCATCACGCAGCAGCAGGCTGCCATCAGGCTTACCCACCAGACCGCGCAGCCACAGCTCATCACCCTCGAGCTCGGCGTAGGCACCGATTGGCACCTGGCAGCCACCTTCCAGGCGGGTGTTCATGGCACGCTCAGCGATAACCCGGGCACGGGTTTCAGGGTGCTCAAGAACGGAGAGCAGCTCCAGCAACTCGTCATCACCCAGGCGGGCTTCGATGCCCACAGCACCCTGCCCATTGGCTGGCAGAGACTGGTCGCTTTCGATAAAGCCGGTGATGCGGTGTTCAAACTCCAGGCGCTTCAGGCCGGCCGCGGCCAGGATGATGGCGTCATAGTCACCGGCGTCCAGCTTGGCCAGTCGGGTGTTGACGTTGCCGCGCAGATCGCGAATCTCCAGATCCGGGCGCAGCTCACGCAGCTGACACTGACGACGCAGGCTGGAGGTGCCGACGATGGCGCCCTGGGGCAGCTCATCCAGGCTCTTGTAGTTGTTTGACACGAAGGCATCGCGGGGATCTTCACGCTCACAGATGGTGGTCAGGCCCAGGCCCTCAGGGAAGTCAACGGGCACATCCTTCATGGAGTGAACGGCGATGTCGGCACGTCCCTCCAGCATGGCCACTTCCAGCTCCTTGACGAACAGCCCCTTACCACCAACCTTCGCCAGGGGGGTGTCGAGAATCTTGTCGCCCTTGGTGGACATAGGCAGCAGGATCACCTCCAGCCCGGGGTGTGCCTTCTCCAGCTCAGCCTTAACAAACTCAGCCTGCCACATGGCCAGGGGACTCTTGCGGGTGGCGATACGAATCTCTTTGCGTGCCATAACTCTCGGTATCCTCAAACTAATCACCGGCTCAGCAGCGGGCCGGAACCGTCAAAAATTGCGCTCATGTTGCCAGCATTTCGCCGGGCATTAAAGCTACTGCGCCTGTCAGACCTCGAATTCTCCACCTGAGTTCCGGAAAATTGATCCTTTTCACGGTTTCTCCTCCGAGCCCACAAAGTGTTATCATGATCACAGTTTTATGATTTTCTGTGAGAGCCGCTTGAACTCCTACGACTCCGATCTTGCCCTGAGCGATACCCTTAACCAGTCCAGACTGAGCCAATTTCTCGGTTGGCTCACCCTGCCTCAGAGACAGGTGTTGGACAGGGTGGTTGAGGCATTGCAAGGCAGCGGACCCGAGGGTTGCCCCGCTGCGGCTCAGGGTTTCGTTACCCCCCCCATGGATACGCTGCCCACAGGTCAGCCAGGGCCCCTGCTCGGACTCTATGCCATGGGCAGTTGCGGAAGCCTGGGCCAGACCCGCAGCTCCGACGTGGATCTGTGGGTCATTCATGAGAGCAACATGCCCAAGGAGGAGGTGGCCGCCCTGCAGCGCAAGGCAGATTGGTTGAGTCACTGGGCCACGGAGCAGGGGCTGGAAACCCACCTGTTTGTCATCAATCCCTGTCAGTTTGGTATCCCCTGTCAGCGCTGCCTGGACAAAGAGCACAGCGGCAGTGCCCAGCACTGGCTGCTGCTGGAGGAGTTCTACCGAACCCAGGTGCGCCTGGCGGGGTTACCCATCGCCTGGTGGCCCGGAGCGCCGCAAGACGACCCGGGCCTGCTGAGCCTGGGCGAGATCCAGCACCTGCCTGCGGCCGAATTCTTCGGTGCCGCCCTGTGGCAGCTGTTCAAGGGGATCTCCCGGCCCCATAAGTCCGCCCTCAAGGTGCTGCTGCTGGAGGCCTATGTGGCCGACTACCCGGATCAGCGCATTCTGAGGGATCAGCTCTGGTATCGTTTGAAAGCGGGACAGACGCCTCAACAGGCGGACCCCTATCTGATGCTGTATGAGCGTATCGAGGGATTCCTCAAGCGTCAGCAGGAGACCAGCAGGCTCTCCCTGGTCCAGCGTTGCTTCTACCTGAAGTGCCATGACCCAAGGTTCAGCGATCAATGGCGTGGTCACGTCATGGATGACCTGACCCGGGATTGGCAGTGGACCCCGCTGCTGATCGAGTCACTGAACCAGGCGGAACAGTGGCACGCGGGTCAGGTGCGCTGGTTTAACCACCAGTTGCAACAGCTGATGCTCACCAGCTATCAGCGTCTGACCGCGTTTGCCAGTCGCCAGCGCCTGCCAAGACAGTTGCAGATTCAGGACATGGGCATTCTCACCCGCAAGCTCTATACCCAGTTCGAATCGGAGCCGGACAAACTGGTTCGCCTCAACCCTCTGTGGAGCCACTCCCTGGCGGAGCAGGATCTGACCCTGCTGCAGGTGGACTCAGATGACGTCCAGGGCGGCACCTGGTACCTCTATCGTCAGCCCGCGGACAAACGCCAGCTGTTTGGCGAGAGCCCCCTGTTTCACCACCGAAGCCGGCTGGCCTGCATCGCCTGGGCCGCCGCCAACGGCCTGGTGGAGGAGTTCACCAGGGTGCACCGCTTCCACCTCGGTGACGGCAGTGTCGACAAGACCCTGAGCCGGCTGGCACGAAGGCTCACCTCGGCCCTGCACCGACCCGAGCGTACCGATCTGGATGCCCTGCAACAACCCTGGCACCTGGATGAGGTCACCCTGGTGGTCAACCTGGAACAGGATCCCAGCAGGCACTGGCACGGCTCTGAGCTGATGCTGGACCTGCGGGGTAACCGGGTGCTCTCCACCGGCCGCCCCCGACGCTCTCTGGCGGGTTCCCTGGAGCTGATAACCCGCAACAGTTGGGGGGAGCTGCACTACCACCAGTTTTCAGGGGAGCGGGGATTGCTGCAGATGCTGGAGCAGTTGCTGACCGGCATCACCACTGAGCATCTGCCCGAGATTCAGGTGATCTCCGTGGGCCAGCGCGCCAACGCCCAGTTGGAGGACAGGCTCAGCTTCCTGGTGCACCAATGCTGCCGCCTGCGCCAGCAGAGCCGGGCCGAAGCCCTGCAGGTGCTGCCATTGACCCTGGGCGAGGAGCGATTTGGGCTGCTGTTTTCCAGCCATGGCATGCACTGGCGTCCCGCCGACGAACTGCCTGCACTGCCGGCACCACTGGTGGATGGCGAGCTTCAGACCCTGCCCCAGCCGGCTCTGGGAGAGGACCCCTATGCCAGTGCGCCGGAGATTCTCCGCCAGCACGCCCGCAAAGGGATGCGCCAATACTTCGTCCGCGAACGGGAGCAGGGGCTGGATGTCTACCTGCTCGATGAAAACAATGTGCTGCAGCGCTTTTTCCACTCCGTTGGTCAGCTCAGCGCCCTCATCGACAGCATCAGTGAGCTCTATGTGTTCAAACGGGAGGGCCGCTTCGGCGGGGGCAGCTTCAACCTGCCGCAGTTCTATCGGCTGAAGCGCTGCCAGGGCGAGCTGACGGTGCTGCCCCTGGCTGAATCTGAGCTGGTCCACAACCAGGAGTGATCGTTTGGGCGACCGGCGCCGTACAGAGGGGTATTCCCTTCAGCGGAGGCCAGCCATGCTTTCACGAATTGACGAAACTGCCATGGAGAGGATGGCCCAGCGCTATCGGGCCCACTTCGTCAACAGCCTGTCCGGCTACAAGAGTGCCAACCTGATCGGCAGCATCAGTCCACAAGGGCTGACCAACCTGGCCATCGTCAGCTCGGTGTTTCATCTGGGCGCGGATCCGCCGCTGATGGGACTCATCATGCGGCCCCACTCCTCCCCCCGTCACAGCCTGGAGAACATTGAGGCCACTGGCTGTTTCACCATCAACCAGGTCCACCAGAGCATTCACCGTCAGGCCCACCAGAGCTCCGCCCGCTACCCCAGGGGGGAGTCGGAGTTTGACGCCGTGGGGCTGACCCCAAGATTTGGAGAGCGGCTGATTGCTCCCTATGTGGCAGAGAGCCGACTGAGCATGGGGATGGAGCTGGTTCGGGTGAGGCACCTCGAGGAGAATGACACCCTGATGGTCTCAGCGCGAATCGTGGAAGTCTGGCTGGATGAGGTGGCCCTGGCGGGAGATGGTCACCTGCACCTGGAGCATCTGGATACCGTGACGGTCAGTGGCCTGGACCACTATCACAAAGGGGAGAGTCTCGGACGGTTGGCCTACGCCAAACCCGATCGTCCCCCCTTAACGCTGGAGGAGTAGAGGCCGCCATCGCGGCCACACTGAATCAGGGCATGGTGGGCTGGTCAGAAGCTGATCTGTTCGCCGCCCTGCTTGGCCACAGACTCACTGAGGAAGGTCAGCAGTTCCTGGCCGCCTCGCTCCTCGAGCCAGTCTCCCTCACGGAAATCGAAGCGATAGCCACCGAACTTGGTCGCCAGCCACAGCTGAGACATCGCCTCCTGCTTGTTCAGGACGATGTGGCTGCCATCGATGCACTCAAGATCGAGCACATTACCGGACTGTTCGTAATCCAGCTCCAGCTCGGAGTCGTCGATGCTCTCCACAATTTGTTCCAGAATCTCGTCAGCCAGCTGGTGGAAGCGACTTTGGTCCATAGCCATAATCTCGTTCTCTATAAGTTGCATTTGGCACATGGGATGCGATTATAGAGGGCTAACTCAACAAGGTCATTTGTTTTCCATGTCTCGACTCTCCACCGCCCTGATACTGGCAATGCTGCTCTGCGCCTGCGGCCAGAAAGGCCCCCTTGAGCTGCCCCAGCAGGAGCAGGTCAATCCGCCTCAGGCGGACGCCCAACAGCAGCAGCCACAGGCTGCTCAGGAACAGTAAGGACACTCGATGGACCACTTCAGTTATCAACAGGGAACCCTGATGGCTGAAGCCGTCTCGGTCGCCAAACTGGCCGAACGCATCGGCACCCCCTTCTATCTCTACTCGCGGGCCACCCTGGAACGGCACTGGCACGCCTTCGATCGCGCCGTGGGCGAACACCCCCACCTGATCTGCTATGCGGTCAAGGCCAACTCCAACCTGGCGGTACTCAACCTGCTGGCCCGCCTGGGCAGTGGCTTCGACATCGTTTCAGGCGGCGAGTTGGCCCGGGTACTGGAAGCGGGGGGGGATCCTGCCAAGGTGGTGTTTTCCGGGGTGGGCAAGTCCGCCGATGAGATGCGCCAGGCGCTGTCGGTGGGGATCCACTGTTTCAACGTCGAATCGGAAGCTGAGCTGGAGCGCCTCAACATGGTGGCCCGGGAACTGGGTGTTATCGCCCCCATCTCCTTGCGAATCAACCCGGATGTGGACGCCAACACCCACCCCTATATCTCCACCGGCCTGAAAGAGAATAAGTTCGGCATCCCCATGGCCCGGGCCCTGGCGAGCTATCGCCGCGCCGCCGGCCTCTCCCATGTGGAGATCAAGGGGCTGGACTGCCACATCGGCTCACAGCTCACCAGCCTGCCCCCCTTCCTGGCCGCCCTGGAGCGCTTGCTGGGACTGATTGAACAGCTGGAGCAGGAGGGGATCCATCTGGCCCACCTGGATGTGGGCGGCGGTTTGGGCGTCACCTATGATGACGAAACGCCCCCCCACCCGGACCAGTATGCCCAGGCACTGCTCCAGTGCCTGAAGGGACGCCAGCTGACCCTGATCTTCGAGCCCGGTCGGGCCATCATGGCCAACGCCGGCATCCTGGTCACCCGCATCGAGTACCTGAAGCAGGGTGAGGAGCGGGATTTCGCCGTGGTGGATGCCGCCATGAACGATCTGCTGCGCCCCAGTCTCTACAGTGCCTGGCAGAAGATCATCCCGGTCACCCCCCGTAGCGGCGAGCCGCGCCACTACGATGTGGTGGGGCCGGTGTGCGAAACCGGTGACTTCCTGGGCAAGGAGCGTCAACTGACGGTGGAACAGGGGGATCTGCTGGCGGTGCGCAGTGCCGGTGCCTATGGGTTTACCATGGCCTCCAACTACAACAGCCGGCCCCGCATCGCCGAGGTGATGGCCGATGGCAACCAGACCCACCTGATTCGGGAAAGAGAAACCCTGAATCAGTTGTGGCAAGGTGAGCATCTGCTGCCGTAAACTAGTCAAAATTCAGATTCAACAGGGGTAGCCTCTTGATTCACTTCTCCAAAATGCAGGGGTTGGGCAACGACTTCATGGTGATCGACGCAGTCACCCAGAACCTCTATCTCTCGCCGGAACAGATCCGCCGTCTGGGAGACAGGCATTTTGGTGTGGGTTTCGATCAGCTGCTGCTGGTGGAACCGCCCTATGATCCCGAGCAGGATTTCCACTACCGCATCTTCAATGCCGACGGCAGCGAAGTGGAAAACTGCGGCAACGGCGCCCGCTGTTTCGCCCGCTTCGTGCGAATGAAGGGACTGACCAACAAGGATCGCATCGGGGTCAGCACCAAGGCGGGCTCCCTGGCCCTGCGTCTGGGCAACGAGAACCAGGTGACCGTCAACATGGGCACCCCCAACTTCGAGCCCGGCTCTCTGCCCTTCAGGGCCAACAAGGTGGAGAAAACCTACCTGTTGCAGACCGATGATGGGGTGCACCTCTGTGGTGCGGTCTCCATGGGCAACCCCCACTGTGTCCTCAAGGTGGATGACCTGGACAGCGCCGACGTCGAAGGGATCGGTCGCAGCCTCAGCACCCATGAGCGCTTCGCCAAGGGGGTCAATGTGGGCTTTATGCAGATACTGTCGGAATGCCACATCCGCCTGAGGGTGTATGAGCGTGGCGTCGGCGAAACCCTGGCCTGTGGTACCGGCGCCTGTGCCGCCGCCGTCATAGGTCAGCATCAGGGACTGTTGGGAGAGAGGGTGCGCGTAGACCTTCCAGGTGGTACCTTACACATTGAATGGCCAGGCCAGGATAAGGCAGTGGAGATGACCGGGCCAGCCGTACACGTCTACGATGGTCAAATTGGATTATGAAGCACGATTACAGTGACAGCCTGAAAGCCTTGAGCACCGACATGGTCAAAGAGTACCTGTTGGAGAACTCGGACTTCTTCATCCGCCATCCGGAGCTGCTGCTCAGCCTGCGCATCCCTCATACCGAGCGGGGTACCGTCTCCCTGATAGAGCATCAGCAGCAAAACCTGCGCTCACGGGTCGCCCAACTGGAGGAGGAGATCACCTCACTGCTCTCCGTGGCCTCCCGCAACGAAGACATCTACCGC
The DNA here is from genome assembly GCF_048263965.1 of Ferrimonas sp. Classification (NCBI taxonomy): domain Bacteria; kingdom Pseudomonadati; phylum Pseudomonadota; class Gammaproteobacteria; order Alteromonadales; family Ferrimonadaceae; genus Ferrimonas; species Ferrimonas sp. The sequence goes on along the minus strand of NZ_JBLXDO010000001.1, from coordinate 177,519 downwards.
TTCTACAATCAGCTGTTTTTCGATCTACTGGAAACCGAAAGCCTGGAGGAGATCAATCGGGTCCTGGTGGACAGCTTCAAGAACCGTTTCCGCTTCGCCAAGGTGCGCTTGGCGGTCACCGACAGCACGGGTCAGTTTGATCAACCTGAGCTGAACCTGATCCTGCGCCGACGCCTCAATGAGCACGGCTACTATCTGGGAAGGCTGCCCGCCCAGGAACAGAACCCGCTGGTGGCCCAGGACAATGGCTCTGTGGCCCTGGTGTGCATCGGCGATCGCGGCACTCCGGTGGCCCTGCTGGCCATCGCCTCCAACGATCCCAGCCACTTTTCCCCGGATATGGACACCATGATGCTGGACCAGATCCGTCAGTTGCTGGCCTATAAGATCCCTCAGCTGCGCCATGGCTGACACTGTCGCCCGCTTCGAGCGCTATCTGCGCAGCGAGCGCCAGTACTCCCCCCACACCTGCCGTAACTATTTACGAGAACTCAGCCGCTGCCAGCCGCAGCTCATTGAGCTGGGGATGACCCATTGGCACCAGGTCACCCTGGAACAGTTGCAGGCCCTGCTGGCCAAGCTGCACCGTCAGGGACTGTCGCCGCGCTCCCTGGCCCTTACCCTCTCTGCCCTGCGACAGTTGGGGGAGTTTATGGTGCTGTGCGGCGAGATGGACCACAATCCGGCCAAACACCTCTCCGCCCCCAAGCAGGGCAAGCCCCTGCCTAAGAACCTGGACGTGGACCAGATGGACCAGCTCCTCAACCTGGACGGACAGGATCCCCTGGTTGTCCGTGACCGGGCGATGATGGAGCTGCTCTACTCCAGCGGCCTGCGGCTGGCAGAGCTGGTTTCCCTGAACCTGGGGGATCTGGATCTGAATGAGAGGCAGGTGCGGGTGACAGGGAAAGGAGGCAAAACCCGCCTGTTGCCGGTGACCAGCACAGCCGTCGCCAGCCTGAAGCTGTGGCTGAGCGTTCGCCCCCAGCCCACAGATGCTGAGGATCAGGCGCTGTTCCTCTCCAACCGGGGCAGGCGCATCAGCCACCGCTCGGTCCAGGCAAGGCTGTCAAAGTGGGGGATGGAGCAAACCGTCGGAGCCAGGGTTCACCCTCACAAGTTGCGACACGCCTTCGCCACCCATATGTTGGAGTCGTCCGGCGACCTGAGGGCGGTGCAGGAGCTGCTCGGTCATGCCAACCTCAGCACGACCCAGGTCTATACCCACCTGGACTTTCAGCATCTGGCCGAGGTCTATGATCAGGCCCATCCCAGGGCCAAGAAGCGCTGACTGACAGCCAGCCTGGGCAGGCTACCCCTTATTGATGGTGATCTTGTTGTCGGGCCTGGGCGGCTCGGGATAGATGGGGCTGCCCTGCTCATCCAGTGACAACCACACCAGGGGGCCGTCCGGCATAAAGGGATCCTTGGGACCGCAGAGCACCATCTTGCCCACCATCTCGATGCGGGCGCCCTGGGAATACTCGCGCCCCTCAAACCAGCAAACCGACTGCAGTTGCTGAGGCTGAGCAATGACGACCGGGTCCACCTTGGCAGAAGCAGGGGTGGCAATAAGGATCAAAGGGAGAAAAACTGCAGGGGATTTCAAAGACATTGTCCTGGCTCCAGGGAGGCTTCCTTGCTCCTCAGACTATCGAACCGGGACCGGGAATCAAGAGGGGAATCAGACCAGATTGCCGGAGATCATCATAAAGGCATTGATCACGAAAGGGGTCAGCGCCAACAGCACACCGAAGATCAGCACATAAAGATGAGGTAAGCGAGCCTGTCGCATGTCGCACTCCACTGGGTTCACAAAAAGAATCATGTTCGGGAACAAAAATTCAGCGTGAGCAGAGTAGCGAATCTGGGAGAAACCCCATTGATCGAGATCAACGAAAGCCCCGTTAATTGAAAACCGTCACACTTTTTGAAGCATTTCGGCCCCTGTCACTGTTTTTGCTTATAGCGCCCTAGATTTCGAGACTCACAGCCCAAAAGCGGTGCAAAAAGGGTAAAAGCCAAATTTAACATCCTATTTACTACCGAGAATCTGCCAGGCTGACACAGAAAAACAGGCTGATCACTAAACACTCTAGCAAAGGGACATTCTGTCCCAACCCACAGTGAATTAGGGGTTTTTCAGTGACAAAGCTCAACAAACCATTAGGGAAAATGCCTTTTTGTTTCAATTTGCGGTCAAGATTCCGTGAACCTACTGTTAATTCAGGCTTAACAAGACGATTCAGGTCAAATAACCGTTCGATTTCTCTCTCCCCCTCAGAGGAAACCCGTTTCAGTTCACGTTTTTCCCCCGGTTCTCCATGGACAATCCGGCCAGCCATTTAGATGGCCTTAACTCGCCCTACAAACAACTGTTTAAAAAAGGCACTACGCCCTTTTGTCACACCAGATTCGAGAGAAGACGATGACACAAGATCACGCCAAGTCGACCCGTCGCGGTCTGCTGAAGGCCCTGGCCATGGCTCCGGCCGCCGCCGGCCTCGCCACCGTTGCTGCCCCCTCCAAGGCAGAGACCGGTCGCCCCCAGGAAGCTGTCCAAGGCTACCAGGAAACCGATCATATCCGCCGCTACTACGCCAGCCTGCGCGGCCAGTAATCCAGGAGAGTTTCTCTGATGCAACTTACCCGCACCTCTGCCAAGGTTACGGCAGACGCCAACAAAGGACTGGGCCTCGACCGCCGTCAGTTCCTGAAGAACGCCGGTGTCACCACCGGTGGTATCGCCGCCGCCTCCATGCTGGGCACCGGCATGATCCGCAAGGCCAACGCCTCTGACCATCACGTTGACCCCAGCGCCCCCATCGAAGTGAAGCGCACCATCTGCTCCGCCTGTGCCGTGGGCTGTGGTGTCTACGCCGAAGTTCAGAACGGTGTCTGGACCGGCCAGGAGCCCGCCTTCGATCACCCCTTCAACCGCGGCGGTCACTGCGCCAAGGGTGCCGCACTGCGCGAGCACGGCCACTCCAAGCTGCGGGTGAAATACCCCATGAAGCTGGAAGGCGGCAAATGGAAGAAGCTCTCCTGGGAGCAGGCCATCGAAGAGGTGGGCAACCAGATGCTGAAGATCCGCGCCGAATCCGGTCCGGACTCCATCTACTTTATGGGCAGCGCCAAGTTCTCCAACGAAGGCTGTTACATGTACCGCAAGTTTGCGGCCATGTGGGGCACCAACAACGTTGACCACTCCGCCCGTATCTGTCACTCCACCACAGTAGCCGGTGTTGCCAACACCTGGGGCTACGGTGCGATGACCAACTCCTTCAATGACATCCGTCACGCGAACGCCATCTTCTTTATCGGTGCCAACCCTGCGGAAGCCCACCCGGTTTCCATGCAGCACATCCTCACCGCCAAAGAACGCAACAACGCCAAAATCATCGTTGTTGACCCACGTTTCTCCCGTACGGCTGCTCACTCCGACCTGCACGTTGGCATCCGCCCAGGCACCGACATCCCCTTCATCTACGGCATGCTGAACGTCATCTTCGACAACGGCTGGCAGGATCAGACCTTCATCGACCAGCGCGTCTGGGGCATGGAAGATATCCGTAAGGAAGCCGCCAAGTGGCCCCTGGAAGAGGTGGCTCGCGTCTGTGGCATCGACGGTGACCTGGTATACCAGGCTGCCAAGCTGATGGCGGAAAACCGTCCCGGTTCCGTGGTCTGGTGTATGGGTGGTACCCAGCACACCGTGGGTAACGCCAACACCCGTGCCTACTGCCTGCTGCAGCTGGCCCTGGGTAACATGGGTCAGTCCGGCGGCGGTACCAACATCTTCCGCGGCCACGACAACGTACAGGGCGCCACCGACCTGGGTCTGCTGTTCGACACCCTGCCCGGCTACTATGGCCTGTCCACCGGTGCCTGGAAGCACTGGAGCCACGTGTGGGATCTGGAGTTTGACTGGGTGAAAGGCCGCTTCGACCAGGGCGAATACCTGGGCAAGGTGCCCATGACCACCCCTGGCATGCCCTGCTCCCGCTGGCACGACGGCGTTCTGGAAGACAAGAACAAGCTGGGCCAGAAAGACAACATCCGCATGGCCTTCTTCTGGGGCCAGTCCGTCAACACCGAGACCCGTGGCCGCGAAGTGCGTGATGCCCTGGACAAGATGGACACCGTGGTTGTGGTCGACCCCTACCCAACCATGGCCGGTGTGATGCACCGCCGTAAGGATGGCGTCTACCTGCTGCCCGCCTGCTCTCAGTTTGAGACCGAAGGCTCCCTGTCCAACTCCGGCCGCTCCGTACAGTGGCGTCAGCAGGTGGTTGAGCCCCTGTTTGAGTCCAAGCCTGATCTGGAGATCATGTACCGTCTGGCCAAGAAGCTGGGCTTCGCCGAGCAGTTCACCAAGCGCATGCAGGTGAAGAACGACATGCCGGTGATCGAGGACGTGACCCGCGAGATCAACCGCGGCATGCTGACCATCGGTATGTCCGGCCAGTCTCCCGAGCGCATCAAGGAGCACACCAACAACTGGGGCACCTTCTCCCACGAGAACCTGCAAGCCCTGGGTGGCCCAGCCAAGGGTGAAACCTATGGCCTGCCATGGCCTTGCTGGGGTACCCCTGAGCAGAAGCACCCTGGTACCCACATCCTGTACGACACCTCCAAGCACGTGCTGCAGGGCGGCGGTAACTTCCGTGCCCGTTTCGGTGTCTCCTACGAGGGTGAAAACCTGCTGGCCGAAGGCTCCGCCTCCCTGGGCTGTGACCTGGGCGACGGTTACCCCGAGTTCACCGACAAGATGCTCAAGCAACTGGGTTGGTGGGACGAGCTGACCGCCGAAGAGAAAGCGGAAGCAGAAGGCCGTAACTGGAAGACCGATCTGTCCGGTGGTATCCACCGGGTGGCGATGAAGCACGGCTGCATCCCCTTCGGTAACGCCAAGGCCCGCTGTAAGGTGTGGACCTTCCCCGATCCTATGCCGGTACACCGTGAGCCCCTGTACACCCCTCGCCGGGACCTGATCGCTCAGTACCCCACCTACAACGACATGCAGGTGCATCGTCTGCCCACCCTGTACAAGTCCATTCAGGACAAGGTGATCAGCGACAACCTGGATAAGCGTTACCCACTGGTGATGACCTCCGGCCGACTGGTGGAATACGAAGGTGGCGGTGAAGAGTCCCGTTCCAACCCATGGCTGGCAGAGCTGCAGCAGGAGATGTTCATCGAGATCAACCCTGCCGACGCCGCCGACCGTGGCCTGCAGAACTGGGACGACGTCTGGGTGGAAGGTGCCGAAGGCGCCCGCATCAAGGTGAAGGCGCTGGTGACCCCACGGGTCAAGCAGGGCGTAACCTGGATGCCTTACCACTTCGCCGGTGTCATGCACAACGAAGACCTGGTCTACCCAGAGGGCACCAAGCCCTACATCGTCGGCGAATCCGCCAACACCGCTCTGACCTATGGCTATGACCCGATCACCCAGATGCAGGAGACCAAGTCCTCCCTGTGTCAGATCGAGAAAGCGTAAGGTTCAAGGTAGGAGATAAGCCAAAATGGCAACTATGAAATTTATGTGTGACACCCAGCGCTGCATCGAGTGCAACGGCTGTGTCACCGCCTGTAAGAACGAGAACGACAGCGCCCTGGAGTGGGGTGTCACCCGTCGTCGCGTGGTCACCATCAATGACGGTGAGCGCAACGAAGCCTCCCTGTCCGTGGCCTGCATGCACTGTGCCGACGCCCCCTGCATGGCGGTCTGCCCGGTGAATGTGTTCACCAAGACCGACGACGGCATCGTCCTGCATGACAAAGAGCGCTGCATCGGCTGTGGCTACTGCCTGTACGCCTGCCCCTTCGGCGCGCCGCAATTCCCCAAGAAGGCGGTATTCGGCTCCAAGGGCAAGATGGACAAGTGCACCTTCTGTGCCGGCGGTCCCGACACCGAAGCGGGCAGTGCCAAGGAGCGCGAGCTCTACGGTGCCAACCGTCTGGCCGAAGGCAAGCTGCCCATGTGTGCCGAACTGTGCTCCACCAAGGCACTTCTGGCCGGCGATGCCCAGATGGTTTCCGACATCTACCGCGAGCGCGTTGCCCAGCGTGGCATGAAGCGCGGCGTCTGGAACAAGTAACCTCGAAGCGGGGAGGTCACTCCCCGCTCCTTTGGAGCATTCATATGAAGCATATGTTCAAGACGCTGCTGGTGATGGCTGCCCTGCTGCTGCCCGGCCTGGCCCTGGCAGAGGCGGCGGATTCCACCGCTCAGGCTGCCAGCCAGTCGGAAGTGGTGTGGCAGGCCCTCAAGGAGGGCGCCACCGGCTACACCACCTCCCAGAGCGAGTTCCACGGCCAGCCCATCAACAGCTATGACCCACGCATCCTGCCTCTGCGCAGTGACATCCTGGCCCCGGGCCTGATGCTGGCACTGTTTGGCATGATTGGCGTGTTCATCCTGTTCATCATGGTCAACGGCATCTCCAAGCTGCACCACGGTTATTCCGGCAAGATGGTGTTTCGCTGGTCCAGGCGTGACGTGGCGATCCACTGGCTGGGCGCGGTTCCCTGCCTGCTGCTGATCCTCACCGGACTGATGCTGCTGGCAGGCCGCTTCTTCGTGGAGCCGGTACTGGGCCAGGGCGCCTTCGCCTCCATGATGGCGCTGGTCAAGCCGGTGCATGACGTCATGGCCTTCCCCTTTATGGCGGGCTGGCTGCTGATGACCCTGCTGTGGGCCAAGAACCAGATCCCCGCCAAGTACGACCTGGACTGGTTCCTGGTGGTGGGCGGCTACATCAACTTCGGCCCCTTCAAGGGCAAGCACCCGGACGCTGGCTTCGCCAACGCCGGTGAGAAGCTGTGGTTCTGGACTTTCGCCGCCTTCGGTCTGGTGATCTCCCTGTCCGGCATCGTGCTGCTGTTCCCCCAGTATGTGGAGCCCAGCCGCACCCTGAGCCTGCTGGCGATCATCGCCCACGGCGCCTCCGCCATCATCCTCTGCGCCTTCTCCATCGTCCACATCTTCATGGCGACGGTGATGTCCGAGGGTGGCATGGAGTGCATGGTGTCCGGCTACTGTGATGAGAACTGGGCCAAGCAGCACCACAATGTCTGGTATGACGAGATCAAGGCCGACGGCACTCTGCAGTACAAGTCATAAGGCCTGGCACTGTTGACGCCACTGAGCCTCAATCATGCTAAAACCCCGGCATCTCGCCGGGGTTTTTTCTTGGGGCAGTTGGCCTTTTGCTCGCTGCGACCCGCTATTGGCGCAGCGGCGGGTAGGTCACCCTGGCCATGGGCTGACACACTTGCGCAGGCCAGACCGCCTCGCGGGACTGGCTGAACCTCGGCCAGCCACTGACCTCACCGGCTTCCAGCGGACTCGACTCCATGAGCGGCGCCTGCCCCTGCCAGGCCCAGAGCAGCAGCGCCGCAAAGGTGAGACCGGCGATGCCAGGAAGTAACACACTCTCCCTCGGTGCCCCTTCGCCTTGAGCCGACAGCGGCGTCATCACCCAGCGGTATCCCTGGCTCTGCCAGGTCTCCAGGTACCTGGGCGCCCGGAAGTCGTCGCCGAACCCCTTGCGAATCTCAGTCACCGCCCGGCGCACGGCACACTCGGTGACCACCCGCCCGCCCCAGGCCAGCTTCATCAGGGCGCTGTAACTGAGCAGTTCCCCCGGGTGGGCCAGAAACACCTCCAGCACCTGAGCCGCCTTGGGGCTGAGTTGCTCCCAGCGGCCACTGGGCCCCCTAAGCTTCCTGCCAGAGCTAAAATACAGAAATTCCCCAACAATCCATTGTATCTGTGCCATCCATGGCCTCCCTGCGACGTCAGTGATCCTCCCATAAGGCTAGCTAATGGTGACCTTGAGCCGGATGAAAACTCTGTAGGACCTGGCTTACATCAGCGTAATACTCTGCCCAATGGAGAAAGCGTACAAAAATCGATCCCTGACTGTGGCCACCATCACAGCTTGGGAAGCAAAGTGAAGTGGAATAGATCACAGTTCTGCACTTTTAGACTATTAGGTGTACAAAGTTTCAGTCTTTGCTCACAGACGGCGATTTGGCCCTCTTCTACACTGTGGCCTCATCCAAATGCAGTCCGGGAAGCACACATGTCTCTTGCAGAACGCGCCCTAAACAACGCCGCCATCCGTGAGACGGCCAGAATCACCACCCCTAGCTGGATGCTCAACAGCCTGGAGCGGGTGATGGAATACTACACAGAGCGCCACCTCTGTCTGGACACCCAGGCCTGTGACACCATGCCCGGCCCCCAGCCCGGCAAGAAGTACATGCTCTACGCTCATGTTCCGTTCTGCCACACCCTGTGCAGCTTCTGTACCTTCCACCGCTTCCTGTTCAAAGAGGATAAGGCCCGTGCCTACTTCCAGTCTCTGCGCAAGGAGATGGAGATGGCCAAGGCCCTGGGGTACGACTTCGAAGAGCTCTACATAGGCGGCGGCACCACCACGGTGCTGGTGGATGAACTGGCGAAAACCATTGAGCACGCCCGCACCCTGTTCCCCTCCATCAAACAGGTGTCCTGCGAGTCCGATCCCCTGCACCTGACCTCCATGGAGTTCACCCAACTGCACGGCATGGTGGACAGACTCTCTGTGGGCGTTCAGAGCTTTGACCGGGATATCCTGGCCCGTACCGACCGTCTGGAGAAGTTTGGTGAGCCAGAGGTGATCTACGAGAAGCTGGCCCGGGCGAAAGAGAACTTCCCGATTCTCAGCGTCGACATGATCTTTGGCTTTGCCGGTCAGAACCAGGAGATCCTGCAAAAGGATATGGACACCCTGGTGCGCCTCGGCCCCACTCAGATCACCACCTACCCGCTGATGGTAACCCACCAGACCCGTAAGAGTGCCAAGGGGAACCTGGCCAATCCGACTCAGGACATCGCCCGGGACTACGAGCTGATCCTCAACACCCTGAACGGTCACTACGACCAGATGACTGCCTGGTCCTTCGGCAAACGTGCCGACCAGAGCTTCGACGAATACGTGGTCAACTACGACGATTACCTGGGTGTGGGCTCCGGCAGCTTCAGCTTCCTCCACGATACCCTGTACGTAAACAGCTTCTCCCTGCGCAAGTACCAGGAGAAGATCGAAGCGGGCCGCATGGGTGTGGAATCCTCCAAGTACTACACCCCCAAGGCGGTGATGCAGTATCGCTTCCTGCTCAACCTGTTTGGCGGGCGCCTCTCCAAGTCCTACTTCAAGGACAACTTTGGCAAGAGTCTGTGGGGCGGCCTGACCAAGGAGATGGCCTTCATGAAGATGACCGGCGGCCTGATTGAGGATCCCCAGGATCCCGATAAGCTGCAGGCCACTCCCAACGGTCTGATGATGGGCGTGTTGATGATGAAAAATTTCTACGCTGGCATGGACAATGTCCGGGCCGAACTGCGCCGCCCCCTGAAAGCCGGGGATATGTAACGGCACAGCGACAGAAAGGGGCGGATTACCGCCCCTTTTTTGTATCTTTACCACAATTGTCGGCACCAACTCGGTGCAGTGGCCAACGGGCATTGGTATAGTAATCGCACTGACAAACACCCGAAGCCACACCGTCATGGCCCAAATATCCATCATTGCCAATCTTAACTGTGACCAGATCCTGCGCCTGAGCCGTCCCCTGAGTACCGGCGCCCGCATCCACTACGAAGACCTGGGGCGTCGCATTGGCGGCGGTGCCGCCAATACCGGTACCGCCCTGGCTTGGGCCGGACACAGGGTAACTCTGCTCAGTCAGGTGGGTGACGATCCCCTGGGCGAGTGGTTGCTGGACCAGGCCAAGGGACTGGGACTCGAATGTGGCCAGGTGCACCGCCACCCGGGGCCGACCCAACCCCTGCAGCTGTTGATGGAACCCAACGGCGAGCGCACCATACTGCGACCCAACCGACCGAGGCTGCTGCTGCCCCCCAGCCTCCGCGGCCTCGTGGATGCCCTCTATGTCAATCTCACCGCGGAAGGCCTGCCGCAACTGATGCACCAGGCCCTGGATCTCGGCCTGGTGTTTGCCCAGTTACCCAAGGACCTCAGCCGCCGCCCCTGTCACTACCTGATCACCTCGGTGGACGACCTTGAACCTCATCAGGTCAGCGATCCCTGGAGCTTTGGCAGGGAGATCGCCGGCCCCACCCTGAAGGCCTTTATCGTCACTCAGGGCGAACGCGGCGCCATCGCCTATACTGAGGATGGTTGTTTCTCAGTGGCGGCCTTTCCCACTCAGGTGGTGGACACCACGGGGGCTGGTGACAGCTATGCAGCAGGCTTGATGGATGGCTTGCTGCGGGGCCAGGAGCTGACCAAGGCGATGGAGCAGGGTGCCCGATGGGCCAGCTTTGCCTTGCAGAGCGCTAGCTCAATTCCCTCTGAGAAATTAAGGAGTTATCTAAAACACTCTCAAGGATGAGCCTATGGCAACCCAACCCAGACAAGTGTTGTTCCAGGGCCACCGCCGGTTGGTGCTGGCACTGCTTTTCATCGGTTTGGCGCAAGGAGCAGTACAGACCCTGACCTCCTCAGGTCACTACCTGACATGGCTGGCCCCCTTAGGCATGGGATTGCTCTGGGCCCTGCAGCCGCACCTGCCCCAGCGTCCGCTGGCGAAGCTATTTCCCCTCTACACCCTGGCCGCAGGCTCCCTGGTCACCCTGCATCTGTGGCTTGCCCTCGGCAGCGGCAGTCTCTCTCCACCGCTGCTGATGGCCACCCTTCTGCTGCTGCTGCTAGCAGCCAGTGTGACTCTGTACCCCAGCCGACTCGCCTTCTGGACACTCCATCTCCCCCTGCCGCTTGCTCTGGTGCCGGCCCTGGGACAACTGAATACCACCAGCCTGGCCCAGGGGATGGTGCTGTTGGGCGCCGGCCTGCTGCTGAGCTTCGCCATCCTGACGGTGCTCAACCGTGGCTTCGAGGAGAATCGTAAACAACAGCACCGCTGTGCCCAGTTGCAACACCAGCTGGCGCGCAACAGCCGGGTAGATCGGCTGACCGGCATCGCCAACCGAAGCCAACTGGAGCAGAGACTCAAGGAACTGGTGGCAGAGAATCGACGCACCCATAACCCCCTCACTTTGGTGATGCTGGATATCGACTTCTTCACCGCCTTCAATCGGCACTATGGCGACGAAGCCGGGGATGAAACCCTGGTCTCACTGGCCAAGCTGATGCTCCATTGCAGCCGTCGCCAGACCGATGTGATCGCCCGCTACCGGGGGGGCGAGTTCGCCATCCTGCTGCCCGCTACCGACAAGACCGGCGGCAAGCGTCTGCTGCAACAGGTCCGCAAGGAGCTGGCCGAAGCAAACCTGCCCCACGACCACTCCCCCATCAGTCCCAGGCTGACCCTGAGTGCCGGCGTGGCCCAGTGGAAACCGGGCCAGGACGACCGCTCCCTGCTGCAGGAAGCCAGGGCGGCCCTGAGACAGGCCAAGGCTCAGGGGCGAAACCGTTACGTCCTGGCCTGACAAACAGCGAGGCCCGCAGTCGCGGGCCTCGGCATTCTCAGTCAACATCAGGCACTACATATTGGGGTAGTTGGGTCCTGAGCCCCCTTCTGGCACCACCCAGGTGATGTTCTGGCTGGGATCCTTGATGTCACAGGTCTTGCAGTGGATGCAGTTCTGGCCATTGATGACGAATCGTTTCTGATCCTCCTCCTCCACCACCTCATACACGCCGGCAGGGCAGTAGCGCTGAGCCGGCTCATCGAACTGGCTCAGATTCACCCGGATCGGGATCTCTGCGTCGGTCAGCTTGAGATGACAAGGCTGATCCTCCTCATGGAAGGTGTTGGACAGATACACCGAACTCAAACGGTCAAAACTGAGCTTGCCATCCGGTTTGGGGTAGTCGATCACCTTGGCCTGAGCCGCGGACTCCATCCCCTGATGGTCCACCTTGGTGTCATGCAGAGTCAGGGGCAGCTTTCCGCCGAACCAGTTCTGATCCAGGTAGTTGAATGCACCGCCCATCAGGGAGCCGTACTTGTGCAGGGCCGGACCAAAGTTACGGGAAGCGTGCAGCTCCTCATAGAGCCAGGAAGCCCTGAACTTCTCCCCGTAAGCGATCAGATCCGTACCGCCGGTGTCCCCTGTGGACAAGGCCTCGGCCACGGTCTCCGCCGCCAGCATGCCGGATTTCATGGCGGTATGAGTTCCCTTGATCTTGGAGAAATTCAGGGTGCCGGCGTCGCAGCCTAGCAGCAGCCCCCCGGGGAAATGCTGCCTGGGCAGGGCATTGAGGCCCCCCTTGGTGATGGCCCGGGCGCCGTAGCTGGTGCGCTCGCCCCCTTGCAGGTACTGGGCGATAACCGGGTGGGTCTTGTAGCGCTGGAACTCCTCGAAGGGAGAGAGGTTGGGGTTGGTGTAGTTGAGGTCGATGATCAGGCCGACCCAAACCTCGTTGTTGTCCGCATGGTAGAGGTAGCCGCCTCCGCTGCCCTCCCCATCCAATGGCCAGCCGGCGGTGTGCACCACCTTGCCCGGCTGATGCTGCTCGGCGGGGACCTGCCAGATCTCCTTGAAGCCGATACCATAGTGCTGGGGGTCTACCCCGGCATCGAGCTGATAGCGGGCGATGGCCTGCTTGCCCAGATGGCCTCGGCAGCCTTCACTGAGCAGGGTGTATTTTGCTCTAAGCTCCATCCCGGGCATGTAGCTGTCCTTGGGCTCACCGTCGGCGCCCACCCCCATGTCTCCGGTGACCACCCCCTTGACGGTGCCCTGCTCCTCCAGCAGTTCGGCGGCGGCAAAACCTGGGTAGATCTCCACCCCAAGGGCTTCCGCCTGCTCCGCCAGCCAGCGGCACAGGTTACCCACACTGATGATGTAGTTGCCATGGTTGTGCATGGTCTTGGGCACGAGGGAGCCGGGCAGTTGCCGGGCAGAATCGGCTTTGAGCAGGTAGATGTCGTCCCCGGTGACTTCTGTGGTCAGCGGCGCGCCCTTGTCACGCCAGTCGGGCATCAGCTCTTCCAGGGCCCTGGGTTCAAACACCGCACCGGATAGGATGTGGGCACCCACTTCGGCCCCCTTCTCCACCACGCATACGGCCAGGTCGGCATTGAGCTGCTTTAGGCGGATCGCGCTGGCCAGCCCGGAGGGTCCGGCGCCAACAACGACCACGTCAAATTCCATTGATTCGCGTTCCATCCTGTTAGTCCTTTGTCGTTATCTATCTCCCTAACCCGCCTAGCTTACTGCAAAAGACGGCAAATTAAACGATTGTTTGACTGAAAAACCGCCAACAGCAAATCCTACCAGTTGATGAAAAAGAGAGCGAAAACGGGAAAATCAATTCGAATTGAACACCGAAATGTGATCCGGCCACATTGTTGAATAAGGGAAGCTTGGATTACACTTACAAAAAATTGTGACCGAGCCTGGACGACCTAAGTGACCATATGGTTCCCAGGCCGTGGCAAATCTGCCACCAGGGTAGCTGCGAGAAATCGAGCTACCTCCCGTGTTTGGAAAGGTGACACATGACACAGCTACACGACCGCTTTGGGCGGGAATTTCACTATCTACGTCTGTCCATCACCGACGCTTGTAATTTCAAGTGTCAGTACTGCCTGCCTGACGGCTACCGTCCCGATGGAAAACCCCGCTTCCTAACCCTGGATGAGATCCGCCGGGTTGTGACCGCCTTTGCTCAGGTGGGCACCCGTAAGATCCGCATCACAGGTGGTGAGCCCACCATGCGCAAGGACTTCAGCGAAGTCATCGAGGTGGCGGCCAACACCCCAGGGGTCGATACCGTGGCCACCACCACCAACGGCTACCGACTGGCCGCCAATGCCCAGCACTGGTTCGATCTCGGCCTCAGCCAGATCAACGTATCACTGGACAGCATGGACGAGGGCCTGTTCCGGCAGATCACCGGCGACGGCCGTCAGCAGCTGGTGCTCGATGGCATCGAGGCGGCCCTCGAAGCGGGCTATCGCCGAGTGAAAATCAACGTGGTCCTGCTCAAGGACCTCAATGCTCAGCAACTGCCCCAGTTCCTCGAGTATATTCGACACCGCCGGGTGGACATCCGCTTCATCGAGCTGATGGAGACCGGACTGGGACAGGATTACTTCCAGAAACACCATATCTCCGGCCAGGTGATCAAGCAGCAACTGCTGTCCCAGGGGTGGAGCGAAGATCCCCGGGGCCCGGACGACGGCCCGGCCCTCAACTTCAGCCACCCGGATTACGCCGGCCGTATCGGCCTGATCATGCCCTACGCCAAGGATTTCTGTGCCACCTGCAACCGACTGCGGGTCTCCTCCATCGGCAAGCTGCACCTGTGTCTGTTCACCGAGTGCGGCATCGAACTGAGGGATCTCCTGGGCCACGACGATCACCAGCCCGAACTCATTGCCCGTCTCCATGAGCAACTCAGGCTCAAGGGGGCAACTCATCAACTGCATCAAGGCCTGACCGGGGTAACCCAGCACCTGGCCTCCATCGGCGGTTGATCCGAACACACCAAGGATTGATGCTCAAGGGCCAAGACCCTGATAATTAAGCGAGAGACACCATTATGGGACACCTTTCACAAGCCAATTTCGTACCCCTGAATATTGCGGTTCTGACCCTGTCCGACACCCGCAGCTTCGACACTGACAAGTCCGGGCAATTCCTGGAGGACTCCCTGCTGGCCGCAGGCCACAAGCTGGCAGATCGCCGCATCATCAAGGATGACAAGTACCACATTCGTGCCGTCCTCTCCGAGTGGATCGCTTCCGACAACGTCCAGGTGATCATCACCACCGGCGGCACCGGCTTCACCGAGCGAGACTCCACCCCTGAAGCGGTCTCCCCTCTGTTTGATAAACAGATCGAAGGTTTCGGTGAGCTGTTCCGCCACATCACCTTCACCGAGCTGGGCACCAGCACAGTGCAGTCCCGTGCCATCGGTGGCATGGCCAACCGCACCGCCATCTTCTGCCTGCCCGGCTCCACCGGCGCCTGCCGCACCGGCTGGAACAAGATCCTGGTTGAGCAACTGGACAGCACCCATAAGCCCTGCAACTTCGTCACCCACCTGAAACCCGTTGAGGCTGAGTGATGAGCGAGTTTACCCACATCAATCCCAAGGGCGAAGCCCACATGGTGGACGTGACCGAGAAGAGCGTCACCGAGCGCGAAGCCCGTGCAGAAGCCGTGGTGCGCATGGCTCCAGAGACCCTGGCGATGATCGTCGAGGGCCGTCACCACAAGGGTGACGTGTTCGCCACCGCCCGGGTGGCCGGCATCATGGCCGCCAAGCAGACCTCCAATCTGATTCCCCTGTGTCATCCGCTGATGCTGACCAAGGTGGAGCTGGATATCCTGCCGGAGCCGGAACACGATCTGGTGCGCATCCGCAGCCTGTGCAAGCTGGCCGGCCAGACCGGCGTCGAGATGGAAGCCCTGACCGCGGCCTCCGTGGCGGCCCTGACCATCTACGACATGTGCAAAGCGGTACAGAAAGATATGATCATCGACGGGGTTAAGCTGCTGGAGAAGCGCGGCGGCAAGTCCGGTCACTTTAAGATTGTTGAGGAATAAGATGATTAAGGTTCTGTTTTTCGCGCAGGTTCGCGAAGTGATTGGCGTCGACGAGATTGAGCTTGAGTATCAGCACGCCATGACTACCAACAGTCTGCGCACCTTCCTGGCGGCCCAGGGCGACAAATGGCAGCAGGCTCTGGGATCCGACAACCTGCTGGTGGCGGTCAACCAGACCCTGAGCCAGTGGCAGGTAGAGCTCGAAGATGGCGATGAAGTGGCCTTTTTCCCACCGGTAACCGGAGGCTAGTCATGAATCGGGTACAGACCGAAGACTTCAACGTAGGCGAAGAGTACGCCAAACTGGCTGACAACCCCACCTGTGGCGCCGTGGTCACCTTCGTCGGCAAGGTGCGCGACTTTGGTGACAACCAGGGTGTCACCCGCATGGTACTGGAACACTACCCGGGAATGACGCAAGCGGTGCTGGCCCAGATTGAGCAGGAGGCCCGCGAGCGCTGGCCCCTGGATCAGGTGACCATCATCCATCGGGTGGGGCCTCTGGACCTCACCGACCAGATCGTCTTTATCGGCGTATCCAGCGCCCACCGTAAGGCCGCCTTCGCCGCCTGCGAATACCTGATCGATTTCCTGAAAACCCGGGCTCCCTTCTGGAAGAAGGAGGTGACCGAGGCCGAGGCCCACTGGGTGGACGCCAAGGACTCCGATCAACAGGCCGCTGAGATGTGGCGCGAGGAGCCCTAATGATGACGCGAATCTTGGCGGTAGCCCTGATGATGGCGGCAAGCTTTCATGTTGCCGCCGATGAGCTCAAGGTGGCTGTGGCCGCCAACTTCGCCCATACACTGACCCAGGTGGCGGAACGCTTCGAGGCAGAGACCGGCCACCGGGTACGCATCTCCTCCGGCGCCACCGGCGCCCTATATACCCAGATCCAGCACGGCGCCCCCTTCGACCTGTTCCTGGCCGCCGACAGTCGCCGCCCCCAGTTGCTGGAGAAGGAGCAGAAGATCCTGCCCGGCAGCCGGGTCACCTACGCCATCGGCCAACTGGCCTACTGGCAGCGACAGGGTGATCCCAGCGAGCAGAGCCTGACTCAGTGGCACAAGAAACTGGCCATCGCCAACCCCAGGCTGGCCCCCTACGGTGCCGCGGCACAACAGGTGCTCAGCCGTCTGGACCTGGTGAAGCAATTCAAAGGTAAACTGGTGACCGGCAGCAATATCCTGCAGGCCTACCAGTATGTGGACAGCGGCAATGTGCAGGCGGGCCTGGTGGCCCTGTCACAACTGCGCAGCGCCGGCGTGGACGCCAGCCACTACTGGGTGGTCCCCGAACACTACTACGCTCCCCTGGAACAGCAGGCCGTGGTGCTCAAGCGCACTGCCAACCCTCGGCTGGCCCAGCAGTTGCTGGACTACCTCACTCAGCAGCAGCAACTGCTGACCGAGGCTGGCTATCAGGTAAGCGCCCATGTTGCCAAGCGCTGATCTTGAGGCCCTGTGGGTCACCTTTAAACTGGCGGCGATCACCACCCTCTGCCTGATCCTGGTGTGCCCACCCCTGGCCTGGTGGCTGGCTCACAGCCGTTCCAGGCTGCGCCCCATGGTGGAAGCGGTGGTAGCCCTGCCTCTGGTTCTGCCCCCGACTGTGCTGGGCTTTTACCTGTTGCTGGCCTTCTCTCCTCAGTACGCCATGGGCTCCATGTTCGAAGGACTGTTTGGCCACTCCCTGGCGTTCTCCTTCGCCGGCCTGGTGATAGGCTCGATGATCTACTCCCTGCCCTTCGTGGTTCAGCCACTTCAGTCTGGGTTTGTCACCATGGGGACCGGCGAACTGGAAGCCGCCGCCACCCTGGGGATGGGGCGCTGGAAGCGGTTTCATTACGTGGTGTTCCCCATGACCAAGCGCAGCTTCCTGCTGGCCGCCATGCTGGGCTTTGCCCACACCCTGGGTGAGTTTGGCGTGGTGCTGATGATTGGTGGCAACATTCCGGGGGAGACCCAGGTGATCTCCATCGCCCTGTTTGAACACGTAGAGGCGCTGGCCTATGACCAGGCCCATATGCTGGCCGGAGGCCTGCTGGCCCTGTCCATGGCCCTGCTGGTGTTTATCTATGGCTTCCTGCAACAGAATGAACGCCGTTGGGGGTACTGGTAACCATGCTTCTGAGTTTCGACCTGCACGGCCAACTGGGTCACTTCCAGTTCAACGCCAAATGCGACCTGCAGATGGAGGGGATCACCGGCCTGTTCGGCCCTTCAGGCGTTGGCAAAACCACTCTGCTCAGGGCCATTGCCGGCCTCAACCGGGAGCTTAACGGCCGCATCGAACTGGATGGCCGGGTGCTTCAGGACAGCGACAAAGGGCTGTTCCTGCCCCCGGAGCAGCGCCGCATCGGCATGGTGTTTCAGGACAGTCGTCTGTTTCCGCACCTGACGGTCCGGGGCAATCTGGAGCTGGCCAAAAGCCAGGCCAAGGACAAGGTGATTCCCCTGCAGAAGGTGATCGATGGCTGCGGCATCCGCGATCTGATGGACAAGCCCGCCCCCTCGCTCTCCGCGGGACAAAGGCAGCGGGTGGCCATCGCCCGGGCGCTGATGGCGGCCCCGAAGATCCTGCTGCTGGATGAACCCCTGGCCGCCCTGGATTTTGCCAGCCGCCAGCATCTGATGGGCTTTCTCAACGACAGCGCCACCCCCTTCCCCATGGTCTACATCAGCCACTCGGTGTCGGAAACTCTGAGCCTGTGTGATCCGCTGATCCTGATGGGGTCGGGCTGCATCGACGCCGTCGGCCCCACGGACGAAGTGGGGCAACGCCTGCCCAAGCGCCGTGGCCACGCCGAAGTGGCACACTATGATCCGGACACCCGCCAGGTCACCCTGACCCTGGCCGAGCACGCCCCGGAACTGGAGGCGGGCCAGGTGGTGGGACTGGTGTCTGAACCTCGCTGGCTGCGCAGCGGCTCCGCCAAGTGATCAATCCAGGTGGGTCAGCTCGCCTATGAGGCTGACCCAGGGGTGCATCCTGGCCTCATAGACACTGACCCCGGGGGCGGGAAATTCGCTGTCGGCAAAGGCGCCCACCGGCACCACCACCATGTCGTCCAACCCTTCCAGCCAGAGGGTCACCGTGGACCCACAGCGGGGACAGAAACCACATCGTACTCCATTACCGCTGTCTCCCTGTCGTTCATAGATGGCCACCTCGCCACGCTGAACCACCTGGCTCTCCAGAAACCTGGCCTGAGCCCCAAACACACTGCCGGTGCGACGCTGACAGGCGCGGCAGTGACACACCGACACCCGAACCGGCTCGCCGCTCACCTCCAGACTCAACTGGCCGCAACTGCAGCTGGCTTCTCTAGTCATGACTCTCCTCCACTCTGTCTCCCTGGACGGGTGGGCTGGAGATCACCAGGAACCGTACCGGCTCACAGGAGCGGTTTTCAAATCTGTGGTGCACACCCGGGGGCACCTCCTTCTCGATGACACTCAGCTGGTCACTGCGAACCAGGTGCCAGCCCTGGCAGTCATCGCCCCACACATAGTGCTCCGCACGGTCGCGGCACATCACCTTGCTCATCCCACACATCCTCCGTACACTGCCGTCATTCGCAGTAAACGCCTCCCTGATGATGATTCCAGTACTCTTCCAACATCCACACTTTGTGGTGATCAACAAGCCCGAAGGGGTGCATTTCCACAGCCAGGATGGGCAGCCCGGACTGGTGGTGCAGCTGGAAGCGCAGCTTGGGCTGAAACTCTTTCCGGTCCACAGGCTGGACACCCCCACCTCCGGAGTCTTGCTGCTGGCCTGCTCGTCAGAGGCCGCCGCCGAACTCAGCCGTGCCTTTGCCGAACATAGCATGGAAAAGCGATACCTGGCCCTGTCGGACAGCAAGCCCAAGAAAAAGCAGGGGTGGGTCAAGGGGCATATCGTCAAAGCCAGGCGAGGCGCCTGGAAGCTGGCGCGGGAGGGCGAAGGAAGCCAGGCCAGCACCCAATTTGTCAGTACCGGTCTCGGAGAGGGCTTGCGCCTCTATCTGCTGCGTCCCCTGAGCGGCAAGACCCATCAGATTCGCGTCACCCTCAAGAGCCTGGGCGCACCGATTCTGGGCGACCGACTCTACGGAGGCAGCAGTGCGGATCGCACCTACCTCCACGCCCTGAGCCTGGCGTTCGAGTTTCGCGGAGAGCAGCATCACTTCGTCGGACTGCCCGAGCGGGGAGAGCACTACCTGTCACCCCAGGTACAGGAAGCGGTTCGCCAGTGGCAGGCACACCCTCCGCTGTAAATGGCGTTATACTGAGAATAAGAATAACGCTAAGGAAAACTGATGGATAAAGACAAGCTCCTCCTCAGCCTCATCGCCATTCTGTTGCCGCCGGTGGCCGTGTTTCTGCACAAAGGGATGGGCGGCCCCCTGCTGATCAATATCCTGCTGTGCCTGTTGTTCTACGTTCCCGGCATCATCCACGCCCTGTGGGTGGTCAACCGCGGCTAGTCACCGAAAGGGAGGATCAAAAAGAGGGCCTGCAGGCCCTCTTTGTAACTGGAGTCTTGATTAACCGCAAACGCTGCAGCCGGGCATCTTGGGTACCTTCATCTCCCGGAACTGCATGGTCATGGCATCCACCATCAGCATTCGGCCGTGCAGGGGCTTACCCATGCCGGAGATCTGCTTGATCGCCTCGGTGGCCTGAATGCTGGAGATCAGTCCCACCACGGGGGAGAGAATGCCGCTCTCCACGCAACTGAGCTGCTGGTCACCGAACATGGCGGAGAAGCAGTGGTAACAGGGCTGATCCTCGGCGTAGTTCAGCACGGTCACCAGACCTTCCATGCGGATGGCAGCCCCGGAGACCAGGGGCACCTTGGCCCCATAGCAGACCCGGTTCAGCTGATTGCGGGTATCCAGGTTGTCGGTGCAGTCCAGCACCAGGGTGTGGTCCGCCACCTGAGCCGTCAGTGCCTCATCTTCCAATCGCCGGGTGATCACCACCACCTCGACGTTGGGGTTGAGTTCGGCGATGGCGGCCTTGGCGGACTCCGCCTTGTTCATGCCCACGCGGGCGTCAGTATGCAAAATCTGACGCTGCAGGTTGTGACTCTCCACCTCGTCAAAGTCCACCAGGGTCAGCTGGCCAATGCCGGCGGCGGCCAGATACTGGGCAGCGCCGCAGCCCAGGCCACCGACTCCGATCACCAGGACCCGCGCCTGCTTCAGCGCTTCCTGGCCGTCGATGTCAAACGCCGGGATGACGATCTGGCGGTTGTACCGCATCAGTTCCTTATCGGACAGGATCTCCATTACAGACCTCCCAGGACCTGGTTGAAGGGTTCCACCGTCACCTGGACACCGGGCTCCTGACCACCCGCATCTTTGGGTAGAACAATAAAGCAGTTGGCCCGGCTCATAGAGGTGGTCATGTCTGACCCCTGTGCACCGGTAGTGGCGACCTCGAGTTGTCCCTGGGCATTGTGGCTGAGCACGCCGCGCTGATACTCCTGACGACCCGGCTTCTTACGGATGGCGTTGGTCAGTGTGGCATTCAGCGTCAGAGGCTGGTGACGATGTTCACCGCCCAGGTGTTTGAAGAAGGGCTGCACCAGTTGATAGCAGGTCACCATGGAGGAAACCGGGTTACCGGGCAAGCCGCAGAACCAGGAGTTGGGCAGCTTGCCGAAGGCGAATGGCTTGCCCGGCTTGATCGCCAGCTTCCAGAAGTTGATGCTGCCCATCTCGTCCAGCACCACCTTGATGTAGTCAGCTTCTCCCACGGAAACACCGCCAGAGGTGACCACCACGTCGGCCAGTTCATCGCCGCGACGGAAGGCGTCACGCACCAGTTGCAGATCATCGGGAATCACCCCCAGGTCGATCACCTCGGCGCCCATCTCGGTCAGCATGGTACGCAGGGCGTGACGGTTGGAGTCGTAGATCTGGCCCGCCTTAAGGGGCTGGCCCGGAGGCACCAGCTCGTCACCGGTGGAGAACAGCGCCACGGTGATAGGCTTGTGCACCTTGACCTGGCCATGGCCGGCGGTGGCCAGCACACCAACCTCGGCGGCGCCCACCCGGGTGCCGGCACTCAGGACCTTCTGCCCCTGAGTCAGTTCACTGCCACGGTGACGCACAAAAAAGCCCGGAGACACCTCCACGTTAAAGCTGACGCTGTCGCCCTCGACGTTGGCCTCCTCCTGCATGATGATGGCGTCCATCTGCGGCGGCAGCGGTGCCCCCGTCATGATGCGTACGCAGGCCCCCGCGGGAATCTCGCCTTCGAAGGGGGTGCCGGCAAAGGCTTTGCCGGCAATGGCCAGGGGCTGGCCCTTCACCACCTCAGCGGCGCGAACGGCATAGCCGTCCATGGAGGAGTTATCGAACGCGGGCAGGTCGATCAGGGAGCAGATCTCCTCCGCCAACACCCGGCCTACCGCCTCTTCCAGAGCCACCTCCTCCACCCGGTTCAGGGGAGCGCAGGCGGCGTACATCTTTTCCAGTGCCTCGGCCGGAAGCATCAGCCCCGGCTGGCTGCAACAGTCCTGCTGTGCCATCTTCTTGCCTCTTGAGCCATAGTGGCGACCATTATGCCACCGGGCCCCAGATAAACCTATTGATCCAGTCGGGTATATTCGCCTGCGCTGATGCAAAAATGGGCGGACATCGGCGCGAAAACCCTCAGCCATGGCCTTGTATTTTGTCCCTGCCCAGATATAATCTGCGCCCCCCGGTCCCAGACCGGGCATTTCACAATTTCCCGGGTTCCCTCACCCCGCTTACCAAAAAGGTACACTCGATGTTGCAACTGACCCCTGCGCAGGTTAAACGCGCCCTGATCATTCTGATCAGCTTTCATATTGTGGTGATCACTGCCAGTAACTACCTGGTTCAGCTCCCCTTTCAGATCTTTGATCGACACACGACCTGGGGCGCGTTCAGTTTTCCCTTTGTCTACCTGGCCACGGATCTGACCGTACGCATCTTCGGCGCGGCCCAAGCGCGGCGCATCATCTTTGGGGCGATGATTCCCGCGCTGCTGGCCTCCTATCTGGTGTCGGTGCTGTTCTTCGAGGGCCAGTTCCAGGGCGCCAAAGGGCTGCAGGAGTTCAACACCTTCGTCGGTCGCATCGCCTTCGCCAGCTTTGCCGCCTACCTCTTAGGTCAGCTGATGGACATCAAGGTGTTTGCCCGGCTGCGTCAGATGAAGGCCTGGTGGGTGGCGCCGGCGGCTTCCACCATTTTTGGGAACCTGATCGATACCCTGGTGTTCTTTTCAGTGGCATTCTATGCCAGCTCCAACCCTTATATGGCAGAACACTGGCCGGAGATCGCCAGCGTGGACTATGGCTTCAAGCTGCTGATCAGCCTTGGGCTTTTCCTGCCCGCCTATGGCGTTCTGCTGAAATTCCTGTCGGACCGCATCCTGACGTCGTCCGCCACTACTGAGAGACACTTTGCCTGATGACACCGCGGCATTTCACTGAATCACTGAAACAGCTGGGCCTGGACTGGCTCACCACCCATCAGAGCGATGCCGCTCATGACCTAGACCATATCCTCCGGGTCTACACCACGGCCGGACGCCTGGGCCAGCAGGAGGGTGCCAACCCGGACATCCTGCTGCCTGCGGCCCTGCTGCACGACTGCGTCAGCATCGACAAACGGGATCCCCGCCGCAGCCAGGCCTCGACCCTGAGCGCCGACGCCGCGGTGGCCTGGCTGGCACAGCATGACTACCCCACCGAGCTGCTGGACGCCATCCACCATGCCATCGCCAGCCACAGCTGGAGCGCCGGGCTGGAGACCAACACCCTGGAAGCCCAAGTGCTGCAGGACGCCGACCGGCTGGATGCCCTGGGTGCCATCGGCACTGCCCGCTGCCTGATGCTGGGTGGCCAGTGGCAGAGTACCCTCTATCACGGCGGCGACCCCTTCGCCGAGTCCAGAGAGTATGACGACAAAACCTACTGCCTGGACCACTTCTACGTTAAGCTTCAGCACCTGGCTGGCCAGCTGAAGACCGACGCGGGACGGCAGGAAGGCGAGCGTCGCTGGCGCTGGATGGAAGGTTTTATCCAACAACTGCAATCTGAATTACCTGAGTGAGAGACCCTATGAACTGGCGTGAAGGCACAATTGATGAAGTGATGGCTCTGGTGGAGCAGGTCCCCGAGCTGGATACTCCCTACCCCAGAGAGGAGTACGATCAGCGTCTGGGCAATGTCCCCCACCTGATTCAGATCGCCGAGGTGGAAGGCAAGGCCGCAGGCTTCAAGGTGGGCTATGCCCTGGAAGAGCAGCAGTTCTACTCCTGGCTGGGCGCGGTAGTGCCCCAGTTTCGAGGCCAGGGTGTGGCCAAAACCCTGCTCAGAGCCCAGGAAAGCTGGGCCCGGGAGCAGGGTTATAAACTGATCAAGGTGAAGAGCCGCAACCGTTACCCCGAGATGCTGCGAATGCTGCTGGGTAAGGGTTACCACCTGGTGGATATGCAGAAAGCCAGTGATACCCCGCTGGACTACCGCATCCTCTTGGAAAAAAGTTTATAAAAAGTGTTCAAGACACTTGCAATGCAAATGAGAATAGTTATTATTTAACTGCGTTCCAACTTTAGCCCCCTGATAGTTAGGGTGGTTGTTTTAGCTCACAGCATTGCTCACACGGTATTAGGCCGGCAACTCAGTTGCCGGCCAATTTTTTGCCCGTTGCTATCCACACAGCTCAATCACCCGAGAGACCAGGGCACGAATCCCGGTGGCGGCCTCAGGCAGGCTCTTGGCCAGCATGTAGGCAGGCGTGGTTACGACTTTATGGGTCTCGTCCACATGGATCTCCTCCACCGAGCACTCCCTATGATCACCTCCCATGGCGTTGAACGCGGCTGCGGTGTCATGATCATCCCCAATGGTGCCCTGCACCCCCTCGCCATAGATGCGAGGCAGCATCATCGGCGCGATGCAGAGATAACCGCAGGGCTTGCCCGCCTGGGCAAAGGCCAGAGCCACCGCCATCACATCATCACTGACCTGGCATTCACTGCCCGACAAGGCAAAATCACACAGATTCTTAGCGGCCCCGAAGCCTCCGGGTACCACCAGGGCATCGTAGTCCGCCGCATGGAGATCGCTGAGGGGCAACACCTCCCCCCGAGCAATGCGGGCTGCCTCGACCAGGCAGTTACGGCTCTCCTGTTCCGCCACCTCGCCGGTGAGGTGATTCACCACGTGCAGTTGGGGCCTGTCAGGAGCAAAGCACTGATAAGACGCTCCCTTCTCCTGAATGGCCAGCAACGCCAGGACAGATTCGTGTATCTCGGAGCCATCAAACACACCACAGCCACTAAGCAGTACCGCAATCCTCTTCATGGTTTTCTTCCTTATTACGCATGAGACTAAAAAATTAATTTTATATAGCCAAATATTGCTAAGTTGTTAACGGCGATCTCTATACACGGCGATTTTTTGTGCTAAGTTAATCACCCAGATGTCGGATAGCATTGCCGCTGTTACTTACGCCCTCCAGTGTATCCTCCGCTAAACCTGTTTCGAATAGCAATATCCACAATACGGGTTTTGTGGGATCTTTGGCCAGGATCGCCAAAGATCATTCAGGTAACCATTTGATTTTATTGATCTAGCACCAAGTCTTTGATCTCGATCGAGTTTTGGCGCGATCCCCGCCACTCTGCAGAAATTCACAGAGTTATCCACACCTCTGGGCGCCGCCATATCCTGTGGACAACTCTGTGGAAAATCACCTTCACCCTAGCGAATTCCGGGCACTCGTGGCATGCTTAGCCATCACTTTCAACAGTAAAAAATCCACATGGCCCAGCTTCCCGAAAATCCCCTGATCCTCGTCGACGGCTCCTCCTACCTATACCGCGCCTACCATGCGCCACCGCACCTGACCAACTCCAAGGGGGAGCCCACCGGAGCGGTCTACGGCGTAATCAACATGCTGCGCAGCCTGATTCGTCAGTTCAACCCCAGCCATATGGTGGTGGTGTTCGATGCAAAGGGTAAAACCTTCAGGGATGATCTCTACCCTGAATATAAGGCGCACCGCCCCCCCATGCCCGATGACCTGCGCGGTCAGATTCAGCCTGTGCACGACATCATCCGCGCCATGGGACTGCCGCTTCTGGTCGTGGAAGGGGTGGAAGCTGACGACGTGATCGGCACCCTGGCCAAGCAGGCTGAGGAGGCGGGTCACAAAGTGGTGATCAGCACCGGCGACAAGGATATGGCCCAGCTGGTGACCGACAACATCACCCTGATCAACACCATGACCGACACAGTGATGGACCCGGAAGGGGTGATGAACAAGTTTGGTGTGGGGCCTGAGCTGATCATCGACCTGCTGGCGATGATGGGGGATAAGGTCGACAACATTCCGGGACTGCCCGGCGTGGGTGAGAAGACCGCCCTGGCAATGCTGCAAGGGATCGGTGGCCTGGATGCCATCTATGGCGATCCGGATGCGGTGGCGACACTGGGCTTCCGGGGCGCCAAGACCATGCCCAAGAAGCTTCGCGACAATGAAAAGGAAGCTTTCCTCAGCTATCAGTTGGCGACCATTAAACTGGACGTTCCCCTGAACCAGGCAATGACCGACCTCAAGGTGATCGCCCCGGACCGTGATGCCCTGGTGAAGCTCTATGGCGAGATGGAGTTCCGACGCTGGCTGGGGGAGGTGCTGGAAGGGGACAAAGCTGATGCTTCCGAAGAGGCCGGGGGCAACACCGCCAAAGCCAGCGAGTTCGAACACGAAACCATTCTGACCCAGGGGCAGCTGGATCAGTGGCTGGACAAGCTGCACAAGGCGGAGCTGTTCGCCCTGGATACCGAGACCACCTCCCTCAACTACATGAAGGCGGAGCTGGTGGGTCTGAGCTTTGCCGTGGACACCAAGCTGGGCGCCTACCTGCCGCTGGGGCACGACTACGAGGGTGCCCCGCAACAGCTGGACAGAGATGACGTTCTGGCCAAGTTCAAGCCGCTTCTGGAGGACGCTTCCCGTAAGAAGGTGGGCCAGAACCTCAAGTACGACATGTCTGTGCTGGCTCGTTACGGCATCAAGCTGGAGGGAGTGGAGTTTGACACCATGCTGGAGTCCTACTGCTTCAACTCCACCGCAGGCAAGCACAATATGGACGACCTGGCCCTCAAGTATCTGAGCCACAAAACGGTTCACTTCGAGGATATCGCAGGAAAAGGGGCCAAGCAGAAAACCTTCAACCAGATCCCCCTGGAAGAGGCGGCCCCCTACGCCGCCGAGGACGCGGTGATTACCCTGCAACTGCACCAGCACCTGCTGCCCCGACTCCAGGAGCTGGAGGGCTGCCACAAGGTGTTCCGCGACATCGAGATGCCCCTGGTCCCTATCCTCTCCAGCATCGAACGCCAGGGCGTGCTGCTGGACACGGATCTGCTGCATCAGCAATCCACCGAAATCGCCAATGTGCTCGACGCCCTGGAACAGCAGGCCCACGACCTGGCAGGTGAGAGTTTCAACCTCTCCTCCACCAAGCAGTTGCAACATATTCTGTTCGAGAAGCTGGGCTACCCGGTGCTGAAGAAGACGCCTAAGGGTGCCCCCTCCACCGCCGAAGAGGTACTGCAGGACCTGGCCCTGGACTACGAGCTGCCCAAACTGATTCTGGAGCACCGCAGCCTGGCCAAACTGAAGAGCACCTATACCGACAAGCTGCCTTTGCTGGTGCAGCCCAATGGCCGGGTACACACCTCCTATCATCAGGCGGTGACCGCTACCGGACGCCTCTCCAGCTCGGATCCCAACTTGCAGAACATCCCCATCCGCAGCGAACAGGGACGGCGCATTCGCCAGGCCTTCATTGCTCCCGAAGGCTACAAGCTGCTGGCCATCGACTACTCCCAGATCGAGCTGCGGATCATGGCTCACCTCTCTCAGGACAAGGGGCTGCTGGAGGCCTTCGCCCAGGGTAAGGATGTTCACCGGGCAACCGCCGCCGAGGTGTTTGGGGTAACCTTCGATGAGGTCACCACCGAGCAGCGCCGCCGGGCCAAGGCGGTCAACTTCGGCCTGATCTACGGCATGTCCGCCTTCGGGCTGGCCAAGCAACTGCACATCCCCAGAGGGGAAGCCCAGCAGTACATCGACATCTACTTCGAGCGTTACCCTGGGGTGAAGCGCTACATGGAGGACACCCGCAAGCAGGCCCATGACGATCAGTATGTGGAAACCCTGTTTGGCCGTCGTCTGCATCTGCCGGACATCAATGCCCGCAACAAGATGCGCCAGCAGGCCGCGGAGCGCACTGCCATCAACGCCCCCATGCAGGGCAGTGCCGCCGACATCATCAAGCGGGCGATGATCAGTGTGGCCGAGTACCTGTCCAAACAGGACAAGGATGAGATCCGCATGCTGATGCAGGTACACGATGAACTGGTGTTTGAAGTGAAGCAGGCGCACGCCGAGGCCCACAGCCAAGCGCTGTGTGACCTGATGGCCGACGCCGCTCAGCTCGATGTGCCGTTGATTGCCGAAGCCGGCATCGGCGACAACTGGGACCAGGCCCACTAGGGCGCAGTAATCCTGGCTGGATGGTTTTAACCAGGGCGCCATGACCGCATCAGGGGAGCATTGAGCTCCCCTTTTTTTTGCCCATAGGTTGTAAGTGGACTTTCATCAGGGCAGACCGGCCGAACTGCAAAAAATGCCGCCGTAAGATCTGAAGGATCCCTTCCCAGGATCGACGAGTGGATCGCAGATCACATTTTGACGGCTTATTGCGGTAAGGAACCGAACAGGTAAACAGATGGATAATGAGACTTTATGTAGTTATTGGATCAAAAAGCGTGAAATGTGGAGTAATTTATCGATCAAGATCACAAAATTTCTCTTCTGGGACTGAATTCGCTTTTATAAAGCAACCTGGTTGGCTATGCTTTCGTCTGTAGGGTACAGAGGTAAGATGTTCTATCTTAACAAACCTTATTCGATCGCTCTCAGCGATCAGCCAATATTTATGGCGCCCCGGTGACACTTGTCACCGGGGTTTTTTCTTTTCTATGTCTGAAAACTTTCACCAAGTTACGGAATTCACTGTACGCTTCTCGCACATCCGGATTAGAGCAAATGCTTTAGTTTTTGTTGCAGAGAGGTTATGATGGGCTCATAGGGTCGTCCCCCGGAATCCGAGTCCGGGCGACTCTCGTCTTGTTATCGTTGAAAAAGCTTCTCCCCAATTAAGCTTTTTACACGCCGGTGATGATCATTCGTCGCCGGCTTTTCTTTTTTGGCGCCCGCACAAAAAAGACGCCCCTTGGGCGCCTTCAGTGCAAGTGGTCTGCCTTTACTCGGCCACCACCTCATCCTGAGGATCCAGCCAACGACCAATATGGGCGATAGCTTCACCCCGGCCGGTTCCCTTCAATGAGGAGAACAGCTGCACCTTTATCTCACCACCGAACTCTTCCAGGGCGGACTTTACGTCTCTCAGGGTTTTCTGCTTGGCCGCCTGCTTCAGCTTGTCCGCCTTGGTCAGCAGGACCAGAACCGGCAGTTCGGCCGCCACGGACCAACGGATCATGTTGGCGTCCAGATCCTTCAGAGGATGACGACAATCCATCATCACCACCACCCCGCGCAGACAGCGGCGCTTCTCAAGGTACTCAGCCAGAGCCTTCTGCCACTTCTTCTTCATCTCCAGGGGAACCTGGGCGAAGCCGTAGCCGGGCAGGTCGACGAGACGACGATCGTCCCCCACCTCGAACAGGTTGATCATCTGAGTACGACCCGGGGTCTTGGAGGTCTTAGCCAAGCCTTTCTGGTCGGTCATCGTGTTGAGAGCAGAGGATTTTCCCGCATTAGAGCGGCCTGCAAACGCAACCTCGATCCCGGTATCTGGCGGCAGAAAACTGATGTCAGGGGCGCTGAGCATGTACTTGGCGCGGCGAAAATCGATGGCGGTATCGCTCACTTAGGATCTCCATTGATGTTTTACAGGGTTGCTCTGGGTCACATTACGCCAATTTTTTAGATCTAACGACAAATTAGTGTAAAATGCGTTCTGCGAGCCTCCCCAATAGTCTATCACGGGGCGAGGCTGGACAGGGAAAGAACGAGCCACGCAAATAAAAGTTGGAACACCATGAAAAAATTAGCACTAACACTTTCTGTGCTCGCCGCTTTCAGCGGTACTGTTCAGGCCCAGGGAGATGAAGCCAAAGGGCAGCAAGTTGCCACCACCACCTGTCTCGCCTGCCACGGCATGGACGGGAACAGCATGGTCCCCATGTACCCCAAACTGGCTGGCCAGCATCAGGGCTACCTGCTTAAGCAACTGAAAGAGTTCAAGCAGGGCACCATGAGCGGCGGCAAAGAGGGTCGAAACGATCCCATTATGGCCGGTATGGTCATGACCCTGAATGAAGAGCAGATGGCGGATGTCTCCGCTTTCTATGCCTCCCAAACCATCTCCGCCGGCGCTCAGGTGGATGCAGCCACCCAGTCCAAGGGCGAAAAGCTGTATATGGGTGGTGACGCTCAGCGTCAGATTACCGCCTGTGCAGCCTGCCACGGTCCTAAAGGGCAAGGAATGAACCTGGCCGGCTACCCCAGCCTGGCGGGACAGCATCCGGACTACATTAAGGCCCAGTTGGAGAAGTTCCGCAGCGGTGCCCGCGCCAACGACCTCAACGGCATGATGACCGGCGTAACCAAGAACCTGCGCGACGAGGACATCAGCCTGCTGAGCCAGTACATCTCCAGCCTGAAATAGGCCGGAATAGCGCAATCAGGGTAAAGGGCGAGCCGGTGGCTCGCCTTTTTAACATCTGCGGCTCATTGACCTGGATCACAGAAGGCGCATCCCCCTCCACGATTCCTCTTGTAAGACATTTGCCATTGCGACATTGAGAGATTTAAGTCTTTTTCACTACCGAATCCCCCTCAAAGCTAATACCATCAAGCAATTGCACTGTTAACAATCGCGAGCGACGGTAACAAAACCGCAAAAAAAGTTGCGATCCAGCTCAAATTAAGTAGAGTATGGGGCATCCAAAGGAGAGGAACTCGGCGGCCGGAGTGTCACCGAAAAAAAAGGGACAACACCCAAGGAGATGGGTGATGGAACGGAAACTCTTCAGGAGGAAACGAGCCGGAGAGCTCGAGCAGAAGGACCAGCATCTAAGTTCAACATGGATGGTTGTATTACGTCAGGAAGATGCTTGTCATCAGGACGATGACATTAGCCTTGTTAAGGAAAACCTTCAGGAAGAAGAATAAAGCGCCAGGATAGGCCGAAAACGAAAAAAGCCGCACGGAAGCAGTAAAAAGAAGACGGATCTAGACCGGGAAAGTCACATCGCAGGTAAGGATTGCCTGAATACCCGAATGAGTGAGTGTCATCAGACACCCCATTGCCTGGCAGCAGAGGAGACTCTGCTGCCTTTTTTATTTCCCGCACCGTCAGGTTCCCAGCAACAAGCGTTCCTCTTATAATGGGCCAGTGAACTTTTGCGAGGCGTTGTCCGCAAGGGTCCGCCATAAAAAATCAACACGCCCCAGCGGCTCCTTCGAGGTTTCGGGACCCCTATGCACTGCCCCCTCTGTCAGCACCACCAGACTCAGCACTATCATCAGGACAAGAAACGTCACTACTTCCAATGCGCCAGGTGTGAGCTGGTGTTTGCCGACCCCAACGCCCTGCTGCCCCCCTCGGCAGAGAAGCATCAGTACGATCAGCATCAGAATGGTCCGGCAGACCAGGGATACCGCCGCTTCCTCTCCCGATTGGCACAGCCGCTGATGCAGAGGCTGACACCAGGTAGCCAGGGGCTGGACTTTGGTTGTGGCCCGGGGCCGACCCTGTCACTGATGCTGGAGGAGGCGGGGCACTCCATGGCCATCTATGACCCCTATTTCCACCCAGACAGGGCGCCGCTGAGAAACCGCTATGACTTTGTCACCTGCACCGAAGCCATTGAGCACTTCTACCGACCCGGGCGGGAATGGCAGTTACTGCTGGAGCTGGTGCGTCCCGGCGGCACCCTGGCGCTGATGACCAAGCTGGTCAAGGACAAACAGGCCTTTGCCAACTGGCACTACAAGAACGACCCCACCCATGTCAGCTTTTTCAGCCGGACCACCTTCGAGTTCCTGGCCCAGAGGGACAGCCTGACAGTAGAATTTATTGGTAATGACGTCGTACTGCTGCAAAAAGCGGCATAATCTGGTATAACCTGCCGCCCACTCTGGAGGCAAACGATGACGAGACAGAAGAAATCCCGCAAGATTAATGTTCACGGACCCCGGCAGCAGACCCGCACCGAAAAAGGAGCCGGTCACGAAGGCAAGCGCCGGAGCGCCAAGGGCAAGGCCGCTGGCTCTCGCCAGAATGAAGGCTCTGCCAAGTCCAGACAGCGGGCAGATCGGCCTCAGGACCCCATGGATCCACGCCTGGGCAGCAAGAAGCCCATCTCCCTGGTCGCCCCTCAGAAGGAGGCACCGGTGGCCAAGCCCCTCTCTCCCGAGCAGGAGTTGGAGAAACTGGAGAACCTGCCACGGCTCAACGCCCTGCTGGACCGCCTGGACCAGGATGAGGTGCTCAGTGCCGAGGATCAGCAGTGGCTGGACGGCAAGCTGGACAGAATCGAACAGTTGATGACCCAGTTGGGCATCGAACTGGAGGAAGCCCCTGAAGAGCAGGCCGCTCCCCAGCCGGAAACGGATCTGATGAGTCGCTTCGAGTCCGGCAGCGATCTGCTGGACGACTACAAAGAGTAATCCCCTGGGGCCCGGCGAACGCCGGGCCCTTTTGTCTAGCCGACACTGTCGCCACACTCCAGCCTGGCCTACCCTAACTCTGTGGTCCAGTTCACGTTCCTGAACTCAGGCCGGGAACCAATGGCTCGCGCCGTTGTTTATAAAGCATCACGCCCAACACAGCCTTATAGGCCAGACCAGCCCCCCGGGGTGAATTTGGGTCACGGATCAAAGGCAAGGCGCTTAAAAGTGTGCATAATGCACATTAAATAATGCTCCCGTTGAGTCACTGGAACGCAACCAGACCTCGGGATGCCGCAATATCATCGGCTCACTCATGCCGCAGGAGAGAATGCAGTGCAGGATAAGATTAGCTGGAACCAGGCCCTGATCGAGAAGTATAACTACAGCGGCCCCCGTTACACCTCATACCCCACCGCTGTGGAGTTCCATAAGGACTACACCGACCAGCACCTGCGGGAAGCGATTCAGGATTCGGACAAACGCAACCTGTCCCTCTATATCCATGTCCCCTTCTGCCATAAGCTCTGCTACTACTGCGGCTGCAACAAGATCATCACCCGTCACGCCCACAAGGCGGATCAGTACCTGGACTACCTGGAGCGTGAGATCAACGCCCGTGCCCCCCTGTTCAAAGAGTACAGCGTTACCCAGATGCATTGGGGCGGCGGTACGCCCACCTTCCTCAACCATGAGCAGATCCGTCGTCTGGTCAAGCTGCTGAAAGAGAAGTTCAACTTCGCCGACGAGGGTGAGTTCGCCATCGAGGTGGATCCCCGAGAAATTGAACTGGACACTCTGGAAGTACTGAAGGAGGTGGGCTTCAACCGCATCTCCGTGGGTGTGCAGGACTTCAACAAAGAGGTGCAGGTCGCGGTCAACCGCGAACAGGATGAGCAGTTCATCTTCGACCTCATCGAGCACGCCCGTAAACTGGGCTTTACCTCCACCAACATCGACCTGATCTACGGCCTGCCTCATCAGACTCCCGAGAGCTTTGCCAAGACTCTGGAGCGGGTGAAGGATCTGGATCCGGATCGCCTGAGTGTCTTCAACTACGCCCACCTGCCTCACCGCTTCGCCGCCCAGCGAAAGCTGAAAGAAGAGGATATGCCGACGCCGCACCAGAAGCTGAAGCTCCTGGAAAACACCATCAATACCCTGATGGGCTATGGCTACCAGTTCATCGGCATGGACCACTTCGCCAAGCCTGAAGATGAGTTGGCCCGCCTGCAGAATGCCGGCCAGCTGCACCGTAACTTCCAGGGCTACACCACCCAGCCCGACGCCGACCTGCTGGGTCTGGGCGCGTCCGCCATCTCCAACATAGGTAAGGCCTACGCCCAGAACGCCGTGGACCTGAAGGACTACTACGAGGCGATGGACGCCAACGAACACGCCATGATCAAAGGCTGCGGTCTGGAAACCGATGACTTTATCCGCCGCGAAGTGATCAAGCAGCTGATCTGCCACTTCCAGCTGGATAAGGGCGCCATCGAGAAGCAGTGGAACATCGACTTCAACCAGTACTTCGA
The DNA here is from genome assembly GCF_048263965.1 of Ferrimonas sp. Classification (NCBI taxonomy): domain Bacteria; kingdom Pseudomonadati; phylum Pseudomonadota; class Gammaproteobacteria; order Alteromonadales; family Ferrimonadaceae; genus Ferrimonas; species Ferrimonas sp. The sequence goes on along the minus strand of NZ_JBLXDO010000001.1, from coordinate 143,702 downwards.
AGAGGACCAGAAGCTGCTCAAGCCCTTCATCGAAGACGACCTGGTGCGCATGAGCGAAGATCGCATCGAAGTGACCGGTCAGGGCCGCCTGCTGATCCGCAACATCTGCATGTGCTTTGACCGCTACCTGCGCGACAAAGCCCGCCAGCAGCAGTTCTCCCGGGTGATCTGATCATCCACAGATGAAAAAGGGTCGCCTCGGCGACCCTTTTTTGTGGCTGTCTGTCAGCGGCCTTGCTTCTTCTGCAGCAGCGCCCGGCGATCACTGTCGGAGATAAAGGCCAGCTCGGCGCCATTTTGCTGAATGGTGCGCAACTGGGCCTCACTCAGGCCAATGCGCTCTCTGGCCATCTGGTACTCGAAGGGGATGGAGTTGGCGGATACCCCGGGGTCATCGGTATTCAGGCACACCTTCAGCCCCTGCTCCACAAAGGTGCGGATGGGGTGCACCTGGTAATCGGCCACCGAGTTGGCGTGGACATTGGAGGTGGGGCAGGACTCGATGCCGATCCCCTTCTCCTTGAGAAACGCCAGCAGGCGAGGGTCCTGTGGCGCCGTGGTGGCATGGCCCAGCCGGGTGGCGCCCAGCTCGGTCACCGCCTGCCAGATGGAGGCCGGCGGGCCGGGTTCACCGGCGTGAATGGTGACATTGAGGTAGGCATCGCGCACCCGCCTGAAGTGGTCCACGAACAGGTCCCCGGGGAACCCCTCCTCGTCACCCGCCAAGTCACAGGCGACGAACTGCTCTTTCTGGCTGAGGATGGCATCCAGCTCACGGTGACAGGCTTGTTGGCCGTCGCCGCGGCAGAGGATGCCGATAAGGTTGATCATGATGCCGCTGTCCCGGGCACCGCGCGCCACCCCATCGATCACCGCTTCCACCACCCCTTCCTGGGACAAGCCGTGGGGACCGGCCATGTAGGCGGGAGAGAACCTCAGCTCGCCGTAATCCACCCCATTGGCGGCCAGATCCAGGGCATTCTCATAGGCCACCCGGTTCACCGCATCCAGATCCCCCAGCACCGCCACCTGATAATCCAGCTTGGCCAGCAAGGCCTCCACCGAGGGGCAGCGGTCGATCACCTGTAGGTAGGGTTGCAGCGCGTCCATCTCATAGGCGGGCAGGGTCACATTGAACTGACGGGCCAGATCCAGCACGGTTTCGGGACGCACCGAGCCATCGAGGTGACGATGCAGGTCGGTCAGGAGTATGCCTTGATCAATCATGGGTCTCTCTTTTTGGTAAAGGGATGTTATTTGCCAACAACAAACCCCGGGAATCTGTATAAAATTGGGGCGCCGTTTATGACGGTTTAAGAATAATTAAAAATTAGAGTTCAACATAGGGACAGGATCATGAAAAACTGGCTTATCGGTGCCCTGCTGGTGCTGACCGGCTGCGCCGCCACCCAGCCCCCCGGTGCCGACGACAGAGTCATCGACCTGATGGATCAGGCCTGGCAACAGCAGCTGGCGCGCTCTCCGCAGATGGCCGCTCACTTTGGCAATGCCGATGCCCTGGCCAGGCTGGACGATCACAGCCCCCAGGCGCTGAAAAGCGCCTATGACGCCAACCAGGCCCTGCTGACTCAGGCCCGAAGCATCGACGCCGACGCCCTTGGCGATGAGGGCCGGGTCAACCTGTCTATCCTGATGGGGATTCTGGAGAACCGCAGCGACAGCTATCGCTTCCGCGAATACCTGATGCCCCTGACCGCCGAAGGCGGCTTTCACAATGAGGTGGCCGGCATCGCCGCCGGCCTGACCTTGAGCACCCCGCAACAGGCCCAGGCCTATCTGTCCCGGCTGGCCGCCCTGCCTGAACTCTTCCAGCAGCAGATCCACTGGATGCGCGAAGGGGTGCGGCTCGGTTACACCCAGCCCCAGGTGGTGCTCAAGGGGTTTGAAAGCTCCATCCAAGCCTACCTGCCCGATGACGCCAAAGAGAGCCTCTACTACCAGCCCTTCACCACTTTGCCCGCGAATCTGGCAGATGCAGAGACCCTCAAGCACGCTGGCCTCAAAGCGGTCAGGGAGCAGGTGCTGCCTGCCTACCGTGATTACCTGACCTTCTTTGTTGAGGAGTACCGGCCTGCCGCTCGCGCCAGCATCGCCGCCGACGAGCTGCCGGAGGGCGGCGCCTACTACGCCAACCGGGTGAATCACTTCATCACCCTGCCCATGACCCCGGACGAGGTCCATCAGCTGGGGCTGAAAGAGGTGGCCCGCATTCGCGCCGAGATGGAGGCGATCATTGAGTCGCTGGCGTTCGAGGGGGACTTTGCCGACTTCCTGGCCTTCCTGCGCACAGACCCGCGCTTCTATGCCGACACCCCGGAGCAACTGCTGCGGGAAGCGGCCTGGCTGGCCAAGAGGGCAGACGCCATGCTGCCGAAGTTCTTTGGCAAGCTGCCGCGCACCCCCTACGGGGTAATGGCGGTACCGGCAGAGATCGCCCCCAAGTACACCACGGGGCGCTACTCCGGCCCCAGTGGCGACCATCAGCCGGGCTACTACTGGGTCAACACCTACGCCCTGGACAAACGCCCCCTCTATGCCCTGCCCGCCCTCACCCTGCATGAAGCGGTGCCTGGCCACCATCTGCAGATCTCTCTGACCCGGGAGCTGGGCGAGGTGCATCCCCTGCGCCGCTACCACTACATCAGCGCCTTCGGCGAAGGCTGGGGCCTGTACTCGGAGAAACTGGGGGTGGAAGCGGGTTACTATGAGGACGCCTACGCCGATTTTGGCCGCCTCAGCTACGAGATGTGGCGCGCCTGCCGCCTGGTGGTGGACACCGGCATTCACGCCAAGGGCTGGAGCCGCCAGCAGGCCATCGATTTTATGGCCGGCAATACCGCCCTCTCCCTGCACAACGTCACCACTGAGGTGGACAGATACATCTCCTGGCCGGGACAGGCCCTCTCCTACAAGATGGGTGAGCTGACCCTGTGGCGTCTGCGTCACGAGGCACAGCAGGTTCTGGGGGACAGATTCGACATCCGCAGTTTCCACGACGCCGTGCTGGCCAACGGCTCCGTGCCCCTGGCAGAGCTGGAACGCATAGTGCGCCAGTGGATCACCAGTCAGCAAGGCTAAAACAGCAAGAGGTGCCCTGGGCACCTCTTGAGTTTCGCTCTCTCTACCTCAGCGTATCCAGCCACTGATGTATGGCGGTCGCCACCGCCTGCGGTCGCTCCATGGGCAGCAGGTGACCACACTCCGGCAGCTCGACGCGGCTGGCCTCGGGGCAGAGACGGCCGATGCGCGCCCAGCTCCCCGGGGTCACGGTGTCACTGTTGGCGCCGCGGATGATCAAGGTCGGCACCTTGAGCCTGCCGAGCCTGGGCCATATCCAGGGCGCGGTCTGGTAGATGTGCGCCTCCCACTCACGGCTGTATCTGAGTGCCACCCCCTGGTCATTGGGCTCAAACGCCGCATGGATGTAATCGGTGAGCGCCTCATCGTCCATGCCGGCGAACACCCGCTTGCCCCGGTGAAACTGAAAGGCACCCTGGTGGTCACCGAACTGATGGGGGCGACGCAGGGTCTTGGCCACCAGAGGCTGCTTCACCTTGAAGCGTTTGGGCATCAGCCGCATTGGGGCCACCCAGCGGGTTGGCAGAAACACAGGATCCAACATGATCAGCCCCGCCACCTTGTGCGGACATCGCATCGCCGCCAGGCAGCTGACCACCGCCCCCATGGAGTGGCCCGCCAGCAACCTGGGTTCGGACTGGCTCTCCAGCCAGTGCGCCAGCTCTTCGGCCATGTGCCACCATATGTCACTGGCCGCCTCGTCCACCGAACTGGTCAGAGGCTTGAGCAGGGGCGCCTCCACCGCCGCCCCCCAGGCCTGAAACAGCTGACGGTAGGTGGCCGGGGGAAAGCCATTGGCATGGCTGAAGACCAGGGCGGGGTTCCCCTGGCCAAAGTGTTCAAACTTCAAGAGATCTCTCCGTGAGATACCCATGTGATGGGCGGTCCTACCAGAGTATCAACATGCCCTGTTGGATACTATAGTGACTCAGATGGGGGTACACTGGCGTTTCCCCCACAAGGAGATGCAAGAGATTATGGATAAACACACCCAGACCGAGATTGAAGCCGCCACCTTCCGCCGCCTGCTCAGCCACCTGGACAACCACAAGGAGGTGCAGAACATCGAGCTGATGATCCTGGCGGATTTCTGCCGCAACTGCCTGGCCAAATGGTACATGGCAGAAGCCAAGGAGCGCGGAGAAGAGGTGGATTACGATCAGGCCAGAGAGGTGGTCTATGGCGAGTCCTACGACAGCTGGAAGACCAAGTATCAGAAACCCGCCACTGCCGAGCAGATGGCCGCCTTTGAAGCCCGGCAGAAGGCCAAGGCTTCCCAATAACCGTTGATCTCACTATGCTACGCAGCCTTCTGTTTCTTTTGGGACTCGTTATGACTCAAGCCGCTGTGGCCATCCCCTCTCTCTGGCAACAGGCAGTTCAAGGGGAGTTTACCGGTGTCGATGGGGTAACCCTGAGGTATGCCCATCTGCCCAACCCGTTCGCTCGTGGCACCGTGGTGATCGCCAGCGGGCGATCAGAAGGCTATTTGAAATACGATGGCTTGGCCGAAGACTTGCACAAAAGTGGGCTCGAGGTCTTTATCTGGGATCACCGCGGCCAGGGGCTGTCCGATCGACTCAGCAGCAATCGTTTCCTCGGTCATGTTCAGCGCTTTGAACACTATGTGGAAGATATGCACACCTTTGTGACTCAGGTGGTGCAGCCCAGCAACCCGAAGAAGCTCTACCTGGTGGGCCACTCCATGGGCGGCGCCATTGGCACCCTCTATATCCTGGCACACCCAGGAGTCTTTGACGCTGCGGTGTTCTCTGCCCCCATGTACGGCATCCAGCTCCCCGGGCCCAGGTGGGCCCTACAGCCGGTATTGTCGATGCTGGCGAGCTGGAACCGGTGGCAGGGCAGGCCCGACTACATTCCCGGAGGGACGGACTACCAGCCCATCCCGTTCGAAGAGAATGCGCTGACTCAGGACCCTGAGCGATACCAGGCTTTCCAGGCACTCTACCAACAGGTCCCTCAGCTGCAGTTGGGTTCCCCCTCCAACCACTGGATGGTGGAGTCTTTCGCCGCCATGGACAGGATCAAGCAGCAGGCGCACATGCTGATCACCCCCACCTTGGTGATGCAAGCGGGTCAGGATGCCATCGTCGACAATCAGGCGATGGAGCAAGTGGTGGCTCTGGGCCAGAATATGCAGCTGATCTCCCTGAGTGACGCTCGACATGAGCTGTTGGTGGAGATCCCCAGCATCCGCGAACAGGTGCTGACTGCCATCACTCAGTGGCTCGACCAACACTGATCAAAAAAAGGCGCCGATGGCGCCTTTTGTTTTTCTCTCCCTGAGCCTAGCTCAGCACCTCTTCCAGGGCGCCCAGGCACAGGGTGACGTTCTCTTCCCGGGCGGCGTAGCCCATCAGGCCGATGCGCCACGCCTTGCCGGCAAGATCCCCCAGGCCGGCACCAATCTCCAGGTTGAATCGGTTGAGCAACTGGCTGCGCACCTCGGCATCGTTCACCCCTTGCGGAATGTAGACGGCGTTCAGCTGAGGCAGGCGGTGGGCCTCCTCCACCACAAAGCTCAGGCCCAGCTTCTCCAGTCCTGCCTTGAGTTTCTGGTGCATGCTGGCATGGCGGGCCCAGGCGTTCTCCAGCCCCTCTTCGTGAAGCAGGCGCAGGGATTCATGCAGGGCGTAGAGGCTGTTCACCGGGGCGGTGTGGTGGTAGCTGCGCTTACCGGTGCCGCTCCAATACCCCATCACCAGGGTCTGGTCCAGGAACCAGCTGGGCACCGGAGTCTTGCGGGCCTCCAGCTTGGCCACCGCCCTGGGAGAGAAGGAGACCGGTGAGATGCCGGGGACACAGGAGAGGCACTTCTGGCTGCCTGAGTAGATGGCGTCGATGCCCCACTCGTCCACTCGCAGTTCAACCCCACCCAGGGAGGTCACCGCATCAACGATGGAGAGGCAGTCGTGCGCCCGGGCCAGGGCACACAGCGCCTTGGCGTCGGACAGGGCGCCGGTGGAGGTCTCCGCATGGACGAAGGCGAGGAACTTGGCGTCGGGGTGAGCCTTGAGGGCCGCCTCCACCTTGTCGACGCTCACCGGGGTTCCCCAGGCATCATCCACCACCACGGCTTCACCGCCCAGACGCTCAACGTTCTGACGCATCCGCTCACCAAATACCCCGTTGCGGCAGACGATCACCTTTTCACCGGGCTCCATCAGGTTGACGAAGCAGGTCTCCATGCCGGCACTACCTGGCGCCGATACCGCGATGGTGAAGGGATTCTCGGTCTGAAAGGCGTACTGCAGCAGCGCCTTCACCTCGTCCATCATGGCGATGAAGCTGGGATCCAGGTGGCCCACGGTGGGCTTACCCAGGGCCTGCAGCACCTGAGGATGAACATCGGAGGGGCCCGGGCCCATCAGGGTCCGGGATGGCGGATTAAACGGCTTGAACGACATGGCGACCTTCCTGCAAATTGGCCTGAGTGACAAAGAATATCCCAAGTTAGCACGGTTTAACTCGGGCTGGGTATAGGACGAAAGTAATTGACCGTTTTAAACGCGTATCCATAAAAAAGGCTGCCCGGAGGCAGCCAGTGGCGTCAGGAGATCGGTTCTCTTAGAAACTGTAGGTGGCGTTGATCCCCACATGGGTGCCAGGCTGGGTGTATCTGTCCATGTAACTGCGACCATCCTCGATGCCAGCGACATCATCCCAGCGGGTGTACTTCTTATCCAGCAGGTTGAATACCCCGCCACGAACCACAAAGGCCTCGGAGACGTTGTAGTAGGCGGTCAGGTCCAGCACCCCATAACCGGCGGTGGTGTAGGGGGTGACCGGGTTACCGGTACGATCCGTCGGCGCGTCGATGTCGGACTCATCCTTACCCTGAACCAGGGTCCAGTCCAGGGTGCCGCCCCAGACACCATCCACATCGTCATAGGCCAGGCCTATCACTCCATTGAGAGGGCTGATGCCGTTCAGCGGAACTCCCTTGGTGTCGTTTTCCCCCTCGGCGTAGGCCACCGACAGGGTCAGGCTCATGCCTTCCGGCGCCCCCATCAGCACATCCAGCCACAACTGGCTCTTAAACTCGATCCCCTTGATGGTGGCTTCCGAGACATTGTTGTACTGCATCTGACCATAGGGGTAAGCGGGATTGGAGTAGTCCACCGTCTGTTCGATGAAGTTGTCGTACTGGTTGTAGAACACCACCAGTTCAGCAGCCCCGAAGCTGCCGGCACCACGCAGTCCCAGCTCGAAGGCATCGCTCTCCTCCGGCTTCAGATCCGGGTTGGCCAGCAGGGCATAACCCCGACCACTGTCCTCGGCGTAGTACATCTCCTTCAGATCCGGAGAACGGAATCCCTGGGCGTAGTTGAAGAACCCGGTAAGGTGGTCGGTAAACTCATACAAGGTACCCAGGCGCCAGGTGAGCTTGTCGCTCTTGTGATCCTTGAAATCGTCTCCGCCGTGGTAATACTCATCGATCTCCGGCTTCATCTCGGTGTTGTCGTACCTCAGGCCGGGGATCAGCGTCAGTGCCCCGATGCTGATCTCATCCTGCAGGTAGAGACCATAGGTGGTGGCCTCGGCCTTAGGGGCGTAACGGGCGATGTCGGTGGGACGGTCACTGTCATAGGTGGTGACGTTCAGGTTCTCCAGGTCTTCCCGGTTGAAGTCGGCGCCATAGCTGATCTCATGCTTAACCGAGCCACTATCCAGGGACTTGGCCAGATCCAGGGAAAACTGCCAGCTGCTCTCCTGATACTGACGGGACATGGCCCGGTTGGTCTGGTAGAAGGAGTACCAGTTGCGGGTCACCTGATCGGACTCACTGTCCTGGTAGTCCAGTTTCCAGCTCAGGGTATCGAAGGCGGCCAGGTTGGCCTGCCAATCGTGGAACAGGCCAAAACGGCTACGGGTGCTGGCGTCATCCGCCTGCATATTGGCGTAGGTCACCCCGGGGGCGCCGGGGTCACCATCGTTTTCGGAGAGCAGATCCCCCTGTGTGGTGGAATCGTAGTACTCGGCCACTACGCCGGCCCGGTGATCGCCCTGGCCCGCGTAGATCAGCTTGGCCAACACATTGTTGCTGGTGACATCCATGGGATTGGCCTTGGTACGGTCGTCGCCAATGCCACCCACGCTGCCCTGGGTCTCGGTCTCATGGCCGTCGCGACGGGTGTAGAGCAACAGGGACTCCCAGTCACCGCTGCGGTTGGCCAGGGTCAGGGTTTCGGAGAAGGTCTGACTGTCGCCCCGGTAACCCGCCTTGATGGACAGGGCGGTATCGTCCCCCGCTTGCAGATAATCCGCCGGATCCTTGGTGGTGAAGGCGACCACTCCACCGATGGCATCGCTGCCATAGAGGCTGGAGGCGGGACTCTTGGTCACCTCCACCTGCTTGAGGCTGTCGATGTCGACGAAGTTGCGGCTGGAGCGCATAAACTGGGTGCCGGAGTCGTAGCCGTTGATTTGGTCCACCCCATCGATCATGATCTTCACCCGATTGCCGCCAATGCCACGGATGGTGACATCCTGCAGGCCGAAACGGCCGCTGCCACTGACCTCGACCCCGGGCTCATACTTCACCAGATCGGCGATGTTGTTCATCTGGCGGTCATCGATCTGCTGGGCGTCTACCACCACCATCGCCGCGGGCACCTCCTCCGCCTTCTGGGCGGAGGTTCGGCTGGCGGAGACCACCACGTCATCGAACAGAGTGGCCTTGGCCTCTTCGGCCAGGGTGTGTGGGGCAGCGAGGGTGGCCAGGATGGCCAGTGCTGTGGGTGAAGGCTTGAACATGGTATCCGGTCCCTAAAAATTGAGATCACTCATTTATTTGAATGCGGATGATAATAATTATTATTTAGATTTGATCAAGTCTTCTGCAGATTTTTTTGGCGCTCTTTACAAAAAAAGGCCACCCCGAAGGGTGGCCCGGACTCGTCAAAGTCAGGTTCGTTTCGTTGTGGAACCCAGGGCTTAGGCTCGGGTCTCCTGGAGCATCGCCTGCTCCTCCTCCACACTGATGGTCTTGGCCAGCAGGGTGTACATCACCGGCACCACAAACAGGGTGAACAGGGTGCCCACGGACAGGCCCACGGTGATCACCAGACCGATGTTGTATCGGGAAACCGCACCGGCACCGGACGCCAGCACCAGAGGCATCACCCCCAGCACCATGGCGGCGGTGGTCATCAGGATGGGGCGAAGACGCAGGGCCGCCGCCTCAATCACCGCTTCCGCCTTGGCCTTACCGGTGCGCTGCAACTGGTTGGCAAACTCCACGATCAGGATGCCGTGCTTGGAAATCAGTCCCACCAGGGTGATCAGACCCACCTGGGTGTAGATGTTCAGGGTGGCCGCCCCCAGGAACAGGGGAATCATCGCCCCGAAGATGGACAACGGCACGGTCACCAGCACCACCACAGGATCCCGCCAGCTTTCAAACTGGGCCGCCAGCACCAGGAAGATCACCACCAGCGCCAGGGCAAAGGTGACGTACAGGGCGCCACCCTCGGTCTCAAACTGCCGGCTCTGACCACCGAAGTCATAGGCATAGCCCTTGGGGGCGATCTCCTGCAGCTTGGCTTTGAGGAAGGTATGAGCATCGGCGATGGTGGCCGCACCGGGCATGGGCATCGCCTCCAGGGTGGCCGAGTTCAGCTGCTGGAACTGGGTCAGGGCATTGGGGATCACCTCCTCCTTCACCGTCACCACGGTGGAGAGAGGAATGGAGGCCCCGGTGTCACTGCTGACATAGAGGTCGGCGATGCGGTCCGCGGTGGAACGGAACGGCGCATCCGCCTGAGGGATCACCTCATAGCTGCGTCCCTGAATGTCGAAGTAGTTGGTGCGGAAGTCACCCAGCTGGGTGGAGAGCACGCTGCCGATGGTCTGCATGGAGATCCCCAGCTGACCCGCCTTCTCCCGATCGATCTCGATGTGAACCTGGGGCTTGTTCATCTTCAGGGTGCTGTTCACCACCATAAACAGGCCGCTCTGCAGCGCCTCACGCTTGAGCTTGGTCATCACCTCGTTGAGGGTGGCGTGATCCGCGGTGGTGGTCACCACGAAGTTCACCGGCAGGCCCGAGGCCACCCCGGGCAGGGCCGGTGGGTTCACACTGAAGATCTCCAGGCCGGCAATCCCTTTGGCATCGCGCTGCACCTGAGGCTGAATCTCCATCTGACTGCGCTCCCGCTGGCTCCAGGGCTTAAGGCCCAGCACCGAGAAGAAGCCGCTCTCACTGGGGTAACCGGCAAACACCAGGGCCATGTTGTACTCGGGGTACTGGGAGGCCATGTTGATGAACTCATGGCCATAGGCCACGGCGTAGTTCACGTTGGCGTTGTCCGGCCCGCTGGCGATGTTGAACAGGTAGCCCTGGTCCTCATCCGGAGCCAGCTCAGACTGGGTCATCATAAACATGGCACCGATGGCGGCAAACAGCAGCACAGCCGCGGTCACCATGGCCGCCTTGTAGTAGCCGACCACCTGCTCCAGGATCCGCTGGTAGCCATCCTTCACCCGGTCAAACAGGCGATCCAGGAACTGGGGAAAAGGCTTGTGCAAGTCTTCCTTGTTCAGCAGTTTACTGGCCATCATCGGCGACAGGGTCAGGGCGATAAAGCCGGAGATCAGTACCGCGCCGGCCAGGGTAAAGGCGAACTCGGTAAACAGGGAGCCGGTCAGGCCCCCCATAAAGCCGATGGGCGCGTATACCGCAGCCAGGGTGATGGTCATGGCGATCACCGGCATGGCGATCTCACGGGCGCCGACGACGGCCGCCCGCACCGGGGAGAGCCCCTCCTCAATGTGACGGTGAACGTTCTCCACCACTACGATGGCGTCATCCACCACCAGGGAGATGGCCATAACCAGCGCCAGCAAAGTCAGCAGATTAATGGAGAAGTCCAGGCCCAGCATCACCAGACCCACACCCACCAGGGAGAGGGGTACGGTGACGATGGGGATCATCACACTGCGGAGGGAGCCCAGGAACAGGAACACCACGATCACCACGATCACCACGGCTTCACCCAGGGTGGTCAGCACCTCGTCGATGGACTCCTGGATAAACTCGGTGGAATCGTGGTTCATCACCTGGTTCAGACCGTCGGGCAGGTTACGCTCGATCTCGGGCAGCACCTTGTACACCCCCTTGGCCACATCCAGTGGGTTGGCTTCCGGGGTGGTGGTGATGCCCACAAAGATGGCGGGCGTGCCTTTGAACAGGCCCTGCACCTTCTCCGACTTGGCCGCCAGCTCGATGCGGGCCACATCACGCAGGCGCACCACGGCGTTGCCGTCGCTCTTCACGGTGATGTTGCCAAACGACGCCTCATCCTGCAGGGAGGTGGAAGCCCGCACCGAGGTCACGGTGTAGCTGTCACGCACCTCACCGGCGGCGGACTGGAAGTTGTTCTGGGTCAGTACCTGATTGATCTGATCGGCGGTCACCCCATTGGCCTGCATCCGCACCGGATCCAGCCAGATGCGCATGGAGAACTCCTTCTCACCGTAGAGCTGGGCTTCCGCCACCCCCTCCACCTCGGTGAACTTGGGCTGCACCACCCGTTTCAGGTAATCGGTGATCTCCACGCCACTCATGGTGTCACTGAAGTAAGCCAGGTACATGATGGCGCCGCCACCGGCCACGCTCTTGGCGATCACCGGATCGTCGATACTCTGGGGCAAACGGCCCTGAACCTCATTGAGCTTGGTCAGCATCTCCGCCATGGCGGTGTTGGCGTCGTAGCCCAGGTTGAGGAACACGGAGATGGTGGACACACCGGCCTTGGAACTGGCGGTCACATAGTCGATCCCCTCGGCGGAGGAGATCGCTTCCTGGATGGGCTGGGTCACGAAGCCCTGCACCAGCTCGGCGTTGGCGCCGGGATAGACGGTAGTCACGTCGATCTGGCCAATCTCCATATCCGGATACTGGCGCACCTGCATGTCCATCAGGGCCCGGGCACCGAACACCAGCAGCAGCAGGTTCAGAACGATGGCCAGGACCGGACGACGAATAAAGATATCGGTAAACTTCATGGGTACCCCTTAGAGTTCCACGGCGTTGGAGATGGTCACCGGAGTGCCGTTCTCCAGCTTGGAGGTACCCGCATTGACCACCTGCATCCCGGGCTCCAGGCCACTGAGGATGGAGACCAGATCGCCCCGCTGCTCGCCCACCTGGACATAGATACGACGAGCCACCTGCTGGCCTTTGTCGTCTTTCTCCACCACGAACACCGCATCACCGAAGGGGCTGTAGGCCACGGCGGTGCTGGGGACCACGATGGGAGTCAGGGTGTCGCGCATCAGCAGTCGGATGTCGGCGTACATGCCCGGGTGCAGCTCGCCGGTCTGGTTAGGCACCTTGGCACGGATGGCGATGTTACGGGTGTTCTCGTCCACCTTGGCTTCCACGGCGATCACCTGACCACGGAACTCCTTCTCAGGGGCGGAGCTGACGTGGAACACCACCTCCTGACCTGTGTACAGGCTGGGCAGGTACTGCTCGGGCACGGAGAAGTCGGCGTAGAGAGAGCGGATATCCTGCAGAGTCACCAGGGCGTCACCATTCTTGATGTACTCACCCATGGAGAACTTGCGAATACCCAGTACCCCGGTAAAGGGCGCACGGATGTTCTTCTTGGCAATGGTGGCCCGGGTCTGCTCGACGTTGGCGTTGGCCACCTTAAGGTCGGCGCTGGACTGGTCGAAATCGGTCTCGGAGATGTTGTTCTTGCGGAACAGGCCTTCGTTGCGCTTGAACTTGATGGCCGCCAGCTCCGCCTGGGCCTGGTAGCTCAGCAGGTTGGCCTGCTCCACATCGTCGTTCAGGGTGATCAGCAACTGACCGGCTTCCACCTGCTGGCCACTCTTGAACAGGATGCCATCGACGATGCCGGACACCTCCGCCGCCAGCTCGATCCCCTCGATGGCGTTCAGGGTCCCCACGCTGGCCACCTGGGGACGCCAGCTTTCGGTTCGGGCTTCCACCACAGAGATGGTCTCAGGTGGCGGTGTGTACGCCGCGAACCGAGCCATGCCCTCTTGAATCTGTTTGAACTTGATGCCGCCGATGATTGCCAGAATCACCAGCAGACCACCCACAACCAAGGCAAAGCGCTTGAACATTACCGGACTCCTTGTGGCCGGGAATTTAATCCGGCCGACCATACTGAGAGGGATTCAGGGATCGGATCCCACTGCCCCAAATTTGATTGAGCGCAGTTTACAGACATGCACGTATGTATGTCCAAAGTGCGAATGTAACCAAGTGTATAAACCGTGACACAGATCACAAGAGTTACATCAGTATGGGGCGGCTTCCATGAAAAGGGTATGTGAGATCACACAGGCCCCATGAGTATGGGGCCTGTTGATGAACAGAGTATGGACAATCTGCTTGGCAGGTCAGCGCAGGAAGTAGCGGTAGGCGGCGGACTCGGTCACTTCACGACACTCCAGAGGCAGGGTCGCCAGGAAACCGCTGAGCTCCTCATCCCCCTTTTCACCGCACTCCAGCCCCATCAGCACCCGACCGTAGGCGGCACCGTGATTGCGATAGTGGAACAGAGAGATGTTCCAGCGCTGGCCCAGGCGAAGCAGAAACTGCAGCAGGGCTCCAGGATGTTCCGGGAAGGTCACATGGAACAGGCGCTCGCGCACCGGCTCTGGGGGCTGTCCGCCCACCATGTAGCGCACGTGCAGTTTGGCAGTCTCATCCTGTGACAAGTCCTCATGAGGGTAGCCCTCCCGGGACAGCTTCTGCCGGATTCTGGCCAACTCCTCGGCATCGGCGATGCGAAGGCCGACGAAGATGTTGGCACTGTCCCGCCCCGCCAGCCGATAGTTGAATTCGGTGATGGATCGCTGACCCAGCAGTTGGCAAAAGCGCAGGAAGCTGCCCTTCTTCTCCGGAATGGTCACCGCCAGTACCGCCTCTTTGCCCTCACCCAGTTCACAACGCTCGGAGACGTAGCGCAGGCTGTGGAAATTGACGTTGGCCCCGGACAAAATGGCGGCCAGCCTCTCATCGCCTTGACGCCCTTCGCGATAACGCTTCAGCCCCGCCAGGGCCAGGGCTCCGGCGGGCTCGGCGATGGCCCGGGTGTCTTCGAAGATGTCCTTCACCGCCGCACAGATCTCATCGGTGCTGACGGTGATCACCTGATCCACGCACTGCTGAGCCACCCTGAAGGGTTCCTCACCGATGCGCTTCACCGCCACCCCGTCGGCAAACAGCCCCACCCTGTCCAGGGTCACCGGGTAGCCAGCCTCCAGGGCGGCCTTGAGACAAGCGGCGTCTTCCGGCTCCACCCCAATCACCTTGATGTGGGGTGCCAGGGCCTTAATGTAGGCGGCTACGCCCGCCACCAGACCACCACCGCCCACGGGCACAAACACCGCATCCAGCTGACGCTGTTGTTGCAGCAGCTCCTGACCTATGGTGCCCTGACCGGCGATCACCGCCGGGTCGTCGAAGGGAGGGATCAGGGTCAGCCCCTGGTTCTCGGCCAACTCACGGGCGTGACCATAGGCGGCATCGAAGTTGTCACCGAACAGCACCACCTCACCGCCGTGGCCGCGAACCGCATCCACCTTGATGTCCGGCGTAGTCGCCGGCATCACGATCACCGCCCGGATCCCCAGGCGGCTGGCAGAGAGGGCCACTCCCTGAGCGTGGTTACCGGCGGAGGCCGCCACCACGCCACAGGCGCGTTTCGGCTCCGACAACTGATGGATGCAGTTGTAGGCGCCGCGAAGCTTGAAGGAGTGCACCGGCTGCTGATCTTCCCGCTTCAGCCACACCTGCGCCCCCAATCGGGCGCTGAGTTTGGCCATGGGGTCCAGGCTGGTGAATCTGGCCACGTCATACACCGGCGCCATCAGGATACGGCGCAGGTACTCCTGAGCCAGATCCTGAGTCTGTGGCTTAGGCAGGGCGGCCATCAGTCACTCTCCAGCTTGGTCAGATCCCGCACCGCGCCCATGTCGGCGCTGGTGGCCAGCATGGCATAGGCCTTCAGCGCCGGACTCACCTGGCGCTGACGGTTGTGCGGCTTGAAACTGCAGTTGGCGGCACGCTCTGCCAGTGTCTGTTCATCCACCTCAAGGACTATGGTGCGCTGAGGAATATGGATACTGATGGTATCGCCATTCTCCACCAGGGCGATCACCCCGCCGCTGGCCGCCTCGGGAGAAACGTGACCGATGGAGAGCCCCGAGGTACCGCCGGAGAAGCGGCCGTCGGTGATCAGGGCGCACTTCTGCCCCAATCCCATGGATTTCAGATAACTGGTGGGATAGAGCATCTCCTGCATGCCCGGCCCCCCTTTGGGCCCCTCGTAACGGATCACCACCACTTCACCGGCCTGGACCTCACCGTCGAGGATGCCGGCCACCGCCGCCTCCTGGCTTTCATAGACCCGGGCAGGCCCGGAGAAGGTCAGACAGTCGTCCGGCACCCCGGCGGTTTTCACTATGCTGCCATTGGGCGCCAGGTTACCGGAGAGCACCGCCAGTCCCCCTTCGGAGGAGTAGGCGTGCTCGACGCTGCGGATGCAGCCGTTCTCACGATCGTCGTCCAGCTCCTGCCAGCGGCAGGACTGGGAAAAGGCCTGGGTGGTGCGCACTCCGGCGGGGCCGGCGCGATAAAACTCCAGCACACTCTCCTCTGTGGTGCCCTTGATGTCGTAACGCTCCAGCACCTGCCCCAGGGTACCGCCGGCCACATGGGGCACACTGGTGTCCAGCAGGCCGCCACGGGCCAGCTCCGCCAGCAGGCCGATGACGCCACCGGCACGGTGCACATCTTCCATGTGGTAATCCGGGGTGGAGGGGGCCACCTTGCACAGCTGGGGCACCTGGCGGGACAGGGCATCCATATCCTCCATGGTGAAGGCCACCTCCGCCTCCTGGGCGGCGGCCAGCAGGTGCAGCACCGTATTGGTGGAACCGCCCATGGCGATGTCCAGCGCCATGGCGTTGCCGAAGGCGGCGCGGGTGGCGATGCCCCGAGGCAGGGCGGTCTCGTCCTCCTCCTGATACCAGCGGCGGCACAGGTCGACGATGCGCTTACCCGCTTCCAGGAACAGCTGCTGACGATCGCTGTGGGTGGCCAGCATGGAGCCGTTGCCCGGCAGGGACAGGCCCAGGGCTTCGGTCAGGCAGTTCATGGAGTTGGCGGTAAACATGCCGGAGCAGGAGCCGCAGGTGGGGCAGGCACTGCGCTCCACCTGTTCCGCCTGCTCATCGGAGACATTGGGATCGGCGGCCTGGACCATGGCATCCACCAGGTCCAGCTTGATCAGCTGCTCAGAGAGTCGGGTCTTGCCCGCCTCCATGGGGCCACCGGAGACGAAGATCACCGGGATGTTGAGACGCAAAGACGCCATCAGCATACCTGGGGTGATCTTGTCACAGTTGGAGATGCACACCAGGGCGTCGGCGCAGTGGGCGTTGACCATATACTCTACCGAGTCAGCAATCAGTTCCCTGCTGGGCAGGGAGTAGAGCATACCGCCATGGCCCATGGCGATGCCGTCATCCACGGCGATGGTGTTGAACTCCTTGGCGACCCCGCCGGCTTCCTCAATGGCACCGGCCACCAGCTGGCCCATATCCTTGAGATGCACATGGCCGGGGACAAACTGGGTAAAGGAGTTGGCCACCGCAATAATGGGTTTGCCGAAGTCCTGATCCGTCATACCTGTGGCACGCCAGAGGGCTCGGGCCCCCGCCATATTCCGACCCGATGTGGAGGTCGCTGATCTCAGTTTCGGCATTATTCTACCCTTTTATTACAACACTTTTGCCGTGGTACAGGCGGCAAACTCCTGCTTGTTTTCCTGCTCTTCGCTGACGTAGTCCAGCCAGCCCCACTTGTCTTCGGTGACACCACTGAACAGGCCAAAGAAGGCCGCCTGCATGTCGGCGGTGATGGGACCGCGTTCGCCTTCGCCAACCTGGATGCCATCCACCGAACGGACAGGCACGATCTCGGCGGCGGTGCCGGTCATGAAGATCTCGTCGGCCAGGTAGAGCGCTTCGCGGGCCAACGCCTCCTCCTTCACCTGATACCCCGCATCACGGGCCAGGGTGATGATGGTGTCCCGGGTGATACCGGGCAGAATGGCGGCGGTCACCGGCGGGGTGATCAGTACGCCGTTCTTCACCAGGAACAGGTTCTCACCTGCGCCTTCGGAGATCTGGCCATTGGTGTCCAGGGCGATCCCCTCGGCATAACCGTGGCGCTTGGCCTCACCGGAGATCAGCTGGGAGGAGAGGTAGTTGCCCCCGGCCTTGGCGCCGGTGGGCATGGTATTGGCCGCCAGGCGATTCCAGGAGGAGACGCACACATCCACCCCCTGCTTGGTGCTCTCTTCACCCAGATAAGAGTGCCAGGGGAAGGAGGCCACGATCACTTCTGCCTGACTGCCCGGAGGCACGTTCAATCCCAGGCCGACGTTACCGAAGAACGCCAGTGGACGGATATAGGCACTGTCCAGGCCGTTGTCGACAATGGTGTCACGGCATGCCTGCTCCAGCTCCGCCGGGGCATAGGGGATGGGCATCCGGTAGATCTTGGCGGAGTCGTACAGGCGCTGAATGTGCTCCTGCAAGCGGAATACCGCCGGTCCCCTGGGAGTATGGTAAGCACGGATCCCCTCGAACACCGAGGAACCGTAATGCAGGGCATGGCTAAGAACATGTACCTGGGCATCCTGCCAGGGCATCATCTTGCCGTTAAACCAGATAAAGTCCGCTTGGCTCACAATGTGCTCCTTAATTAGCCGTTGGCGATGCGCGCCTGGGAGATCTCCAGGCGACAATTCTTTACGTCGTACAGCTTGTCCAGCTGACGGGTCAGATGCTCAATGGGGCGCTCGCTGGCAACGGTCACCGCAATGTTGGCCTTCCGATCCATGCTGCTCATATGCATATGGCACACGGTAAAGCCACGGTGGCGGGTCACCCGCAGTACACGCTCCAAAACCTCTGGCGCCGGGTTCATCTCGATATACAAAGTGTGCTGACTCATGACTGCTTCTCCATCATATCGCTATTGGATGCCCCGGGTGGTACCAGAGGCCAGACGTTTTCTTTCTCGGAGATGGACACGTGTAACAGGAAAGGTCCATCGCTGTTTATCAGTTGTTCCAGAGCCTCTTCCACCTGGTCTTCACGCCAGATGTGCGCTCCGGGGATGTCGAAGGCCGCCGCCATGGCAACGAACTCCGGATTATCAGACAGGTTGGTTTCGCTGTAGCGCTCTTCGAAGAACAGCTCCTGCCACTGCTTCACCATGCCCAGGCGCTGGTTGTCCAGCAGCAGAATCTTCACCGGCAGCTTGGCCCGCTTGATGGTGGTCAGCTCCTGGCAGTTCATCATGAAGGAACCGTCTCCGGAGACCACCAGCACCGGCTTATCCGGATGGGCAAACTGAGCGCCGATGCCCACTGGCAAGCCGAAGCCCATGGTGCCCAGGCCAGCACTGGAGAGGTGAGTCTCCGGGCCATCGAACTCCATATGCTGAGCCACCCACATCTGATGCTGGCCCACATCACAGGCCACGGTGCTGCCCTTGGGCAGGCGATCGGAGATGGTCTTGAGCAGCCTGGGGGCAAAGATCCCCTCGAAGGGAGCGTCGTAGCTGAAGGCCCAGTCTCGGGAGCGCTGGTCACAGAGTTCACGCCACGGACCACACTCCAGCGCCATCGCCATGGCCGGCAGCACCTGCTTGAGGTCGGCGCTGTGGCTCAGGTGGGCTGCCTTTCTCTTGGAGAACTCCGCCGGGTCGATGTCCAGGTGAATCACCTGGGCGTCCGGGGCGAAGGTATCCAAGCGGCCGGTTACCCGGTCGTCGAAGCGGGCGCCGACGGCGATCAGCAGGTCACACTCCTGAACCGCCATGTTGGCCGCCTTGGTGCCGTGCATGCCCAGCATCCCCATGTAGCCTGGGGTGCCAGGAGCCACGGCGCCGATCCCCTTGAGGGTGGCCACCGAAGGCATGCCCGTGATGGCGATAAACTGGCGGAGCTCAGCAACGGCGTCCGCCATACCAACACCACCGCCCACATAGAGCACAGGGCGTTTGGCCGCTTTCAGCATCTGGTGAGCCTGCTCCAGAGGAAAGTCACCGATGCCGGCGGTGCCATTGGTGTGGGCCGTCAGGGGCGGGTGATACTCCACCATCCCCTGCTGAATGTCCTTGGGAATGTCCACCAGTACCGGGCCAGGCCGCCCCTCTGCCGCCAGGGCAAACGCCTGCTGCAGGGTGTCACACAGCTCATCGGCATGACGCACCAGGAAGCTGTGCTTGGTGCAGGCCAGAGACAGGCCCAACACATCAATCTCCTGAAAGGCATCGGTGCCTATGGCCGCATTGGGTACCTGGCCGGTGATGGCGACCAGCGGAATGGAGTCCATGTACGCGTCCGCCAGGGCAGTCAACAGATTGGTGGCGCCCGGACCTGAGGTGGCAATGCACACCCCGGTCTTGCCAGAGGCACGGGCGTAACCAATGGCGGCGAAAGCCGCCCCCTGCTCATGGCGAGTCAGGGTGTGGTTGACGGACGAGTCGAGCATGGCATCGTAAACGGGCATGATGGCACCGCCGGGATAGCCAAACACGGTATCCACCCCGAATCCTTCCAATGTACGAATTACTGCTTCCGCTCCGCTGATCATCGGCTTACTCCCCTCGGTTCAACCAGCTCATGCGGCTGCGCAATTCGGCACCAACCTTCTCGATTGGGTGCTCACACTCCGCCTTCTGGGCGGCTCGGTAGTTGGTGCTGCCAGCCTTGTACTCTTCCACCCACTGACGGGTGAACTCGCCGGACTGAATCTCAGCCAACACCTGCTTCATGGTCTCCTTGGCGCGGTCATCGACGATGCGGTCACCACGGGTCAGGGCGCCGTAAGCCGCCGTGTCGGAAACGAACTCATGCATGCGGGAGATGCCGCCCTCGTACAGCAGGTCAACAATCAGCTTCAGCTCGTGCAGACACTCGAAGTACGCCAGCTCAGGCTGGTAACCCGCCTCAACCAGGGTCTCCCAACCCTTGCGTACCATGGCCACCGCGCCACCACACAGAACCGCCTGCTCACCGAAGAGATCGGTCTCGGTCTCCTCCTTGAAGTTGGTGGTCAGTACACCGCCACGGGTGCCGCCGATGGCATCGGCGTAAGCCAGAGCCTTGGCGTGGGCGTAGCCGGTCGCATCCTGGTGAACTGCCATCAGGCAGGGAACACCGGCGCCCTTCTCATACTCGGTACGAACCAGGTAACCCGGTCCCTTGGGGGCCACCATGGTCACGTCGATGTTGGCGGCGGGCTCGATCATGCCGTAGTGAACGTTCAGGCCGTGGCTGAACATCAGCATGGCGCCCTCTTTGATGTTGGGCTCGATGTGCTCCTTGTAGCAGTCCGCCTGGGCCATATCGGGGATCAGCACCATAACAACGTCGGCGTCGCGTACCGCTTCGGCGAAGGGAACAGGCTGCCAGCCCTCCTCTTCCGCCTGCTTCCAGCTGGCGCCGCCAGGGCGCAGGCCGATGACTACATTCACTCCGCTGTCGCGCAGGTTCAGGGACTGGCCGCGGCCCTGGCTGCCATAGCCGAGGACAGCGACGGTCTTGCCTTGCAATAAACTCGGGTTGGCGTCAGCTTGGTGATACATCTGGGTCATGGTTGCTTCTCTCCGTGGACTACAGGGTAAAAAAAACCCCCCGGACCTTTCGGTGCGGGGGGTGGCTGTTTGGTTGACGTCTAGGCTGATTGTGCCTGAACCAAACGCGTTCCCCCGCCGGTGATAATAATCACCACGGTCAGGACCACGACTAGGACTAGGTTCAGGGTTACAGGCATCATCGGTTCGATTCCTACGTCTTTTTCTCTTCTTGGTGACCCCCGCAAAGGCGTTTTGCGGACAGGTCGAAATTTAAGCTTATTTAGAATTAGCACACCCAAATTAACGATGCAAAGAAAATTTTCCATTTGTGAGAAAAAGAGAAATGTAACCAAATATTACAAACACAGTGTTCTCTGAGAAGGCGCTAAAATGGAGGGTAACCACGCAGTTGCAAGGAGGCAATTTATGGCGTTGGCTCAAGTTTTTACCCGTGCCGAGCTGGGGATGGACGCCCCGCTGATCCGGGTGGAGGTTCACATCAGTGGCGGCCTGCCCAGCGTCACTCTGGTGGGGTTACCGGAAGCGTCGGTGAGGGAATCCAGAGAGCGGGTTCGCGCTGCTCTCAACAGTTGCGGCTTTCAGTTTCCTGCCCGCCGGGTCACCGTCAACCTGGCCCCGGCAGAGCTGCCCAAACAGGGGGGACGCTTCGATCTGGCCATCGCCCTGGGGATTCTGTGCGCCACAGACCAACTTCCGGAATCATGCATCAAAAATCGGGAATTTTTCGGAGAGCTGTCCCTATCTGGCGAGATAAGACCCTGCTCCGGATTACTGCCCGCCGCCCTGGCTGCCAAGGCACAGGGGCGGCAGATGGTGGTCCCCACCCAAGGCAGCGCCGAACTGTCCCTGGTCCCTGAGCTGGATGCCCTGAAGGCCCCCAGCCTGCCTCAGTTGGTGGCCGCCTTGACCGGCCAGGCACCGCTGGACTCCATACAACCGGACCCATTTCGACCAGACACGCTACCTCAATGTAAAGATCTCAGTGAAGTGATCGGCCAGCAGCAGGGGAAACTGGCACTGATGATCGCCGCCAGCGGCGGACATAATCTGCTGCTGATGGGCCCTCCCGGCACCGGCAAGACCATGCTGGCCAGCCGCCTGTGCGATCTCCTTCCCCCTCTGCCGGTGGAACCCGCCCTGGAAGTGGCGGCCATCCACTCTGTGGCCGGCCTGCCTCGGACTCCGGCCCAACTGCTGCAGAGGCCGTTTCGCGCCCCCCACCACTCCAGTTCGGCGGCCTCTCTGGTGGGGGGAGGCAGCCTGCCCAAGCCCGGAGAGATCTCCCTGGCGCACCATGGGGTATTGTTTCTCGATGAGCTGCCCGAATTTCCCCGCACAGTGTTGGACAGCCTGCGGGAACCCTTGGAGTCTGGCGAGGTGGTGATCTCCCGCGCCGCCGCCAAGCTGCGTTACCCGGCCCAGTTTCAGCTGGTGGCGGCGATGAACCCCAGCCCCTGTGGCGAAACCGGCCCTCAAAGCCGCTCCACCCCGGAACAGATCCGCCGCTACCTGGGAAGACTCTCCGGCCCCTTTCTGGACCGATTCGACCTGACGGTGGAGGTGGCCAGGTTGCCGCCAGGAGAGTTAACCCGTCAGCATCAACCTCAGGGGCTGACCACAACCCAGGCCAGAGATCAGGTCCTGGCCGCCCGAGAGCGGGCACTAAGCCGACAAGGGATCCTCAATGCCCGGCTCTCCCCATCGGCATTAGGCACCGAGGCCAAGATAGAGCAGGATGCCGCCGCCTTCGCCGAACAGGGGCTCAATCGGCTTGGGCTCTCGGTTCGGGCCTTCCATCGCATTTTGCGGGTCAGCCGCACCCTGGCGGATCTTCAGCAGCAGGAGAGAGTCACCCGATCCCACGTGGCCAAGGCCTTTGGCTTCAGGGCCATGGACAAGCTGATGGCACAACTGAGGCTGGAGTAGTACAGAAACAAAGGCAGATCCGCCTTGAGACACTGGTCAGAGCTGTTTAACATATCCCCAAGTTTAGCCTGCGTCACGGATGGATCTGTTGAACACTTTACGCGGATTGCTGGCCTTCTCCGGCTATATCATCAACACCCTGGTCTGGTTTCCCGTGGTCTTTGGCCTTGGGCTGCTGAAACTTCTGCCCATCGCCCCGCTGAAACGCAGCTGCAGTTGGGCCGCCGATCAGTGCGCCACCGCCTGGATCAGCATCAATAACCTGAATCAAGCGGTGCTCAGCGGCAGTCGCATGGTGGTGGACTCTCTGCCGGAGCTCTCCTCCATGCAGTGGTATATGGTGGTCTCCAACCATCAGTCCTGGGTGGACATCCTGGTGCTGCAGCGTCTGTTCAACCGCCGCATCCCCTTCATCAAGTTCTTCCTCAAGTGGGAGTTGATCTTCGTGCCGGTCATCGGTCTGTGCTGGTGGGCACTGGATTTTCCCTTTATGCGCCGCTTCTCCTCCCAGTACCTGAAGAAGAACCCGCATATGAAGGGAAAAGACATTGAAACAACGAAAAAAGCCTGTGAAAAGTACAAGACCTCTCCGGTCACCATCATGAATTTCGTAGAGGGTACCCGCTTTACAGAGGCCAAACGGGACAGGCAAAATTCCCCCTTCCCGCAACTGCTCAGACCAAAGGCAGGGGGTTTAGCCTTTACCCTAGACGCCATGGGACCGAGATTACAGCGGATGCTGGATGTCACCATCTACTACCCGGATGGCGCCCCCAGTTTCTGGGACTACCTCTGTGGCCGGGTACCGGAGATCCGGGTCAGCGTGGACCAACGCTCTCTGGAGGAGCTCCACGCCATCGGTTACGACTCCCCGGAACAGAGGGCCGAGTTCCAACAGTGGCTCAACGGCCTGTGGCATGAGAAGCAGCGGCAACTGGCTGACTGCAGCAATGATGAACACCGATAGACTATGTTGAATTTTCTTCCCAGCCCCGTGCTGTTTTTGCTAAACGCCACCCTGGCGGCGTTGAACATAGCGCTTTGGAGCACCCTGATCCTGATGCTGGCCCTGCTCAAGCTGGTGCTGCCCATCAGGGCGGCGCGACTCAAGCTGTCGGCCATGGCCAATGGCTGCATGAGATACTGGGTGGTGCTCAACCACGCCATCTTCGGCCTGACCACCCGCACCCGCTGGAACATCACCGGCCTGGATGACCGGCTCAGCCCCCAAGGGTGGTACCTGGTGCTCTCCAACCACATGAGCTGGGCCGACATCTTTGTGGTCTCTATCGTGCTGCGGGACAAGATCCCCATGCTGAAGTTCTTCCTCAAGCATCAGCTGATCTACATTCCGCTGATGGGCATGGCCTGCTGGGCCCTGGATATGCCCTTTATGCGCCGCTACTCCAAGTCCCAGGTGGCCAAAAACCCCAAACTCAAGGGTAAGGACATCGAAACCACCCGCAAGGCGTGCGCCAAGTTCCGGGATATCCCCACCTCGGTGATCAACTTCATTGAGGGCTCCCGGCTCACCCCGGAAAAGCATAAGCGGCAACGCAGCCCCTACCGGTATCTGCTGAAACCCAAGGCGGGCGGCATCGCCTTTGCCATGTCCACCCTGGGCGACCAGTTCCGCCATGTGGTCGACCTGACCATCGTCTACCCCGGCGCCCGGGATAAGATCATGGCCTCCCTGCTTGGCGGCGAGCTGGACACCATCGCCGTCGACGTCCGGGTCATCCCCATGTCCGAAGTCCCCCAGGGGGACTACGACCAGGATAAGGAGTACCGGGTTGAATTTCAGCGCTGGCTGAACGAGCTGTGGCAGGAGAAGGACCTCAAGATTGAACAGCTGCTGCAGGAACATGCCTCCGCCCCAGGCTTCTATCGAGCACTGGCGTCAAAATAACTCTAAACCCAAAAGAAAAAGGCTCCTCAGGGAGCCTTTTTTGATCCTGGTCCATTGTCGACAACGCCACAGGTTGTTGACAATAAAACACAGATAAATATTTCTCACCTTGATTTTCATCCCGATTCAAAAATAATAATTAGCAAATAAAGACAACAACTTAGCGCAAAAAGCGCCGCTGAACATCACTCAGGTTACACTAACGTCTAAGTTAACACATTGTTGACAATCGATCGAAATGCGCCCAAGCTGTGACCCACGTCTCACTTGGTGCTTTTTTGATCATGAGCAATTCCCAACGTCAACTGACCCTGGCAGACCAACTGGCTCATAAGCTGCAAGTGGCCATTGTCCAGGGCGAGATCTCGGCCGGCAGCAAGATCAATGAACAGGAGTTGGCCGCTCGCTACGGCGTCAGCCGGGGTCCACTGCGGGAAGCCCTGCAGAAGCTGGAGCGACGCCGCCTGGTGGTTAAAGCCCCTCACATCGGTGCCCGGGTCGCCCAACTGACTCCGGAAGAGCTGGGAGACCTCTATCAGGTTCGGGCCGAACTTGAGGCGATGGCCTGTCGCCTGGCCGCCAGCCGCATCAGCGCCAGCCAATTGGCCCAGCTACAGCTGCTGCTCAAACGTCAGGAGAAGGTGTTCACCGACCAGAGCGGCGACTACGCCCTGTTTGACGACATCGATTTTCACCTGGGCATCATTCACGCCAGTGGTAACCAGACCCTGATTCACACCCTGACCGACGATCTCTATCACCTGCTGCAGATGTACCGTAACCAGTGCAGCAGCGGTCGCCGCCCCATGGAAGCCCTGGCCCAACACCGACGAATTCTGGACGCCATCGCCGACGGCGATGGTGAGCTTGCCGCCCTGCTGATGCGCCGCCACATCGAATCTGGCCGCGCCAACACAGAGCGGGTACTGAGAAACCAAATGGAGGAGATTTCAGGATGACCATCCCAACCCCGGGCCAGCGCTTTCGCGACGCCGTAGCCAACGCCAAGCCGCTGCAGATCGTTGGCACCATCAACGCCTACATGGCCCTGATGGCCGAACAGAGCGGCCACCAGGCCCTATACCTCTCCGGTGCGGGGGTGGCCAACGCCTCCTTCGGCCTGCCGGATCTGGGTATGACCTCCATGAACGACGTGGTCATCGACGCCAGCCGCATCACCGCCGCCACCGACCTCCCTCTGCTGGTGGACATCGACACCGGTTGGGGTGGCGCCTTCAACATCGCCCGCACCATCCGTGAATTCGAACGTGCCGACGTGGCCGCAGTGCACATGGAAGATCAGGTGGCTCAGAAGCGTTGTGGCCACCGCCCCAACAAGGCAGTGGTGAGCGTGGAGGAGATGTGCGACCGCATCAAAGCGGCAGTGGATGCCCGTCGCGACGACAGTTTCGTCATCATGGCCCGCACCGACGCGGTGGCGGTCGAAGGACTGGAGAGCGGCATCGAGCGGGCTCAGGCCTATCTGGAGGCGGGAGCCGACATGATCTTCGCCGAAGCCCTGACCGAGCTGGATCACTACCGTCAGTTCAAGGCCCAGGTAAAGGCGCCCATCCTGGCCAACATGACCGAGTTCGGTAAGACCGAACTGTTCGGCAAAGAGGAGCTGTTTGAGGCTGGCGCCGACATGGTGCTCTACCCTCTGTCCGCCTTCCGCGCCGCCAACGCCGCCGCCCTCAACGTCTATGAGGCCCTTAAGACCGATGGCCATCAGCGCAGTCAGGTTGAGAATATGCAGACCCGCATGGACCTGTACAAATTCCTCGGCTATCACGACTACGAACAGAAACTGGATCAGCTGTTCGCCGACAGCAAGGCGTAACCCATCCAGTCCAAAGAGCAACTTCAGGAGAGAAGGAAAGAATCATGGTAGATAAAGCACTTGGAGGCGCCGGCCTCCGCGGCCAAAGCGCCGGTGAAACCGCCCTCTGTACCGTTGGCAAGTCCGGCACCGGACTCACCTACCGCGGCTACGACATCGCCGAACTGGCGGACAAGGTCAGCTTCGAAGAGGTGGCTCACCTGCTGCTCAAGGGGCACCTGCCCAACGCAGAGGAGTTAACCGCCTACCGCCAGAAGCTGAAGAATCTGCGCGGCCTGCCTCAGCCCCTGAAAACCGTACTGGAACAGATCCCCGCGAGCGCCCACCCCATGGACGTGATGCGTACCGGCTGCTCCATGCTGGGCAACCTGGAGACCGAGGAAAGCTTCGACCAGCAGGGTGAGATGGCCGATCGTCTGCTGGCGGCCTTCCCTTCCATCATCTGCTACTGGTACCGCTACAGCCACGACGGCGTTCGCATCGTCACCGAAACCGAGGATGAGCAGATCGGTGCCCACTTCCTGCGCTTGCTGCACGGCAAGGCCCCCAGCGAGCTGCACGCCAAGGTGATGGACGTCTCCCTGATCCTCTACGCGGAGCACGAGTTTAACGCCTCTACCTTCACCGCCCGGGTGTGTGCCTCCACCCTGTCCGACATGCACTCCTGTGTTACCGGTGCCATCGGCTCCCTGCGTGGCCCCCTGCATGGCGGTGCCAACGAGGCGGCCATGGAGCTTATCGAGGATATGAAGGATGAGCAGGACGCCATCAATATCCTCAAACAGAAGCTGGTCAACAAAGAGAAGATCATGGGCTTCGGCCACGCCATCTACCGCGAGTCCGACCCCAGGAACGCCATCATCAAGGGCTGGTCTGCCAAGCTGGCGGAAGAGTACGGCGACGACCGCCTCTACCGGGTGTCTGTGGCCTGTGAAGATCTGATGTGGCAGGAGAAGAAGCTGTTCTGTAACGCCGACTTCTTCCACGCCTCCGCCTATCACTTCATGGGGATCCCCACCAAGCTGTTCACCCCCATCTTCGTCTGCTCCCGCCTGACCGGCTGGGCCGCCCACGTGATGGAGCAGCGAGCCAACAACCGCATCATCCGCCCGAGCGCGGACTACACAGGCGAAGAGCCTCGCAGTGTACCCGAGCTGAGCCAGCGCTAAGCCGCACCCAGCCCAGTGGGCCGCCGTCCGGCGGCCCGGATTTCACTCTTTGGGTAGAGACTATGAACACAGAATTCCGTAAACCCCTGCCCGGCACCGGCCTCGATTACTTCGATACCAAAGCCGCGGTAGAGGCCATCGTCCCGGGCAGCTACGCCACCCTGCCCTACACCTCCAGGGTACTGGCCGAGCAGCTGGTGCGCCGCTGCGATCCGGCCACACTCGGCGACGCCCTGGGCCAGATCATTCACCGAAAGCGCGACCTGGACTTCCCCTGGTACCCGGCCCGGGTGGTGTGCCACGACATCCTGGGCCAGACCGCCCTGGTGGATCTGGCCGGCCTGCGTGACGCCATTGCCGATCAGGGCGGCGACCCCGCCAAGGTCAATCCTGTGGTGCCCACCCAGCTGATCGTCGACCACTCACTGGCGGTGGAGCACGCCGGCTTCGATCCGGACGCGTTTGAGAAGAACCGCGCCATCGAGGATCGCCGCAACGAGGACCGATTCCACTTTATCGAGTGGACCAAGACCGCCTTCAAGAACGTTGACGTGATCCCCGCCGGCAACGGCATCATGCATCAGATCAACCTGGAAAAGATGTCCCCGGTAATTCAGTCCAGGGACGGCGTCGCCTTCCCCGACACCTGTGTCGGCACCGACAGCCACACCCCCCATGTGGATGCCCTCGGGGTGATCGCCATCGGCGTGGGTGGCCTGGAAGCGGAAAACGTGATGCTGGGGCGCGCCTCCATGATGCGCCTGCCGGAGATCGTCGGCGTGCGCCTGACCGGCAAGCGTCAGCCTGGGATTACCGCCACCGACATCGTGCTGGCGATCACCGAGTTCCTGCGCCAGCAGCGGGTGGTCTCCGCCTACCTGGAGTTCTTCGGTGATGGCGCCGCGGATCTCACCATCGGCGACCGCGCCACCATCTCCAACATGACCCCGGAATTTGGCGCCACCGCCGGCATGTTCTACATCGACCAGCAGACCCTGGACTACCTGACCCTCACCGGCCGGGATCCTGAGCAGGTGAAACTGGTGGAGCAGTACGCCAAAACCAGCGGGCTGTGGGCCGAGGACCTGACAGAGGCCGACTATGAGCGGGTGCTGGAGTTCGATCTGTCCAGCGTCTGCCGCAACATGGCTGGCCCCTCCAACCCCCATCGCCGCCTGCCCACCTCCGATCTGGCCGCTCGCGGCATCGCCACCGATCTGGCTGCGGCCCAGGCCCAGGAGGCCGAGGGCAAGATGCCCGACGGCGCGGTGATCATCGCCGCCATCACCAGCTGCACCAACACCTCCAACCCCAGGAACGTGGTGGCCGCCGGTCTGCTGGCCAAGAAGGCCAACGAACTGGGGCTGGTGCGCAAACCCTGGGTGAAATCCTCCTTCGCCCCAGGCTCCAAAGTGGCTCAGCTTTACCTGGAGGAAGCAGAACTGCTGCCTGAACTGGAGAAGCTGGGCTTTGGCATCGTCGCCTTTGCCTGCACCACCTGTAACGGCATGAGTGGAGCCCTGGATCCGGTGATTCAGCAGGAGATCATCGACCGCGACCTGTACGCCACCGCCGTGCTGTCCGGCAACCGCAACTTCGATGGCCGCATCCACCCCTACGCCAAGCAGGCATTCCTGGCCTCGCCGCCTCTGGTGGTGGCCTACGCCATCGCCGGCACCGTGCGTTTCGACATCGAACAGGATGTGCTGGGCCATGACCCACAGGGCAATCCGGTAACCCTCAAGGATCTCTGGCCCACGGACGAGGAGATCGACGCCATCGTCGGTCAGCATGTGAAGCCGGAGCAGTTCCGCCAGGTGTACGAACCCATGTTCGATTTGAGTGTCGACTATGGCGAGGACAACGATCCCCTGTACGACTGGCGCCCCATGAGCACCTACATCCGCCGGCCCCCCTACTGGGAGGGTGCCCTGGCCGGAGAGCGCAGCCTGACAGGGATGCGCCCCCTGGCGGTGCTGGGTGACAACATCACCACAGATCACCTCTCACCCTCCAACGCCATCCTGGCCAGCTCCGCCGCCGGCGAGTATCTGGCGAAGATGGGTCTGCCTGAGGAGGACTTTAACTCCTACGCCACCCACAGGGGCGATCACCTCACCGCCCAGCGGGCCACCTTCGCCAACCCCAAGCTGCTCAATGAGATGGTCCGGGATGAGCAGGGTGAGATCCGTCAGGGCTCCCTGGCTCGCATCGAGCCCGAGGGTCGGGTCACCCGCATGTGGGAGGCGATCGAAACCTACATGGATCGCAAACAGCCGCTGATCATCGTTGCCGGGGCCGACTACGGTCAGGGCTCCAGTCGCGACTGGGCCGCCAAAGGGGTACGCCTGGCCGGGGTTGAGGCGATCGTCGCCGAGGGGTTCGAGCGCATCCACCGCACCAACCTGGTGGGGATGGGTGTACTGCCCCTGGAGTTCAAGCCGGGCACCACCCGACTGACCCTGGGGCTGGACGGCAGCGAGACCTACGACGTCATCGGCGAGCGCACTCCGGAGGCCACCTTGGCCCTGCTGATCCACCGAGCTGACGGCGAAACCCTGGAGGTTCCGGTGACCTGTCGCCTGGACACCGCCGAAGAGGTCTCCGTCTATGAGGCGGGCGGCGTACTGCAACGTTTCGCCAAAGACTTCCTAGCCTCGGAAGCGGCCAGCTAGATCCAATCAGAGCAAGCTATGGGGCGTGGCCTGCCGCGCCCCGGTATAAGGAGAAACCATGGCGTTTCCACCGCAAATCAGAATCCCCGCCACCTACATGCGCGGCGGCACCAGCAAGGGGGTGTTCTTCAGCCTCAGCGACCTGCCGGAAGCCGCCCAGCAACCAGGGCCGGCCCGGGACGCCCTGCTGCTGAGGGTGATCGGCAGCCCGGATCCCTATGGCAAACACACCGACGGCATGGGCGGCGCCACCTCCAGCACCAGTAAGACGGTGATCCTGGCCAGCAGCACCCAGACGGACCACGACGTGGACTACCTGTTCGGTCAAGTGGCCATCGATAAGCCCTTTATCGACTGGAGTGGCAACTGCGGCAACCTCACCGCCGCGGTAGGGGCCTTTGCCATCAGCAATGGTCTGGTGAACTCGAGCCGCATTCCGGACAACGGCATCGCCACAGTGCGGATCTGGCAGGCCAACATCCACAAGACCATCATCGCCCAGGTGCCCATCACCGGGGGGCAGGTGCAGGAGACCGGCGACTTTGAGCTGGATGGGGTCACCTTCCCCGCCGCCGAGGTGGAGGTCAGCTTCCTCGATCCCGCCGACGGCGACGGGGCGATGTTCCCCACCGGCAACCTGGTGGATACCCTGGAGGTACCCGAGTCTCTGGTCGCCGGGGGCAAGCTGGAAGCGACCCTGATCAACGCCGGCATCCCCACCCTGTTTCTCAATGCCGAGGCTCTGGGTTACGACGGCACCGAGCTGCAGGAGGCGATCAACGCCGATCCCGCCGCCCTGGAGCGTTTCGAGGCGCTGCGCGCCATCGGCGCCGTCAGGATGGGGCTGATCAAGGAGGCAAGCGAAGCGGCTGGTCGCCAGCACACTCCCAAGATCGCCTTCGTCGCCCCACCGAAAAGCTACACCGCCTCCAGCGGCAAGGGGATCGACGCCGACAGCATCGACCTCAATGTGCGGGCACTGTCCATGGGCAAGCTGCACCACGCCATGATGGGCACCGCCGCCGTGGCCATTGGCACCGCCGCTGCCATCCCGGGCACCCTGGTGAACCTGGCCGCCGGTGGCGGCGAGCGCAGCTTCGTGCGCTTCGGCCACCCCTCGGGCACCCTCAAGGTGGGCGCCGAGGCCAGCCAGCAGAACGGTCAGTGGCGGGTGGACTCCGCCATCATGAGCCGCAGCGCCCGGGTGCTGATGGAGGGCTGGGTGCGAGTCCCAGGCGACACCCTGTAACCCTTTCCTTTCCAATTTCCGCCCGGCAACCGCCGGGCATTTTTTGTCCAATCGGGTGGCATGCCAGGCTGGAACAAGGGAGGCGTAATGGCCATCCGCCGGCATTCAGGAACGCCGTGACAGAAAATAAAAAGTCCTATAAATCAAATAATTGAACGATAATGACTGGCCTCCCCATGCCACTACCAATAGACTGATGGCAGCAATTTACCGAGACAATACGACGAGCGGGTTATGGATAAGAGCAAACTGATGATGTTCATTGCTGGAGCGCTGTTTGGCGCCCTAGTGTATCTGGCCATCTAAGGCAACCAAAAGCCGCAAGCGCCCCCCATCGTTTAAAAATGCCCAGCCTTCAGCCACACCAGAGTGGGCTGTTCGGCGCGCAAGGGCGGACACAGTCCGGCGGGGAAGCGACACCAGTACCCCGTCGAGATGCGATGCTCTGGTGCCTCCAGCAGGCCATCCACTAGGAAAAATTCACAGGAGAAGGGCTGCGCCGGCAAGCCCTCGCCGGGGTTCAACCTGAACCAGCTGACCCGTTCTGAGCCGTGGCGGTGAAGTTCACGTGAGGGCGCCCCCAACAGGCCGGGAATCACCAGGGACTGGCCATCATCGTCGGCGAACTGACAGAGTTTCACCAGGAGCACACAGCCAGATTCACTGGCCGGAGCATGGCCACTGCCGGGCGGATTCCTCAGGTAGCTGCCAGCGCCGAAGTGGCCGCTTTCATCACTGAAGACCCCCTCCAGCACCAGCAACTCTTCGCCGGCCGGATGGCCGTGATTGGGAAAGGCACTGCCTGGGTCATAGCGCACGATGCTGGTGACATGGCCCCGCTCTTCCGCTACACACTCCAGCCGTTTTCGCCATACCCCGGGGGCGGGCGAGGCCTGCCAGGCCAGGGCATGGGTGTCGATCACCAGAGGCTTGTCGAAAGCCATGTTCAGCGGCTGCATCCCTCTCTCCTTAGCGAAGGCCGATCCCTTAAGTATCGTCCCGGGACGCCCTGGGATCAAAAAAGGCAGCCCGAAGGCTGCCTGAAACACAAGGATGTTAAAAAGGAGAGGACCCGCCGGGGAAACGGGCCATCCCAAGGGTGAGCGGATGGGCTCAGAAGTTCCAACCGAGGTCGAAGTCGTAACGCATACCCACGGCGATGGAGGTGTCCTTGTCGGCGTTGTCGAAGTCCTTCACCAGGTACTCGACGTGCAGACGCAGGTTGCCGGCAGGCTGCCACTCCAGGGTGGTGTTGTAGCCATCGTAGTCGCCACTGGCCACTTTCTTGCCGTCTTCAAACTTGAAGTAACCCAGCTTCACCTTGTAATCGTCGGCGAAGGGGTAGGCCAGGGCAGTATCGATGGTGCTGCCACTGCGATCGGCACCGCCGTCCAGGTTGTAATCCTTGTCCTGGTAGGCTGCGGCCAGGTAGAGACCGTTGTCGAAGCTGTACGCCACGACACCGCCCAGGGTCTTGTCATCACCAATCACCTGGTTGCTGTCATCCAGGCGGTCTGCGGCGACATAACCCAGGCCCAGGTGCAGGCCATCCAGGTCATAACCCAGACCCAGGTTCACCAGATCGGCGTTGTCATCACCCTTGTCACCGCTGATCTGAGCGCCTGCCATCAGGGTGACACCCTGATGCTGCAGCTTGTAGGTGACGAAGTTATCGACGAAGAAGGGGCTCTCCGCGTCATAGGCGTAAGGGCTGTTGGCGTGGTTGAAGATGTCCACGTACTCAGCCACCAGGGTGTACTGGGCAGGACGCTGCTTACCCACGCCCAGCTGGCCGTAGGGAGTCGACAGAGCCACGTAGGCCTGACGGGCCTTGCCAAAGTCACCGTTGTTGGAGATGTCGACGCTCCACTCACCCTGGGCGATGGCCACCCAGCCATTGCTCAGCTCGGTGGTGGCCTTGATGCCAACGCGAGACAGGGCGTCACGCACGTCCCACTTGGAGTCATCACCAGAGTCCAGGTAGTTGAAGGTGGGGCGCAGGCTGCCGTACAGGTTGAAGGTGGTGCCTTCGGCGACCTGTGGGCCCTGCTGCTCCAGCTGCTGGACACGCTCGGACAGGACGCGCACCTGCTCTTCCAGGGAATCGGCGGCCAGGGCATTGAAGGACAGGGCGGCAACGGCGCCGGCAATCAGAGTCATCTTGGTGTTCATTGTCGTAATTCTCATTCCGTTAGGTACTACGGGGCCGCACCTGCTCGCGGGGAGAGGTGAACGGCACGGATTCAATGAATCGGCCCCGGATGGGGCCGGGAGAGACCGGGGACGCTGGCGTCCCCGGCATCAAGTTAGGACTTGCTTACCTGCTTGAACCACAGGTTGTGGTGTTGCTTGGCCCAGTTCTCATCACACTTACCGGTAACCATGCACTCCATACCACCTTCGGACATAACGGTGGCCATGAAGATGTGCACCACGGCGAAGGCGCCGATGATGGCCGCGCTCACCAGGTGCAGCACCAGGCTCAGGTTGGCACCGTCTTTGGTCTCAACCAGGCTGGGGAACATCATCACCAGACCGGAACCCACAATCAGGGCACCGCAGATGGCGAAAGTCCAGAACCACAGCTTCTCACCGGCGTTGGCAAAGCCTGCGTCAGGGTGCTGGCCCTTGAAGGGACCGAAGTTCAGGTAACCACCGGCCTTGGCAAACCAGGCAGCGTCACAGGACTCGGGCAGCTGCTTGGGCAGCCACTTCAGGACCATCACCGCCCAACCGATGATGAAGGGCCAGGCCATCATGTCGTGCAGGGAGACGGAGGTGTTGATCACGCCGACCCAGTGGCTGACGCCCATGTTGGGTTCCAGCAGGAAGCGACCGGCGCCCATGATCAGGCCGGTGATGATCAGGAACAGACAGGCGATGCCGCCCAGCCAGTGGACGAAGATGTCCATGCCGCTCCAACGATCCACCTTGTTGCCGGAGAAACCGCCGTGCAGCTTGGACTTGCCGTTGATCATCACGAACAGAGTCAGCAGGGCGATCATGCCGAAGAAGGAGTAGGTCAGAATGTCGGCCCAGTAGGAGGCGGGGGACAGGGTCTGCAGGTAACCTTCGTTGACGGCGGTATTCACCACGGGCAGCTCGGGAGACACAGGCATGCCGCGCAGCTCAGGAATGTCACCGGCGATGGTCACTTCCTGAATGGGTTGCCACTGCTGAGGTTGCAGCTCGGCCTTCTCTGCGGCCACGGCCTGGCCGGCAAACGCCGCCACCAGCACCATCTGAAGTAAAGCAATAAAACGTTTCATCTCATATCCTTAGGAGCCAAACCGGCGCCTTACAGGCGGGGACATCCGTCCCCGGAAATTAATGAGTTATTCGGGATGACAGGAACTCACTCAGAGCCGTCGCGTACAGGCGCCAGAACTCCAGCTCGGCATGCTCACACATGCCGTCGGTGAAGGCCTGGTACCAGGTGCCCAGGTGCTTGTCGAGGAACTCCCCGGCCAGCGCCTTGAGCTCGGCGACGGTGTCGTCGTTACCCTGTTTTTGGTGCTCATGGGCCAGAGCCTCCAGGCAGTAGAGGAACTCCAGCTCATTGCCGATGTAATCCGCCGGCTCGCTCAACTTCTCGTCGATCACCAGGCCGATGTGCTGATAGAAATCAGCCACGGCCACGGTCTCGTCGGTGTTGATCTGCCGACCGCTGGCGCGGTGAACGGACTCATAGGGTGGCACCAGCAGGCGAGTCGGTCCGATACACATCCGGTTGAAGTCACACTCCAACTCCATGGGCGCCTGCAGATGGCGGCGCGCCTCGGACAACAACGCGTCGTTGTTCTCACCGGCTTCGAGGTAAGCAATCAGGCGCTCGAGCGACTCCTTGCTGGAGGGGTCAAACACCATGCCCTTGAAGGCGTGATACGCCGAAGCAATGGGACCAAACTCGCCGTTCATCATGCCCGCTCCTTAATAATCACCATGTTTGGCTTGGTTACGCAGTCACCGTAGCCCACACCCTGCTTGCTGGCAGAGGCTTTCTGATCCAGCACCTGGTTGACGTTGTCAGACTTCAGGCACTGTACCGGGCAACCGTCGACACAGGCGGGGTTCTTGCCCTGGTCGATAAGCTCGATGCACATGTTACACTTGGCCGCTTTGCCGTCGGTATCCACCATGGCCACCGCGTCGTAGGGGCAAGCAGACACACACAGGCCACAGCCGGTGCACTTCTCGCGATCCAGCACCACCAGGCCATCGTGACGCACGGTGTAGGCCTTGGCGGGGCAGACCATCAGACAGGCGGGGTTGCCGCAATGCATGCAGGAGTGGCTCAGCCATACGTCGACGATGCCGTCACCCTTCTGCACTTCGTAGCGGTCCACTTTACGGAAACGCACGTTTTCAGGCAGTTCGTTGTGAATCTGGCACGCAATGGTACAGGCGCCACAACCCACACAGTTCTCTTGTCTGAAGACAAATCCACGTTGATGTTTGTTTTCCATCGATTACTCCTTACGCCTTGCTCAGGCCTACACGGGTTGAGTGATAGGCAGAGCAACCGCCCATATCGGTCAACTTGTCGGTGGTCAGGTTGTTGGTACAACTGTTGAGGCCCTGAGGGTCCATACGACGCCAGTTGTTCTTGGGAGCCATGATGGTTCCTGGGATAACCTGGCTGGTAACCTGGGCCACGAAGTAGGCCTCACCACGATGGTTGTTCAGGCGGATCCGGTCGTTGTTCTTGATGCCGTATTTCTCGGCATCGGCCGGGCTGATCTTGGCGAAGTAAGCCGGGAAGTTACGGATATACTTCACGTTGTAGAAGGAGCTGTTGGCACGCTGCGGGATCGCAGGGGACAGCAGACGGAAAGGCAGATCCCGCTCTTCAGGAATCATCTCATCCTCTGGCAGACCCAGGTCGATCACAGGATCGAAGCCAGCCTTCTTCATGTAGTCGGAGTAGAGTTCAATCTTGCCGGACTCGGTGAAGTACTTGCCGTCGCCGAAGAATGGCTTAGGCACGTTCACCTTAACGAATTTCTCTTTGGCGATCTTTTCGTAGGTGATGCCTTCATAGGCGTAATCATCGGTGTCCAGGAAGTCGCGCAGGATCTGCTCGTGATCCACCTTGAACTCGGGATCGTCGTAGCCCATGTGCTGAGCCAGCTCTTTGAAGAAGGTCCAGTTGTCCTTGGACTCGCCCACAGGCTCAATCACCTTCTCACAGATCTGCTGGTAGTAGCAGTTGTAGTCAGGGCAGTAATCGTCAGACTCAAACTGAGTCGCGGCAGGCACGATGATGTCAGCCAGCTCAGCGGTATCGGTCATGATGAAGTCGTGAACCACCAGGAACAGATCCTCACGCATGGCGCCGAGGCGACAGGCGTTGGAATCCGGAGCAACCGCAACGAAGTTACCGTTGTAGTTGATCAGCGCGTGAATCGGCTTGCTGGGCTTGCCATACGCGGTGGGGTTGGTGGGGTGAATCGCCTTGGCGATCTCAGTCATGTTGATGTGCTGAGCGGTCTTGTAGTTGGTCCGCAGGTGGGACGCAGTACCCTTGGCGTAGTTCATGCCGTCATCGGCCTGAACGTTGTCGTACACGAAGCCGTTACCGATCTCACCGAAGTTACCGGTGATGGCGTGCATCATGGCGATGGCACGGGACATACGGGCACCGTTGAAGTTACGCTGCATGCCGTAGCCCAGGCGCAGTACGGACTTGGGAGACTCGCCGTACACCTTGGCAAACTCGAACATCTTCTCGCGAGGCACACCGGTGATCTGCTCGACTTCGTCGTAGCTGATCTCGTTCAGGCGAGCCACCAGCTCGTCGTAACCCAGGGTGCTCTTCTTGATGAAGTCGTGATCGACCAGATCCTTCTCCACCAGGTACTTCATGATACCGGCCGCCAGATGGGTATCGGTAGACGGCCTGGGCTGCAGCCAGATGTCCGCCTGAGAAGCGATAGGAGTACGGATGGGGTTAACCACCAGCAGCTTGGCACCATTGTCCATGGCACGGTGGATGTACTTGATGCCGTGTACGTTGGTGGCGGTTTCGTTCTGACCCCAGGCGATGTAACAGTCGGTCAGAGGGTTGTCCTCTGGATCCGGCCCACGCCAGGTACCGGTGACGGACTTCAGGCCCTCGTAGGCTGCGAATACACACACCAGACGATCCAGCTGAGAAGAGCCCAGCTTGTGGAAGAAACGACATGGGCCGCCGTACTTGCCAATCATGCCTTCGTGACCGGAGTAGGAGTAGGGCAATACCGCTTCTGGACCGTGCTCGGCGATCACCTGCTTCAGACGGGTGGAGATTTCGGCGTAGGCCTCGTCCCAGGTGATGCGTTTCCACTTACCTTCACCCTTCTTACCCACACGCTTCATGGGGTGCAGAATACGGTCTGCGGCATAGGTGTACTGTACGTAGGTATGGCCCTTCACACAGGGAGAAGTACCGGTCTTTTCCTGCTCTTCCGCACCACTTACGTAGGTCATGCGACCGTTCTGTACACGGAACTTGAGCAGACAGCGGTCCGCACAGTTACGGGCACAGGTATGGTACTTCACTTCACCATTACGCTTGTCCAGCAGGCCGTTATGAGAGCCAGGCTGTTTCGCATTGGCCACGCCAGGGGCCAGTCCAGACAAGGAGGTAAAAACCGATGTAGCACCGACTCCTTTCAGGAACTTACGTCTATCGAGTTTCATCATCTTACTACCAACCTTTTTAACTTTTTATGCAAGGTCAAATCATCGTCAACTTGTTATTTAACACTTGATAAAAGCTGATTAAAAAGACGGCCCGGGGCAAAACAACATTGCTTTAGGACAACTGAGGGTCATGCTTTAGCAGGGAATGAGAGAGATGAGTCTCACCACCAGGCCTTATTTGCACCAACTTTTTAATTGCAGCTAAATATCAAACACAAAACAGGTAAACGATTTAAATGTTGTACTGGCAAATCAAGTTAAATCCCTTTCGAGTCAGTGGGCACGTCAACGCAACCCCCACACCTCTTCCAGAATTCCATTCCTTACCAGTACGTCAGGGTCAGGGCCTGCAGCGGGTCACTCCTGCTTGGAGCTATCGCCAGACTCAACACCCTGAAACCACCCCTTGAGTCACCATCCTGCTGATGCCTCAAAGAGCTTGATAACTAACTTAAAAAACTGTTAGTTATCGGGTTCTTTTTCGGTCAAAGCCCAATTTATACAGGGCTCAGATCCGGGTTCTCAATATTCACCCCCCAATTGAGAACCATTCAAATTTAGATTCAGCGGAAAATTAGGGCATACCCTCCCCGGACGACCTCGATTTTAGGGGTCGCCTGGGGAAAGCAAATTATTGATTTTGCCTAAAATTATCGCTCAGAGGCTTTTCGCCACTCTTTCTCGAGTCCGTAAATTAACTTGGATTTAACCCAGTTAAATGACGCAGAGTTATTAATGTCGCCATAGAGAATGTAGTTACCAATATCTCTCTCGGTTCTGCGTCGTTCACGTACTCTTCTTGCCAATTCATCCGGAAGTTTCACGTAATCCACGTGGGGTACCATATCCACAAACTGCCGGGTAAACTGGTTGCAACTTAATGTAATGCTATTGGAATCCGCCAGCATTCTCATTGCCGTGGCCACACTGTCAGTGTATCCGGCCACTTCCATTTCATGGCCCACCTCCCGGCACAAATTCACCAGCAGAGGACAGGTCAAATCGTTATAGTTATCCAGCTCAAGCAGTGGATAACGGGCAATATCTGCCAGGTTGGG
Organism: Ferrimonas sp.; assembly: GCF_048263965.1. Taxonomy (NCBI): domain Bacteria; kingdom Pseudomonadati; phylum Pseudomonadota; class Gammaproteobacteria; order Alteromonadales; family Ferrimonadaceae; genus Ferrimonas; species Ferrimonas sp. The sequence goes on along the minus strand of NZ_JBLXDO010000001.1, from coordinate 104,407 downwards.
CTCCTTGGACAGAATAGGGTGGCGGTGGTTGGCGAGAATATAGAGATCGCCGGTTTCCGCAAACATATCCCAATTCAGATTTTTACCTTCAAAGCCCTCATACACCACCATAAAATCGATATCGCCATTGGCCACTTCCACAGTGCAGTCATGGCTCAGAGTGCGAATCTCAAACTTCAGATTGGGCGCCTCGGGGAGAATATGGTCATTGACCACCTTCTGCACCGCATAGACAAACTCATCGTAGGCCAGGATGGTGAACTGACCGCCGGATTCCTCGGGAGTAAACACCGAGTAGTGCTGCTCAATCTGCTGATACTGGTCCACCAGCTTCTTTGCCAGGGGGATCAGCTGATTTGTCTTTTCTGTGGGGATCAGGCCACAGGAGCGACGGACAAACAGGGAATCCTTGAAGATGTCCCGCAAGCCCTTTAGCGTCCGGCTCACCGCCGACGCCGTCATGCCCAACTCGTTGGCAGCCTGGTGACCCTGACCGTGTTTATACACCGCCAGCAGGACCTTGAGTTGGTTGTAGTTCAGTTGATCCAGTTTCATAACACTCAGTTTCGCGAAAAGTGGGTGTGCGGTGATGGTCCCCCTTTCAGTGCTGGTTGACTATTACACAGATCACATTACCGGGGGGCCAAATTTGAAGAACTTGAGTTCTCACCTAACTTTCAAAATTCGATATTTCCTAATTTTTACTTCGGCAATCCAGATGTGATGAAGCTCACTCGAAATCGGCGCAATTTTGTGCTCGAAGTATTGATGGAGACTAAATGAAAACTTTAGCCTTGGTTAATTCAGACGAGGGAAATATAAAGCAAATACTCAAAAGATATACATCCCGGCAACATATCCACCAGTGAGACATTCTTGTATTGGTAAAAATTCATTTTTACGTATATGCAAATTCGGGTCAGGTTAACAGTTTTCAGATCGCAGCTTTTCACCCTGTGATCTTGGGCATAGTGGCTCAGCCTCAAGCCCATCACAATCAGGTAAAACAACCTTGGGAGAGCCTCCGTGGATATAGAACGCCTCGACTACCGTTCCCTGATCGTCTTTGAGTCTGTGGCCCGCCACCTCAACGCCGGTCTGGCCGCCAATGAGCTGGGCATGAGCAGCTCCACCGTCAGTCGCCATATGGGTAACCTGAGGGAGGTGTTTGAGGATGTGCTGTTTATCCGTCGCAGCCAGGGGTTTGTGCCCACCGACAAGGCGCTGGAGATTCTACCTACTGTACAGCGCCTGATACAGAGCTATGGCGAGCTGAGGCACTCTCACACCCGGTTTGATCCCAGTACCGCCAAAGAACACTTCACCATCTATGCCTACAACGAGTTTACCTATGCCACCAACAGGGCGGTGCACGAGGTGATCCTTCCCCAGGCACCGCAACTCAGCTTCGAGGTACGCACCCTGTCGTCTGACTGCAGCCGAGCCATTGAGAATGGCGACATCGACTTTGCCGTGGTCTATGAAAATTTCAACGGCAATAAGCTGGTGGGCGAACTGTTCGCGCCGGTCGAGGAGATGTACCTGGTGGCGCGGGAGGGGCATCCGGTATTCCACGACGAGCTCACTCTGGAGAGCCTGTGCCGCTTCCCCTATTTCGAGCTGGACAACTATGACGATGTCCCCTGTCCGCTGCTGGCCCAAGTAGCCGCCCAGCGGGGACTCTCTCTCAAGGTCGCAGGCTATACCGACAACCTGGCGGCCCTGAGTCGTCACCTGCTGGATACCGGCGCCATCGCCCTAAGCTGCTGCGCCTTTACCCGGGACTACATGAAACTGGTCAAACGGATGCGCACCTGTCGCCTGCCTGACCAGTTGACCCAATCCATGTTCAGTCAGGTAGAGGTCGATCGAACCATAGGCAACTACCTGGTCTACTCCAGCATCAATCAGTCTGCCTGTCACGACTGGGTCAAACAGGAGCTGCTTAACTCCCTGAGCGCTCAGTGGTACGAGGCGCTGGAAAACGGACCTAAGCCCCTGTGATTGAGCAATAACTGAACGCTCAAAAGCAGGGGTGGCGTTGAGCATTAGCAACGGGGGATAATGGGGCACGTTGTTTTACCAAGGTCCCCAATGAGACTGGACAAATACCTCTGCAGCGCCACCGAGCTGACCCGCTCCCTGGCAAAGAAGTTGCTGCACCGCGGCGAGGTCACCTGCGATGGCGAAGTGATCAAGGACCCGGGTTTTAAAGTGGCAGAGCACCATGTTATCTGCATCGATGGTGAGCCGGTTACTCCAATGGGAGAGCGCTATCTGATGCTGCACAAGCCAGATAACTGTGTCAGCTCCCATGTGGACGATGGCCATCCCTCGGTGCTGATCTACATCGACCAGCCCCGCCGGGAAGAGCTGAAGATCGTCGGTCGGTTGGATGCAGACACCACAGGGTTGTTGCTGCTCACCTCGGACGGAAAGTGGTCCCACCGCATCACCTCTCCCAACAGCCGTTGCCCCAAACGCTATCGGGTCACCCTGGCGGATCCCATCGATCAACACCAGCTCGATGCCCTGAACAGCGGTGTTCTTCTGCATGGTGAGTCCGAGCCCGTATCCGGACAGGCGGAGCAGATAGACAGCCACAGCCTGTGGCTGACCATAGGGGAGGGGAAATACCATCAGGTGAAGCGGATGTGCGCCGCGGTGGGCAACAAGGTGGTGGACCTGCACCGTCACAGCATCGGAGAGCTGACTCTGGACTCAGGGCTGGCCCCGGGGGAGTGGCGAGCACTCACCCAGGAGGAGATCGCCCTGTTCTAAGCGGCGACGACCACAAAAAACAAACAGGGCGCCCAGAGGGCGTCCTGTTTCATCTGGCCATCTGCCAGATGGTCGCCAGATTGCGGGCAGTTAGAGTCAGGTTCTCTGCCCCCGTGGCCAGGGCATGCTCCAGGGTGGTAACACCTGGTACAACACTGAACAGGGCACCGATTCCCTCCCGGTGCACCAACTCGCATCCCGGCCCCAGGGATCCGGCCAGAGCCACTACGGGCACCCCTGCTCTCTTCGCCAGCCGGGCCACGCCCACCGGGGTTTTACCGTGGACAGATTGACCGTCGATGCAGCCCTCTCCAGTGATCACCAGATCGGCGCCTTGCAATGCCTGCTCCAGCCCCACCGCTTCCATGACAATCTCAATCCCAGGCTTCAGATGGGCCTTGAGCAATCCCGCCAGGGCGGCCCCCAGCCCCCCGGCGGCGCCGGCACCCGGGATATCGGCCACGTCGACCCCATGCTGCTGTGCAATCACCCGGGCATAGTGGCCCAGATTGGCATCCAGGTGCGCCACCATCGCCTCAGAGGCCCCCTTTTGTGGACCAAACACCGCGGACGCTCCCTTCGGGCCGCACAGGGGGTTATCCACATCACAGGCAACCTCCAGGGATACCTGACTGAGGCGGGGATCCAGCCCGGAGAGATCCAGGCTGGCCAATTTGTCCAGGGCGCCCCCCCCCGCAGGCAGAGCAACACCGTTCTCATCCAGCAGCCTGGCCCCAAGGGCCTGCATCATGCCGGCGCCGCCATCATTGGTGGCACTACCGCCTATGCCTATGATGATCTTCGCCACCCCTTGATCCAGGGCCGCAAGAATCAGCTCTCCTGTGCCAAAGGTGGAGGTCAGCAAGGGGTTGCGCGCCTCCCTAGGAACCAGGTGCAATCCAGATGCCTGAGCCATCTCCACCACCGCTGTGGTGCCATCCCCCAGCAGACCAAAATCGGCCTGGACCCGGTTACCCAGGGGAGCAGTGACGTCAAGTGAGACCCTGTCACCCTTTGTTGCATCCAGCAGGGCCTGCACCGTTCCCTCGCCACCATCGGCCATGGGCAGTTTCACCATTTCGGCGTCGGCATCCACCTGATGCCAGCCAGCCTCGATGGCACTGGCGGCCTCCATAGCGGTGAGGCTCTCTTTAAAGGAGTCGGGGGCAATCACTATCTTCATGGCTGTCTACTCTGGCAAGGGCAAAGAGGTCAGCATAGACCGGGGCACACGCTCCCGGCCAGTCCCGCTTGTCCGGAGTGAGGTCCAGCATCAACTCCATGCATCAACGAATTGAAGTGCGCTATAAGGACAGCGAAAATGGAACCGTATAACGATGAGGGCGCTCTTGTGGTCGACAAAGGTTGAACAGTAAGTGACGACTCACAAACCCAAAGCTTAACGAGAGTCGTGCTGCGCCCTTCGAGTCAGCTTCATGCAAAGGTGGAACTGGAGCTGGCGCTTACTTCTGATAATGACTGAGAAACATGGCGGCGGACTCCGCCGCCAGATGTTGCCGCTGAAGCTGGTCCAGCGGCGGCGCCGATTTCATCACCTGGGGCCAGAACCCACACCCCTTGATCAGGCCGTGCAACTGCTCAATGGCAAAGCGCACATTCAACGGTTTTAGCCGGCCATCGGCCTCGGCCGCCATCAGCCAGCGCTGCAATCCGGTCTCCACCTCAGCAAATTTTTCCATCTCCGCCTGCATCTGCTCCGGATGAAACAGGAGGTGGCTGAACGCCACCCGCATCATGTCCAGGTTGATGGGATCGCTCATCATCGTCAGCTCCTCCTCCAGCAATGCCTGCAGTTGGGGAGCCAGAGGCAGATCCGCCTGATAACTGACGCTTCCCTGAGTCAGGGCCTGCTGCCACATCTCCCGAAGCAGATACATCACCAGGGCCTCTTTACTGGGAAAGTGGTTGTAAACGGTGCGCTTGGAGACCTGGGCCAGAGCCGCCACCTTGTCCATGCTGGTGCTCTGAACCCCATGCTCGGTAAAGGCCTGACGGGCGGCGTCGATGATCGCCTCTCTCTTGATTTCGCTACGGGTTCTCTTCACTTCACTCATGGCTTGATGCTGCCTCTAGCTGGATAACACCCAGAATTTTACACTTGTCGGTTTACTTTTAAAGGACAGAAAGTAAACTACACCGAATAGTTTACTTATTTGGTGACCCAATGAAGACAGTGATCACCCTGCTGATAGGAGCTCTTGTGATGACCAGCTGTGCCCTGAACCGTGACGCCTGGCGTCAGCCCAAGTTCACCAACACCGACGTCGACATCCGCAACAGTGCGGGCCAGATCTGGGAGATCACCAAGGCCTACTTCCGCGATCAACGGGAAGCCGCCACACCCAAGCAACCGATTCCCCTGCGCCCCATCCCTTTGCAGGAGCTTGAGCAGGCCGGTCCCAGGGTCTATCGCCTGGGTCACTCCACCGTATTGATGCAGCTGGATGACCACTGGCTGCTCACCGATCCTGTGTTCAGCGACCGCGCCTCACCGGTACAGTGGGCCGGCCCCAAGCGATTCCACCCCAGTCCGCTGGCGATGGAGGATCTGCCGCGCATCAAAGCCGTGGTGATCAGCCACGACCACTATGATCATCTGGATAAGGCCTCCATCCAGGCCCTGGACAGTAAGGTGGAATGGTTTGTCACGCCTCTGAGGGTTGGCAACCACCTGCGTGACTGGGGGATCAGCGACGATAAGATCATCGAACTGAAATGGTGGCAGGAGGTCAATCTGGATGGACTCAGCCTGACCGCCACCCCCACCCAGCATTTCTCCGGTCGAGGACTGCTGGACCGGGATCGCACCCTGTGGGCCAGTTGGGTACTGGCCGGCGTGGATGCTCGGATCTACTTCAGCGGCGACTCAGGTTACTTCAGTGGCTTCAAGGAGATTGGCGAGCGCCTGGGCCCCTTCGATCTGACCCTGATAGAAGCCGGCGCTTACAACGATCTCTGGAGCGAGGTGCACATGCTGCCGGAGGAGAGCCTGCAGGCTCACCTGGACCTGCGGGGCAAGGCGATGCTGCCGATTCACAACGGTACCTTCGACCTGGCGTTGCACGAATGGTATGAACCCCTGGAACGCATTCATCAACTGGCCCGCCAGCATCAGGTCAACCTGGTGACCCCGATCTTCGGGGAGGCGGTCTCCCTGAAGGAGCGCTTCAGCAGCCAGAGCTGGTGGCCTTCACCCCAGACCCAGGCCGTGCTGGCCCAGGCAACAGAGTAGGATCGATGTCATGAACAACACCGCTCCTCTCTCTCAGGGCTGCTGACCGGCGTCCATTTTCCTACCGGCAAATAAAAAAAGCCGCTGACCTGGGTCAGCGGCTTAAACCATCATCATGAATTTTGGCTAGATAACGCCAAGTTCACGCAATCGTTCCATCAGGTAGCTATGAGCCGTATGTCGCTCCGACAACACCACCTCAGATCTGGGGTGGATAAAGAGCGGCAATGACACCCGGGACCGGTTGAAGTCCATCCCCTCAGGGTTGATCACCCTGTGGGTGGTGGAGGGGAAATACCCCTGAGACGCTTCCTGCAACATGTCACCTATGTTGATGATCAGGTTGCCGAAGTCACAGGGAACATCCAGCCACTGGCCATCTTTTCCCTGCACCTGAAGCCCGGGCTCATTGGCCGCTGGTAAGATGGTGATCAGGTTGATGTCCTCGTGGGCGGCGGCACGAATGGCGCCGGGCTCCTCCTCGCCGGTCATGGGCGGATAGTGCAACACGCGCAGAAGGGACTGCTCACTGCCCTTGATCATATTGGACAGGGGTTCGCGGTAGTGCTCGGCCACGTCGGCAGGTGTATGCCGCTCAATCCACTCCAATAGGGTGGTGGCAAACGCCAGCGTGGTGTCGTAGTACTCCTGCAGTTCCTCCTTCAACTGGGTGGGACATTGACCCCAAGGGTAATAGTGATAGTACTCCTTGATGTCCCGCTTATCTGACCCCTTGGCGCTCTCCGCCACCTCCGCAGCAAAGAACCCATCCTGGGCCTCCGGATTGAAAGCAAACTTGTGCTTCTCCTCGGTACCAAAAAAGGTCAGCCAGTTGTCGTAGATGCCTTGAACCCTCTGCTGCGACAGCGGATGATTCTTCAGCACTCCAAACCCGGTATCCCGTAAAGACTTCACAAAACGCTCGGCGGCGTCCTCGCTGTGAAAGTCCACGGCTTCCAGGCGCGTTACCTGTGTATCCATATTGACCCCTTTGCCCTGCTTGGCAGGTGCGTTTTTATCATCTTCCGTTGATGCGCATTGGCGCGGCGCCATTGTAGCCTTGGGAGAAAGCGTGATCCAGCGCAAAATGTTTCACAAAAGGTGAGCAGGGCACGGCGCGTGGGTAACCACTTGGATAATAGGGACATGTGAGACCTGCACTACAAGGTGCAGGTCAAATCGGGGGGAGTTATAGCTTGGGAAGTTGACGTACATCGTTATAACCGTGAAACTTCAGGCAACGCTCACAGTTTTTATTCGGCTTGTAATGTTTATCAAAAAATAGCTCAATTTTATTGGCTAGATTCTCAAACTTGGTTTCAGTGGCCACCTCATTCCACTTATATCGATTCATCATCTCCGCCAAATGTCGATAATAAGTTGGGTTCTTTTCGGTTAAATATTTGCTTTCCATAAGTTGACTTTCGTAAGAGGAAAGACTGCCGGCCATAAAGAAATAGATCGCCTGAGTTAATTCCATCACCTGGGCTTCGGTCGCCTGCAAAGCGCCGCTCTGCTGAGCCTGCTCTATGTGCAGATGCACCCGACTCCAGAACAGGTTTACCCTCTCCCGCAACAGGGCAATCTTCTCATCGCTGGCCATCTGCCAGAACATGGAGTTGATGGACACCACTCGCAGAATATTGAAGGTCTGACTGCGAGACACCGAGATCAAGGAGAACACCGCCGGCACGGCCGCCCGCTCAAGCTCGGTCAACTCAGGGTGTTGCTCCAGGAACAGCGGCATGTAGTTGGAGGTGCAGTTACGCAGGAACAGGCACACCAGCACATCCTCCTTGGATTGGAAGAACTTATACAGGGTGTGGTTGGAGCAGGAGGCCTCCTTGGCCATCTGGGCAAAGCGGAAGGAGACCACACCATGCTCGTCAACCAGGCTTTCGGCCACATTCAACAGCTCATTACAGCGCATGATATCCAGATTGGTTTTGGGGCAGTGCATGGTCACCTCATCACTGATTAATTTCAGGCGCCGTTACTTTGTCATAAGGGATGACTGATTTTCGCTACCCAGCCCACAATTTTTATTTCAAAAAAACCACCAGAAACTTTTTCTGAGACGCCCTCACGAAAACTTTTTTCACCGAAATACCACTGTGATCTCGCGCTTATTTTTGCCTCTCTTACCAGGGATAAAGTAATTCCACATTCACTGCGCGAGATAAACACTATGCATAACAGACGTTCGTTTATGAAGCTCGGCGCCGGCATGGCCGCCGGCGCCATGATGCCCATGGTGGCATCCGCCAAATGCGGCGATGAGCCCACCCAATGGGACTCCGAGCACGAAGTCATCATCATCGGTTCCGGCTTTGCCGGACTGGCCGCCGCTGTTGAGGCGATGCGCAAAGGCGCCAAGGATGTGGTGGTCTTCGAAAAGATGGGGGTCTACGGCGGCAACAGCACCCTGAACGCCGGCCAGGCCTGCTTCGCCGGTACCGAACTGCAGAAAAAACTGGGCATCAAGGACAGCGCCGAGCTGATGGTGAAAGACCAGCTGAAGTCCGGCCGCGGTATCGCCAGCGAAACTCTGCTGCGACACAGTGCCGAACTGGGCCCCTACATCTACCAGATGACCAAGGACTGTGGCTGCGTCTACCGTGACCACATCATCACCACAGGTGGCACCAGCGCCACCCGCAGCCACCAGGTCATTGAGCGTTCCGGTTCCGGCTTCATCCGTCCCATGCTGAAAACCGCTCGTGAAATGGGCGTGAAGACTCACATCCGCCACAAGTTTGAGCACCTGATCCGTGACGCAAAAGGTCGTGTGATCGGCATTAAAATCCGCAAGGGTTACCACTTCGGTCACGAAGACAGCGGTGAGATGATCAACGTTAAAGCCAACCGCGGCGTGATCATTGCCACCGGTGGCTTTGGCTACAACATCAACTTCCGCATGGCACAGGATCCGACCCTGACCTCCGAAGTGGGCTGCACCAACGCCAAGGGCGCTACCGGCGATGGCCTCATCGAGATGCTGGCTGCGGGCGCGACCCCAGTGCACCTGGCTCACATCCAATCCGGCCCCTGGGCCTCTCCAGATGAAGGTGGCTTCGGTTACGGTGCAGGCTTCTCCCTGTACAACTTCCCCCACTCCATCGCCATTGACCGCAACACCGGCCAACGTTTCATGAACGAGATCGCCGACCGTAAGACCCGTGCCGACCTGGAGCTGCAGCGTCGCGACCAGGATGGCAAACCCAACCCTGCCCTGCTGATTGCACCCAAGCACGAGGCCAAGAAAGACCCCTCCATGCACAACGTACTCAAGTACAACGTCGCCTGGGAATTTGACTCTGTGGAAGCCATTGCCAAGCACTTCAATGTGCCCCTGGCACCACTGAAGCAGCAGATTGCCGACTGGAACAGCTTCGTAGAAAACGGCGAAGACACTCAGTTTGGTAAGCGCATGGACGCCGGTCGCGGCATCAAGCTGACCGCCCCCTTCATCGTTCAGCGTCTGTGGCCCAAGGTGCACTACTGCCAGGGTGGCATCCAGATCAATACCAAGGCCGAAGTACTGGCCGCCAAGACTGGCAAGCCTATCCCGGGCCTGTACGCCGCTGGTGAGGTCACCGGTGGTATCCACGGAGTGAGCCGACTCGGTGGCTGCTCTACCCCTGAATGTATGGCGTTCGGCGTGACCGCTGCCCGCTCAATCATGGAGGCCTAATCGCCATGAAATCCACTGTAACTCTGTTTGCCGTCACCCTGGCCCTGACCCTGAGCTTTGGCGCCGCCGCCCAGAACAAGCGCGACTACCACGTGGACGTCTACGACGCCGGTTGTAAGACCTGCCACGACCAGGGCATGAAGCGATTCCCCTCCGATGAGGCCTGTTTGCAGTGCCACAGCATGGACGAGGTTGCCCAACAGACCGAGCGCCACGGTGAGGAAGCCCGTCAAAACCCTCACGACAGCATGCACTACGGCAAGGAAGCGCCTTGTCAGGAGTGCCACGGCGAGCACACCGCGAAGAAAGCGCTGTGCCAGGAATGCCACAACTTCGACTATCCGAAGTTCAAATAACAACAACCTTCCGAGGAAACGATGATGAAAAAACTCACTCTCACTCTTGCTGCTCTGATGGTCAGCGGTGTCGTATGCGCCGCCGACAAACCAGCAGATCAACCCTGGCACAACGAGAAGCCTCTGCCTTACACCCCCTATGCACCCACCAAGCTGATGCCTCAGGTGTGTAAGCAGAAGCAGGCCCTGGCCTACCTGGAGGAGCTGAAGTCCGGCAAGAAGGACATCTACACCGTTAAGTCCAATGACCACGGCGGTAAGGGTGCCAACGACTCTGGCTGGCTGACCTGGACCATCGACAACCCAGACAAGCTGATCCCCTGCCCCAAAGGCGGCGCCTCTGCCACCGAAGTGGGCATGTGCTGGAAAGAGCTGAACGACGAGCCTACCGTGATCGGTCTGGTGCGCGTGGCCCCAGGTACCGCCATCCCCCACTACCACCGGGAAATGGAGTGCTACTACGGTCTGAGCGGCGAGGGTCTGACCTGGTCCCAGGGTCGTATGCAGCACTTCCAGCCTGGTGATTACATCGAAATCCCCTCCAAGGCGATGCACTACACCCCCAACACCTATGACGATCAGGATCTGATCTACATGTACTGGTTCCCTCAGGATGGCAAGTTCTCCACCTTCAAGTACCAGTGGCCTCAGGATGTTGGCCCAGGTGAAACCCTGATGTTCGACTTCATCCCCTACACCCAGTCTCACGCCGTACGTGAAGGCCGTGGTGGCTATGGCTTCGATGCGGTTCGTCCTCAATAAGGGACTCACCCTTTAGTTATCTCCAGGTTTATGGCCGGCGCAAGCCGGCCATCTTTTCCAGGTAAGCACCATGAAACTGACTCCACTGCTACTGCTGGCCGCCCTGCTCGCCCTGCCAACCCAGGCGCAACCCCGTTCCCTGCTGTGGCCCGAACTGGCTGGCAGCAACACCGACGCCCAATCGGTGTTTGATCGCATCAATCCGGCCCTGGACGGCAAGCAGGTCGTGATCCCCGGCTTTGTTATCGAGAACAGTGTGGCCGCCGCCCTCCCCGGCCACGGCCACGAACACGTCGACGCCCAGGCCTCCTCGGCGCCCACCATCACCGTTCTCAGCCCTCAGCCGGAGATCTGTCTGCACAAGCCGCCACCACCGGCCAACCAGCTGATCCAGGTGAAGCTCAAGCCAGACGTCACCCTGGAGGCGGAACAGGGCAAACCTGTCTACCTCATCGGTGAACTGCAGGTGGATAAGCACCTCTCGGGCCTGTTCAGCACCGCCTACACCCTGTGGGTCTCCGCGGTGGAGCCCTATCCGGTGCCATGACAAGCGTGGCTCTTTGGCTAACGGCTAATGTGCCCCGTCGCAGCCGGAGCAGATGGCCATCCCCGAAGACAAGCACGCCCCAGCCTGGATTTTCCAAGTCAGGAATTGAATAAAATGAATAAGATGAAATTGGTCAGCCTGCTGGCATTGACCCAGTTTACCCTCACCCCACAGGTGCACGCAGCGTCCGCCGATGACAGCATGAACTTCGGTGGCTTCCTGCGCGCCAACTACGGCTGGAAGGACTACAGCGACGCCTCCAAGGACAAGGGCGGTGATTTCGCCTTCGACGCCCTTTCCCTCACCTTTGACGGGATGATCGACGGCGTGGGCCTGAGCGCCGACTATCGCATCGCCAACGGCCTCAACTATGTCAAACGCGCCTACGGCTACATGAATTTCGGGGACACCACCCAGGTTCAGGTGGGCATCGTCAAGGTGCCGTTCGGCAAGCAGGGCTTTGTCTCCAACTCCTACTGGTTCAGCACCAACTACTACCTGGGCTTCGAAGACGACTACGATGCCGGTGTGAAGATGATGTACGACCGTGATCAGTGGCACCTGGATCTGGCCTACTTCGCCAGCGCCGAGTACGGCCCCGGCACCGCCGATCGCTACGCCGCCGACATCATCGGCGACAACGAAGAGAGCAATCAGGTCAATGCGCGCCTGGTGTACACCCTGCCTCTGGACCAGGGTCACCTGAAGCTGGGTGCCTCCCTTGAGGCAGGCCAGCTGTATCACGCCGAACTGTCCGACAACGGCGATCGCCAGGCCTACGCAGTGCACGCCGATCTGCAGCTGGGCCCCTGGAACCTGCAGGCCCAGATCACCGACTACAACATCGACACTGCCGACAAGGCGGATACCGTCACAGTTGGCGTAGTGGGTGCCCGCTACGACATCGCCGCCGAAGCGACCGGTTATAACCTCAATCTGGCCCGTCACTTTGACACCAGCTGGGGTGGCTTCACCGTCTACAACGACTATGGTCTGGTCTCACCGGACGGCAAGGGTCAGGACGACTCCATACAGAACGTGTTCGGTGTGTCGGTGAACCGCGGTCCCATCTGGGCCTACTTCGACTACATTGTCGGCGACAACATGACCTTTGCCGGCGGCCCGGGTGTTGGCCTGTCCAACCCGGATTCCCCCACCGACAGCCGCTTCAATATCAACGTCGGTTACTACTTCTAACCCCCGCAGTGGGCGACGCCTCTCTTTTGGTCGCCCGCTCTTTTGTGGTCATACCTGTTCACACTTCTGCAAGAATCTGTTATCAACATAGGGTGCTCACCCCTGAGCCCGCAGCCTTACAGGATGTACAACCCATTGGGTTGATGAGGCAAAGATAACGACAACAAAGCAAGGATGACTCGATGAGCTTTACCCGCCGCCGCTTTCTGCACACCCTGGTGGTTTCCGCCGGGGCCATGACCCTCTCCAGCCTCACCGGCTGCTCCAACGACAACCCGGAAGACAAGGCCGTGGTGCTGCCGGAAATCATGCCGGAGTACTTTCCTCAGTCGGTGATGTCCGGCGATCCCCGTCCCGACTCGGTGATCCTCTGGACCCGGGCCGTGGACGGCGACGGGGATCTGTCCCTGACCCTGCAGCTCTCCACCGACCCCAGTTTCCAGGAGGTGATGGTGGAGGAGGCCTTTACCGCCGCCGCGGCCAACGGACATTGTCTGAAAGTACGGGTAACCGACCTATCCCCCTACAGCCACTACTACTACCGTTTCCTCTATGAGAAAGAGGGCAAGCTGATCAGCTCCCGCATCGGCCGCACCAAGACCGCACCGGCCACCGATGCCGACGTGGAGGTAAAGTTCGGATTTGCCTGCTGCCAGGACTACCTGGGCCGTTACTACAACACCTACCTGTCACTGCTGGCCCGGGATGACCTGGACTTCATGATGCACCTGGGGGACTACATCTATGAGACCAGCGGTGACGCCAGTTTCCAGGCCACCGACGGCGAGCGCCAGTTCGAGTTCCGCGACGGCGACGGTGCACTGACCATAGGCACGGGTGACAGCACCTTCCAGGCCGCAGCCAGCGTGGACAACTACCGCCAGCTGTATGAAGTCTACCGGGCCGATCCGGTTTTGCAGGAGCTGCATGAACGCTACCCCCTGGTGGCGATTTGGGATGACCACGAGTTCTCCGATGACAGTTGGCAGACCAACGCCACCTACCTCGGCGGTGCCGGCAACGAGGAGCAAACAAGCCGCAAACGCAATGCCGAGCAAGTTTACTTCGAATTCATGCCGATAGACCACACCGCCCCCCATGGCGACAGCGGCAGCGGTGCCCTGGAGGTCAACGAAGAGCAGCTGTTCCCCAACACCAAGATCTATCGCGACCTGAGATTCGGACAGCACCTGCACCTGGCGATGACCGACTACCGCACCTTCCGCCCGGATCACCTGATCCCTGAAGATGCCTTCCCGGCCACCGTGGTAATGGACAGTGACACCCTGACCGCCTTCCTCGGAGCCCAGGGAATGCCTCAGGCAGCCATCGATGCCACCCTGGCCCAGATGAGTCCGGTGGTGGACATCGACACCGATGCCCTGGCTCCCTATAAAACCGCCTTCGTGGAGATCTTCACCGGCCTCTACACCCAGGAGCTGATGACCCGGCTGGGGCTGGATCAGCAGAGTGCCCTCGCCGAGGCCGGCGCTCGCGCCACCGCCGCCATCACCGGCAAGCTGACCTCCAGTTACCTTAACCTGGTGCTGGTTCAGGCCCAGGCCACCCTGCCCGACGGCCATCCGCTCAAGGCACTGCCCCCGCTTCCGGAAACCGGCGTGGACACCGGTCTGGCCTACTACACCCTGGGCAAGACCACCCTGTTCTCAGATCTGGGCGCCCGCTACCTGGTGATTCGGGAGACCTTCGACCTCTACGCCGGCTACCTGGAGTTCATGGCCCAGCAGCAGGGCAGCAGCGTCCAGACCCCCTATGACCAGGCCCAATTCAGCTGGCTGCAGGGCGTGCTGACTCAGTCTGACGCCACCCACAAGGTGATGGCCAGCTCAGTCTCCTTCGCGCCGCTGTTGGCGGATCTCTCCCCCAACCGGGCCGACAGCGGTGTGGCGGATCTGGAAGCGGTGCTGGACTCTGATCTGGTGCCTGCCGCCCTGAAGCAGCGCTTCTACCTGAACGTGGACCACTGGGACGGATTCCCTCAGTTCAAAGGCAGCCTGGTCAATGACCTGCTCAGCGCCACAGGCACCCTGACCGTCTCTGGAGATATCCACGCCAGCTTCGTCACCCAACACCCGGCCAATCCCAATACCGGCCTGGCCTCGGTGGACTTCACCACCTCCTCGGTCAGCTCCGGCACCTTCGGCAGTTTCCTGGACGATGGTCTCAACGGACTGCTGGCCCAGTTGGGGGACGTTCCGCCCGAGGTGAGCCAGCTGAAGTACTTCTTCGACACCATCGCCCTGACCGCCAGCAAGCGTGACGACGTCAGCTCCAAGTTGGTCTTCTCCCGCATGTGGGAGCATGGGGTGAGTGTGGCCACCGCCTCCGCCAAGGGTTTCGCCGTGGAGTACTTCAACGTCCCCACGGTGTGGGATGGGGTCAACATGACCAAGACCTCCTTCTACGACAACCGCGCCGCCTTCCTGGCCAATGTCCGCACTCACAGGTTCCACTGGGACGGCAGCGAACTGCAGATGCTGCCCGCCTGATTTAAGCTGGGCTCTGTGATCAGGCCGACTCTCCGGGGTCGGCCTTTTTATTGAAACGCTCATGATATTCTGCTGATATATTGATAATCATATCAATTCACTCAACACTCCTGCCGGCCTAAAGGGTGATCGCCACAGCCCAGCGGCATAGACTCAGAATTGGATCCACAATGGAAAAAGAGGCCTCACTGACGGAAGTCGCCTACTTCGAACTGGAGAGGATGATCACCTTTCAATCTCTGAAGCCAGGCGCCATGTACTCGGAGAAGCAGCTGGCCGAGATGGTGGATGCGGGACGTACTCCGGTGCGGGAAGCGCTACAGAAGCTGGCCTGGGAACAGATGGTGATCATCCACCCTCGCCGGGGCATTCAGATCCCCGAAGTGACGGTGGAAAGTCAGTTGAAACTGCTGGAGATCCGCCGTGCACTGGAAGCCCTGTGCGCCGAGCTTGCGGCCCAGCGCAGCACCCCTGAGCAGAAACGTCAGATGCTGGAATTGGCTGACGCCATCGTCGAGTGTGCCCACCGCCACGACGATCAGACCTTCTTTACCCTGTTGCGTCGGGCGCATGAACTGCTGGTGGAGGGCTCCCGCAACGAGTATATCCGTCAGGCGATGCTGCCCCTGCAGGGCCTCTCCCGCCGTTTCTGGTTTATCCACAAGGGGCCGGACAGCGAGCACCCCGCCACCCTGCATGCGGAGGTGATGAAGGCGGTCGCGTCAGGAGATGCCAAGGCCGCGGCTAACGCCGCCACCCAGGTGATCGACTACCTGCACAGCGTCGCCCTGGCCAGACTCACCTGATCAGCGGGTCAGCTTCTCGATGATGGCCCGGTGCTGCGGGTAGCGGGCCAGCAGATCCTCGCGCTCAAACAGCTCAAAGTCCCCGAAGGTAAAACCAGGAGAGACCATGCAACCCACCAGGGAGTAACCGGGGTTGTTCATGGCCGAACCGAAGATCGTCCCTTTGGGCACCAGCACCTGGGGCCGCTCACCGGCAGCCAGATCCATTCCCAACTGCACCTCTTCAAGCCGCCCATCCGGGTGAATCATGCTGATGGTCATCGACTGACCGCCGTGGAAGTACCACATCTCATCGGCGGTCAGTCGATGGAAGTGGGACACCTCGCCGCACTTGAGCAAGAAATAGATGCTGGTCCACAGGGCACGCTGCTCATCGAAGGCGGTGTCAGAAGCGAAACTGGGAGCGTAGTAGCCGCCCTCCACATGGGGCTGGAGGTTCAGGGAGTGAATCAGGTCATCGGCGTTATGCGTCATGGGATCTCATCGGGCAATCGGGAAAGGGAACAGCTTAGCGGCCAGGGCGGTCAGATCAAGGCGAGAAAAGTGCAGCAGAGGAGCATCAGCAGATACCCCAGGCGCAGCCGCGCCATAAGCTGCCCTTCAAACTGGGGGGCAACATAATTGCCGTAGGCAAGCCAGGACACCAGTCCCTTGCGATGGCTGACATAGGCGGTCACCCAGAAGTAGGTTGCCGTAACGGAGAGCACTGCCGCCAACCCCAGGGTCAAGGAATCAAACTCCACCCGGCTCAGCCAGGTCAGGGCAAACAAGCTGAATATCAGCGCCGAACTCAGCCTGAACCACACCTGGGAACTCATGGCCGCCAGCAGCAACCGGCCGTAGATACCGGGACGAGGCAATACCAGACCAGCGAAACGAATGCGGCTCCACAGGGGCAGCAAGAACCCCAGGGTGGCCAGCAGTGCCAGGGTGATGGCGTAGATGGCCAGGGACCAGGGGGTCACCCATTCGTTCGGCAGCTTCAAAAAGGCGGCGGCCGCCACCACGATGAAGGGCAACAAGTAGGGGGACGCGGCCCTCAGGTGGTTCAACATAGAGCGTGCTCGACCATCCACATAGCTCAGATAGCCCAACTCCTCTCTGTTCCACCATAGCCAGTAGAACAGCGACGGCAGCAAGGCAATCAACAGAAACAGGGAGGCTCCCAGGGGACGGGCCAACGTCTTGGTGGTGTCGAACATCAGATAACCGGGAAGAGGCGCAAACAGCAGCATCAGGGGCACCATCAGGTTGACCAGCCCCAGCAACAGATAGTTAAACCAGGGATGGGAAGCTCGATAGAGGGCCACCTTTCGACGGTGCAGTTGACCATAGTTCATAAGGGGATGTTGACCTATGTTGATTATTTTTGCGCCAACACTTGGCTGTTATGGGTTTAAAGCACTTGGTGATTGCTTCAGAGGATGATGAACTCGGGTAACGCGCGGTGCCCGATGGGGCTGGCCTGACAACCACCACTCTGCGTTGTTCGATCTTGACGTAGAACCACTATGCCTGTGATCGAACGCCTTGATTGGTGGCCGTCACTCTCAGCCAAATCCTAATCGCCATAGGCCAACACCCCCTAAAGACACACCTCGGTATCCACCGCCAGCCGTCGCTGGTGGTCCACCAGTATCATCGGCCTGGCATCGGCCAGTATCGCTTGCTCCACCACAGGAAGGGCTGCCGCATCCAGGCCGTTAAAGGGTTCATCCAACAGCAGCCAGCGGGATTCCATGGTCAGTGCCCGAAGCAGAGAGGCCTTCTTCTCGGTGCCGGTAGAGAGGCTGGCATAGGTCTTACGCATATGGGGCTCCAGCCCCAGTTCGGCGATCAGGCTGGTTTGCAGCCCGGAGTCCACCGGATTATACCTGGCTTCGAAGGCCAGCACTTCGGCCAGGGTCAGCAACCCGGGTGGCACCAAGCCGTCGGAGGCCAGTACTGCTTCCCTGCCTGCCCCTGGGGCAAACACCACCTTGCCACTGTCGGGGGCCACCGCACCGGCGATGATCTTCAGTAGCAGGGTCTTACCTCGGCCATTGGGACCGCTGAGCAGGGTACGGCGGCTGTCAAACCGGGCACTGAAACTGTCCAGCACCAGGCGGCCAGCAAACCCCTTGCTGAGAGCATGACACTCGAGCATGGCATCCTTAAATAAATCAAGTGACTTAGAAGCAGAGTAACACCACCACAAGACGGTAATAGAAGGGAAGTTGTAAGTAAGTCTGAATGACACTAATTGACCCGACCAGTGGGCCTTATTAACATCATAAACTTCAGATAAATAAGCTTAAATGGAGTTAAGCACGATGAGATTTTTTCTTCTTTTCGGCCTGTTGATCACCTCTGCCCTCCCCCTGTGTCACTCAACGGAGTTCAATGGCCCACTTAAGGTTTATATTGAAGGCGACCAGTTGTACTACGATGGTGAACTGACCCAGCAGGGACTAAACACAATACTGCGTGTCAGCACCAATGCCGAAGAGCCACTCCGATGGTTGGTGGTCCGCTCCGGCGGAGGTGAAATAGGCGTTTCCATGGACATAGCAAACTGGATACTGGATAGAAAGCTCAACATTAAGGTGGTGGATGGCTGCATGTCTTCCTGTGCTAACTACCTGTTTGCCGCCGGCAACAAGAAGGTTATTGAACCCGGAGCAGTTGTTGCTTGGCACGGCTCCGCCATTCAGAAAGCGTTTGAGTTCGCCCAGGCCATCGAGAAAGCACTTGCTGACATCACAGACCCGGACGAAAAAGCCAGGATGAGAAAGATAAGCTGGGAAAAAACCAACTCTTACATGAATGCCATGAAGGCAAAACAGGCCAGCTTCTTTGACAGAGCAGGAGTAGACCCCATGGTTACCATCATCGGTCAGGAACCAGAATATCGAGTAGAAAACTTCTGGGCTCTCTCTGTAAAAGATATGGCGCATTATGGCCTTAACGATGTTGAGGCTGCAGCCAACTACCCGAGCACCGATCTCAGCCGTTTCCGCGAGATGGGGCGAGCCGTGGAATTTATTAAACTCAATCACACCCAATAAAGAAAGCCCCGCCAGCCTAAGCTGTGCGGGGCTTGGTTTTCCCTTCCGAGGAAAGCGGTTTAGGCCGATTCGGACTTGTACTGCAAAGTGCCGTTGGCCTTGATCTCGTCATACCACACATTGTGGTGTTGCTTGGCCCAGTTCTCATCACAGTAACCGGACTTCATGCACTCCATGCCGCCTTCAGACATCACGGTGGCCATGAAGATGTGCACGATGGAGAAGGCACAGATGATGATGGCAGAAGCGCCGTGAGCGACGATCGCCAGCAGGCTCAGGGTACGGCTGGGCTCGAATACTGTCGGGAACAGCAAGATGGCGCCAGAGGCAACAATCGCCGCACCAAACAGTACGAAGGTCCAGAACCACATCTTCTCACCGGCGTTGGCAAAGCCAGCGTCCGGGTGCTTGCCCTTGAAGGGGCCAAAGTTGATGTAGCCGCCCACCACCATGAACCAGTCCAGGTCGTACTTGGCCGGGATCTGGTTCTTGGCCCATTTGATGGTCATCAGCAACCAACCAAACATGAACGGAATCGCCATGTAGTCGTGAATAGGCTTGGCCGCCGCCATGATGGCTGCGAAGGTGCCCTGACCCAGGGTTGGCTCAAAGAAGTGACGACCGGCCATCAGCAACAGACCGGTGATGATCAGCAGCAGACAGGGGATGGCACCCAGCCAGTGAATGGCCACGTCCGCCTTGGACCAGCGGAACACCATCTTGCCTGAGTAACCGTCGTGCAACTTGGAGATGCCGTTAACCAGCACGAACAGCACAAACACGCCGATCATGCCGAACAAAGCCAGCATCATGCCGGGAGCCAGATACTGCTCACGCACCGGAATGATGCGCTCGTCATAGGTGTTAATGGGCTTGGCGTGGAACGGGCTCTGGGAGGTGGTGTACCCCTCCTGACCCTGTTGCAGCGCCTGCCATACCACCTCAGTCTGGTTACCCGCCTGTTGGGCTACGGTACCGGGATCATCGGCCGCAAACCCCATCAGCGGCAGCATCAGAGCCACCAGCATCAGCAGAGGTCGTAACAGAGTTTTAGACATAAGTTTCTCCATGGAGAAAAGGGGCGACTGGCGGCGTCCCGTCCAGCGCCCCTTGGGCCGATGCTAGTTAGGCACCAGTCTTGGTGTTAAACACGAAGGCCTGGTTGCCGCCGCGGCTCACCACACGCTCACGGAAGATGGAGGACACAGTGTCCGCATCACCCGCCAGCAGCGCTTTGGTGGAGCACAGCTCGGCGCACATGGGCAGCTTGCCCTCTGCCAGACGGTTGGCACCGTAGAGCTCGCGCTCCTTGGCACTGCCCGCTTCGGTGTCGGGGCCACCGGCGCAGAAGGTGCACTTGTCCATCTTGCCCTTGGAACCGAAGGTAGACTGCTTCGGGAACTGAGGGGCGCCGAATGGGCAGGCATACAAGCAGTAGCCACAACCGATGCAGCGCTCCTTGTCGTGCAGCACGATGCCGTCGTCGGTCTTGGAGAACACATTCACAGGACAAACGGCCATACAGGGCGCGTCAGCACAGTGCATGCAGGCTACAGACAGGGACGCCTCCTTGCCAACCTGACCATCGTTGATGGTCACTACGCGGCGGCGGGAGATGCCCCATTCCAGGGCACTGTCGTTCTCGTTCTTACAAGCGGTGACGCAGCCGTTACATTCGATGCAGCGCTTGGTGTCACACATGAATTTCATGGTTGCCATTGAGCTAATCTCCTCTAACGGCCTTAAGCTTTAACGATCTGACACAGGGACACTTTGGTTTCCTGCATCTGAGTCACCGGGTCATAACCGTAGGTCATGGCGGTGTTGGCAGATTCACCTACCACATAGGGCTTGGTGCTCACGCCACCGCTCTCCGGATACTGCAGCTCTTCGCCTTCGAAGACACCGGCGAAGTGGTAAGGCATGAAACACTCACCCTCGATCACACGCTCGGTGACCATCGCCTGCATGGTCAGTACTGCACCTTCAGGGGACTTGAGCTTGATCTTATCGCCATCGCGGATACCGCGGTCGGCAGCGTCGGCAGGGTTGATCTCAACGAACATCTCCTGCTGCAGCTCGGCCAGCCATGGGTTGGAGCGGGTCTCTTCACCACCACCCTCGTACTCAACCAGACGACCTGTGGTCACCACCAGCGGGAACTTCTTATCCAGGTCCTCTTTGATGACCTTCTGCTGGATGGACTTGTACAGGGTCGGCAGACGGTGAACCTGGCGATCGTCGTACGTGGGGTACTTGGCGATCAGGTCACGACGTGGGGTGTACAGAGGCTCGCGGTGTACCGGAATCTCATCGGGGAAGGTCCACACACGTACACGGGCCTTGGCGTTACCGTAAGGGATACAGCCATGCTTCATGGCAACACGCTGGATACCACCGGAGATGTCGGTCTTCCAGTTCTTGCCTTCGGCGTGCTTCTTCTCTTCGGCGGTCAGCTCATCCCACCAACCCAGCTGCTTGAGCATGTCGGCGGTGAACTCTGGGTGACCGTCACCCAGCTCGTTACCCTTGGAGCCTGGGTCTTCAGCCAGGATGTTGACACCGTTGTGCTCAACACCGAAGCGCGCACGGAAGTTACCGCCACCCTTCATGATGTGCTTGGAGGTGTCATACAGGATGTGGGTACCTGGGTGCTTAACTTCAGCAGTACCCCAGCAAGGCCAAGGCAGACCGTAGGTTTCGCCCTTGGCTGGGCCACCTGGTGCAGCCAGATCTTCCCAAGAGAAGGTGCCCCAGTTTTCCTGGTGGGTCTTCAGACGCTCAGGAGACTGACCGGTCATACCGATGGTCCACATGCCGCGGTTCCACTCGCGGGTGATGTCTTCCACGTTAGGCTGGTTGTTCTGAACGGAGATGCGCTTGGTGTACTGCTCCGCGAAGCCCAGCTTCTTGGCCAGCAGGTACATGATCTCGTGGTCAGGCTTGGACTCAAACGCAGGCTCAACCACCTGGGTACGCCACTGGATGGAGCGGTTGGACGCAGTTACGGAACCATAGGTCTCGAACTGAGTCGCCGCAGGCAGCAGGTAGACACCGTCTTTACGCTGGTGCATCACACCGGCCATGGTTGGATAGGGATCCACAACCACAACGGCGTCCATCTTGTTCAGGGCTTCACGAACTTCGCGACCACGGGTCTCGGTGTTCACGGACTGACCCCAGAAGAAGGCCATGCGAACGTTGTCTTTCTGACCCAGTTTCTTGGCATCTTCCAGAACGCCGTCGTGCCAGCGTGAACATGGGATACCCGGGGTGTTCATGGGCACCTTGCCCAGGTACTCACCCTGGTCGAACTGGCCTTTCACCCAGTCGTAGTCCAGATCCCAAACGTTGGCCCAGTGCTTCCAGGAACCGGTCTTCAGACCATAGTAGCCAGGCAGGGTGTCGAACAGCAGGCCGATATCGGTGGCGCCCTGTACGTTGTCGTGACCACGGAAGATGTTGGCGCCGCCGCCGGAGGTACCCATGTTACCCAGGGCCAGCTGCAGGATGCAGTAAGCACGGGTGTTGGCGTTACCTACGGTGTGCTGGGTACCACCCATACACCATACGATGGTGCCGGGACGGTGCTCAGCCAGAGTCTTGGCTACACGCTTCATCTGCTCACCGGTTACGCCGGTGATGTTCTCTACTTCGGCAGGGTGGTAGTTCTTCACCTCATCACGGATCATCTCCATGCCGTATACGCGGCGACGGATGAAATCAGGATCTTCCCAACCATTCTCGAAGATGTGCCACAGCAGGCCGTAGATGAAGGGGATGTCGGTACCAGGACGGATGTGCACGTACTCGTCGGCGTGGGCCGCAGTACGGGTGAATCTTGGGTCGACAACGATCATCTTGGCGCCGCGCTCTTTACCGGTCAGGATGTGCTGCATCGCGACAGGGTGCGCTTCGGCAGGGTTGGAGCCGATGAAGATCATGCTCTTACAATTGTGCATATCGTTGTAAGAGTTGGTCATCGCACCGTAACCCCAGGTGTTGGCTACGCCGGCTACCGTGGTGGAGTGACAGATACGGGCAGAGTGGTCGATGTTGTTGGTGCCCCACATGGCCGCAAACTTACGGTACATGTAACATTGTTCGTTGGAGAACTTGGCGGAGCCCATGAAGAACAGGGCGTCTGGACCAGACTCTTCACGAATCTTCAGCATCAGGTCACCGATCTCATTGATCGCCTGATCCCAGGACAGTTTCTTCCACTTACCGCCTTCCAGCTTCATGGGGTACTTAACCCGCTTCTCGCTGTGGCCGTGGTGACGGATGGAGGCACCCTTGGCGCAGTGGCCGCCGCGGTTGATGGGGTGGTCGAAGGCAGGCTCCTGACCGGTCCATACACCGTTCTGTACTTCGGCGTAGATACCACAACCCACAGAGCAGTGGGAACAGATGGTACGCTTCACTTCGATAGGGGCGCTGGGATCAACGCTTTGAGACGCTTCAGCCTTACGGATCATGCCGGCACCCAGCATGGACGCAGCGGCGATGCCTCCGGTGGTCACACCGGCATTCTTCAGGAATTGACGACGGTTAAGGCCCAGTCCGACCTTCTTCTCGGCCGCCACAACCTTGGATTGACGTTCCAGTTTCATCGAAAACCTCACTTATTGGCCGCGCAGGCTGGCGTAGTAGCTGCGGACATGGTCGGTTTCACGGTAGGCCTTATCGGACTCCGCGCGCTTCTCTTCGGTGGCAGCGACCGCCTGGGTGCTGGTTACCGCTACCGCTGCGCCTGCAGCGACGGTGCCCATTCCCAGGTTCTTCAGAAACGCTCGGCGCGCCTGCTGGGTTTTGTTGGTCATTTGTTACCTCTTTCTAGGTAGGCGGGGCTGAATGAGATCAGGCTCCTCGGTCCGTGAGAACCAGTCACTGCGCCATCACGCTCCAACCCATTTTTTGAGTTTGCTCACATTAGCACCGCCGATTATGCCAGCACCCAAGAGGGAAAACGTGATTCAAATCAACTTTGGTTCGCTCTGATTTTCCGAGAAAAATCATACGCATTGGGACATATTGACCGCGAATGTTATCAACTTGTGATCATTGGGTCAGAGTGGGACAAGTGGGGGATATCCCCGCTATAGGTATGGTTATGTCAGCGGGCTTTGAGTCAGACTTTTTCCGCCAGCAAGTGAAAAATAATCCCCGAAAAGGGGTAAAAAAAGTGGCCTGGATCGAACTGTTTGCTCAATTTTTGCACAGCAATTCCCCCCTGAGCTGAGGTGACCGCAACAGAATTCGGAAGGTTGAACGACCTTTCCCTCCCCTATTCAAGCTGCAAAAGGAAAAGGCCCCTTTTGGGGCCTTTAAATCAGTGCCATGGCACACAGAAAATCAAGAGCGGTACTCGATGGAGCCCTCCGCCTTTATTTCGTCGACCGGAACACGTTGCTGGTGCTGCTCAGCACCGCGCTCACAGTCGCGTTTACAACAGCGGTACTCGATGGAGCCCTCCGCCTTTATTTCGTCGACCGGAACACGTTGCTGGTGCTGCTCAGCACCGCGCTCACAGTCGCGTTTACAACAGCGGTACTCGATAGAGCCCTCCGCCTTGATTGCGTCGACCGGAACACGTTGCTGGTGCTGCTCAGCACCGCGCTCACAGTCGCGTTTTCAGGAGCGGTACTCGATGGAACCCTCCGCCTTGATTTCGTCGACCGGAACACATTGCTGGTGCTGCTCAGCACCGCGCTCACAGTAACGTTTTCAGGAGCGGTACTCTATGGAGCCCTCCGCTTTGATTTCGTCGACCGGAACACATTGCTGGTGCTGCTCAGCACCGCGCTCACAGTAACGTTTTCAGGAGCGGTACTCTATGGAGCCCTCCGCTTTGATTTCGTCGTACCAGACATTGTGGTGCTGCTTGGCCCAGTTCTCGTCACAGTAGCCAGAGACCATGCACTCCATCCCCCCTTCCGACATCACAGTGGCCATGAAGATGTGCACCACGGTAAAGCCGGTCAGGATGATGGCACTGAGGCCGTGGAGAGTGATCGCCAATAGACTGCCACTGCGGGTCGGCTCAACCAGGTCCGGGAACAACATCACCACACCCGAACCGATGATGATCAGCCCGAAGAGGGTGAAACACCAGAACCACAACTTCTCGCCGGCGTTGGAGAACCCCGCATCCGGGTGAGCATCCTTGAAAGGCCCGAAGTTGAGGTAGCCGCCCACTGTGGTGAACCACTTGAGGTCATAACCGGCGGGAACGTTGTGCTTCATCCAGCGCAACATCGCCAGTATGGCGCCGATGGCAAAGGGTATCGCCATATAGTCGTGGATCGGCTTGGCCATGGCGGCCATGGCGGCCACCGCATCCGGCCCCAACCAGGCACCAAACACATAGCGGCCTGCCAACAGCATCAGCCCGGTGATGATCAGCAGCAAGCAGGGGATCGCCATCAGCCAGTGGATGAAAACGTCAGTCTTGGGCCAACGTTTCACCATGACATTGGAGAACCCGGCACTGAGCCGCGAGGGACCGTTCACCAACACGAACAGGGCAAAGATCACGAACACCCCAAACAGTGCCGCCGCCAATGCAGGCGCGGTGGTATCACTGCGGGTGGACACCAACGAAGGATCGTAGGCGTTGATCAGTTGCCCGGCGAAAGGCCCCTGGGCGGTGGTGCGCCCGGACTCACCGGCACGAACCTGGGTCCACAGGGGATCCGGCTCATTGGCCGCTTGTGCAGCCTGCAGCTCCGCCGCCTGAGCCGCCATCAGCGCCCTGCCCGCCTGCTCCTCGGCATCGGGTGTGGAGGCATACGCCCCCGCACTCAATACCAGGGCAAGCAGAGGCCAGCACAACAGGCGCAACAGATTATTGCTTCTCATTGCGACCTCCTTAGCTGTCCCAGCCCGCTTCCGATGCTCCTCGAACTGCCACCCTTTGGCGGAAGATCTCGGAGATGGTCTCGGCATCACCGGCCAACAGTGACTTGGTGGAGCACACCTCGGCGCAGAAGGGCAGCTTGCCCTCGGCGATGCGGTTGACACCATAGAGCTCCAGTTCCTTGGCCGAACCAGGCTCGGCGTCGGGGCCACCGGCGCAATAGGTGCACTTGTCCATCTTGCCCTTGGAGCCGAACACCGACTGCTTCGGGAACTGCGGCGCGCCAAAGGGGCAGGCGTAGAAGCAGTATCCGCAACCGATGCACTTATCCTTGGAGTGACGGACGATGCCGTCGGCGGTGCGCTCGAAGCAGTCCGCCGGACACACCGCCATGCAGGGGGCGTCTGAGCAGTGCATGCAGGCCACCGAGATGGAGGCCTCCTTGCCTACCTGACCATCATTGATGGTCACCACCCGACGACGCTGGATGCCCCACTCCAGGGCGGAGTCGTTCTTACTCTTACAGGCGACCACACAACCGTTACACTCGATGCAGCGTTTGGTGTCGCAGAGGAATTTCATCGTTGCCATGGAGCCTCCTTATGCCCTGTTGATCTGGCAGATGGACACCTTGGTTTCCTGCATCTGGGTCACCGGATCATAACCATAGGTCATGGCGGTGTTGGCAGACTCACCCTGGATATAGGGCACTGTGCCCTCAGGGTATCTTGGAACCAGACTTTCGCCTTCGAAGATGCCGGCGAAGTGATAGGGCATGAAGCACTCACCCGGTATCACCCGCTCGGTGATCATGGCGACAATCTCAATCACAGGGCCTTCCGGGCTGTGCAGGGTCACCGCATCCCCCTCCCTGATGCCGCGGTCCGCCGCATCCGCCGGGTTCATCTCGACGAACATGGTCTGCTGCAGTTCCGCCAGCCAGGGGTTGGAACGGGTTTCCTCACCACCACCCTCGTACTCAACCAGTCGTCCGGTAGTCACGATCAACGGGAACTTCTTGTCCAGATTTTCGCGAATCACCTTCTCCTGAATCGACTTGTACAGGGTAGGCAGACGGTGCACCTGGCGGTCATCCAGGTTGGGGTACTTCAGCGCCAGATCCCGTCTTGGGGTATACAGGGGCTCACGGTGGATAGGCACGGGATCCGGGAAGGTCCATACCTTGCATCGGGCCCTGGCGTTGCCGTAGGGGATACAACCATGGGCCATGGCCACTCGCTGAATGCCACCGGAAAGGTCGGTCTTCCAGTTGCGTCCTTCGGCCGCCTGCTGCTCCTCGGTGGTCAGCTCGCTCCACCAGCCCAACTGCTTGAGCATCTGGTCGTTGAACTCAGGGTGGCCGCCACCCAACTCGTTGCCCTTGGAACCCGGGTCGTTAGCCAGCAGGTTCTGTCCCTCATACTCCACACCGAAACGGGCACGGAAGTTACCGCCCCCCTCCATGATGTGCTTGGAGGTGTCGTAGAGGATGTGGGAACCCGGATGTCCAAGCTCCGGAGTGCCCCAACAGGGCCAGGGCAGGCCATAGGTTTCGCCCTTGGCGGGACCGCCGCGAGCAGACAGGTCTTCGAACTCGAAGGTGCCCCAGTTCATCTGGTGCATCTTCAGTCGCTCTGGCGACTGGCCGGTCATGCCGATGGTCCACATGCCCCGGTTCCACTCCCGGGTCACGTCTTCCACCAGAGGCTCGTTGTTGTTGACCTTGATGTTCTTACAGAACTGGTCGCCGAAACCCAGCTTCTTGGCCAGCAGATACATGATCTCCTGATCGGGCTTGGACTCGAATACCGGTTCTACTACCTTGTCGCGCCACTGAATGGAACGATTGGAGGCGGTCACCGAACCATAAGTCTCGAACTGGGTGCAGGCTGGCAACAGGAACACATTGTCCTTACGGGTATGCATTACCGCCGCCATGGTGGGATAGGGATCCACCACCACCACCGCATCCATCTTATCGAGGGCCTTACGCACATCTCGTCCGCGGGTCTCGGTGTTCACCGACTGTCCCCAGTAGAAAGCCATGCGGATGTTGTCTTTCTGACCCAGCTTAGCCGGATCCTCCATCACGCCGTCGTGCCAACGGGAACAGGGGATGCCCGGGGTGGTCATCGGTTTCTTACCCAGGTATTCGCCCTGATCGAAGCGGCTCTTCACCCAGTCATAATCCAGTTCCCATACCCTGGACCAGTGCTTCCAAGCCCCTTCGGAGAGGCCGTAGTAGCCGGGGAGGTTGTCAAACAGCAGCCCCAGGTCGGTGGCGCCCTGTACGTTGTCATGACCGCGGAAGATGTTGGCGCCGCCGCCGGAGGTGCCCATGTTGCCCAGAGCCAGCTGCAGGATGCAGTAAGCACGGGTATTGGCGTTACCGACAGTGTGCTGGGTTCCCCCCATGCACCAGACAATGGTGCCGGGACGGTGCTCGGCCAGGGTCTTGGCCACGCGCTTCATCTGTTCACCGGTGACCCCGGTGATGTCCGCCACCTCGTCCGGCGGATAGTTCTTCACCTCGGCCTTGATCTCGTCCATGGCCCAGACCCGGCGATCGATGAAATCCTGGTCCTCCCAGCCATTTTCGAAGATGTGCCACAGCAGGCCATAGATGAAGGGGATGTCGGTACCCGGGCGGATGTGCACGTACTCATCGGCGTGGGCCGCGGTACGGGTGAACCTGGGATCGACCACGATCATCTTGGCGCCGCGCTCTTTACCCACCAGCACGTGCTGTAGGGAGACCGGGTGCGCTTCGGCGGGGTTGGAGCCGATAAACAGCATGCTCTTACAGTGATGCATGTCGTTGTAAGAGTTGGTCATCGCCCCGTAGCCCCAGGTGTTGGCCACACCGGCTACCGTGGTGGAGTGACAGATCCGCGCCGAGTGATCGATGTTGTTGGTGCCCCACATGGCGGCGAACTTGCGGTAAAGATAACATTGCTCGTTGGAGAACTTGGCGCTGCCCATAAAGAACAGGGCATCCGGGCCGGACTCCTGACGGATCTTGAGCATCAGATCCCCCACCTGGTTAATCGCTTCCTCCCAGGTGAGTTTCTTCCATTTTCCTCCCTCCAGCTTCATGGGGTATTTCACCCGCTTTTCACTGTGGGTGTGGTGAACCACAGAGGCGCCCTTGGCGCAGTGGGCACCCCGATTGATGGGGTGGTCAAAGGCGGGTTCATGACCGGTCCAGACGCCGCTGCTGACCTCGGCATAGATACCGCAGCCCACAGAGCAGTGGGTGCAGATGGTCCGCTTGGTTTCCACCGGTCCTTTGGCCGTGGTGACCGCCTGAGCTTTACGGATCATGCCGGAGCCCAGCATGGAGGCCGCGGCGATGCCACCGGAGGCGATACCCGCCTGCTTAAGGAACTGACGTCGATTCAGCCCCAGCGAGACCGACTCGCAAGCGGGAGCGTCGGCGTGAAGTTTGCGCATCAGTTTCATACTCGAGCCTCCCTCAGTCCTTTAGGGTCTGGTAGTAGGTTTGAACATGAGCCGTCACCCTGAACCGGGTGTCGGATTGCGCTTCTTGGGTAGGAGACGACGTCAGTGCCGCCTTGGCGCTGCCACTGGCCAGTGCCAGGGTGCCCGCTCCCAGGCCGAAAGCCTTAAGCAGGGCGCGCCGCTGTTGCTGGGTTTGCCTGTCTTTCATAACACCTCCAAGGTGTTAATGGATTAAGGTGGGGCGACATCAGGCTGCCCCACCGCCGGGTACTCCGGACTTCAGGGAGTGGCTAGAAGTGTAGACCAGCCACGCCCACCGTTTCGGTTAGATACTGCCCTCCTGAACCGGGGTATCCAGGGTCAGGGCGGCAAACTCATCCGCTTCCTGGGTAAAGAACTGTTCCGCCAGGTGGGCTACCGCCGCGTAGAAAGCGGCCGCCTTGGCGTTGGCCAGATCGCTCCAGAGGCGACCCGCCCAGGGCTTCAGATGTTTGTTCCAGAAGCTCAACTGCACGTGCTGGGGGGTCTCCAGCAGCAGCACCGCCATCACTTCGCAGATGGCGGCGATGTGATCCTCCGGTTCCTTCACCTGCTCCTCCCGGGCAAAACCCAGACGGGCCAGGTCCTGACGCAGCTGCACCAGTTGGGTGTCCATCAGGGTGCCGGTCATGTACCAGCTGGCGTAAGGGATCACCTCGCCATGGCCCAGGCCGATAAACAGGTCGGTGTACTCCTGAGTGACGCTTTCGACGCTGTAGGTCTGGGCGGCCAGCTTCAGACCGCTCCAGGCACGCACCATCTCGCCATCTTCGTCGCTGCTCACCTCAAGCTGGCTGAGGAACTCCATCAGATCCTGGGAGGGGGCGCTGCGCAGCAGGGCCGCCAGCAACTGGTAGATGTCGGCGCGGAACTGTTGCAACTCAGGCACCACTCGATTTTGCTGTTGTTCTGTCATGATTACCTCTGTTTAAACGCGCAGTTGCTTCTCAGGATCGTTCAGGATGTCTTCAAACATGTCTTTGACCCTACAGTCTTCACACATCTGAATACGCTTGATGGCATCGCCGGCGAAGGCGGTGTGGTTCTGCATCTGGGCGGTGATCTTGTTGATCACCGCGGCGGTGGCAAACGCCTTGCCACAGCGGATACATTCAAAAGGTGGCTCCTCATGCAGTACCCGGGGTTGCTGACGCACCTCCCGGTCCAGGGTCACCTGGCTGGTGAGGGTAATGGCCTTTTCAGGACAGGCCTGCTCACACAGACCGCACTGGACACAGGACTGCTCGGTAAAGTTGAGGGCCGGC
The DNA here is from genome assembly GCF_048263965.1 of Ferrimonas sp. Lineage (NCBI taxonomy): Bacteria > Pseudomonadati > Pseudomonadota > Gammaproteobacteria > Alteromonadales > Ferrimonadaceae > Ferrimonas > Ferrimonas sp. The sequence continues at coordinate 73,829 of NZ_JBLXDO010000001.1, read as the reverse complement.
ATGTCACCGCCGTCGGTCAGGGCGCGGGGCGGACACAGGGCGGAGCAGCTCTGACACAGGGTGCACTTGTCGGTGTCCACCACCACCTTGCCGTAGGGCAGGTGTGGAATGGTCAGGGTGTCCTGGTTGTCTGCGGCACAGCCATTGAGGTGATCCAGACCGTTGTAGAAGGCATCGCGCTTGGCCAAGCTGGCCGGGTAAGCGGCGATGGCCAGTTCGGGCCACTGGGCAGACTCAGCCACCTTGGCCGCCAGCTGCGGCAGTTGCTCCACACTCATCAGCTCGATACGGCCGGGCAGATCGATGGCTTCCAACAGTTGGGCGGCCAGTGCCTGTTCCCGGGTCATCAGCGCCATCAGGGTGGGCGGGGTCACGTCGGTGGTCAACACCACCACCTGGCGTGCGCCCCAGGCCAGGGCGGAGAACCAGCTGTCTGTAGCGGCAACGGCGATCTCCTCCAGGGCGACGGGCAGCACCTCTCCTGGCAGCGCCTGCGCCTGCATCTGCTTCAGTGCCTCTTCGCCGGCACTGGCGTCATGGAGCAGCACCACAGGACGGGTGTCCGCCAACTCGACGTAACGGGTGATCAGTCGCTTCAGGTAATCCTGCAGGGTGGCCGGTGCTGGCTGGTCATAGCTGATGGCGCCAGTAGGGCAGGCGTTGGCACAGCTGCCTGCACCGTGACAGAGGTTGTGATCCACCACGATCTGGTTGTCGACGCTGGCGATGGCATCGGCAGGGCAGAAGTTCAGGCAGCGGGTGCAGCCATTGATGCCACTGCCATGGTGAGCACAGATGTCCGCATTGATCTTCACATAGCGGGGCTTGGAAAACTCCCCCACCAGTTCAGGCAGTTGGGACAGGGCCGCCGCCAGCTTGTTGGCATCGTCACCCACGTGGAAGTAGCCCGGAGGCAACAGCTCCAGAGTCAGGCTGGGGCTCTGCCCCAGGTCCAGCACCAGATCGTAGTGGGGACGGCGTACCGCAGCGGGCGCCAGTTCCAGCTCCTTGTCACTCTCCTTGATGAAAGCCTGGTACTGACCCAGGAAGCCTTTCACGCGAACCTGCTTGCTGTAGTAGCTGGGCAGGCTCTCGGTGCGCTCCACCGCATCCATCACCCTGGCCAGGTGGTCTTCATCCTGGCTGGTGATGGGGTCGGTGGCCACCAGAGTCACGGAGGCCATGCCGTCGAGGTCGGCGGCAGCCAGGCGAATGGCGTCCTCCGGCCCGAGAATCAGAAGGTGGCCGGCGGTAGTGTAGGTAACCGTTTGCGGGATCAGGTTCTCCAGCATCTGGACCTGAGCCAGCGCCTGTTCGGCGTATTGGGTATTGCTCACTGTGCGTTCCTGTTTCTTTGTTGCCATCGCCACCCTGTGTCTGTGCCGGGTGGTCGTGACTATGGATTCTTTTTTATTCCGTTGATCAGCAAAGGCTGTACCAACAACTCACCTCAGAGGCTGACTTCAAACCCGGTCAGCTCTGCTGAGTTGGGTCATCCTGTTCGACCTCTGGGTCAAGATGTCCCTGCTCCCCGTCGGCACCGGGTAATTCTGGCTGGTTTTCTTCGCCTTCGCCGGATTCCTGCTCGGCCTTCGCCAGGGCTTCACGGCGACGCTCCTCCTCCAGCGCCTTATCCAGATGCCGGAACACCTGAGTGGCCACCTCTTTGGCCACCTGAGCACTGAGCTTGGGCTGATCGCTGTAATCCAGGGCGTACTCCGCCATGCCGTCGGTGATGTTGTATTGAGGCTGACTCCACAAGGCCCGCAAGGCATCACGCTTCTTGGTGGGGTCGACCCCCTCCTTCAGAAACGCGGCGAAACTGCCCCCCTCCTCGATGGCATCCGGGTCCGGCAGCGCTTCGGCCTCCTCTTCGGAGCTGGCTTCCGTCTCCTCAGACGAAACCTCTTCGTCGGCCGCCTCTTCCGCCTCCCGGGCCAGAGCCTGCTCTTTGGCGGCCTGCTCTTCCGCTGCCTGTTCCTGGGCCAGGCGCTCCTCCTCCTGCTCCTCCTTGACCTTGGTCAGTCGCTGTTGCCAACGTGAGAGCAGGCCAGGCTTAGGGTCGGTCATGGCGTTTCTCCCGGCGCTCTTTCATCTCTCCGCGCACATCGATGTGCTTGCGGCGATGGGCGCAGATCTGCTGCTCACCGTGTCGGGTAATAAAGGCTTCAATCCAACACCCCACCGCCTTGGGCAGCGGATAGGTAAACACCGGCTGATCGCTCTCCAGGCAGCCGGCGGCGATATTCTGGTTGGCGGTCACCAGCATGGGGATGGGCTGGCCCGATTCATCTTCGTCGCACACCACAAACAGCAGAGGATTATCCAGGTCCAGGTTGAGGCGGTAGTTGGCACGCTCATCCAGGTGCAGCTCCAGTCCCACCAGGGTGGCACCCTCGACCTGCTCGGCATCGCCGGGAAGCAGCGCATCCACAGACCAGCGGGTCTCGCTCCAGCGGCCCATGGTGACCTGTTCGGATTTCAGCTTGACCTGAAGCGGCCAGATGTTTTCGGTTCGTTGCATCGGTTCCTCGCCCTGTGATGGCTGTTCCGCACTTAAGTGTGCTCCAGAGGCTGCAAAAAACGTTCCAACGCAAAATGGGGGCGAATGCGTGAGAATGATCACATCCCCACAGTCTGAAAGGACATTTTGTCCCAACCGGGTCAGAGTGTTGGGTCAAACTGGTCAAAATGGGGTGACCCCATTCACAGAGTTGGGCCCCCCAAGCCCCTAAATGCTGGAACAGTTTTTGCTAACAAATCACTAGAGTTTGTAGATCCCCTTGAACAGAAGAACCTCTATGCCCCAATTCAGTCGAACCGACACCGATGCCCCGTTGACCAAGACGGTGGAGGCCATCGATGCCACCGGCCAGCGCCTGGAGAAGCAGATCGCCTGTGAGCGGCCCCTGACCCTCTACCTCAACTGGCAACCCATAGTGACCCTGATGACCCTGGGCGCCCGGCCCGAGAAGCTGGCCCTGGGTTACCTTAAGAACCAGGGCTTCATCAGCGACGTGGACAAGGTGGAGTCGGTAATCGTCGACTGGTCCGTCAGCTCCGCCGCGGTGATCACCAGCGAGTCCATCGAGGGGCTGCAGGAGAAGCTGAGCGAAAAGACCGTGACCTCGGGATGCGGCCAGGGCTCGGTGTTTGGCAGCTTCATGGCCGATGTGGACAACATCCGCCTAAAGGTGCCCAGCCTGAAGCAATCCACCATCTACGGTCTGCTGAAGAATCTCGGTGAGTACAACGAAACCTACAAGAACGCGGGAGCCGTGCACGGTTGCGGTGTCTGCCAGCAGACCGAGATCCTCTCCTTCGTAGAGGACATCGGCCGCCATAACGCCGTAGACACCCTGGCGGGGGAGCTGTTTCTCAAGCGCCAGTCCGGCGACGACCTGATCTTCTACACCACAGGCCGTCTGACCTCGGAGATGGTGATCAAGGTGGCGAAGATGGGCATTCCAGTGCTGGTCTCCCGCTCCGGCATTACCGAGATGGGGCTGGAGCTGGCACAGAAGCTGGGCATCACCCTGGTCTCCCGGGCCAAGGGGCGCCACTTCCTGGTCTACAACGGCGCTGAAACCATAGAATTCGATGAGGTCCCTGCATGACGACGGAACGCGAAAACCTGTTTATGAACGCCAAGGAGGTTGCCGAGTATCTCGACCTGAACGAGAAAAAGGTGTACGCCATGGCCAACGAGCAGCAGTTGCCCGGCACCAAGGTGACCGGCAAATGGCTGTTCCCCAAGCCAATGATCGATCGCTGGGTGATGGAGTCCTGCCACTTTGGCATGCTCTCCGACCGACTGATCATCACCGGCAGCGACGACCCCTTGCTGCAGTGGGTGATCAACCGCCTGGGGCGCCGCATCGAGTCCGCCGGGCTGGTGAACTACTGCTCCACCGGCTCCAAGCTGGGCCTGAACCAACTGGCCCGGGGCCATGCGGATGTCTGCGCCATGCACTGGGGAGACGAGGCGGAGCGGGACCTGCGCCACACCGCCCTGCTCAAGCGCCACCCTCAGTTCAAACAGTGGGTCATGGTCCACGCCTGCAGCCGGGACTATGGCCTGATGATGCGCAGTGACCATCAGCACCTGTGCCACGACTTGGGCGAGACTCTGGCCCTGCGCTACCGCTGGGTTGCCCGCCAGGAGGGTGCCGGCGCCCGTCACCACTTCGACAACTGGCTCACCAAGATGCACCGCACCACCACAGACATCAATGTGGTCAGCACCGCTTATAGTGAGCGTGAACTGGCGGGCATGATCGCCCGCAACGAGGCGGAATTTGGCATGGGCTGCCAGGGGATCGCCGGTGAGTTTGGCCTGGCGTTTGTGCCCCTGGGCAAGGAATCCTTCGACCTGGTGATGCCCCAGGGGGTTTACTTCCGCTACCTGCTGCAACAGCTGTTTGAGCTGATGCAGACCCCGGATACCCTGGCCTTCGCCCAGCGCCTGGGTGGTTACGACCTCTCCGGCTGTGGCCGCATCATCTGGAGTCCGAGCTAAGGCTGAACCGATCTGAAAAGGGCGCCCTGTGGGCGCCCTTTTTGTTTATCCGCTATTGCAGTCCTCGAAGGCTGATGGACTGAGTCTCCTCCTCCTCCGAAGGCGCCTCCTTGGGCAAATTGATGGTGAAAGTGGTCCCGACCCCCTTGGTGGAGTCCACCTCAATCTGGCCTCCGAAGCGGCGGATGATGCCGTAGGAGAGGGCCAGCCCCAGACCTGTCCCCGTCTTGCGGGTGGTAAAGAAGGGATCGAAAATTCTGGGCAGCAGCTCAGGGTCGATGCCGCAGCCATCGTCGGACACCGCCATCTGCACCCCTTTCACCCGACCCTCTTCATCCAACCAGTCACGAGTGCTCACCCGAATCTGCCCGCGCTCCTCCATGGCATGACTGGCGTTGATTACCAGGTTGATCAGCACCTGCAGCAGTTGCTGCCGGTTGACCACCACCTCGGCGCTGGCCTGAGTATCCAGGGCCACATCGATGGCCCGCTTCTCGATGGAGTGGCGCACCAGCACCCGCATCTCGTCGACGATGGGGTTGATGGGCTGGCGCTCCAAGGGAGCGTCGAAGTCACCGGGACGGGCGTATTGCAGCAGGGACTGGATGATCGCCTTGATGCGCTGCACCTGTTGCAGCACCAGCTCGATCTCCTCCTCCACATCTTCGGCCCGGTCTCCCAGTTCGAATTTCATCAGCTCCATGTTGCCCAGGATCACTGCGGTGGGGTTGTTGATCTCATGGGCGATGCCGGCAGTGAGCTCACCCAGGGCCACCAGCTTTTCGTTGGTGACCATCTGTGCCCGGGTCTCCTCGAGCAGCTGCAGGTTCTCCTTCAGCTCCCGGGTACGCAGCTTGAGGCTGCGGGTGCGCTCCTCCACCTTAAACTCCAGCTGCTCCGCCGCCGCCTTAATCTGACGGTTTCGCTGCTGCAGCAGATCCAGCATACGGTCAAATTGTCGCGCCAGCTGAGACAGTTCGTTGTCCGGGTCCAGCCCCAGGTTGCCGATGCGTCGCTCCTTGCCCTCCTGCATGTCCCGAACCACGGTATGGATGCGGTCCAGGGGTTTCAGCAGGCCGGTGGCCCCCTTGTACACCGCAAGGCCGGAGAGGGAGAGCACCACCATCAGGATGAAACCCAGTTCCAGGATGTTCAGCAGATAGTTGTGAATAAAGGGGGCTTCGGTAAAGCCGGTGTAGAGCATGCCGATGCGCTTGCCATCCACATCGTAGAGTGGGGCATAGGCCGAGATGTACCAGTCGTCGTACACGAAGGCACGATCGATCCACACCTGGCCCTTATCCAGCACCTTCATCCGCACCTGGTCTGAAACCAGGGAGCCGATGGCCCGCTGTTCGCCTTCTCGGCTACCGGGCACGTTGGTGCTGATACGCACACTGTCCAGGAACAGGGTCACGGTGCCTATGGCATCCTGAGGCAGGGTGCCAGGGGCGTAAAGCAGGTCCCGGATGTTGTCCACCAGGGTCTGGTTGCGGTTGAGCAGCACCCCGCCATCCAGGTAGCCCACCACTTCACCACTGGTGGCCTTCACCTTGAGCAGGGTGCGCATCACCATGCCACGGCTCTCCATGCCACCTGTACTGGAGGCGGACATGGGGGTGGACAAGATGGGCATCTCGGCACGACGGGCCAGTACCGGCCCGAGGGAGGCCAGCTCCGGCTTCTGCAACACCTGGATGCCTGAGCGAGCCCGTTCACCATCGGCAGGCACCAGCTTGGACAGCCTTGGGTCCAGCAACACCTGTTCCAGGGTCAGCAGCCGCAGGAAGTCCAGGCTGAGGTCCTCCCGACTCTTCTCCAGCAGCCGGTTGATGGCCACATTATGGGAATCCTGGGCGGAAAGCAGGCTCTTTAGCTGCCAGGCGCTCTGTACCTGGGAGATCACCTGCTCCTGATCGTTGAGCTGTTCGAGGATCACCCCCTGGGCCACCCCCAGGTCGGCACGCACCTTCATGAACAGCTGGCTGCCGGTGTAGGAGACGTTCCAGTAGATGGTGATGAACACCAGGCTGGCCAGAGTCAGCAACACAGGCAGCAACATCAGCACCAGCAGGCGATAACGCACCGTGCTGGTCAACAGGCGAACGTCTCCTTCGAAACGCTTACGCCAATAGGAGAAGATCACTCCTGCAGGCCCCACTCTTTGAATTTACGGTCCAGGGTTTTGCGAGACACGCCCAGCACCCGCGCAGCGGCAGACTTGTTGCCCTGTTGGCTGTCCACCACCTGCATCACGTGCATGCGTTCCACCTCTTTCAGCGGCATCTCATCCGGGTAGCCGGACTGAGTGACGTCAGCCTGAGGGTTCTCCGGGGCGATCTGCTGGCGCCAGTACTCCACCGGCGGCTTACCCAGGAGCAGGCAGCGCTCCACCAGGTTGCGCAGCTCACGGATGTTGCCCGGCCAGTCATGGCGGGTCATCAGTTCCAGATCCTCATGGCTCCAGCTGACCTCCTTGAGGCCCAGCTCAGACGACAGTTGCCGGGTAAAGTGGTGCACCAGCTCGACGATGTCATCCTGGCGCTCACGCAGGGCCGGGATGCGCACATTCAAGACATTAAGACGATAATAGAGGTCACGGCGGAAACGCCCCTCCTTCACCTCATCCATCAGCTCGCGGTTGGTGGCGGCAATCACCCGCACATCCACCGGGGTCTCCTTTTCGGATCCCACGGGGCGAATGGCGCGCTGCTCCAGCACCCGAAGCAGGGCGGTCTGCATCTGCAGGGGCATCTCACCAATCTCATCCAGGAAGATGGTGCCGCCACTGGCAAAGCTGAACAGCCCCTCACGGGCACTGCGGGCACCGGTGAAGGCGCCGGCCACGTGACCAAAGAGTTCGCTCTCCAGCAGCTCCGGGGCGATGGCACCGCAGTTCACCGGCACAAAAGGGCCACTGCGGCCTGACTTCTTGTGCAGCAGGCGGGCCACCAGCTCCTTACCTGTACCGGACTCCCCCTCAATCAACACCACGGAGTTGGTCGGGGCCACCCGGTCAATCACCTCTTTCACCTGGGTCATGGCATCGCTGACCCCGATCAGAGTGTCGTCACCGATCTGGCTCTGTTTCACCTCCCGCTTCAGCAGCAGGTTCTCCCGGCGCAGCAGTCGTCGTTCCAGGCAGCGGTCAACGGCCTGCATCATCTGCTCCAGATGGAAGGGCTTCATGATGAAATCGGCGGCACCGGCCCTCAAGGCGCGGATGGCGGTCTCCATATCGGCATAGCCAGTCATAAAGATGATGTCGGAGCGGCGGCTGCCCGGATCCAGGGCTTCGTTCCATTCGATGCCGTCTCGGCCCGGCAGGCGAATGTCCACCACCAGCAGATCGAAATGACATCGGCTTCGCAGTCGTTCGGCGTCTTCGACACTGCCGGCGGTTTCCACCAGGGCGAAGCGCTTGGAAAGGGCCTTTTTCAGGAAAGAGCGCATGCCGGGTTCATCGTCGACGATCAGAACCGACAGGGCTGGGGTTTGTAGCACATCATCGTTGTTCATGGCGCAGCATTGTCCGATTGATATGGAGCCAATTTGTCCCAGGCTAGGCCATTTTGGCCGTGCCCGCTAAAAGGGTGTGTCATTTTGACCTAGTTGACCAGCAAAATCCTGTGAGACAGGTCAAGGTTTTCGAGGAATCCAAGTTGGCATCTAAATTGCTGTTCATATAAAAGAATTTGCCATACCCAAAAAAAACGGAGAATCAGATGAAGCGCATAGTCACCGGCCTGTTGGCCCTGACCCTAAGTTTTGGCGCCTTTGCGGCCAAGGATGTCAAACTGGCCACCACCACCAGCACCGACAACTCCGGCCTGCTGGCCTACCTGCTGCCCGCCTTTGAGCAGGACAGCGGCTACCACATTCAGGTGATCGCCACAGGTACCGGCAAGGCCCTGCGCCATGGTCGTAACGGCGACGTGGATCTGGTGATGACCCACGCCCCAGGCGCCGAAGCCAAGTTTGTGGACGACGGCTTTGGTCGCATGCCACGTCAGGTCATGGCCAACGACTTCATTATCCTGGGCCCCGACAGCGATCCCGCTGACCTGAAACACGCCAAAGGCATCGCCGATGCCATGAAGCGCATCCACGACACCAACGCCATCTTCGTATCCCGTGGCGATGAGTCCGGCACCCACATGAAGGAGCTGAACCTGTGGAAGAAGGCCAAGGTCTCCAATGAGTACGCCGGTTATCGCGCCATCGGCCAAGGCATGGGCCCTGCCCTGCTGACCGCCAACGAAATGCAGGGTTACCTGCTGGCTGACCGCGGCACCTACCTGGCCTTTATGCACAAACTGAAGCTGAAAGTGCTGTTTGAGGGCGACGCGACCCTGCAAAACCCCTATCAGGTGATTCTGATCAATGACAAGAAGTACCCAGATCTGAATCATGACGGCGCCAAAGCCTTCTCCGACTGGCTGATCAGCGACAAAGGTCAGAAGATGATCGATGATTTTCGCATCAAGGGTCAGCCGCTGTTTAAAGCGACCTACAAAAAGTAGTGTGAATGAGTAGCACCCTAGACACCCTGCAGCAGGCGGTTGGCCTGCTGCTCAGCTTTGATCACAAGGTGTGGAGCATCATCCTGGTCTCCTTCACTGTCTCGGTCAAAGCCCTGGGCCTGAGTCTGATACCCGCCATCATGGCGGGTTTTGTGCTTGCTCAGGGACGCTTTCCCGGACGCCACACCTTTATCGCCCTGTTCCAGACTCTGCAGGCGATCCCCACCGTGGTGGTGGGCCTGATGGTCTACCTTCTGCTGTTCCGCCAGGGCCCCATGGGCGATCTCCGCTGGCTGTTCACCCAGAATGCCATGGTGATGGGTCAGATCATGCTGGCCACGCCGGTACTGGTCTCCACTAGTTACGCCGCCTTCGCCGGCGGCGACTGGCGTGCCTGGGAAACCGCCCGAACCCTGGGTGCGTCCAAACTGCGGGCGTTTCTGACCCTGTGTCATGAACTCAGAGTGCCACTGATGGTGGCCATCATCGCCGCTTTCAGCCGTATCATTACCGAGGTGGGCAGTTCCATGCTGGTGGGGGGAAACATTCAGAACCTGACCCGCAACATGCCCACCGCCATCGCCCTGGAAACCAGCAAAGGGGAGTTCGCGCAAGCGGCTGCCCTGGGTATGGTACTGGTGTTCCTGGCGCTGTTGCTGAACTTCTCTCTGAGCGCGTTGCGCGGAAAACAGGAGCATCGTCATCGTGGTTAAGGTCTCCCTTATTGATCCTCTGATCGCCGTGGAAGGGCGAACCCTGCTGCAGGCGGAGGAGATCAGCATCGAAGCTGGGCAGAGCATCTGGCTGCGCGGCGCCAACGGCGCTGGCAAAACCACCCTACTCAAGACCCTGGCCGGACTGCGCAAGCCCGACGGCGGCGAGCGCAGGGTCGATGGCGCGCCGGGCCCCTGGTGGCGCCTCAAGGTGGGTGCGGGTCAGATCATCTATCTGCATCAGACCCCCTACCTGTTCGACGGCAGTGTCCGTCAAAACCTGGCTTACAGCCTCAGCCTGCTGCCGATGAACCGCAGCGACAAAGAGGCCAGAATCGATGAAGCGCTGCGCGCCGCCGAACTGACTCACCTGGTGGATCGCCCCGCCCAGGTGCTGTCAGGGGGCGAGCGTCAGCGTCTTGCCCTGGCCCGGGCCTGGGTGGTGCGTCCGGCGATCCTGCTCCTGGATGAACCCACCGCCAACCTGGACCAGCACTCCATAGAGGTGGTGGCCGCCATGGTGACTCAGTTGCAGAAGCGAGGCTGCGGCATTATGGTCACCAGCCACCAGACCACAGAGGTGACCAAGCTGTGCCACGACGTATGGCAGATTCACAATGGCCACCTGTTTCATACTGTCAGCGAGGAACACCCCCGTGCCAGCTACCAATAACAACATCACCCTGGCCGTGCTGGCCGGGGGCCGGGCCCGCCGCATGGATGGCGAAGACAAAGGCCTGGTGACCGTGGCAGGGAAGCCGATGATCAGCCACGTTCTGCAGCGCTTCGCAGCGGACGCCGCCCAGACTCTGATCATCGCCAACCGTAATCAGGACGCCTATGGCGAGCTGGGTCACCCCGTATTCAGCGACGAACTGGAGGGGTTCCAGGGCCCCATGGCAGGCATGCGCACTGCCTTGCGTCATTGCGACTCTCCCTATCTGCTGGTGCTGCCCTGTGATGTGCCCATGCTCCCCGGTGACCTGCTTCACAAAATGTTGGATCAGTTGCAGAGAGAGGATGCGCAGATCGCCGTTGCCTGCGACGATGAGCGCGAACACTCCGTTATCCTACTGATGAAGTCGGATTTAGGCCCCTCCATCGACGAGTTTCTGGCCAACGGTGATAGGAAAATTCTGCTTTGGTACAACCAAAAGCGCCTGACCAAGGTCATCTTCCCCGGTCAGGCCGAGGCCTTTGCCAATATCAATACTGCCGAGCAGCGGGACGAGCTGGAACAGCGGCTGCTGGCGAATAAGGATCTGTAACTATGAATGTCGACCAAATTCTGGCGGATTGCCGGGTGCCGGTACTGGGCATCTGCGCCTACAGTGGCACCGGAAAAACCACGCTGCTGAAAAAGCTGATCCCAGAGCTCAATCGTCGTGGCAAGAAGCTGGCCGTGATCAAACACGCCCACCACAACTTCGACGTCGACATTCCCGGCAAGGACTCCTACGAGCTGCGCAAATCCGGCGCCGAACAGATGCTGGTGGCCTCCCACATCCGCCGCGCCCTGATGGCGGAAAAGGTCACCGACGGCGACCCCGACCTGAAAGAGCTGCTGGGGATGATCGATCAGACCCGGGTGGACATGATTCTGGTGGAAGGGTTCAAGAAACTGCCCCTGCCCAAGCTGGAGCTGCACCGCGCCGAGGTCGGCAAGCCCTTCGTCTTTACCCAGGATGACGCCATCCGCGGCATCGCCGTAGACGCCGACACCCAGTTGCCAGAGGATTTGGCCCTGCCGGTGCTGGACATCAACGACGTCGATGCCATTGCCGACTTTATCGAACAGTTTGCCGCCGACTGGAAACCGGTTGGCTACGCCCCTCTGGGCACCTGCGGCTGTGACGACGTGGAACGCAAGCAGCTCTCCGTCGCCCAGGGCCAGGCGCGCATCCTTGGCGAAGTGAAGCCGGTCACCACCACCGAAGCCACTCCGCTGTTGCAGGCGCAGAACCGGGTACTGGGCACAGACATCGCCTCTCCGGTCAATGTCCCACAGCACACCAACTCCGCCATGGATGGGTATGCCATCCGTAACGACGGCCAGCATGACAGCTTCACCGTGGTGGCCGAAGTATTGGCCGGTCACGGCTATGACGCCGAGGTTCAGTCCGGTGAAGCGGTGAAGATCATGACCGGCGCCCCACTGCCTGCCGGCGTGGATACCGTCATCATGCGCGAGCTGGCCACCCAGGAGGGAGACCAGGTCCGCTTCGACGGTGACATCGAAACCGGACAGAACATCCGTCAGGCCGGCGAAGACATTGCCGTTGGCGCCACCGCCCTGACTGCTGGCAACCACATCGGTCCTGCCGAGCTGGGCCTGCTGGCCTCCCTGGGCCTGGGTGAACTGCCGGTCTACCGCAAGCCTAAGGTGGCGGTGTTCTCCACCGGCGACGAAGTGTGTCAGCCCGGCGAGCCCCTGAAGCCCAACTGCATCTTCGACTCCAACCGCTTCACCATCCAGGGGATGCTGGCCAAGCTGGGCTGCGAAGTGGTGGACCTGGGCATTCTGGAAGACACCGAAGAAGCGATGGCCGACGCGCTGCAGGCCGCCAGCGAGCAGGCGGACGTAGTGATCACCTCTGGTGGTGTCTCCGTTGGCGACGCCGACTTCATCAAGCCGGTGATGGAGCGCCTGGGTCACATCGACTTCTGGAAGATCGCCATGCGCCCCGGTCGTCCTTTGGCATTCGGCAAGATCAAGGACACCCTGCTGTTCGGTCTGCCCGGCAACCCGGTGGCGGTGATGGTCTCCTTTATGCAGTTTGTCCAGCCCGCCCTGCGCAAGATGATGGGCGAGCCCAACTGGAAACCGCAGATGATGCGCGCCACCGCTGGTGAGCCGATGCGCTCCAAGCAGGGCCGCACCGAGTTCCAGCGCGGCATCATGCAACTGAACAACCTGGGTGAATTGACGGTGACCACCACCGGCGCCCAGGGCTCAGGGATCCTGAGCTCAATGGTTCAAGGCAACTGCCTGATTATTATTGAAGAGTGCCAGGGCAACGTCAGCGCTGGCGAGACGGTTTGGGTTCAGCCCTTCGCCGATCTGCTGTAACGGGAGCAACCCATGAGCCTGATGGACGGCTTTGGCCGTAAGATCGATTACCTGCGGCTGTCGGTCACCGACCGCTGCGACTTCCGCTGCGTCTACTGCATGGACGAGAACCCCAAGTTCCTCAAGCGGGATGATGTTCTGACCCTGGAGGAGCTGAGCGTTATCGCCCAGGCCTTCACCGAACTGGGCGTCGAGCGGATTCGCCTCACCGGTGGAGAGCCCCTGGTGCGCACCGACCTGAGTGTGCTGGTGCGCAAGTTGTCCAAGCTGCCGGGTCTGAAGGACCTGTCCATGACCACCAATGGCTCGCGACTGACCAAGTTCGCCCAGGTGATGTCTGGCAATGGCCTGCAGCGCCTCAACATCAGCCTGGATACCCTGGACCCAGACCGTTTCGCCGAGGTCACCCGCAAGGGCAACCTGGAGCGAGTGTTGGCCGGCATCGACGCCGCCCGGGATGCCGATTTCGAGCGCATCAAGATCAACGCCGTGGTGATGAAGGGTAAGAATGACCATGAGGTGCTGGATCTGGTGAACTTTGCCCGGGAGAAGGGCGTCGACATCAGCTTTATCGAGGAGATGCCCCTGGGCGCCTTCGACGGTGAGCGCCGGGAGCAGACCCTGTGTACCTCGGAAGAGGTTCGTGGCTTCATCGAACCCACCTACCCACTGATCCCCACCTCGGAGCGTACCGGTGGTCCAGCCCGCTACTACAAGATGGCGGACAGCGACATTCGCGTGGGCTTCATCTCGCCACACAGCCACAACTTCTGCCACGAATGTAACCGGGTACGGGTAACGGTGAAGGGTGAGCTGCTGCTGTGCCTGGGTAACGAGAACTCCGTGGATCTGAAACAGATTCTGCGAGACAACGACGGCAGTGTCGAAGCGGTGAAGCAGGCGATCATCACCGCCATGAGGGTGAAGCCGGAGAAGCACCTGTTCGGTCACGAAGAGGGCACCCAGATCCTGCGTTTTATGAGCCTGACCGGCGGCTAACGCCGTTGACCGTCAGAAAGCCTCGCCATGGAGCGGGGCTTTTTTATGGGCGCGAGTCAGTGGGGGCAAAGCCTGGACGAAAAAGGAGGATTTCTCGGGGGCCAGAAACAGAAAAAGCCGCTGATAAACAGCGGCTTCTCTATGAATAATGGGGTGGCTGATGGGATTTGAACCCACGACAACCGGAATCACAATCCGGGACTCTACCAACTGAGCTACAGCCACCACAGAGTCTTTTGTGTCAAACCAAATCCCCTGGCGGAAAATGGCGCGCCCAGGAGGATTCGAACCCCCGGCCTCACCCTCCGGAGGGGTGCGCTCTATCCAGCTGAGCTATGGGCGCTTCCTTTGACGGCGGCTATGTTACGGTGAACACCGGCACAGGTCCAACGTTTTTTCCAAAAATACCGCTCGACCGACCAAAAAATAGCTAAAGCGGCGGTTTTTGTCACCAGCGATCGCGAAAAGTCACTGTTTGTTCTTCAGCATCGCCCGCAAAGCGGCGATATTGGCCTTGCCAGACTGCTGGCGCTGGGCCTCCGTCTGGCGCTTTCTGCCCTTGTCCCAGTCGAGATCATCCTGGGGCAACTCCGCCAGGAATCGGCTGGGTTCACAGCGGATCTGCTCACCGAACTGGCGACGCTCCCGGCACAGGGTAAAGATCAGCTCCTTCTGGGCCCGGGTGATCCCCACGTAGGCCAGGCGGCGCTCCTCCTCGACGTTGTTTTCGTCCAGGCTGCTCTGATGAGGCAGCAGCCCCTCCTCCATGCCGACCATAAACACATAATGGAACTCCAGCCCCTTGGAGGCGTGAAACGTCATCAGTTGCACCTGATCCGCCTCCTCCTCCTCGGAGTTGCGCTCCATCATGTCCCTCAGGGTCAGCTTGGTCACCACCTGAGGCAGGGTCATGGGCTCTTCGAGATCGTCTCCCTCCAGCATGTCGGTGATCCAGCGATAGAGCTCGGACACGTTCTTCATCCGCATCTCCGCCGCCTTGGGGCTGGGGGAGGTGTCGTAGAGGAAGTCTTCGTAGTTGATCTCCCGCACCAGATCCTTGAGCGCCGCCAGGGTGTCGCCGCGCATCGCCCGGTCCGCCAACTCCACCACCCAGCGGGTGAACACCATCACCGACTCGGCGGCGGACTTGGGTAGGTGCTGCTCCAGATCCGGCTCGAACGCGGCGGCAAACAGACTCAGCTGTCGCTGGTTGGCCAGACGTCCGAGGCGCTCCAGGGTGGCCGGCCCCATGCCGCGCTTGGGCACGTTGCAGATGCGCAGGAAAGCGTTGTCATCGTCGCCATTCACCAGCAGTCGCAGGTAGGCCATGATGTCCTTGATCTCCGCCCGGGAGAAGAAGGAGGTGCCGCCGGACAGCTTGTAGGGGATGCGGTTGGTCATCAGCGCCTTTTCAAACAGCCGCGCCTGATGGTTACCCCGGTAGAGGATGGCGTACTCTTTATAGTCGGTGCGGTTCACAAAGCGGTGACGAATCAGCTCGGCCACCACCCTCTCCGCCTCGTGGTCCTCGTTATTGGCACTGAGCACCCGCAGGGGATCCCCATAACCCAGCTCGGAGAACAGCCGCTTGTCATAGACATGGGGGTTATTGGCGATCAGGATATTGGCCGCCTTGAGAATCCGCTGACTGGAGCGGTAGTTCTGCTCCAGCTTGATCAGCCTGAGCTTGGGGAAGTCCTGACCCAGCAGCACCAGGTTCTGAGGCTTGGCGCCCCGCCAGGAGTAGATGGACTGATCGTCGTCCCCCACCACGGTGAAGCGGGCCCGTTGTCCCACCAACAACTTCACCAGCTGGTACTGACTGGTGTTGGTGTCCTGGTATTCGTCCACCAGCAGATAGCGGATGCGATTCTGCCAGCGCTCACGCACCTCTTCACTGCTGGCCAGCAGCAGGGTGGGGATCATGATGAGATCATCAAAATCCAGGGCGTTGTAGGCGGTCAGGTGTTCACGATAACGACCATAGAGCTGGGCGAACAGGATGGCTTGCGGATCCCGCGCCAGCTGCAGCGCCTTGTCCGGCAATACCAGATCGTTCTTCCAGTTGCTGATGGCATTGATCAGCGCATTCAGCTGATCCTTATCCCCCTCCAGCTCATTCTCGGTGAGCTCCTTGAGCAGGGCCAGGCTGTCCTGGTCATCGAACAGGGTAAAATTGGGCTTGAGCCCCAGAGACTTGTGCTCCCGGCGAACGATCTCCAGTCCCAGGGTGTGAAAGGTGGAGACCCACAGGCCCCGGGCTTCTTTCTTGCCCAGGGTTTGGGACACCCGCTCGCGCATCTCACGGGCGGCCTTATTGGTAAAGGTCACCGCCGCGATATGTCGCGCCTGATATTCACACTGCTGCACCAGATAGGCGATCTTGTTGGTGATCACCCGGGTCTTGCCGCTGCCGGCTCCGGCCAGTACCAAGCAGGGGCCGGACACATACTCTACGGCCTCCTGCTGACCAGGATTCAGTCTCATTATTTCTCCCGTCTCAATTAGGAGCGCTATTCTACCGGAAATGGCGGCCTGGTGCGCCTATGATGAGACTCCCCCTGTGGGCGAATTCTTTGTTACCATAAATCCAAGCATTACGGAGTAGATACCATGATTAACACGGACAAGCTGGAACAGATCGCCAAGCAGATGAACGACGCCCTGCCCCCCGGGCTGAAGAGTGCAGCGGAAGATTTTGAATCCAAAGCCAAGACCATTCTGCAGAGCCAGCTGGCCAAACTGGATATGGTCAGCCGGGAAGAGTTCGACCGCCAGAGTGCGGTGCTGGCCAAAACCCGCCAGATGGTGGAGCAGCTGGAAGCTCGACTGGCGGAGCTGGAAGCCAAGCAGGAACCCGGCGCTGAAGAGTGATCCCAAGCGCCAGTGGCAGCGGGGCGAGTTCCTGCTGAGCACTGACCGGGCCAGACTGGATCGGACCATGGTGCACCGCTACCTGAGCGAAGAGGCCTACTGGTCTCCCGGCATCCCGCGGGCTCTGGTGGACACAGGCATCGACAACGCCCTGTGCTTTGGCCTGTATCATGGCGAGCGGCAGGTGGGCTTCGCCCGACTGATCACCGATTACGCCACCTTTGGCTACCTGGCAGACCTCTTTATCCTTCGAGAATTTCGAGGTCAGGGGCTGGCGAAATGGCTGCTGGACTCTCTGTTCGAGATGGAGGAAACCCAGCGGCTGAGACGCATCATGCTGGCCACTGTCGATGCCCATGAGCTCTATCGCCCTGTCGGGTTTGGCCCCAGTGCCCATCCAGAGAGGCTGATGGAGATCCACCGTCCGAACCTGTATCGCTCACTCTCCGTGAGCGATGAAAGTTCCCCCGAATTCTGAATAGTTTGCAAAAGGCGAAGCGGTTCACCCTTTGGCAACATCAGGGATTGACCTTGGTGTGGCACAAGGGTTTAGCATACGCCCCAACATATGTTCTAAGCTGAATCCACAACCTGACCAAAAGGACAACCGAGTGAGCAAGCGTATTGCCCTGGCCCTGGCCCTGATGTTCGCCCCCCTGGCGACCTGGGCGGCCCAATTTGTTGAAGGTACCCACTACATGGTCGTCAGCGATAAGCCGGCGTCCGAAAAGCCCGTTATCAAGGAGTTTTTCTCCCTCTACTGTGGCCACTGCTACAACATGGAGAAACGCTACCTGCCGCTGATCAAGCCTGGCCTGGACAAGTCCATCGACTTCCAGCAGGCCCACGTGGACTTCATGAACTCCGAGATCGGCAATGAGGTGATCCTCTCTCTGGCCGTGATGCAGGAGATGGGCGTCGAAGAGAAGGTGAAAAAGCCCCTGTTTGCCATCCTGGCGGGCGGCGATCACCACCACGGAGAAGGTGAGTCCCACGACCACGAAGCGGAAGCGGGCATCCACAACCGCAACGACATCAAGAAGGTATTTACCGACAATGGCGTCGACGTTGCCGACTACGACAAGATCGCCGCCAGCGATGCGGTCAAGCAGAAGGTGATGGGTTGGATGGTGGACCAGCAGAAGTTCCGTATCCAGAGCGTCCCCACCTTCGTGGTCAACGACAAGTACATGATCAACATGAGCCAGATCCGCACCCTGAGCGAGCTGACTGAGTTGATGAACTATCTGGCCACCGAGAAGTAGCTCTGGCACAGACGACAAAAAAGCCTCCACCTGCGGAGGCTTTTTTTGTGACCTTTGCTGAACAGCGGCGAAGAAAACCCCAAGGAGATCACACCACCTCCTCCCCGCATTGAGCTAGGCTGGCCCCATGAATGAGCTCTTAGTGTTCAATGTCTACCTGTTTTACGGTCTGGTGTTTTTCACCATCGGCTGCGTCATCAGCTTTCGCAACCTCAAGGTCAGCAAACTGGCCATCGCCTCCGCCCTGCCCGCCCTGGCCCTGTTCGGCTTTACCCATGCCTTTCATGAATGGTCTGAACTTTATCTCAAGCTGTGGATCGGCACCCTGACCCACCAATGGTGGGTGTGGATCAAGCTGATGCGCATCGCCAAGTTGCTGATCTCCTTCCTGGCCCTGGTATGGTTTGCCTGGAAAATGCTGGACATTCTTACCGCGCCCCACCGGCGCTGGCTGGGCACCCTGGTTCCTGGCCTTCTGATTCTCTATCTGATCGCCACCCTGGTGCACCTGGCTACTTTCCCCATAGAAGACTCTCTGCTGCTCTCGGTGCAGTTAACACGCTGGATATTCGGTCTTGCAGGTGGTTGTCTGGCCGGAGTGGCGATGATCTACTATGCCCGGGAATTGTCCGCCCTCCATCACCAGGGGGCGCACCCCTTCGCCTGGGCAGGCATCGCCCTCATAGCCTACGCCATTGCAGCAGGCCTTCTCTCGTCAACCTGGGGAATCTGGGTTCCCATAGTACGCATGCTTTGTGCGTTCGGCCTGCTGGTGAGTCTGCTCCAGGCACTCAAGCTGTTCGATCTGGAGTACCAGGAACAGATCGAGGAGCAGCAGCGGCGCATCATGCGAGGAGAAAAGCTGCGGGCCATGGGGGAGTTGGCTTCCGGTATCGCCCATGAGATCAAAACGCCTCTGAGTTACGCGACCCTAAGCTGCGACCTGCTGGAACGACAACTGGACGGGGCTCCGGAGCCAAGACGCCAACTTGAGCGGATACGCCACGGTCTGAATCGAGCTAGTCACATCAGTCAGGAGGTGTTGCATTTTGCCAGAAACGACAATGAGCACTGCCAGGTATCTATCACTCATGTCATCGACTCCGCCCTGAAGCTGATGCAGCACCGGCTGAAACACTTCGATGTGGAGCTGAACCTGCAAAGCGGATTGCTGGTGGAAGGGGATTCGGTCAAGCTGGAAGAGGTGATCATTAACCTGGTCAACAATGCCATTGATGCCAGTGGCGATGAACGCCGCCTCAGACTGAGCGCCCAGGAGTACCGAGACCGCGTGCTGGTGACCGTAGAAGACTGGGGAAAGGGCATGACAACAGAACAACTGAATCAGGCCATGAGTCCCTTCTTTACCACCAAACCCCAGGGCCAGGGTACCGGTCTGGGTCTGGCGATCTGCCAGCAGATTATCCAGCAGCATCAGGGCGAACTGGTGCTGACCAACAAAGCCCCTGGCCTGGAGGCCAGCTTCACTCTGCCAAGGAGCGCCCCGTGACCCTGACCGTATTGCTTGCCGAGGATGACCTGGAACTCAACGACACCATCACCGAGGTCCTGCAGTCTGAGGGGTGTGACGTCTACGCCTGCCACAGTGCCGAGCAGGCGCTGGATCTGGCCGAGCAGCGCAAGTTCGATATCGCCCTGTTTGACCTGGTGATGCCCGGCATGACCGGCGTCGAGGCGATCGCCGCCCTCAAGCGGTTGCAACCGGGCATCAGCGTGGTGATCACCACCGCCTTTGCCACCGTAGACACCGCAGTGGACGCCATGAAGAAGGGGGCCGACGACTTCATTACCAAGCCCTTCAACCTGGCCACCCTGATCACCACCCTGCGACGTGTTCAGGCCCAGAAGCAACCTGCGATGGCTTTAGAGGATGAAGACGCCAACAAGGTGTTCTCCGCCCTCTCCAATCCCATGCGCCGGGCGGTGCTGCAACAGCTTGCCCGACATAAGAAACTTCGCTTTATGGATCTCTGCCGCCTGGCTGGGGTAGAGAACCACACCCAGTTCAACTTCCACCTTCGCCAACTCAGGCAAAGCGGCCTGGTCGAGCAAAATGCGAGCAAGGTCTATTTTCTGACAACACAAGGGCAACAAATGGTGGCCCTACTCAGCTCCTCTTCCGACCAAGTAAATCATTAAAATCATGGGGTTGCCCCCCAATCTGATAAGTTCTCTTATCAGAGGGTAACGTTGTGTCAACTTCCCTAATCTGGATGACATTTTCATCAAATTCGATACTGCAGTTGGGAAACAGACAGTGGAATACCACTGCAGGAGAATGATGATGAAAACCCACACCAAACTATTGGCATCCCTAATTGCCGCCACTCTGCTGACCGCTTGCGGCAGCGACGACAACAACAACGATACCGTCCTTCCGGACCCAAATACGCCACCAGTCGCAGTGGATCTGGATGCCGCCACCACCAGCGCCACTGCCATCATGATCGATGCCCTGGCCTCCGCCAGCGACGCTGATGGTGACACCCTGACACTGAGCTCCGCCATCGCCACCCACGGCAACGCCGAGGTGAAAGATGGCCAGATCCAATACGACCCCGCCGGTTACGTGGGTGACGATGTCATCGATTACAAGGTCAGCGACGGAACAGATGAAACCGCCGCCAAGATCCTGGTCACCGTAACCGAAGAGGTGATTGAGCTGACCTATGTGGGCTCTGAAACTTGTGGCACCTGCCACAGCGGTAAATTCGAGAGCCATCAGAAGCATGGGCATAACTTCAAGATCTCCAAGATCGACGGTGAGATGCCGACCTTCCCCTACACCGATGTGACCGGTGCATTGGAAGCGGTTCAGGATGGCGCAACCGCCCGCAACACCCTTGGCGTGCCCGAATCCTATGAGGGAGTCACCTACACCACCGGCGGCTACTGGAAGAAGATCCGCTTCTTCGACAAGAACGGTCATATCGTCACCGGCGCCGACGTGCAGTACAACCTGTATGGCTCCGGCGACCAGCAGCTCAGCGACTACAAGAATGCAGAGAAATACGATGATCTGGTGTACAAGTGCGGTAACTGCCACAACACCGGCTGGAAGCCCTTTGATGAAACCCTGAACCCCCATCGCCAGGATGACCTGGCCGGCATGGGCGGCACCTTTGCCCTGGCCGCGGTGCAGTGTGAGGCCTGCCACGGCGCTGGCTCCGAGCACGTCAAGGCACCCTCTGCAGAGAACATCACCAAGATTGCCAAGCCACGCAGCTCCGAACTGCTGCAAAGCGACACCATGGGCTTTGGTGCCCCCGTACACTGCGGTGAGTGTCACACCCGGGACGGCGACCGTAACCACAGCAATGGCTACGTCAATAAGTTCCACACCGCCTTCCCTGACAGCGATCTGCCAGAAACCGCCGGCCGCATCGACGCCTCCGGAGGCCTGACCAAGCACCACCAGACCTACGATGAGTTCCTCGGCATCGATCCTGAAACCGGTGAAGCCACCAACCCTCACTACCTGGCGGGTCTGGATTGCGTCAGCTGTCACAACCCACACAAGTCCACCGTTAACCAGGACCAGGCTGAGCACAATGGCGCGGTAAAGGCTTGCACCGACTGTCACGCCAACAAGGAGTTCAACGATGGCACGGTCAGCCTGCACGCCAACTTCGACTGCACCAGCTGTCATATGCCGGAAACCGTCAAGAATGCCACCACCACCACCACCAATGGCGGCGTGACCTTCGGTGACGAGATGACCCACGTAGTGACCATCGACCTGTTCAATGAGAAGCCTCAGATCAGCGAAGACAGCAAGATGAACCCCTTCCTGAAAGAGGCCTGGGCCTGCGGTGAGTGTCACGCCGAAGGCAGCAAGCTGCAGAGCCTGCAGGACAACTATGGAGGTAAGATCCACAAGTAACCCTGCTGACTTTTCCGACCGAACACAACTCATCATTACTGTCGGAAACCTGGCCGCCCCCTTGGGGCGGCTTTTTTCGTTTTTAGTCTCTCCAGAAACCAGCTTTGTGATCCCGGTGCCACTCATTGCGCTGGAATTTTCTACAACGAAACCCTAATATATTAGAATAATCTAATTCAAGGATGTCCGGATGAATCAACAAGTACAGTTGAGCCACTCTTCCAAGCTGGCCTACTTTCCCATCTCCTTCTTCGCCATGATCATGGGGATGAGTGGCCTGACCCTGGCCTGGGAGAAAGCCCATCATGTACTGGGAGCCCCTAATTGGGTGGGCCAGATGCTTCTTGGGCTGACCCTATGTCTGTTTACCGTTGTCTCCGGCAGTTACGTGATGAAACTGTTTACCCAGCGCCAGGCGGTACGGGCAGAGCTAGAGCACCCGGTGAAACTCAGCTTCTTTCCTACCATCTCCATCAGCCTGCTGCTGCTCAGTGCCGCGCTGCTGCCGGTCTCCAGGCCCCTGTCTCTGCTGCTGTGGGCCAGTGGTGCCGTCCTGCACCTGCTGTTCACCCTCTATGTGCTAACCCAATGGATCCACCACCCCAAGTTCCAGATTGCTCACAGCACACCGGCCTGGTTTATTCCCATCGTCGGCAACGTCATCGTGCCCATCGCCGGTGTTGAACACGGCTTCATGGAGATCAGCTGGTTTTTCTTCTCCATCGGCATTCTGTTCTGGCTTATCCTCAAGGCGCTGATCCTCAACCGGGTGATCTTCCACGACCCTCTGCCAGAGAAGCTGCTGCCCACCCTGTTTATCTTCATTGCCCCGCCAGCGGTGGGCTTTGTCTCCTACACCAAGCTCACCGGTGGCCTGGACCCCATGGGACAAATACTGTTTAACGTAGCCATGTTCCTGGTGCTGCTGCTGGTGACTCAGTTCCCCCGCTTCTCCAAGATCCGCTTCTATATCAGCTGGTGGGCCTACTCCTTCCCCCTGGCTGCCGCATCGGTCGCCTCTCAGGTGATGTATACCGCCACAGGCAATGCGGTTTTCGGCTACCTGGCCTACGCCCTGCTGGCTCTGGTGACCGGCGTGATCCTGCTGCTGCTTGTTCTCACCCTGAAGGCGGTGCTCAACGATGAGGTCTGTCAACCCGAGGGGTAGCGGCCGAATAAAGGAAGCCGGGCCCTGTGTCCGGCCAAACCCAGTGCCCCCCCTCCGGTGAACACCGTCTCTCTCCCTGCAACTGACACATATCGCTGTAAGGCGATGTAAGATCACTGGGGTATCGTCGCCCCTCTGGGTACACTTAGGCTCTGGAGAATTGTCGACTGAGTGGACCAAGGTGGCCAAAGCCAAAATTTTGATCGTCGAGGACGATGCTGAAATCGCCCGACTCACCGCCATGTACCTGCAAGCTGAGCAGTATGAAACCCGGGTCGTAGACAGGGGTGACGAGGCTCTGACCGCCATCCGCGAGTTTCAGCCAGACCTGATGGTGCTGGACCTGATGCTACCGGGGATGAGCGGCATCGACGTCTGCCGGGCCGCCAGGGAGTTCTTCCAGCGGCCCATCATGGTGCTGACCGCCTGTGACGATGAGTTCAGCGAGATCAGCCTGCTGAAGATCGGCGCCGACGACTATCTGACCAAGCCGGTCAAGCCCCACCTGCTGACCGCCCGCATCGAGGCGCTGCTGCGACGCTGGCAACCCCAAGGCCAGGAGTGCCTGGAGGTCGGCCCCATCACCGTCAACCGTCGCCGCCAGAAGGTCAGCCTCAATCACCAGGAGGTGGACCTGGCCGAGTCCGAGTACAAGATGCTGTTGCTGCTCGCCGAGAGCGCCGGCCAGGTGGTCACCCGCGAGGAGTGCTGCCGCGCGCTGCGAGGCATCGATTACGATGGTTATGACCGCTCTGTGGACATGCGCATCTCAGGCCTGAGGAAAAAGTTAGGGGATGCCAAGGCCCCCTACCGGCTGATCCTCACCGTCCGCAACCGTGGCTACATGCTGGTCAATGAATAAACTCATCCCCCCGCTGTTCACCCGCATCTATGTGGGCATGGTGCTGGCCCTGGTGGGCAGCGTTTTCCTGACCTCCAGCTTCAGCGACTCCTGGTATGAGGAAACCGAGGTCCAGGACTTCTATGCCGACACCTTCGCCATGGTCACCTTCTTCCGTAAAAGTTGGCAGATGCAGTCGATCTCCGCCGAGGCGTACATCAGCGCCATCGATCTAAGCATGTCTCCCTGGGACACCAAGTGGTTGGAGGGCCTGGATACCCCGGCCTGCGAAGACTGCAAACTGATGGCCAGCTTCGACGACAGTGAGGTCTACCAGCTGGAGGAGTTTCGCTATCTCGCCACCTTCCCTATGCCTGAGCAGGGGGGAGTGCTGGTGATGTACGACAAGGATTTTGCCGTCTTCGAAGAGGACCTCAGGGGCATCCTGGAGGAAGATCCGGAAGCCGCCAGCTCACAACTGCTGTACGACTCCGAGTTCCGCGATCTGGATGAGGGCCTGCTAACCATAGTCGAAGAGGATCCCGACGTCGCCAGCACCCTACTGCTGTTTGGCCTGATGCTGGCCGCCTTCGGCGCGGTGATCTACCTTCCCGCCCGCCAGCTGCAGCGCCAAATACAAAGGCTCAGCGCCACCCAGGCCAAATTTGGTCAGGGGCAGCTGGGCGCCCGGGCCGATGTGCCCCGCTCCGAACCGGTTCGCCAGCTGAGCAGCGGCTTCAACAAGATGGCCGATGCCATCTCCCGCTCCGTCGAGGAGAGCCGGGTGCTGGCCCAGGCGGTGCCCCATGAGCTGCGCACCCCCCTTAGCCGGATCCAACTGGCCAACGGCCTGCTGCGCAAGCAGTGCGACAAGCCTGCGCAGGTGGAGCTGCTGGACGACATCGACAACTACATCGAGGACATGGATCAGCTGACCCATCAGGTACTGACCCTGTTCAGGCTGAACTCCCCGGACAAGGGCACCTGCACTAAGCAGCCCAATGTGAACCTGGCGGAGATTCTGGATCAGCGACTGAAGTGGTTCCAGCAGACCGGCACACTGCCGGTACGGGCCTATATCCCCAACCTCCCCGCCCTGGGAGTAAACCCCACCTGTTTCCGGCTGCTGCTGGATAACCTGATGAGCAACGCCCAGCGCTATGGCCACAGTCAGGTACGCCTCAGCGCCGAGGCAACGGATCAGGGCACCCAGATCCATGTGGAAGAGGATGGCGAAGGGATCCCGGAAACAGATCGCGAACTCATCTTCATCCCCTTCTCCCGCCTGGACAGCAGCCGCACCCAGGCAACAGGTGGACTCGGTCTTGGCCTGGCCATCGCCCAGGCCGCCGCCCACAGACTGGGGGCTCAGCTGTCCGTCAGCGACAGCGAGCTGGGCGGTGCCAGGTTCACCATCGTTTTTAAGGAGCAAATCGGTGCTTAGACCCCTGGCCGTTCTGGCCTTGCTTTCAGCTTCTGTTCACGCCAACGACTTTGTCGACAACGGTAGGCTGGCACCGGAGAACCTCCCTGATTATCTGAACCAATTCCAAAAACAACAACGGCAAGCACGGCTGGAGCTTGATGGTCAGCGATACCCCTTACGGTTTCTGGATATGGACATGGAGGAGCAAAGGGTCTATCTGAGCTTCGATCAGGGCGTTATCGTCGCCGAACTGGGTGAAGAGCCCGATGGCGAACGGGAGCTGGTGATCCTGCTGGGCAATCCGGACGATCAGGATGTCATGATGGAGGCGCCGGGCAGAGTCCTGGTCGATGAACAAGCGCAGCTGACCACAGAGGGGGACAACTCAGTATTCAGGAGCCTCCTCGAAGATGAACAGAGCGGCGCACGCCAGCAGGCGCTGCTGATATTCAATGACTCTGTGTTTGAGGCGGGCAGCAGCAGCCTGAATGTGGTGGGACACCGGGCCGTGCTCAAAGGCGATTTGGGCACCAACGCCTACCTGCAGCTGCGAACCCTGGTTCAGACCCTCCCAGAGGTTACCGAGCTGGTGTTCCAGGAAGTGCCTGGCTCCCTGTTCGACGGCATCAACCTTCACAGCGGCCGACTTGTCCGCCAGGCTGGGCTCACCACGGTAATGCCCTCAGACGGTGAAGCCTACTCCGGTGGCGTGGATCTCTTCCTGGCGGGCGCCAAAAGGGTCTACCATCCAGGTGGCAAGCTAGGGGTGCACTCCTGGTGCTGCGAAGAGGAGAAAGGCGCCGACGAACTGCCGAAGAGCCATCCGGCCCACGATGCCCAGCTGACCTTTGTCCGGGAGATGCTGGGGCCAGAGCTGGGCCCGGAGTTCTACTTCTACACCCTGGAGGTGGCGCCCTTCGATGGCATTCACCTGATGAGCCACGACGAGATTCGCCACTACCTCAAGCCTCAACCCTTTTAGGGCGTGTTGACCTTTGCTGAGTATTTTTGCGCCAGCACCCAGCCACTAAGGCCTCTACGTGTCGACATTGTACCCAAAACTAGGTCGCCTGCTTTAATCCCAGGGAGAACTTTGCCCCTCCCAGGGTTTTAGAACGACCGACGGTCAAGCGGGTATCCATCCACTGGGCAATGCGGGCCACAATGGCCAGACCCATGCCATGGCCGGCGTTGCCCCGGCTCTGGCGCCCGCGGACAAAGGGCTTGAGCACCTGTTCCGCCTCGCTTTCATCGATCCCCTCGCCGTCGTCCTCCACATGAAGCCACACCCGATCGCCTTCCTGCCTAAGGGACAGCTCGACCCGGCTTTGGCCAAACCTCAGGGCATTGCTGACCAGGTTGTTGACCTGCATCCCCAGGTACTGGGGGTCCGCCATCACCCGTGGCAGGCCATCGGGGGCATGGAGTATCAGAATCTTATCGTCGCCCTGCTGATTCTCCAGGGCTCGGCCCACCAGTTCGGTCAGGTCCAGAGATTGCCAGTTGGGGGTGATGTTGGCCTCATCCAGCCGGGCGTACTGCAGCAGGATCGCCACCAACTCCTCCATGGCATCCAGGTCCCGGCAGAGCCTCTGCAGGTAGCGCTGGCGCTGGTCTTCGCTGTGCACCTCCTCTAGGGCTTCAATGCCAAATCTCAGCCTGGCGATAGGGGTTTTCAGATCGTGAGACACCGCCCGGCTCAGCAGCTTGTTGTCCTCAAGCAGTTGCTGAATCCGCTCCGCCATATGGTTGAACTCGTTCTCGATGGGCCGAATGTAGGAAACCCTGCCCGAGCTTACCCGCTGCTCCAACTGGCCCATGCCAAACGCCTGGGCCACCCGGCTGAGGTTGATCAGGCTGCGGATCAGCGGAGACACCCAGACCAGCAGTATCAACACCACCCCGGCGTAGAACATCACGGTAAAGATCTGATTGATGCCGCTCTGCTGCTCGGGGAACTGCAGGCCGGTGCTGATGCTGAGCACCCTCTGGGTCAAAGGCAGGTGGTAGTGTAGGGAGATCCCCTCCTCGGATTCCAGCACCAGGGGCTCACCGGCGAGGAAGCCCGGCCTCAGACTCGGTGGGAGCACAAAGGCGCGCAGATCAGACAGGGCCAGTTGCTCAGGATTATGCCGGTTCCAGCTGCGGATCAGCGAGGCAGACTCCTGCTCCTCATCCAGGGTCCGCGCCAGGGATTCCCCCAGGCGCTGCACCGCCGCCAGCTGGGTAGCGGCATTGGGCTGACTCGCCTCCTGGGAATAAACCGAGGCCAGCTCACTGATGGACCAGCCGAGACCGGCGATGGCCACCAACACCACCAGCATCAGCGACAGGGCCAGACGCTTCATCAGCCCTCCTGCTCCTGGCAGAACAGATACCCCTTACCCCGGACAGTCTTGATCACATAGGGCTGAGGCGGCGCCTCCTGCAGTTTGCGCCTCAGTCTGGAGGCGCGAATGTCGATGGAGCGATCCAGGCCGTCATACTCGATGCCCCGCAGGGTCTGGGTCAGCTCCTCGCGGGTGACCACGGTACCGGCCCGGTTGGCCAGCAGCCACAGCAGGTCAAACTCATTGTCGTTCAGTTCCACCTTCTGACCGGATACCGTCACCGACTTGGCTACCGCGTCCATCTCCAGTTCGCCAAAATGAAGCTGCTCCTTGGGTGGCGCATCCGTGGTGCGACGCAGCAGCGCCTTAATTCGAGCCAGCAGCACCTTGGGCCGCACCGGCTTGGTCAGGTAATCATCAGCCCCGACGTCCAGGCCCAGGATCTCATCCCCCTCCTCGCTGCAGGCGGTCATAAACAGCACCGGCCCACGGTAGAAGGCCCGGGCCTCGCGGCACACCTCGAAGCCGTCTTTGACCGGCATCATCACATCGAGCAGCACCAGATCCGGGGTCTCCTCGGCGATCATGGTCAGGGCGTAGTCTCCCTGGCTGGCCACCGAGACGCTGTAGCCGTGCTCTATCAGATAATCGCTGATCCACTCCGCCAGGGAGAGGTCATCCTCCACCACCAGGATATGCTTGTTACTCATCAGAACAGCCTCCAGCCTGAACGGCTCTGTCTGGGCGCCTTGTAGACCCAGGTCACCTCGACCTTTACTTCAGCCAACGGCACGGGCTCTCCCTCACGAATCAGGCTGAATCGGGTGGTTTTGTCTCCCTCGAAACTGAACAGGTAGTTTTGGCGATTGCGCCCGGTCCAGCACAGCAGCTGCTGCCTGTCCCGCGCCTGCATCAGACAAAAGCGGCCACTTTCCGGGGTCTGCCAATTGAACTCCACGTCCTGGTAACAAAGCTGCCCTTTGTGCAGGGCGATGCAGCGCTCAGGGGTGGCGGTAAACTGCACCGGGCTGTCCATGCCCAGGGCACTCAGGGGCATCAGCATCAGCGAACAACAGAGGGTACGAATGGTCATCATCATCCCTCCTAAAACACGTAGCTGATGGACACGCTCGCCACGGAGCGGTGATCATCGTTGACGAAGGGACTGTCAGTCACCTCTCCGGGGAGGGACCAGAACCGGTAGAAGCCGCGAAACACCAGGCTCTGACTGATGGGGTAGGCCACCCCAAGCTCTACGCCGAAAGAGAGCGACCCATCGGGCCGGTACTCGGGAAACAGGGTGGTGGCCTCCTCCTTGCTCACCCCATAGAGGTGTCTGTTGAGGGTGGCGGAGCTGTACTCCATGCTGCCCAGCATGTGGAAATTCCAGTTCCTGACTTGCCAGGATTTACCCAGGCGCACCGAGCCATAGATCCCCTGATCGTCGTAGTAGTCATGGACCAGCCTCATCTGCAGCACATACTGGTTGTCCCAGTAGCGGGTCGCCCTCAGGCCGGCGCCGATGTAGAGGGAGTCCTCTTCCGAGAGCAGGTAGTAGTTGCGCTCCATCTCATTGAGCTGGGAAGGGTCGACCCCATCGATGCGGCTGATGGAGCCCAGCAGGTTGGCCGCCAGCAGATCCAGCGACCATTTCTCCGAGTTCCAGAAGTTAAATCCCAGGTTGATGCCATCCTGGGACTGATGAATCATCTCGGCGAACAGGCCACCATACTGATAGACACCGCTGATCAGCAGCGATGGCTGCAAGCTGTCGTCATCCTCGTAACGCAGGTCGCCACTGGAACCCAGGTAGCTGACCGCCGCGCCCATCTCAAAGTAGCCACCGTCACCACTGTGAGACACCCCACCAGTGACACTCTCGGCAATGTCTCCCGCCTGGGCGCCCCAGGAGAGCGCCAGCAAGCCGACGGCGGCCCCCCGCAATGCTTTGTTCAGGTCCATATCTTCCTGCCGGTTTCTCTGATTGTTATGCCCCGGCCTTCGGGCCGGTGGAACCGATTCGATAGCGACTATTCTACCCGCAAATCCGTGTCATCCCCATGCCAGGATACATTCGGATACAGAGTCTTATTCCACTGGTGGATAGAGTGACACCCATCAAACAGACAAACACCAGAGTGAACACCATGAAACAGATTGCACTGCTCATCACCGCCGCCCTGATCTCCGGCCAGGCCCTGGCAGACGGCAACACCTACATCCGTAACGGTAACATCTACATCCACGAGGGCAGCTACTTCGCCGGCGCCGGTGTGGCCACCGGCAGCAAGTTTTACAAAGGCCAGGATCACCAGAGCGGCGTCTATCTCAACGGCGGCTACCATGGCGAAGACTTCAACGCCGACCTGGGCGGCATCAACTACCGCTTCTACGGCAACAACGACAGCCAGATGAACTTCAGCGTGTTTGCCGTGGCCACCCCCGGCATCGATTCCGGGGACGCTGACATTTTAAAAGGGATGGAGGACAAGGACTGGGGTGCGGAGCTGGGCCTCAACGCCGATGTTCACTTCGCCCAGGGCACCCTGTCTACCAAGTTCCAGCACGACGTCACCGGCACTCACAAGGGGTATCAGGCCGACCTCACCTACTTCCATCCTTTAACACTGGGCTTCGGCGACTTGGTGCCCTTTGCCGGCGTGCACTACGCCAGTAAGGACTACGTCAACTACTACACCGGGGTAAAAGCCTCCGAAGCCACCCCAGGGCGTCGCGCCTACAAGGCCGACGGAGAATTCAGCTACCACGCCGGTTACCAGCTAGTGGTGCCCATCAGCAAGCACCTGGACATCGTCCACGGCGCCGCCTACACCCGCCTGGGCAATGAGTTTGGCCACTCCCCCCTGGTAGACAGCAAAAATCAGTGGGTGACCACCCTGGGCATGACCTACACCTTCTAACCCTAAGGAGAGAACCATGAGACGCCTGATGCAACTGATGGGCTGCCTGAGCCTGGCCCTGCTGGTGAGCGCCTGCGCCACCTCCTATGACACCGAGAAATCCTTCTGGACCTTCGGCGAAGGGTTCGACACGGTGCAGATCGCCCCGGACAGCTGGCAGATCAGCTTCGTGGGCAACAACGCCACCGACCGGGCGCTGGCGCGCAAGTACGTGCTCTACAAGTCTGCGGAGCTGTGCCGCAATGCGGGCTATCCCTACTTTGTGTTCACCAGTGAGCGGGTGGACCGAGACTCCGTCGGCCAGTTCGGGGTCGGTACCGACATCGATAAGGATTTCCTCATCGGCAGCAGCAGCATCGAGAAGCAGACCTCGCTGATGGTGGAGGTCACCGGCCTCAAGGAGCAGGCAGAACAGGGCGACTCCAGGGTTTACTCCACCGATTACATCCTCGGACACATCAAAATCGATGGCTGATCCCCTGATACCAGGCCGCCTTCGGGCGGCTTTTTGAGCCGCACCGCGTAGGGAACTCCCCTCTTTCAAATACACCAAGCCTTACTGCCGTCAATTGGCCTTCGCCGCATACAAAAATATAGTCTTATCTACTCCCCACCAGGCCAGAGATCCCTCACCATCTAGTCACCCCATGGAATTTCATCTCGAAACCGAGAAAAATCAGCACTGATGGCACTCTAATATTTAAAAGCTCTTTATTTTGCCAAGATAAATTAACAACTTTGATTGCAATATAACCAGAATAAATACCATCAAGTTGGAATCAATTCCAAAAGAAAAAGTCCGTCACACTTCAGCTTGGAATGTCAATCCTACATAAGTTCTTACATTTACATATCTAAAGATGCATATAGAATGCGCCAACCGCCCAATTCTGAATAAAAAACAGTCAGCAGAGCCCTTAATAAAACCATGTTCAATTTCAAACACCGAAGCCTAAGCGTACAACTCGGAGCCATCGTTGCTTTGATGGTCACCCTGTCATTCTCAGGAACGGCATATTTCGTCTACCAAGACGCCTACCAGGCCCTGCTGAAAACAACGTTAACCGAACATGAATCCAAGGTGAAAGCGCTCAGCCTCACCATGGAACAGAGCTTTAGTGGCTACTTGAAACAAGCCGAAGTATTGACCTCAACTCTGCGTAATCAATATATGAAGGGGGTGACGATTAATCCATCCCCAAAACTGTTGTCTGGAAAACAGGTAACCGATTTCTTGGTCTCTGGTGTTGAAGTCAGCAATAACCAAATGGTTGACCAGTTCGCCAAAGATTCCCAAGCTGGCGCGACCATATTCAGTAAAGATGGCAGTGACTACATCCGTCTCTCTACCTCATTTACCAACCCTCAGGGCGAAAGAATCGTAGGCACTCCATTGCAACGAAACAGCCCTGCTTATCAGACGTTGCAACGGGGCGAAGACTATTACAACAAGACCAACGTTCAAGGTAAAAGTTACCTTGCCTATTACTCCCCGCTTCGGAACGAACAAGGAATTGTTATCGGTGCAGTGGCCGTTGCCTTGCTGGTTGACCAGGCTGCCAACGACCTGTTTTCCAGTTTGTCACGCATCCAGTGGGGCGATACCGGTTACACCATCGTCTTTGACGACAGCGAAGCCAATCGAGGAATGTATCTCCACCACCCCCTTAAAGAAAACTTGAGCAAGAACATCATTTCGCTTGCCACAGAAGAGAAGCCATTCCAGAAATTATTCGACGGTGAATCCGGCGTTGTGCACTACCCCCATACCTACAATGGCTTTACCGGAGAAAAGTATCTTGCCTTTGCCAAAGTGCCGGGCTGGGAGTGGGTACTCACTGGCGGAACCTTCATTGACGAAATCACCAAAGGCTCCCGAGCAGCACTGTATCAGATTGTGACCATCGCACTGATCGCAGGACTGGCTACCATCGTTTTCGTAACTTGGGCGCTGAAACGGGTTCTGTCGCCACTAACTGCAGCCAACGACTATATGCGGGCCCTCGGCGATGGCCAGGTCAGCGTTCGAATTCCTGTACCCTCGCACAATGCAGACAATGAAATTACCAATTTGGTAGGCAACATGGGTGGAATGGCAGCAAATCTTCGCAAGACGATAGAGAGCATAAAATCAAACATCACCGAGTCCCGAGCGTCGGCCGATAGCGTAGCCCAATTCTCCGAAAACAGCCTGAAGCAGACTGAGCAGCAACAGCATCAGGTTGACCAGATGGCGACAGCCATTGAGGAGATGGCCTCTTCAGCCAACTCGGTGGCTGAACAGGTCGAGTCAATGGCCAATAATGTCCGTGAAGCCGACGCTGATAGTGAGCAGGGCTCCATCCTCATGGACAATGTAGAACAGGAGGTGGCTCAACTGACTCAGCAGCTTAGTCAATCCACCGAAGCAATTCAGCAAGTGCATGAAGAAAGCAAAAATATCGAATCTGTGACCACCATGATCGATACCATTGCCGACCAAACTAACCTATTGGCACTAAATGCGGCCATTGAAGCTGCTCGCGCCGGTGAACATGGTCGAGGTTTCTCCGTAGTAGCTGATGAGGTCCGGCAACTGGCGCACAGGACTCAGAGCTCTGTTCAGGAAGTGATAGGCATTATTGGCCAACTGCAGTCACGCATTCAATCGTCCGTGAATATGATGAATGCTGGCCAGGAATCAAGCCAACAGGTCAATGACAAGGTAAAAAGTGCTGGAGGGGCTTTCAGAGACATCCGGACTCAAGTGCAAAGTATCGCTTCCATGGCCGAAGGCATAGCGGCCACGTCAGAACAGCAAGCACAGGTAAGCCAGGAGATCTCTTCTAACGCATCCCAGGTCAGTGAAATTACCCATATGACCAAGGATGCTGCAGTTCAAACCGCCAACAGAGCCGAGGAACTCCACCGACTCGCGGAAAACCTGTCCCAACAAATGGAACATTTTCACTAATCGGCATAACAACTGGTTGGCTCCGTAATTTGGCCCTGAGAGGGTATTCACCTCTCAGGGCCTCTCAAACTCTTCGTCGACTCAACACTGAATATGGAAACAACGTTGAAATGGAATTAAGGCTTGGCGTCGCACAAAACTGGAAGCGAACACTGGCTCAGATGACAACCACACTCTGCGCTACAGCCTTTATTGCAGTCAGGGATATACAGGAAGATCTGGTCGTACTGGTCAGCGAAGGCCAGTGCCAGGACGTTACGGAGGCACTTAAGCACCTGTCGCGCATAGAAGAAGTTCACATCGAGAATACTTGCCTAATCGGCAATCCAATCCAGATCGGCACCACCCAGGCTTTCGCCATTTCCCTGTCCAAGCAACGCCCATCGGCATTTCTCTGCCTCGATTCAGTATGTGGCTCATCTCTATCCGAGGCGCAATGGGTGCTGCTGGAAAACTTTCTTGTGAGGGTCAGGCACGACTTGATTGAAATTGATGCCTGCCGCAACCACGACCTGGTCAACGAGCATCTATACCACAACAGGCAACAATCACAGCCCTCACTACAGAGCTTTATCGACAGTCTCGAGGGCTACGTTTGGGTTAAAAATCTGGAAGGAAATTATATTTCCGCAAACGAAAAAACTAGGCGTCACTGGAACACTTCACCCATAGGAAAAAACGCCTTTGATCTGTTTCCCAAAGAAAAAGCGACTGCCTACTCTGATATAGATAAGGAAGTACTACGAACCAGAAACCAAATTGTCACTGATGAATATGCAAACTGGAAAGGCGATACAGGCTGGATAGAAATAGTCAAAGCCCCCCTGCTGTCAGACACTGGCGACCTCATCGGTGTCATAGGTATGACCCGAGATATCACTCAGCGCAAAGCTTTCGAAGAGCAAATACGTATAGCCACTGCTGCCTTCTCAAACTCATACGACGCCTTTGTAGTAACTGACGAAGAAGGAAATATTGTAGAGGTAAATCAAGCATTCTCCAGCATCACTGGTTTTACAAGAAACGAGGTTTTAGGGCTCAATCCCAGGTGCTTAAAGTCGGGCCGCCACAGCCAGGAGTTCTACCAGTCGATGTGGCATAACCTGTCTTCTGAGGGACGTTGGCAGGGTGAAATATGGAACCGCCGCAAGGATGGCACCATCTACCCCCAACTCAGCACAATCAATGCAATTTTTGATGAAAACGGCCGTGTGCGCTACTACATAGCAGTTTTCATTGATATCTCCCAGCAAAAAAAGGCCGAGAGTCGGCTGGCACAATTGGCCTACCATGACTCCCTGACAGGCCTAAAAAATCGCGCATCGATATTGGCATTGATGGACCGCACCCTGACAAGGGTAACAACTCATGGGGAAGCGGGAGCAGTATTGTTCATCGATATCGATCATTTCAAATTAATTAATGACACTCGCGGACACACCATCGGCGACGAGGTGCTAATTGAAGTGTCCCAAAGACTAAAGAAATCAATTCGTGCTGATGATGTCGCCTCAAGACTTGGGGGGGATGAGTTCCTTGTTCTCGTATCAGACACCCAGTGCAGCGCAACGGTAACTGAAATTGTCATACGCATAATGGCATCATTGAGCCGCCCCATCATCGTTAGTGATGGTACGCAGCTCAGGCTGAGCTCCAGTATCGGTGTAGCACAATACCCTCGGCACGGCACGGAAAGTGTTACATTGCTTAGAAACGCCGACGCTGCCATGTTCCACGCCAAGAATTCCGGGCGAAACGGCTTCACCTTTTACAATGAGTCGATGCTGAAGGAGTTTCAAAAAGAGGTCAGAATTAGAGAGGAGGTGCCGCACGCAATCCTAAACAATGAGTTTCATCTGGTTTACCAGCCCAAAGTCGACCTTGCCACCAGCAAACTCATTGGTGTAGAGGCCCTTATCCGATGGCAACACCCTAACCTTGGCCCTATCCCACCGTCCGAATTTATTCCCATAATTGAAAAAAGCGGATATATCGAAGAAGTTGGCCTCTGGGTGATCGAGGAAGCCTGTAAGCAGGGTAAAAAATGGCTCGACAATGGATTCGATGTTGGGCGCATTTCCGTGAATGTGTCAGGCCGACAAATATTGGGGGGTTCGCTTGCTTACGACGTAAAGAGGCTCATCTCATCAACTGGTTTCAAACCATCATTATTGGAGGTGGAGGTCACCGAGAGTTGGCTTGTTCAAAATCTAGAAAGCTCTTCGAACCAATTAGAGCAGCTGAGAGATATGGGAATCTTAATCGCCATTGATGACTTCGGAACCGGATACTCATCCCTTAGCTATTTAGCAAACTTACCGGCAAGCACTCTGAAGATTGACCGGAGCTTCACTCAAAACATCGCCATCAATACCAAAAACCAATTGATCGCCGAAGCAATTATCTCATTGGGTGATTCATTCGGTATGGATGTCATCGCCGAAGGTGTTGAAGATCGACAGCAAGCCGAGATTTTGACTGGGTTTGGCTGTAAGCAGGCACAAGGGTTTCTTTTTGGCAGGCCAATGCCCCCCTCCGAACTAGTTGAAAAATACTACTGCTTATAGTGAATAACACCACACAGCATCGCTGCGCCATGCGCTAACTGGCAACAAGCCATTCTTAAAAGGCGTCGAATTCTTCCTGACTTCCGTCACGGTATTAACTATGAGTTGCCACTATTCAAAAGCCACAACCTTACCAAATTCCCAAAAGTCTCTTGATTCCAAAGTAACTAAGATACTAACCCTGTTCCATCAGTGAAAGCCCTCAGACAACCAGTTCGCCAGGGAAGGGGGAAAGCCAGCCCCCTGATGGTTGAGGTAACCAGCCTCAAGGAGAAGGCAGAACAGGGCGACTCCAGGGTTTACTCCACCGATTACATCCTCGGCCACATCAAAATCGATGGCTGATCCCCTGATACATAGCTCGCCCTGGGAGTGACCAGCCATCTCAGCGTCTCATCGGCCCAGCCCGGCCTCGGGCCATACGCCCCTTGCCACTTATTTGCCATGAAGCCAACCCTGAATTTCGGCCTAACCCTCTGATCATCACCTACACTTTTGAAAGGAAGGGTATTGGTAAAGCGCCCCGAACGGACGACGAAAGACGCACCACACAGCCCTGCCTTCCCAAGCAATCTGCCTGTTGGCACAGTCTGTCTCCAGACCGGATGTTCAGATGTGTGGTGGCGGGTGTGAACACTGCCCCCTGGCAGCAGAGATGGATTTAGGAGCTGTGGATGAGTCAACCCCTGGCGACCGGCAAACAGCACGAAGGCCTGAGTACCCAGCACCTCGGGGCGGGCTGGCGTGCCGCAGCATTTGCCCTGCTGTGGTGGATGCTCAGTGACGGTGCCATGGCATCCTGGTGGGTTGGAGTCCCGGTGGTGCTGTTGGCAACCTGGGTCAGCATGAAACTGGTGGCCCCCTTTAGCTTCTCTCCTGTGGGTTTTGCCCGATTCGTTCCGCACTTCATCTGGTATTCACTGCGGGGCGGGGTTGATGTCGCCTGGCGGGCGTTCCACCCTCGACGCCCCTTGGCGCCAACCCTTATCGACTTTCCACTGAGATTGCCGTCGGGTATGGCCAGGGTGTTTATGGCCAACACCGTCAGCCTGCTCCCCGGCACCCTCAGTACCGAGCTGAGGACAGGGTTGCTGAGAGTGCATGTACTCGATGGGCGCAAAACAGTCATACCGGAATTATTGGAGCTGGAGAGGATCATCGCCCTGGTGTTTGGCACCCCACTGCCGCCAGCCGACGACAGCGACAGGTTGAGTTGAATCGCGGAGATGCCGCCCAACCCCAGCATCTTAGCCACCCCAACCATTTAGGAGAACGGAGTCCGTATGCAGACCCTGCAATTTGTATTAGCACTGTTCCTGTTGCTGAACCTGATTGCCGGTATGTGGCGGGTATTGAGGGGGCCCACCGCGGCTGATCGCATGCTGTCCGCCCAGTTGTTCGGCACCACTTCGGTGGCCACCCTGCTGCTGCTGGCACAGGCCTCCGGCCAGTCAGAACTGCGGGATGTTGCCCTGGTGTTCGCCCTGTTGTCGGCGGTCACTGCGGTGGCCTTCGTGCGACGCGCCTGGCCGGGGGAGGAGGCTGATGATGACAACAGTTAACGCCCTGTCTGTGATTCTGCTGGTCTGCGGTGGGCTGTTTTTCCTGGCCGGCACCCTGGGACTGCTGCGCTTCCCTGACGTCTACACCCGACTGCATGCCTTGACCAAGGCGGACAACCTTGGCCTGGGGCTGATCGTCGCTGGCCTGTCACTTGACGTCGAGAGCTGGCTTACCGTGATCAAGTTGCTGC
Organism: Ferrimonas sp.; assembly: GCF_048263965.1. Taxonomy (NCBI): domain Bacteria; kingdom Pseudomonadati; phylum Pseudomonadota; class Gammaproteobacteria; order Alteromonadales; family Ferrimonadaceae; genus Ferrimonas; species Ferrimonas sp. The sequence goes on along the minus strand of NZ_JBLXDO010000001.1, from coordinate 36,003 downwards.
TGATCTGGGGGCTGGTGATACTTGCCAGCGCCAGCATCGCCCACCTGATTGCCCGGGGTGCGCTTCTGCGGGGTATCAAGATATGGAAGGGGTAACCACGCTCTACTGGCTGCTGGACGGATTGTTGGGAATGGGGTTGTTCTGCCTTGCCTGGCAGGCACTGGCCAGCCCGGACCTGTTCAGGGCAATAGTGCTGTACATCAACTTTGGGTTGCTGATGGCCTTGGCCTGGGTGCGGCTCGGTGCCGTGGATATCGCCCTGGCGGAAGCGGCCATCGGTGCGGGCCTCACCGGCGCACTGCTGTTGGCCGCCCTGGCGAGATTGAAAACCGATGACAAGAGCAACTCTCCGACCGACGACACCACGTCAGATATGGCCCACAAAGGGCAGGAGCGCTGAGATGATCAGAGAATGCTGGGTGCGATGGCCGCTGTTGCTGCTGGTCTTCTCAGGGATCGCCTACGCCGTGGTGATCACCCCCGAGCCAGCACAGCAGTTGCCTCCCCTGGTGGCCAGTCACATGAATGCCAGCGGTGTCACCAATCAGGTGACCGCGGTACTGCTCAACTTCCGTGGCTACGACACCCTGCTGGAACTGGCGGTGCTGCTGGTGGCCCTGCTCGGCGCCTGGTCACTGGGCGGCCTGACAGAGTACCGCTCTCCCCCTCCCGGGCTGGTGCTGGAGATGATGTCACGGCAGCTGGTTCCGGTCCTGCTGCTGGTGGCGGGCTACCTGTTGTGGGCAGGCGCATCCTCCCCCGGCGGTGCATTTCAGGCGGGATCGCTGCTCGGAGCAGCGGGCGTATTGCTGCTGCTGTGTGATTGGCGAGTGGAAAACCGCTTCCTGACGCTGCCGGTCAGACTGAGCATAGTGGCCGGCCTGGGGGTGTTTATCCTGACCGGGGCCGCCCTGCTGCTGGACAGGGGATTCCTGCACTTTCCCCCCATTGTCGCCTCGAAGCTGATACTGGTGATTGAGGCGGCCGCCACCCTCTCCATTGGCATCACCTTAGCCGCCCTGTTTCTGGGCAACCCACCCACAGGGAGGCCCGGATGAACCACGTCTACCTCTATGCCCTGCTTGGTGTTGCCCTGTTTGTGCTGGGACTCAACACCCTGATGGTGCACCGCCACCTGCTGAGAAAGATTCTCGCCCTCAATGTGATGTGCAGTGGCGTCTTTCTGACCCTGGTGGCCCTGGCGTTTCGCAATCCGCAACTGCCGCCTGACCCGGTCCCCCACGCCATGGTGATCACCGGCATCGTGGTCACTGTGTCGGCAACGGCCCTGGCGCTGCGTCTGATGCTCAAGGTGTTCCTGGCCACCGGAAAGAGTGAGCTTATCGATCACCTGCAGGAGTCCCACCACGACCAGGGACCGTAAGCTGAGATGGAAAGGAGTCAACATTGCTGGAGTTTGCCTGGGTCACCCTACTGATCATCTTGCCGCTGCTGGGGGGCATCGCCTGCTTCCTGTTCCCAGCGCGCAATCAGTGGCTGGGCATAGTCACCGCCATCGCCATCCTGGCCTGTGTAGCCGGCCTGGGCTGGCAACTTAGCCACCTGGAGGAGGTGCGCTACCCCATGGGTAGCTGGGGTGCCCCCCTGGGTATCGACCTGTTTGCCGATGGACTGAGCCTGATTATGCTGATGACCACCGCCCTCACCGGCCTGGGAATCAGTGTCTATGCCAGCGGCTACTTCGGTGCAGAGAGGGCTGGCCACTTCTGGCCTCTGTGGCTGCTGCTGTGGGGCGCACTCAATGCCCTGTTTCTCTCCGCAGACATCTTCAATCTCTACGTCACCCTGGAATTGCTTGGCTTGGCGGCGGTGGCGCTGGTGGCCCTGGCCGGCGGCGCTCAGGCGCTGACCTCTGCCATGCGCTATCTGCTGGTGGGTTTGGTTAGCTCGTTGTTCTACCTGTTGGGCGTGGCCCTGCTCTATCACGGTGTTGGCACCCTGGACCTCACCCTGCTGGCCCAGCGGATAACCCCGTCACCTTCGGTATGGGTTGCCCTGGGACTCATGGGCGCCGGCCTTTTGATCAAATCCGCCCTATTCCCCCTGCACTTCTGGCTGCCGCCAGCCCACGCCAACGCCCCGACTCCGGTCAGCGCGCTGTTGTCGGCCCTGGTGGTCAAGGCCTCCTTCTACATCCTGCTGCGCCTGTGGTGGACCCTGCTGCCGGCGACCACAGTGCCACTGGCCCAACTGCTGGGAGGACTGGGGGGCATCGCCGTGTTGTGGGGCGGAGTGCTGGCACTGCGCCAGACCCGACTGAAGCTGCTGATCGCTTACTCGACGGTCTCCCAGCTGGGCTACCTGTTTCTGGCTTTTCCCCTGGGCATCGGTCTCGCCTGGAAGGGAGCGGTCTACATGGTGCTGTCTCACGCCATGGCCAAAGCGGCTCTGTTTATGGCGGCGGGCAACATCATGACTGCGGCAGGCCACGACCGCATTGCCGAGTTTGACCCCATCCTCCAGAAACTGCCTCTGACCATGACCGCCTTCACCCTGGCCGGGGTCAGCATCATGGGGCTGCCTCCCAGCGGGGGCTTCATCGCCAAGTGGTTGCTGCTGCAAGCGTCAGTTCAGTCCGGGCAATGGTGGTGGGCCCTGATCCTGCTGTTGGGCGGCTTCCTGGCTGCGGCCTACCTGTTCAGGGTGATCGGCTGCGTCTTTACCCAGGCCACCCCCTCGGCGTCGCTGCAAAGGTTGTCCCCACAGATGATCTGGCCCCCCCTGGCCATGGCCCTGCTGGCGATCATCCTGGGGCTGTTCGCGGCACCTCCCATGACAATGATGGAGCTGGGAGCACCATTCGGTGTAAGGGGGAGCGGATGAGTTGGAGCCAGTCCCTGCCGCTGCTGATCCTCGGCAGTTCTCTGCTGCCGGGCTTGATCATCTTCCTGCTGCCGGAAGAGAGGGTCATCACCCGCACCACCCTGAACCTGGCTGGCGCGGTGGTGAAGATAGTGCTGGTACTGGCGATGCTGGCAGGCATGTTGCGAGGCGAGCACTATCAGGCTCAGCTGCCCCTGATCGCGGGTCTGGACCTGATGCTGCGCGCCACACCGCTGTCGATGCTGTTTCTGCTGCTCTCCGCCCTACTGTGGCTGGTCACCACGGTCTACGCCGTGGGCTACCTGGAAAATTCCCCCAATCGCAGTCGCTTCTTCGGCTTCTTCAGCCTGTGTGTGACCGCCACAGTCGGTGTCGCCCTGGCGGGCAACCTGCTTACCTTCCTGCTGTTCTATGAACTGCTGACCCTGTGTACCTATCCGCTGATCGTCCATCGCGGCACCGAGGTAGCGCGACGGGCCGGACGCAACTACCTGGCCTATACCGTCGGCGGCGGCGCCCTGCTGCTGCTGGCCACCGTGTGGCTGTTCACCCTAACGGGTTCTCTGGACTTCCGGGAGGGCGGATTCCTGGCCGAGGTGGATGCCTCCCTTCACCCGCAGCTGATCCTGGTGTTCGGCTTGCTGATCGCCGGACTGGGGGTCAAGGCGGCGCTGATCCCCCTCCATGGCTGGCTGCCCCAGGCGATGGTGGCACCGGCCCCGGTCAGTGCCCTGCTGCACGCGGTGGCCGTAGTCAAAGCCGGCGCATTCGGCATCATTCGTGTCATTTTTGACGTTTATGGCATCAATTTCGCCGCCAGTCTGGGGCTGATGCTGCCCCTGGCAGCCCTGGCCGCCATCACCATTGTCTACGGTTCGGTCAGGGCGCTGTTCCAGCAGGAGCTGAAGCGGCGGCTGGCGTTCTCCACCGTCAGTCAGATCGCCTACATCATCCTTGGCGTTGCCCTGGCGGGCCCCATTGCCGCCACCGGCGGTTTGGTGCACCTGGTGCATCAGGGGGTGCAGAAGATCACCCTGTTCCTCTGCGCCGGAAACCTGGCCGAAACCCTGGGCATTCACCACATCGAGGAGATGGACGGGGTGGGCCAGCGCATGCCCTGGACCATGGCCTCCTTCACCCTGGGGGCGTTTGGCATGATCGGCGCTCCTCCCCTGGCGGGATTCTTCAGCAAGTGGTATCTGGGGCTTGGTGCCCTTGAGATGAATCAGGGCTGGGTGATTCTGATCCTCTCCGGCAGCAGCGCACTCAACGCCGCCTACTTCCTGCCCATCCTGCACCGCGCCTGGTTCAGGGCGCCGCCGGCGAACTGGCCGGCGGAGCGCAACCTGGGTCAACAGGAGACAGCCTGGGCGCTGCTGCTGCCTCCCCTGGCAACGGCAGTCATGATCGTGATGCTGGGGGTACTGGCCTCCGCTCCCTTCGGCCTGGTGGAGTGGGCCGGAATCATCGCCGACAGGGGGTTCGCGCCATGACGCTGATGACCCTGCTTCTGACTCTGGCCCCGGGGCTGCCGCTGGTTCTGGCCTTGCCAATCCTGCGCCACGCCTTGCCCTGGCCGCTTCTGCTGGCCCTGCTGCCGACGGCAATCATGGTGCTGATGCCGACCCAGGCTTGGGTATCCCTGTCATGGTTCAATACCGGTGTTGCCCTGAGTCTGGACCCGACCGCGCGCTGGTGGCTGGCGATGTCGGTGGTGGCCTGGGCCAGCGCCTACCTGCTGTTTCCTGCCACCCTTCGGGTCTACCGGGGCACCTGGTTACTGCTGGCCCTCAGTGGCCAGACAGGCGCGCTGCTAAGCACCGACCTGATGGGGTTTTATGCCTTCTCGACCCTGATGAGTTACGCCTTTGTCGGCTTGCTGCTGACCGACTTCGACCCGGCCAACCGCCGCGCTGGCCAGCTCTATCTGATACCGCTGATCATCGCCGATCTGCTGCTGTTTGACGCCATGCTGCTGGCCACTGTCGCCAATGGCAATCTGGGCTTTACCCAGCTGGAGCAGGCAGTGGCACACCCGGACTTCTCCCCCCTCTATCCACTGTTGGTGGCCCTGGGCTACCTGCTGAAGATGGGCCTGTGGCCTCTGCTGCTGTGGATTCCCCAAACCCACCGTTCGCCGAGTCCGGCGCTGTCACTGCTGTTCTGGGTCGGCCCCATCGCCACCGGACTGTTCGGCCTGCTGCGCTGGCTGCCACTGGGTATCCTTGATGCCTCCTTGGCCGGGGGGCTGCTGCTGGCAACCGGGGCCGGCGTGGCTGTGTACGTTCTGTGGCAAGGAGTGTCACAGAGCCGCAGGCGCAAGCTGGGCACCCTGGTGGTGAGCCTGACTGCTGCCGGGGTGACCATGGTGATTGGCGCGGGTCTGATGCTGCCCACTCTCTGGCCCGAGGTTGGCACCGGGCTTCCTTTGCTGGCGGGCATCGGTACTGGGGGGTTGGTCCTCATCGGCGCCCTTGGCTTGGGGAAGGAGGACGCCGTCAGCCCGAAAGGCTCAGCGGTTCCATTTAGCCACAGCGTTGTGTTTCGGAGGATAAAGAGAGTCGCGACCCATAGCCTGCCCAGGCTGCGAGCCGCCTGGTTTGGCTATTGGCGGGAGATATGGCTGAGACACAGGTGGCCTCAACGCCTGGAAGGCGGTGAACGCTACCTGCGTCAGTGGCGCCTGGCCATCACCCTGCTTCTGCTGCTGGCGGTAGCCATGGTGGCACTGCCTGTTTCGGCGTACTCAGGCGTTCTGTCCCGCCACATAGCCGGAAGCCCAGGCCCACTGGAAGTTGAAGCCTCCCAGCCAGCCGGTGACGTCCATCACCTCACCGACGAAGTAGAGTCCGGGGACCCTCTTGCACTCCATGGTCTTGGAGCTGAGCTCATCGGTGTCCACTCCGCCCAGGGTCACCTCGGCGGTGCGGTAACCCTCGTCCCCACCGGGCTTGAGCTGCCAGCGGTTGAGCTGCTCGGGAATGGCGGCCAGGGTGGCCTTGTTCAGCTGCCCCAGAGGCTGATTGGGCCAACTGTGGTAGGCGATCAGCGTCTCCGCCAGACGCCCCGGGAAATGCTCTGACAACCAGGTGGAGAGCTGACGCTTGGGGTTCTGCTCCCTGGCCTGGGCCAGGGCCTCGGCCACGTCTACCGAGGGGAGCAGGTCGATGGTGACCCCCTCACCGGGTTCCCGGTAGTTGGAAGCCTGCAGCACGCAGGGACCGGAGAGGCCGCGATGGGTGATCAGCATCTGCTCAGTAAAGGCCGGGCCACGCTGGGCAGCCACATTGGCGGTCAGGCTGATGCCGGACAGGGGCTCGAAGTGCTGCTTGTCCTGGGGTTGCAGGGTGAAGGGAACCAGACCGGCCCGGGTCGGCTTGAGCTTAAGGCCAAACTGCTCCGCCAGCTTATAGCCATAGGGAGTGGCCCCCAGCTTGGGCATGGAGAGGCCTCCGGTGGCCACCACCAGAGACTGGCATTGGATGCGGCCGATGCTGGTGGCCACGGCAAACCCGCTCTCCAGTCGGCTCACCGACTCAATCTCGGTCCGCAGTCTCAACTGCACCTGGCCCTTGTCGCACTCATCCAGCAACATACGCACGATCTCTTTGGCGCTGTCATCACAGAACAACTGGCCGTGGTCTCGCTCGTGATAGGCGATGTTGTGGCGCACCACCAGATCGATAAAATCCCACTGGGTGTATTGGGCCAGGGCGGATTTGACGAAGTGGGGATTGCTGCACAGGTAATTGGCTGGCTCCACATAGAGGTTGGTGAAGTTGCAGCGGCCACCGCCACTGATCAGGATCTTCTTACCCGCCTGCTTGGCATGGTCGATGACCATCACCTTACGACCGCGGGCAGCGGCGGTTGCGGCACACATCAATCCGGCGGCACCGGCGCCGATCACCAGCACCTCTGTTTCAAGACTCATCACTTCTACCTAAAAACAAAAAGGGATGCGGCTGCATCCCTTTGGAATCATTTTGACCACCGGTCATTTTACTCGGACTTGGGGTCCCGCGACAGCAGTTGTTTTGCTGCCTCTTTCACCGGCTTGCCCTCATAGAGCACCTGGAAAAGCTGTTCACAGATGGGCATCTCCACGCCAACCCGCTTGGCCAGCATGTACACCTCTTTGGTGTTGCGATACCCCTCCACCACCTGACCGATCTCAGTCTGGGCGGTGTCGACATCTTTCCCCTGGCCCAGGGCCAGGCCGAAGCGTCGGTTACGGGACTGGTTGTCGGTGCAGGTCAGCACCAGATCACCCAGGCCGGCCATCCCCATGAAGGTGTTCTTGTCCGCGCCCAGGGCACAACCCAGACGACACAGCTCCACCAAACCACGGGTAATCAGCGCGGTACGGGCATTGGCACCAAAACCGATGCCGTCAGACATGCCAGCGCCGATGGCGATAACGTTTTTCACCGCACCACCGAGCTGCATACCGATAAAATCGGCGTTGCGGTACACCCGAAGCCAGGTGCCGCAATGCATCAGCCGGGCCATCTCTTCGGCGAAATCATCGTCGGTAGAGGCCAGGGAGATGGCGGTGGGCAGGCCGGCGGCCATCTCTTTGGCAAAGGTGGGACCGGACATCACCGCCAGCGGGATCTGCTCACCCAGGATCTCCCGGGCAACGTCCTGCAGCAGCCGGCCAGTCTCGGGCTCCAGGCCTTTGGTGGCCCAGACGACGCGGGCGTCATCACGCAACAGCGGCTGTGCCTGTTTCAGCACCAGGGCGAACACATGGCTCGGCACCACCACCAGCACATTGCGGCTGGCAGCCAGGGCCTTGCCCAGGTCCGCTTCCACCACCAGTTCATCGGGGAAGTCGACGCCGGGGAGAAACTCCTCGTTGCGGCGATCCTGCTCCAGCCGTTCCATGTGGTCCGGCAGGTGCCCCCAGATGATGGTGCGATGACCATTACGGGCCAGGGATATGGCAAGGGCGGTGCCGTAAGACCCCGCCCCTAAAACCGTTACTGCGGCTTGTTCAGTCAACTGACTCGCTCCCTTAGGCGTCAGCTTGCTCGGCAGCGGCTTGCTCCTGCTGACGCTGAACGTACTGAGCGAACAGGCCATCGAAGTTTACAGGCGCCAGGTTCAGTGGAGGGAAGGTACCACGGTTAACCATGCTGGCGATCGCTTCGCGGGCGTATGGGAACAGGATGTTAGGACAACCGGCGCCCAGGGCGTGGGCCAGCTGAGGCTCAGGCAGGTTGGCGATGGAGAAGATACCGGCTTGCTGTACTTCACACAGGAAGGCCACGTCTTCTTCTACCTTGGTGGTTACGGTGATGTTCAGAACCACTTCGTAAACGTCGTCAGCCAGCTTGTTGCTGCGGGTATCCAGGTCCAGCTTAACTTCTGGCTTCCACTCTTTCTGGAAGATAGCGGGAGAGTTAGGAGTCTCGAAGGAGATGTCCTTGGTGTATACACGCTGAATCTGGAACTGAGGTGCGGCCTGCTCGTTGGCTGCGTTGTTAGCTGCTTCTGCCATTTGTCTAAATCCTAAATATTGTTGTCGTCGTTCTGGGCGTCTCGAAACTCCACAACCTGGTTACGGCGGTCGCGCCGGGCCGGCTTGAAGCTGAGTGTGTCGCCATCCATATCGTCTTATGCGCGACCAGAAAGAGGTTTAGCGCCTTTTACGCACTACCAGCAGGTTGGCCGCTTTCCAATCGGTCATGCCACCCTGCAGGCTGAACACCTTCTCAAAGCCCGCGGATACCAACATTTGCGCCGCCTGTACGGAGCTCACGCCAGCGTTACACACAACTATAATGGGAGCGCTCTTGTGGTTTTCAAGGGTCGACAGCTGATTATTTTTAATCTCCGCCAGAGGAATGTGCTTGGCGTTGGCGATGTGGCCCTTGCGGAACTCCTCATCGCTGCGCACGTCCACGACCACAGCGCCCTCTTTGTTGATCATCTGCACCGCCTGCTGGGCGGGGATATTCTTTACCTTGGAGAAGGCGGATTTGATGGTGACGAACAGGAAGGCCACCAGCAGACCCACCCAAGCCGCACTCAGCATGGCGTGACGGCCGAGAAAATCGATATATTCCTGCATTAACTTGCCTAAATCGGTTGACGTTGGTGAGGAGCGAAAGTCGCCAGTATAACCGGATCCCCCGGCATGTGAAGTGTCTGTAACCGGCAGGGACGGGGTGCGGATCACAGCACAGGGGGAAATGAGGATGTAATAAAATTACATTTTTGCCTGGGCGATCTGGAGAAGATCGCTGGTTACGTTGTACACTGACAGCAGTTTTATTTGCGATTGCCTCGACGGCAAAAAGGATAGTAGATGACCAAGCGCACTACCCCACTTGCCCTCCTGATCCTGGACGGCTGGGGACACAGAGCCGACGCTGACGACAACGCCATCAGCAGAGCCAACACTCCCACTATGGATCGCCTGTTCCGCGACTACCCCTCTACCCTGATCTCCGGATCCGGTAACGACGTTGGCCTGCCCGACGGTCAGATGGGTAACTCCGAAGTGGGCCACATCAACCTGGGCGCCGGGCGCATCGTCTATCAGGACCTGACCCGCATCGGCAAGTCCATCGAAGACGGTGAGTTCAACCACAACCCTGTACTGTGCAGTGCCGTAGACAAGGCCAAGGCCAACGACGGTGCCGTGCACATCATGGGACTGCTCTCTCCCGGTGGCGTACACAGCCATGAAGACCACCTGGAAGCCGCCATCCGCATGGCCGCCGAGCGTGGTGCCAAGAAAGTGTACCTGCACGGCTTCCTGGACGGCCGCGATACCCCGCCCCGTTCCGCCCACAACTCCCTGGTTCGCTTCGACAAGCTGTTTGCCGAACTTGGCTGTGGTGCCATCGGCTCCATCGTAGGTCGTTACTACGCCATGGACCGCGACCAACGTTGGGAGCGGGTTCAGGCCGCGTTTGACCTGCTGACCCTGGGCAAGAGCGAACACAGCTACACCAGTGCCACCGACGCCCTGCAGGCCGCCTACGATCGTGACGAGAACGACGAGTTTGTCGCCCCCTCCTCCATCGACGCCGACGCCACCTTCAACGATGGCGACGCGGTAATCTTCATGAACTTCCGTGCCGACCGCGCCCGTCAGCTGACCCGCGCCTTCATCGACGCTGATTTCGACGGCTTCACCAAGGCGAAGGCCCCCAAGCTGGCCGACTTCGTGATGCTGACCGAGTACGCCGCCGACATCGACACCAGCTGCGCCTTCCCGCCTGAGGCCCTGAAGAACACCTTCGGTGAACTGATGGCCAACCAGGGCAAACGTCAGCTGCGCATCTCCGAGACCGAGAAGTACGCCCACGTCACCTTCTTCTTCAATGGCGGCATCGAGCAGCCCTTCGAAGGCGAAGAGCGCATTTTGGTGAAGTCCCCCAATGTGGCTACCTACGACATGCAGCCCGAGATGAGCAGCCTCGAGCTGACCGACAAGCTGGTGGACGCCATTGAGAACGGCAACTTCGACGCCATCATCTGCAACTACCCCAACGGCGACATGGTGGGTCACACCGGAGACTTCGATGCCGCCGTGAAGGCGTGCGAAGCCGTGGACGCCAGCATCCAGCGTGTTCTGGACGTCGTCGAGCGTGCCGGTGGCGAGTGCCTGATCACCGCCGACCACGGTAACGCCGAGCAGATGTGCGACGCCAACTCTGGTCAGGCCCATACCGCGCACACCAGTGAACCGGTTCCCTTCATCTACGTGGGCCGCAACGCCCAGGTACGGGAAGGCGGACGCCTCTCCGACGTGGCTCCCACCATGCTGCACCTGATGGGCCTGGAGATCCCCGAGGAGATGACCGGTACCCCCATCGTCACCCTGGCGGAATAAGATGAAGTTCCTGTCGTTCCTGTGGCCCGCCCTCCTGGCGGGCCTGTTCAGCCTGCCCCTGGCCGCCAGCCAGGAGGAGATTGATCAGCAGCAGCAGCAGCTTCAAAAGCTGCAGAAGCAGATCAAGGCCAGCCAGTCCAAGCTGATCGCCAGCAAGGCCAGCCGGGATAAAACCAGCAAGGCATTGCGCCAGGATGAACTGGCCATCAGCAAGCAGGCGGCGGCCATTCGTGGTAACCGCAACAAGCTGAACAGCCTCAATGGTCAGCTGGCCGAGCTCTCCAGGGAGCAGACCCAGCTGGAACGACAGTTTGAACAGCAGCAACAGCAGCTGGCCGCCCAGATCCGCGCCTCCTGGGTCGCGGGTCAGGGAGAAACCGGCCAGCTTCTGCTCAAACAGAACAGCGCCGACAAACAGCGGCTGCTGACCTATTACCACTACCTCAATCAGGCACGCATCCAGGCCATGGAAGCGATTGCCGCCACCAAAGACGCCCTCACCAACAACCACCGCCAGCAACTGGAGCGCAAAGCCCAACTGGAGCGCACCCAGGAGAATCTGGACAACCAGCAAAAATCCCTTCGTAAGCAACAGGAGAAGCGAAAGCAGACCCTGGCCAAACTGGAGGCTCAGCTCAAGAAGGAGAGTCGCAAGCTCGATCAGCTTGAGGTGGACAGTGAGATCCTGGCCCAGGCCATTGAGGAGGCCCTGGCCGCCCTCGCCGCCCGTCCGGTCTCCCTGGACGGACTGAGAGAGCTCAAAGGCAGGCTGGACTGGCCGCTCTCCGGCAAGGTCAAGCACCGCTTTGGCAGCCACCGACAGGGGCAGCTCAAGTGGAACGGCCTGCTGATCGCCGGGCGGGAAGGCCGCAATGTTGAGGCGGTGGCCCCAGGCCAGGTGGTGTTCTCCGACTGGCTGCGAGGCTATGGCATGGTGGTGGTGGTGGATCATGGCGAAGAGTACCTCAGCCTGTACGGCCACGCCCAAAGTCTGCTCAAGGAGGTGGGCGACCGGGTAGAGGGGGGAGAAGTGATTGCCCTCAGCGGAGACTCAGGCGGACAGTCCGATAGCGGACTATACTTTGAAATCCGTCATCGGGGACTCGCTGTGGACCCGGCCCCCTACCTGAAGAGGCGGTAACACAGCCCCGCCAACGTGGCCAGAGGGTATGCGCTATGCCGCAACTGTTCGCCTTGCTGGTCGGCATTCTGCTTGTATTCAGTCCACAGGCGGAAGAGCACAGGGAAGTGGCGGCGCCGACACTGGAGGAAGCCCAGGAACTGATCGTCACGGTGCAGGACATCGTGGAGTATTACTACGTCGATCAGGTGGATCGCCGTGCCATGATCGAGGGCGCGCTTAAGGGGTTGTTTGAGTCCCTGGATCCGCACTCCACCTACCTGACCCCGCAGACTCTGGAACTGCTCAGAGAAGCCAACGACGGCCACTACTACGGCTACGGCATCGAGGTGAGCATCGAGGAGGGTGTGGTTCAGGTGATCACCCCCCTGGCACACAGCTCCGCCCACTACGCCGGCATCAAGCCCGGCGACATTCTGGTGCGCGTGGACGACCTGCCCGCCACACCGGACACCATGGACAAGCTGATCCAGTACATCAAGAGCGCCAGCCGCGAAGATCGTACCCTCACCCTGACCCTCAAGCGGGAGAAGGCGCCCATGCCGCTGACGGTCAGTCTGCAACCGAGCAACATCACCATCGACAGCACCCAGTTCCGCTCACTGCCCCATCAGGTGGGCTACCTGAAGATCAACAGTTTCAATCGCCAGACCACAGACGAGGTGGCCAGGTTCAGCAGCCGCATCCAACAGGAGGGGCTCACCCAACTGATTCTGGATCTGCGTAACAACCCCGGCGGCATGTTCGATTCCGCCGTTCAGATCGCCGACATGTTTCTCGAGGCCGGCCTGATTGTGTCCACCCATGGCCGTTTCCTGGACGCCAACAACGACTACTACGCCTCAGACGCCGCCCCCTTGGGGCAACTGGAAGTGGTGGTGCTGATCAACGAAGGCAGCGCCTCGGCGGCGGAGATTCTGGCCGGCGCCCTCAAGGATCATCAGAAGGCCACCCTGTTTGGCCAAACCTCGTTCGGCAAGGGGACGGTGCAAAGCCTCATCCCCCTGCTGGGACAGCAGGGTGCCATCAAGCTGACCACCGCCCGCTACGCCACCCCCAACGGCACCTTTATCGACAAGAAGGGGATCGACCCCGATGTTCAGGTGCTGCTGGAGAATGGCGTCGAGAAGCCTATAATGGCTGAATCAGAAATGAACGGACAATGGCTACAGGACAGTCAGTTAGCAGCCGCCTATGAGTGGTTGTTGCAGCCTTCCCGGGAGTAATCATCAGGTACGCTTTTCTGGCTCTGCTGCTGTGGGTACACACCGCCACAGCGGCAGAGCTGACCCTTATTATCGACGATGTAGGATACCGGCAAACCGATAAAGGCGTGCTGGCACTGCCTGCTGCCACCACACTGAGTGTGCTGCCCCATACCCCCTGGGGTCGGCAGTTGGCCGTCGCCGGCTGGCGCCAGGGCAATGAGATCATGCTGCATCTGCCGATGCTGGCCGATGGCGGCAACGCCTTGGGGCCCAGTGCCCTGGTGGGTGGCATGACCCCCTGGGAAGTGCAGCTCACCATCAAGCGCGCCTTGGCGGACATCCCCTTTGCCCGGGGCATCAACAACCACATGGGCAGCACCCTGACCCGCCAGCGCCCCATGATGGACGCCGTCATGGTGGAGGTGGCCGACAGAGATCTCTACTTTGTCGACAGCCTCACCACCCCGGACTCCGTCGCCTACGACGCCGCCGTGGCTCAGGGCATTCCGGCCCTGAAGCGTCATGTGTTTCTGGACAACGAAACCGAAGAAGTGGATCTGCAACAGCAGTTTGACCAGGCGGTGACCATCGCCAAGCGATATGGCCGGGCGGTGCTCATTGGCCACCCCTACCCGGAAACCCTGACCTTCCTGGAGCAGGCGTTACCCTCCCTGGACGGCCAGGGCGTCTCCCTGGTGCCGGCTTCGGCTCTGCTGAGCGACAGACAACGGGCCCAACTCCGGTCGCTGAAGCCGCCCACCGCCTTTCTGCATAAGCTGCCCACGCCGCAGGTGTCCCAGGCGAGCCTCGGCGGTGCCAGCCTCCACTGAAAAGGGCCAGCAATCGCTGGCCCTTTGTCATTGTTCGGCAGTTTAGAAGCCAAACTTGCCATTGCTGTTGGCCCACTGCTCCTGGGGCGGAATCGCTTCGATGGTGTCCCAATGCTCGACAATCTTGCCTTTGCTCAGGCGGAACAGGTCGTAGAAGGCCACATGCTCACCGAGGAACTGCCCTTCGCTCACCGACAGCACGAAGTTGCCCTTACCCAGGGTGATGTGGTGCTTGGTGTAGATCATCGGGGTGCCCGCGTCCGCCAGTGCCCCGAGGGCGGCCATCAGCCCCTCCAGATCATCGGCCACGCCAGGGTTGTGCTGCAGATAGTCACCCTTGCCCCCATCGATGTAGTTGCTGATGTCCCCTGTGCCATCCATCAGAATGGTCTCGACAAACTCGGTGACGATCATGATGTTCTCGTCGGTGCGGTCCAGATCGCTGATTCGGGTCTCCCCATCGAACTGGGTGCGACCGCTGGCGTTGGGCGGCGCAATCTCCTGCAAGTTGTCCCAGTGCTCGACAATCAGCCCATTCTCGAAACGGAAGATGTCGAAGCCCGCCTTGGGGCCGAAGAAGTTGTACTCGGTATGCGCCACCACATACTCACCGTACTCGAACACCCGCTTCACATCCGCTTTGGCACTGCCTTCGGGCAGGGCCTGCAGCACCTCACCGAAGCCGGCCAGACCATCTTTCACCGCCAGGTTGTGCTGGGTGTACTTGTTGGGGTTGATGTAGGCCACAGGGGCCTGATCACCGGTCTCGATGCTCTCCAGCAGGGCCACCACCTTCTGCTCCTTGTCCGTGAGGGTCGGGGCCTCATTGTCGGAGTCGGAATTGGCACAACCCACCAGGCCCAGGGTCAGGACCAATGAGGTAGCGGCTGCCAGTTGTTTGATCTGATGTTTCATGACTGTCTCTCCCTTGGAATCTGCACACCATCCTAGATTTCTCTCGTCGATGAGGCGCGGTGGGTTAGAGCCTAAAAATGGTAAATATCGAACAATTAGACTTGCTAACCAGACCTGATAAACGGAGTTAAACAGAAAAAAGAGAGCCAAGATCGTCAAATGTCGGCGAATTGCCAGACAAATAGGGGATAAGCACTGGAGATTGCGCCATCGAGAAGCTGGTGAATATCCAACTACAGCGTGGGCGTGATAAAGCCCTGGCGAAACTGGCTGGGCGTCATTCGCACCTGTTTCTTAAAGTACTTAACGAAGTTGCTGGCATCTTCAAACCCAAGATCCAGGGCCATCTGAGACGAGGTGTCCTGGCTGATCACCAACCGCCGCTTGATCTCCAGGATGGTGTAGGCATCGATGGCCTGCTTGGCAGTCATCTCCATGGCCGCCTTACACAAGCAGTTGAGGGTCTTATAGGTAACGCCTATCTGGCTGGCGTACCAGTTGGCGTCCCGGGTCCGGTGAAAATGGGCCTCCAGCAGCTCCATGAAACGTCCCAGCCGGGCGCGCTGCTCATCCGGCAACCTCTCCTGGCGATGTTGCGGCTTAAGCCGGTGAAGCAACAGGTTCAGCGCGGAGAACAGATGCATCACCATCAGTGAGTCCGGCTGCTCCAAAGTGGTTTCCCTGGCCATCTCACCGGTCAGTGCCTGACAACGGGCCAGGTTTTCGGCGTCGAGTTGGGTCTGCGGATGGTGGTGTTGATTCAGATGAGTGGGGGTAAAACTGGTCAGGCGCATGTGGTTGTGCAACTTGTCCAGGAAGCCCTGGGTGAACAGCAACAGCTTGCCTTTCAGCTCGGAGCTGAATCGAAACGCCTGCACCTGTCCCGGCTGAACAAAGACCACGGTTCCGGGAGAAATGGGGTACTCCTGAAAGTCCACCATATGATGGCCCTGGCCCTGCTCAATCAACAACAGTTGGAAGAAGCGGATGCGGTGGGGAAGCTGAGGGTCATGCCGCTTCATGGCACGGCCAGAGAGGGACTGCAGAGATAAGATCTCAAGCTCCGCCTGATTGGTCCGACTCAGGTCAAACCCCACCTTGGGAATCGCCATCCCTGTCTCCGCTTCTGTTACCGACAGCCCAGTGTACTGGCTGCCAGCGCAGGCGCAAGGCTATCCCTTGAGTGCCGCCCCGGCTCTCAGGGACTCATAGGTGTCCTGCTCAAGCAGGGTGAGGGTCACCATCGCCTGCTCATCGGTACCGCCGCAGAGATCGGTGTCCGGCTTGAAGGCACCGCACACCACCGGGCGCGTAGGCTGACCGAACAGCTTGCACAGGTTGTTGTCATCCAGCTGAATGCAGCGCACACCGGCGGGCTTGCCATGGGGCATGCCGGGAATGGGGGAACTGATTGAGGGGGCGATGCAGCAGGCACCACAGCCGAGACGACACTCCATACTTCCCCCTTAACCGACTCGGGCCGGCAGAGCCGACCCGAAAATAAACTGATTGAATTTAAAGACCATTATTCCATCAAGTTCTTCAATTTCTTGATGGCGTTCTTCTCCAGCTGACGAATTCGCTCCGCGGATACCTGGTAGCGCTCCGCCAGCTCCTGCAGGGTGGTCTTCTCCTCATCCAGCCAGCGAGTCTTGAGGATCTCCTGACTGCGCTCATCCAGGGTTCGCAGGGCAGCGTAGAGCCTGTCCTTGGACTGGGAGTCGTGATCCTCCTGCTCGATCTCCAGCGCATGGTTGGAGCTCTGATCCTCCAGGTAGTGCACCGGCGCAAAGCTCACATCAGGCTCATCGGGCTCATTGGGGATGTCGAAGGAGGCGTCCTGAGCGGCCAGGCGGGATTCCATCTCCAGCACCTCGGACTCGCTCACGCCCAGGGACTCGGCCACGGTGGCGACCTCCTCCTGGGTAAACCAGCCAAGACGCTGCTTGGCTTTACGCAGGTTGAAGAACAGCTTGCGCTGGGCCTTGGTGGTGGCCACCTTAACGATACGCCAGTTCTTCAGAACGTATTCGTGGATCTCCGCCTTGATCCAGTGCACGGCGAAGGAGACCAATCGTACCCCAACCTCGGGATCGAAGCGCTTCACCGCCTTCATCAGGCCGATGTTGCCTTCCTGAATCAGGTCGGCTTGGGGCAGGCCGTAGCCGGAGTAGCTCTTGGCAACGTGAACAACGAAACGCAGATGGGACATGATCAGCGCCTTGGCCGAATCAATGTCGCCCTCCTGGCGCAATCGCACGGCCAGGTGGTACTCCTCTTCTGCTGACAGCATGGGGATGCCATTGACGGACTGGATGTAAGACTCCAGACTGCCGCCCCCTTGGGGGACCACCATCAAACCCAATGCTTGTTTTTTGTCGCTCATCGATACCTCAGAAATCAACTGGACCGGAGAGTCTATCATGAAACGGGATCCGCTTCACAGCTTCCTCAGTCTGACCTTTGGAGTCTACTGAGGTTCAATGGCGGTGAGATGACGCTGCACCGACAGCCAGGCCCCCAACCAGCATAGCAGCACCGAGGTGCCGACCATGGCGCCCAGCTCTGACAGAGAGAGGCCTTCGAGACGGAAGTTGCTCTGATAGCTGCTGACAAACTCGGCCAGGGCACCATCAAACCAGATCAGGATGGCGCTGACGCAGGTCCAGGCGATTACCGAGGCACTCAGCCCGTACCAGATGCCGGCATAGAGGAAGGGACGGCGAATGAAACCATTGGTCGCCCCCACCAGCTTCATCACCCGAATCTCATCCTGGCGCTGGGTGATGGCCATGCGGATGGTGTTGGCGGTCACCAGCACCACGGCACCAATCAGCAGGGCAGCCACACCCCAGGCCATCTTGGAGAGACTGGCCATCAGCGCCTTAAGCTGCAGCAGCCACTCCAGGTCCAGCCGGGCCATCTCCACCCCATTGAGCCCAGACAGCTTTTGTTTCAGCCGCTGCAGCCGCTCCACCTCGCGATATTGCAGGCTGGGGAGCACCCGGATCACCGGAGGCAGAGGGTTGTCATCCAGATACTGAAGGGCTTCGCCAAACTGAGACATCGCCTTGAAGTCCGCCAGGGAGTCATCGGCGGTGAAGTAATCCACCTGACCTACCTCCTCCATGCCACGCAGTTGCGACTGCAAACTGGCCAGTCGCTGCTCGGACAGGCCGGCATCGAGAAACAGGCTGATCTCTGTAGGATCGGTCCAGTGCTGCTGCACCTGGGCGGAGTTTTTTACCAATACCGCCAGCACCGTGGGCAGGCTCAGGCTGATCCCCAGCACCGCCATGGTCAGCAGTGAGGTCAGTGGCAGGCGCCACAGTTCACCCAATGAGGCAAACAGGTGACGGAAGTGGCTTTGCAGGTAAGCCATGAATCGGCGCCCCAGAGGCTGCTTGTCGGCCCCCAGGCTCATGAGCGGCCCCCCTGCAGATCTTCACTGATCATCCGGCCATCCCTCAGGGTAAGGTTGCGGTAACGCATGCGGGCGATCAGCCCCAGATCGTGGGTGGCGATCAGCACCGAGGTGCCGGTGCGGTTGAAGGTTTCAAACAGCGTCATGATCTCAAGGGAAAGCTTGGGATCCAGGTTACCCGTGGGCTCATCCGCCAGCAGCAACTTGGGCTTGCTGACGATGGCGCGGGCGATGCCCACGCGCTGCTGCTCACCCCCGGAGAGGTGCTCTGGCAGATAACCGAGCTTGTCACCCAGGCCCACCAGTTCCAGCGCAGCCCCCACCCGCTTGTCTATTTCACTGCCGCGATAGCCCTCGATGAGCAACGGCAAGGAGACGTTTTCCCGCACGGTGCGGTCCATCAGCAGGTTGTGGTCCTGGAAGATGATGCCAATCTGGCGGCGCAGGAAGGGGACCTTGCTGCGGGCAAGCCGCCCCACATCGTGGCCCAGCACCTGCACCCGGCCGGTGGTGGGCTTTTCGATGGCGGTGATCAGCTTGAGCAGGGTACTTTTACCAGCGCCACTGTGGCCGGTGAGAAACGCCATCTCTCCCGGCTCAACGGCAAAATCCACCTTGTTGAGGGCCTGGAAGCCCCCGGCGTAGACCTTACTGACCTGCTCAAAGCGAATCATGGATTACTCGTTATCCTCGGTAAACAGTGCCTCGATAAAGGCGGAGCTGTCGAAGGGTCTCAGGTCGTCGATACCCTCACCCACACCAATGTAACGTACTGGAATACCAAACTTATCGGCAAGTGCGAAGATCACACCTCCCTTAGCGGTGCCATCCAGCTTGGTCAGGGTCAGGCCGGTCAGGGAGACCGCCTCATCAAACAGCTGGGCCTGGCTGATGGCGTTCTGGCCGGTGCTGGCATCCAGAGTCAGCATCACCTCATGGGGCGCCTTCTCATCCAGCTTCTTCATCACCCGGACGATCTTCTTCAGTTCATCCATCAGGTGGGCCTTGTTCTGCAGACGGCCGGCGGTATCGGCGATCAGCACGTCGACACCACGGGCCTTGGCGGCCTGCAGGGCATCGAAAATCACCGAGGCACTGTCGGCACCGGTGTGCTGGGCGACGACGGGGATATTGTTGCGCTCCCCCCAGACCTGCAACTGCTCCACGGCCGCCGCACGGAAGGTATCACCCGCCGCCAGCATCACCGACTTGCCTTCAGCCTGGAACTGTTTGGCCAGCTTACCGATGGTGGTGGTCTTGCCCACACCATTCACCCCGACCATCAGGATGACAAAGGGGCCATCCGGGTTGTCGATCACCAGGGGCTGGTCCACCTTCTCCAGGGTGGTTCCCAGCTCACCCTTGAGGTGAGTGAACAGGGCATCGCTATCCTTGAGTTCACCGAAGCTGGCGCGCTCAGTCAGGCTGTCGATGATGCGGCTGGTGGTTTCCACCCCCACGTCCGCCAGCAGCAGCTGGGTCTCCAGCTCCTCGAACAGTTCATCGTCGATCTTCTTGCCGCGGAACAGGGCCAGGAAGCCGCCGCCGATGTTCTCCCGGGTCTTCTTCAGCCCCGCCTTGAGACGAGCAAAGAAGCCTCCCTTCTCCTCCTCCGGCTCTGCTTCCGGCTCAAGCTCGGGCTCAGGCTCAGGCTCAGGCTCAGGCTCGTGCTCGGGCTCAGGCTCGTGCTCGGGCTCAGGCTCGTGCTCGGGCTCAGCAGCAACCACTTCGACAACTGGCTCTGCCTCAGGCTCAACCTCGGGCTCGGCCTCAAGTTGAGGCTGCTCCTCAGACTTAGATTCAACCTCCACCTGGGGTTGCACCTCTTCGGCCTTGGGCTCTACCTCTGCTGGCTTTTCAGCAGCTTGTGGCTCGTTGGATTCATCTTGAGAAACCTGAGGCGCCTGCTCAGAGTCGGAGGGAGCGGGTGCGGCCTGCTCGGGCTGCTGCTCAACCTCGTCGTGCTTCTCGTCTTTGTTACGGCTAAACCAGGAAAAAATGCCTTTCGCCATCTCTTAAACCTTTACTGATGTTCGGGTCCCGCTGTGGTTAGGCTTGGGGCAGAGCCCCTGCTACAATAGCGAGTTTTTCAAGCGCCATAGTCTAACCACAAACGCAGCAAAAACCGAGGAATCCATGGCCAGAGGCTCGCGAAACCCCAAATCCCGCACATCCACCCAAGGTGGCAGTGGTCAGGTCCGCATCATCAGCGGTCGTTTTCGCGGCCGAAAACTGCCGGTCTCAGACCTCCAGGGGCTGCGCCCCACCACAGATCGGGTCAGGGAAACTCTGTTTAACTGGCTTCAGGGCGACACCCTGGATGCCCGGGTCCTGGACTGCTTCGCCGGCAGCGGTGCCCTGGGGCTGGAAGCGCTGTCCCGTTACGCCGCCAGCGTCACCCTGATGGAACTGGATAAAGGGGCCGCCTCTCAGCTCAAGCGCAACCTGACCACACTGGGCGCCGACAACGCCAGGGTGATCCAGGGTGATACCCGCGCCCTGCTGCAACAAGGGGGGCAGCCTCAGGATCTGGTGTTTGTGGATCCCCCCTTCCGTCAGGGACTGGTGGCACCGGTTCTGGCCCTGCTGGAGCAGGAGAACTGGCTGGCAGATCATGCCCTTATCTATGTGGAAACCGAATCTGAGCTGAGCCTGGAGGAGATTCCTCCCCACTGGACACTGCTCAAGGAGAAAGTGGCAGGCCAGGTGGCCTATCGACTGTTTCAGCGGGAGAGTGAATGATGAAATCTCTGTTTAAACTGGGCCGCGGCGCCACCCTGGTGGCCTGGGTGCTGATGATACTGAACCTGATCACCCCTTTACCCCTGGGTGAGTATCTGGCTCTGTTGCTGCTGCTGACCCTGGCGGCCCACGTGAGCCTGGCCGCGGTAACCCTGGTGATTCGCCAGCACGGGCTGGCGGCCAGCGGGCGTGTGTTGCTGTTTGGCCTGTTCGAGTTTTACCGTCCTGACCGGCCTCACTGAAGCAGTGGTTCACCGCAGCAACGGTTGCGCCCAAGCCCCTTCGCCCTGAGCAGATGACTGTCCAGCCGCTCCAGCATTTCAGGCTCCATGCTGGTGCGGTTCCAGCCGCCATAACCCACGGAAACGGTGAAGGTGAGCGCCTCGGGCGAGGTTGGCAGGGGGGAAGCCATGGCCAGCAGGCGAATCTTCTCAGCCAGTCCGGCCAAATTCTTGATGTCGATTCCGGGAATCAGCACCAGAAACTCCTCACCACTCCAGCGCACCACCAGATCCTCTTTGCGTACCGCCCCTTTGAGCAGAGCAGAGAAGTGGCACAGCAGTTCATCCCCTGTGATGTGGCCATAGGTATCGTTCACCTGCTTAAAGCGGTCGATATCCAGCATCATCATCCCCAGCACCATCTTGCCCGGTGATTTGGCCGCCAGACGCCCCCCCAAAGACAGCAACTCTTCCAGACGACTCTCCATGCCTCGGCGATTGAGTAGGTTGGTCAGAGGATCGGTGACACTGTCGTTGGCCAGGGCTTTCCCCAACTCAAGCAGATTCAGATCCGACTCGATGATGTTCACCACTGACTGCAACAGCGCCTGCCACTGATGAATGTGGTCCTGAGATACCAGATCATAGATACACAGGGTGCCAAACAGACAGCCATCGGGCTGACGCACCGGCAACCCCAGATAGCTGAGCACCCCTACCTGGGTTTCCCGGCCGTTGACCCACATCGGCTCCTCCCAGGCGTTGTCTACCGCCAGAGACGAACCGGTTTTCATCACCTGCTCACAGTAGAGGTCGACGATGGGAAACTTATCCCCGGGGGAGGTTAACGGCGGGCAGCCGTCACTGGTGGCCAGGATCTTCATATTCTCGGTGTCACAGCGGGAAAGGTAGGCCCCGGGTAAGCCGGTTACCTGGCTGAGCATGTTGAGCAGGTGATTCCACTGCTTTTGGGCGTGATTTTCCAGCTCCCCCAATAATCTGATGTCCTGCGCCGTCATGGTCACTCCTTTGATACAACCCAGCCCTCTAAACGGGACTCTTCACCTGGCCTCCTGGCGGGCACCTGATTACAAGGTAAGCAAAAGTTACCGTATTCGCGAACTGAATCTCTGCTTTACTGGCGCTTATCGGTCAAATACCGCTTAATTAACATTTTTTTTGCGTTAACAATGGCAGATAATGGCGGGAATGACGCTCAGCAAACTTAGGCAAATTACAAATCGCCGTTAAACACTCGTGGGAGAGTTGATCTCATCGCGTCAGTGGTTAAGGTAACTGAGAACCGGAGACCGAATCAGGGTCGCCCGTAAGGAAGAAGAATACGATAACAAGATGAAAATCATCCCGATAGAGCAGCTGGCGCTGGGCATGTATGTGGAGAGCATCCCAGATCATCCGTCACTGTCCATGGTACAGAAAGGCTATATCCAGGACCCCTCGGTCCTGGGGGTTCTGCGCAACCTCGGGGTGGAGCGCATCATCATCGATCCCAGCAAATCCAAACAGGCACCCGCCAGTGCTACCTGCGCGGCGGCCAAAGTCAAAGCCCCGGCCCCAAGCAAAGCCAGTCTCAAGAGTGAACTTCCCAGGGCAAAGAAACTGCTCAACCAGGCCAAGAAGCTGCAATCCAGGCTGATGTCCGACGTCAAGCTGGGACAGAAGATCGACCTGCAGCCGGTGAACGCCATGGCGGATGAGTTTATCGGAAGCGTATTCCGTAACCCCAGCGCCCTGGCCTGCCTGCGCCTGATCAAGGATAAGGATGATTATCTTCTGGAACATTCACTGGGAGTGACCATCCTGATGACCCTGTTCGCCAGAGCCCTGGGGATCAGCGGCACCACACTGCATCAGCTCTGTGTGGGCTCCCTGCTGCACGATATTGGCAAGGTCCGTATTCCCGAAGAGATCCTCAACAAGCCGGGCAAACTGACCCCAGAGGAGTTCGAGGTGATGAAGAGCCACGCGGCCCACAGCCGCACCATCATCGCCGCCACTCCCGGCATCAGCAAGGTCAGCCTGGATGTCGCTGCCATGCACCATGAGAAGCTGGACGGCACGGGCTACCCCATGGGCCTCAAGGGAGAGCAGATCTCCATGGCGGGCCGTATGGTGGCCATCTGCGACATCTATGACGCCATGACCGCCGACCGGGTCTACCACAAGGGGATGGCCCCCACCCTGGCCCTGAAACGCCTGCTGGAGATGACTCCTCACGCCCTGGATAAGAACCTGGTGGTGAAGTTCATCCAGACCCTGGGCGTCTACCCCAACGGCTGTATGGTTGAGCTTGCCAGCGGCAGGGTGGGCATCGTCATGGAGACTCAGGACAGAAAGCCCACCAAACCTCTGGTGAAGGTGGTGTACAACCTGAAGAGCCATACCCATGTGATGCAGTCGGAGATTGAGCTGGAGAAGCACAATGATTCCATCGTCAAGGCGATCGACCCAAGAGACTACAAGTTGGACCTGACCAACTACCTCTAGGCAGCTATGACAAACAAAGGGGCAGGCAACCCCTTTTGTTGCTGGACTTCGTTAACAGGACAGGTTAACGTACGCACCCCAATTGAGAACAGTTATCATTTATGAACTACTTGATCGCCAGTCTGCTGATCCTGGCCGTCGGCCCCATTCTCCACCATGGTCTGAAAAACTGGACCGGAATCATCACCGCCATCGGCGCCTTCGTGATGGTCTCTCTGGGTGGCCTGGTGCTGTTCGACGTCCTGCCCCAGGTGGTCACTCTAGGGGGACTGCCGGCAATCCTCTTTGTTCTTCTGGGGCTGTTTGGCCCAACCCTGTCAGAGAAACTGTTTAAAAGGCACTCCGCCTTTGCCCATAACCTGACCGTCGCCCTCGGGGTGTTTGGCCTGCTACTGCACGCGGTCACTGATGGCAGTGCTCTGTTTATGGCGGCCAACGAGCAGGGCCCGCTGCTGCTGGCCTTCGGCATTATCCTCCACCGGATGCCTGCCGGCTTGGCGGTATGGTGGCTGCTGCGTCCCGCCTACGGACGACTGATCGCCGTTGGCGTACTCGGACTGATGATGGCCGCCACCCTGATCGGGTACAAATTGGGACCCGAACTGCTGCACCACATGACCGCCACCCACATCGTCTACCTGCAGTCCTTCGTTACCGGCTCCATCCTTCATGTACTCTGGCATCGCCCCCATGAACGACACAGCCACGATCATGATCATCACCATGGCGGCCTGCCGGCCATCAACTCCGCCCACTGGATTGGCGGCGGCCTGGGATTGCTGTTCCTGGTGCTGTTAATGGTGGCCCATCCGGACCACGGCCACAGCGGCGCCAGTGATCATCTTCATGGCGAGGAGCAACACCAGGGGCACTAACTGGTGTGGTCGTGGACGATGCGCCACTGCCCCTCCAGCTTGCGAAATATCAGGGTGAACTCGCCTCCAGGCTGATCCTTTTCACGGATCAGTGTCCAGCGGCCAACCACCAGGGCGGCATCCTCCGCCAGCAACTGCACCGACTCCAGCTCAAACTGCAGCTGACCCATGGTGGCGGCGTCCGGATAGCGATTCAGATACCCCTTGAGGGTGGTATCCCAGCCGTACTTGATCTTGCCGCCGGAGATAAACCTCAGTTGGTCGCTGTGCCAGTAACCCTGCATATAGCCGGGAATGTCTCCCTGGTTCCAGGCCTGACGCTGCTGCTCCAGCACCTGTCGGATCTCCGCCTCGTTGGCCCACAGGCCCGCACTGAATAGCAGGGCCATCAGCCCTATCACCACACGCTTCATTCCACTCCTCCCTGTATTGGCCCGTTTTGGGGCACTTTTCCCAATTGGTATACTCAATACACTATGCATCAGACACTAACCACCTGACCACTATGAGGCAATCTTTCTCCGCTTGGCTGCTCAAACGGCTTGGCTGGACCATCGAGGGCGAGATACCTGCCCGCGGGCGCTACATCGTTATCGTTGGTCCTCACACCAGTAACTGGGACTTCCCCCTGGGGATGCTGGCCCAGTGGGCCCTGGGCATGAGCGCCAACTTCATCGGCAAGCACCAGCTGTTTCGCTGGCCCACCGGCTGGCTGTTCCGGGCCCTGGGGGGCTTCCCGGTCAACCGCGGCAAACAGAACAACCTGGTCAGCACCGCCGTCGAGTTGTTCGCCACCCAGGACAACTTCATCCTTGCCCTGGCGCCGGAAGGCACAAGAAAGCCGGTCTCCCGATGGAAAACCGGCTTCTATCACATCGCCCGCCAGGCCCAGGTGCCCATCTACTGCGCCGGGCTGGACTTCAAGGAGCGCCGGGTGGTGATCCGCCCTCCGCTGATGGCCGGAGAGAACATCGTCGAGGACATGAACACCATCCTCGACTTCTTCCGCGCTATCCCAGGCAAATATCCCCAGCCGGTGCCCCGTTACGAGGAGTGAACCGCGGCCCGGGCAAAATCCTCGCCTGTGGGCCGCTGCATCGGCTTAAGCTCAAACTCCGGCAGTATGGCAAACAGGTGATCGAAGATGTCCGCCTGGATCCCCTCATACACCGGCCAGCGGGTGTCATTGGTAAAGCAGTAGATCTCCAAGGGAAGCCCAAGTTCACTGGGGGCCAGTTGACGCACCATCATGGTCATCTCCGGCCGCAGGTGGCTGCTGGCCTGAAGGTAGGCATCCAGGTAGGCCCGCAGGCACCCCAGGTTGGTCAGGCGACGGCCGTTCACCGTCATCGCCATGTCCTCACGCCCGGCATTGGCCTCGGCCAACTCCGAATGCTTTTGCGCCAGGTAGGGCGCCAGCAAGCTGATCTCCTTGAGTTTGGCCAACAGAGTTTCATCCACAAATTTCACGGAATTCACATCCAGCAGCACGGAACGTTTGATGCGCCGCCCTCCGGACTCCTGCATTCCACGCCAGTTTCGGAAAGAGTCCGTGGTCAGCGCATAGGCGGGGATCATGGTGATGGTCATGTCCCAGTTCTGCACCTTGACCGTCGTCAGGGTGACCTCAAGCACCTCACCGTCGGCACCGTACTTGGCCATCTCGATCCAATCTCCCGGACTGACCAGGCGGTTGGCGGCCAACTGGATGCCGGCCACAAACCCTAAGATGGTGTCACGGAACACCAACATCACCAGACCGGTGGCCACACCCAAGCCGGAGAGCAGGTAGAGCGGCGACTTATCCAGCAGGATGCCGACAAACAGGATCAGGCCGACAATGAACAGGAACAGCTTGGTCAGTTGGACGATGCTCTGCACCGGCAGCCTGCGCCCCTCAGGACGGGTGGCGATCAGCACCCGCACGATATCCAGCATCCCGAAGAACACCCTGAGCACCATCACCAGCATGATCAGTTCCAGGGCCCGGGAGACCAGGTTCTGCCAGGTGGGCCATAGGCTCAGCACCATGGGCGAGAACAGATCCAGCACCACGATGGGCGCGATCTGCGCCAGTTTCTCCAGCACCCTGAACTGTTGAACTGGCACGGACCAGGCGGTATTGCGGGCGATCACCTTGCGTGCCCCGCTGACCAGCACTCGCATAAACAGCCCATACACCAACAGCGCAGTGACCAGGGCGATCACCGCCAGAACCACCACGGTAATGGGGTCATCCCCCTTGGTGGGCATGTCCATGCTGGTCAGCCACTGGGCAAGCCAGTGACGCATCTCATTCTTAATCTCTTGTTCCACGAGGGGGTCCACCAATAGGGTAATGACTCCAGAATACTGGCAGAGCCAACTAGAAAAAAGCCCCGCAGATGCGGGGCTTGTCTCAATTATCGGCTAGCCTGCCTAGATTATAGGCTAGGAAGAACCCCTTGGGGCAACAGGGTGTTGTAACCCGCTTCAAACAACAACTCGGTGGCCCGGGTAATGTCCGGGGCGAAGTACCTGTCCTTGTCGTAGAAACTGACCCGTTGACGCAGCTGCGCCTTGGCCTGCTCCACCTGGGTGCTGGCCTTCAGCGGCTTGCGGAAATCCAGGCCCTGGGCCGCCGCCAGCAGTTCCACCGCCAGCACGCCTCGGCTGTTCTCCGCCATCTCCCGCAGACGGCGGGCGGCGAAGGTGGCCATGGAGACGTGGTCCTCCTGGTTGGCCGAGGTGGGCAGGCTGTCTACGGAAGCGGGATGGGCCAGGGTCTTGTTCTCACTGGCCAGGGCCGCTGCGGTCACCTGGGCAATCATAAAGCCGGAGTTCACCCCGCCGTTGTCCACCAGGAAAGGCGGCAGGCCGGAAAGGTTACGGTCGATCAGCAGGGCGATACGACGCTCCGCCAGGGCGCCAATCTCGGCGATGGCGATGGCCAGGTTGTCTGCCGCCATGGCCACCGGCTCGGCATGGAAGTTACCGCCGGAGATGATGTCACCCTCGTCGGCAAACACCAGGGGATTGTCGGTGACGCCATTGGACTCCACCAGCAACACCTCGGCCGCCTGACGGATCTGGGTCAGACAGGCGCCCATCACCTGGGGCTGGCAACGCAGGGAGTAGGGATCCTGCACCTTCTCACAGCCAGCGTGGCTGTCACCCAGCTCAGAGTTCTCATCCAGCAGGTGACGGAACACCGCCGCAGAGTCCATCTGACCCCGTTGACCGCGTACTTCGTGGATGCGGGCATCGAAGGGGCGACGGCTGCCCAGAGCCGCTTCGACACTCATGGCTCCCACCACAGACGCGCCGGCCCACAGGTCTTCGGCACGGAACAGCCCCTGTAGCGCCAGAGCGGTGGACGCCTGAGTGCCGTTGAGCAGGGCCAGACCCTCCTTGGGCGCCAGCTCCATGGGGCTCAGCCCCGCCTTGGTCAGGCCGGTGGCGGCGTCGATGATCTCGCCGTGATAACGCACCTCGCCCTCACCCAGCAGTGGCAGCACCATATGGGACAGGGGGGCCAGGTCGCCGGAGGCACCCACAGAGCCCTTCTCAGGCACTATGGGGTAAACCTCGGCATTCACCAGGGCGATCAGGGCATCGATCACCTCACGGCGGATGCCGGAGAAGCCCCGGGCCAGGGAGTTGATCTTCAGCACCATCATCAAACGCACGGCGCTGTCGCTCATGGGCTCACCGGTACCGGCGGCATGGGACAATACGATGGAGCGCTGCAGCAGCGCCAGGTCGTCTTTGCCGATGCGGGTGTTGGCCAGCAGACCAAAACCGGTATTGATGCCATAGACCACGCGGTCCTCATCGATCACCTGCTGCACGGTGGCGGCACTCTTGTCGATGGCGGCGTAGGCGCTGTCAGCCAGGGTCAGCTTAACCCGTTGCTGATCGATGCTGCGCAGCTGGGCCAGAGTCAGCTGGCCCGGGTTCAGGGTCAGTTCCAGCATCATTTGTTCTCCATGGGCAGATCCAGGCCCTGCTCACGGGCACAGTTTTTGGCAATGTCATAACCGGCGTCGGCGTGACGCATGACACCTGTGGCCGGGTCATTCCACAGCACGCGACTGATGCGGGTGTCGGCCTCTTCACTGCCGTCACACAGGATGACGATGCCGGAGTGCTGGGAGAAGCCCATACCCACACCCCCGCCGTGGTGCAGGCTCACCCAGGTGGCACCACCTGCGGTGTTGAGCATGGCGTTCAGCAGAGGCCAATCGGATACGGCATCGGACCCGTCCATCATCCCTTCGGTTTCCCGGTTGGGGGACGCCACGGAGCCAGAATCCAGGTGGTCACGGCCGATCACCACAGGGGCTTTCAGTTCACCGTTTTTCACCATCTCGTTGAAGGCACGTCCCAGGCGGGCACGATCTTTCAGACCCACCCAGCAGATACGGGCAGGCAGGCCCTGGAAGTGGATGCGCTCGCGAGCCATGTCCAGCCAGTTGTGCAGGTGCGGGTCATCGGGGATCAGCTCCTTCACCTTCTGGTCGGTCTTATAGATATCCTCTGGATCACCGGACAGGGCCACCCAGCGGAAGGGACCAATGCCTTCGCAGAACAGCGGGCGGATGTAGGCCGGCACGAAACCGGGGAAGTCGAAGGCGTTCTTCACCCCCTCTTCCAGCGCCATCTGACGAATGTTGTTGCCGTAATCCAGGGTCGCGGCACCGCGCGCCTGCAGGTCCAGCATCGCCTGAACCTGAACCGCCATGGAGGCCTTGGCCGCCTTCACCACCGCAGCCTCATCGGTCAGGCGCATCTCGGCGGCCTGAGCCATGGTCCAGCCCTGGGGCAGGTAACCGTTCAGCGGATCATGGGCAGAGGTCTGGTCGGTGACCACATCCGGGGTGATCCCCTTCTCCACCAGCTCACCGAAGATGTCGGCGGCGTTGGCCAGCAGGCCCACAGACACCGGCTTACCTTCCGCCTTGGCCTGGTCGATCATCCCCATCGCCTCATCCAGGCTGTAGGCTTTCTTATCCACGTAACCGGTACGCAGACGGAAATCGATGCGGGTCTCATCACACTCAACGGCGATCATGGAGAAACTGGCCATGGTGGCGGCCAGAGGCTGGGCGCCGCCCATGCCACCCAGGCCACCGGTGAGGATCCAGCGACCGGCAGCCTTTCCGTCGAAGTGCTTCTTGGCCACGGCAACGAAGGTCTCATAGGTGCCCTGCACAATGCCCTGGGTACCGATGTAGATCCAGGAGCCGGCGGTCATCTGGCCGTACATGGCCAGGCCCTTCTTATCCAGCTCATTGAAGTGTTCCCAGTTGGCCCAATGGGGCACCAGGTTGGAGTTGGCGATCAGCACCCGGGGGGCGTTCTCGTGGGTTTTGAACACGCCCACGGGCTTGCCAGACTGAACCAGCAGGGTCTCATCCAACTCCAGGCGTTTCAGGGTATCGACGATCTGATCGAAGCACTCCCAGTTACGGGCGGCGCGACCGATGCCGCCGTACACCACCAGCCCCTGGGGGTGCTCTGCCACATCCGGATCCAGGTTGTTCATCAGCATCCGCAGGGGCGCTTCGGTCTGCCAGCTCTTGGCGTTCAGTTCAGTGCCTCGCGGTGCACGGATCACCCGGCTCTCGTCCAGGCGGCTTGCGGTGTCCTTGTTGGTGCTCATCGTGATCTCCTCACTGTTCTAATTGTCCATCACCAGGTGGCCACCCAGCCGATAGCGGCTTCCAGGGTGAGTCAGTCTGGCAAAGCTCACCGCACCGGAGCGACTCCAGGTGCGGCGTAAAATTCTCAAACAGGGCTCGTTTGGCCCCAGTTGCAGCAACTCTGCGGTGGCCTTGTCCACCACCACCGCCTCCACCTCGTGGTGGGCTTCGGTCAGGGGCGCAACCTGACTCAGGTACTCATGGGGCGTCTGCAGGGCAAAATCCTGATCCAGGTATCCAGGCACCAGCGCCAAGTTGACGTAACGGTGCTCCAGCTGCATCGGCAGCCCCTCCTCCAGGTGCAACAGGGCGGTGTGGCCCACTTCGGTTCCTGGTGTCAGGCCCAGAGCGATGGCCACCTCGGTGTCCACAGCCAGCCGGGTTTTGGCCAGCACCTTCACCCTGTGGTCCTTGCCCCGCCCCTTCACCTCATCGGCAATGTTACGAATGGTCAGCATAGATCCCTGAGACTTTAGGGACGCCACAAAGGTCCCCTGCCCCTGACTGCGCACCAGCACCCCCTGCTCCACCAGCTCGGTGAGGGCCCGACGCGCGGTCATCCGACTACACTCAAACTGTCCGGCCAGGGCGTTCTCCGAAGGCACCTTGGCGTGCTCGGCCAAGGCTCCCTGCTCAATCAGCTCGGTGAGGTGCTGCTTAATTTCAATGAATTTTGGTGCGGCCAATGTGGGCTCCCAGGGTGGTTTCTTCGATCAAAAATGACACAGACAACTTGTATATACAAGCAAAGATTGCCAGAATGCCCATAGATAATTTGAGCCCAAGGAGCGCGAAATGGAGTGGGATCAGCTTTGGATTGACATCAATCTGGCCACCATGGATCCAGACAGATCAGGCAGCTATGGTGAGATTGAGGACGCCGCCCTGGCAGTCAAAGATGGCCAAATTGCCTGGGTGGGCCCGCGCTCTGAACTGCCCGAGTTTGACCCCCTCTCCATTCCGGTGGTCAAGGGCAACGGCCAGTGGCTGACCCCAGGCTTGGTGGACTGCCATACCCACCTGGTGTTTGCCGGCACCCGGGCCAGCGAGTTCGAGGCCAGGCTTAACGGCGCGACCTACGAAGAGATCGCCCGCCAGGGTGGCGGCATCCTTTCCACGGTCAAGGCCACTCGGGACGCGGACAGGGAAACCCTGTTCCAGCTGGGGCGCGAGCGCCTCAACGCGCTGCTGGCTGAGGGCGTGACCCGGGTAGAGATCAAATCGGGATACGGGCTGGATACCGAAACCGAGCATAAGATGCTGAGCCTGGCCCGCTACCTGGGCGAGGTTCACCCCTTGGATGTCCACACCACCTTCCTCGGTGCCCACGCCGTGCCTGCCGACTACAAGGGCAAGGAACAGGCCTATGTGGACCTGGTGTGCGATGAGATGATTCCCGCCATCGCCGCCGACAAACTGGCCGACGCCGTGGATGTGTTCTGTGAAAACATCGCCTTCGACCTGGAGCAGACGGAGCAGGTGTTCCGCAAGGCCCAGGAGTACCAGCTTCCGGTGAAATTGCACGCCGAGCAGCTGTCCAACATGGGTGGCAGCAAGCTGGCCGCCCGTTATCAGGCGCTGTCGGTCGACCATATCGAGTGCCTGGATGAAGAGGGTGTTCAGGCCCTGGCCGAGTCCGGCACCGTCGCCGTGATTCTCCCCGGTGCCTTCTACTTCCTCAGAGAGACCCGCAAGCCCCCCATCGACCTGCTGCGCCAGTACGGCGTCCCCATGGCCGTCGCGTCGGATTTCAACCCGGGCAGTTCCCCCCTGTGCTCCACCCTGCTGATGATCAATATGGCCTGCACCCTATTTGGCCTCACCCCGGCTGAAGCCCTGGCCGGCGTCACCCGCAACGGCGCCCGCGCCCTCGGCGTCGGTGACCGTGTGGGGCAGCTCAAAGTCGGTATGGAGGCCGATCTGGCTCAGTGGGCCATCGGCCACCCCGCTGAACTGGCCTGGCAATACGGCAACCGCCCCTGCAAAGCGGTCTACAAGGGCGGAAAAGTAGTACGAATGGGTTAAGTTAAAGCTGGCATTGAACACGCCTCGGCGCTAAAATTTGCGCTGATGCGACTTTATTTATTGTAGGGACTATGGGAATTCAAGCCGTTATCGTAGACACCGCCGGTACCACCACGGATTACGACTTCATTCAGAAAGTGTTGTTTTCTTACTCAGCCAATGAGATGGCTAAGTTTATCGAAGACAATCAAGACCACGTGGTGGTTTCCCACTGTATCGATGACGTCAAGGAGTTGGCTGGCGAACCCGATGCAGACCTGCCTCGCGTCGTTGAGATCCTGCTGGAATGGATCGCCCAGGATAAGAAGGCCACCCCCCTTAAAACTATCCAGGGGATGATCTGGCGCCAGGGCTATCAGAAAGGTGCGCTGGAAGGCCACATCTACCCCGATGCCATGGAAGCCCTGAAGTCCCTCAAACAGCAGGGCACGCGCATCTACAGCTACTCCTCCAGTTCTACAGAAGCACAGGAACTGCTGTTCCAGCACAGTCAGTTTGGCGACCTGCGCAACATGTTCCATGGCCACTTCGATACCCACGTGGGTCAGAAGGTGGAGTCTCAGGCCTACCGCAACATCATCAACACCATCAGCATGTGGCCCAACCTGATCCTGTTCATCTCCGACAGCCTGGAAGAGCTCAATGCCGCCAAGGCCGCCGGCCTGAAAACCTGCCAGATCGTTCGCTCCGACTCGGTGCGACAAGGCAAGCATCAGGTGATTGAAGACTTCAGCCACCTCAAGCTTTCAAGTTTCTAAAAAAAGCGGCCAACTGGCCGCTTTTTTGATGCCCTTTTCACTCAGTGAAATGGCTGGGCTCAATCCATGGCTTATCCCCCAGCAGCGGCCCCAGGGCCTCACGAATCTCATCGGGTATGCGCACCGGCTTCTCTTCGCCATAGTCATAGTGGACCATGGCCACTTCGGCTCTGGCCACCACCTTTCCCCCCTGGGAGGCCTGGTGCCAAATCTTCAATGAGCTGTTGCCCACCTGGTTGACCCCTGTGGTGATCACCACGTCCTGGCCGTAATAGGTTGGCAGAAGATAGTCCACCTTGAATCCAGCCAGGATCAGATTCCACTCTCTGTGGTCAAGGCTGGGAACGAAGCAGCGAAAGATGGGCGTGCGGGCCTCTTCAAACCAAACAGGCACCACAGTGTTGTTGATGTGACCCAGGGCATCGGTTTCAGAAAACCTGGGACTCAGGGTAATGGTATGCATGGCAACTCCTTTTCTATGCACAAAAAAGGGTGCCTGTGAGGCACCCTCTTCGTCAAGCGCTGTGCTCAGACCGAAGTGATTGACACCGGTATTACTTCATCGACGCCTTCTTACGCTCGACCAGCTTCTTGGCTTTGCTGTACATGGCATCAATCTCTTCGGCAAACCGTTCGTTGATCACCTTGCGTCTCAGCTTCAGAGTCGGGGTCAATTCGCCACGCTTCATGCAGAACTCTCGGGGCAGCAAGGTGAATTTCTTCACCTGTTCGAACTTGGCCAGCTCCTGCTGTACCTCCTTCAGACGCTGCTCGAAGTGCTCCACCACGTCGGAGTGCTGAATCAGCTCCAGCTGATCCTTATACTTGATGCCTTTCTCCTTGGCCCAGCTCTCCAGAGATTCGAAGGCCGGCACAATCAGCGCAGACACATAGTTACGGGCTTCGGCCACCACCGCCACCTGCTCGATCAGAGGATCTCGGGCTACCATCCCTTCGACCCGCTGAGGCGCAATGTACTTACCGTTGGAGGTCTTCATCAGCTCCTTGATGCGATCGGTAATGTGAAGGTGTCCCTCGTCGTCCAGGAGGCCGGCGTCACCGGTCTTCATCCAACCATCCTCAAACACCTCAGCGGTCTCCTCGGGGCGGTTGTAGTAGCCTTTCATGACCGTGTCGCCCTTCACCAGGATCTCGTCATCCTTGCCAATCTTCACCTGAACCTCAGGCATGGGACGACCGTTACCCTTCAGGCGTATGGAGCCAGGCAATCCGCAGCTGACGGTGGCCGTGGTTTCTGTCATGCCATAACCGCAAAGCAAAGTAATGCCCACGGACTGGAAGAACTCGTGAACCACGTCATCGAGCTTGGCACCCCCACAGGGCATAAAGCGAATCTCTCCACCCAATACATCTCGGAGCTTGGACAGCACCAACTTGTCGGCCAGCTTTATCAGTTGCTGACGCAGTGGATTCGATCGCTGACCATTGTTGGCCGCCTCGAAGCGAATGCGGCCCTGGCGCAGAGCCCAATAGAACAGGAAGCGACGGGGGGCAGGCGCCTTGCCTACCTTGTCGGCCACAGCGCTGTACACCTTTTCATAGAATCGCGGCACGGCACACATCACCGCCGGTTTGAATTCGGTCAACGCCTTCTGCACATCGGCAGGGTTCTCCAGGAAGCCCACGTGAGCGCCTCGACCCAGGGCAAACAGAGTCCAGCCCCGCTCAAACACATGAGACAGAGGCAGGAAGGCCAGGGAGCGCTCGCCCGCGTTGAAGCTCAGAATACGGGAGTGCTGCCTGGTGGTGCTGGCGAAGTTGCGGTAATCCAGCATCACCCCTTTAGGCTCGCCTGTGGTCCCTGAGGTGTAGATCAGGGTCAGCAGATCATCCAGGCTGCGCCCATCGAGTCGCTCTTGGTGCTGAGCCTGGCAGTACTCGACGTCATACTCCAGAAGCTCATGGAAGTAGTGCTGAACCACAGGACAGTCGGCTTTGCTGATAGAGGGTTTCATCAGCACGATGTTGGTCAGGGTCGGACACTGCGCCGCCACTTCCAACGCCTTGTCATACTGCTCCTGATCGCCCACAAACAGCAGCTTGGCTCCGGCATCATTGATGATGTATCTGGCCTGATCTGCGGTATTGGTGGGGTAGATGGGCACAACAACGGAACGACACTGCATGGCCGCAAGATCCGTCATTGCCCAGCGGTCGGAGTTTTGGGCAAAGATCGCCACTTTGTCCTGGGTCTCGATCCCAAGGTGGATCATCACCCTAGCCAACTGAGTCAACCTTTCGCCCAGCACACGCCAGCTGATGGCATGCCACTCTCCCTTCTCGCGGTAGGAGATGGCCGGCTGCTCCGGCAGCGCCTTGATTTGGTCCTGAATCAGATCTACCAGGTGCAGATCTTCGAGAAGTTGGGTCACTGCTTACTCCCACCGCAACGGATTTAGCGTACAGATGTTCACTGTTTGCTGCGAATCTTACCCAACTCAGACCGGGCAGGTAAGGTTGATCTCACTTAAATTGTGCAGCAGAGCACGTTAAGCACCAACTGTTCAGACCAGT
This sequence comes from Ferrimonas sp., assembly GCF_048263965.1. NCBI lineage: Bacteria > Pseudomonadati > Pseudomonadota > Gammaproteobacteria > Alteromonadales > Ferrimonadaceae > Ferrimonas > Ferrimonas sp. Next base: position 441 of record NZ_JBLXDO010000001.1, on the reverse strand, counting down.
CATAGAGCAAAATCTCTAGGATCCTATGATTTCAAGGCCTACAGAGGAAAACCTCCAAATGCAAAGCCCAAGAATACAGGAACAAGTCGACGCCGACCTGCAGGTGAAATTCACTGCCTGAATGGGCACAAATAAAGCTTCTGCGTTGTGGTCTGAAAGTGTGACTTTGCTTTGCTGAAGCTGTCAGAGCAATCATAGTCAATTCATTATTATGCGGCCTCCCCCACCAACGGCGGTATTTAAAGCCGCTGGCCTGACATGCGCCAGGAAGACGATTGTGCGTGGGGGACGGGGAGGCTTCGTCGCTGCTTATTCATTACGAAGCGGCCTCCCTTAGCACCGTGATACCGGCGAACGCCGGTATCCAGTGATGTGATGGACGCCCCCCTACGATACGGCGTCAAATGCGCCAGAATTAAGTTGCGACACATAATTCAGAGA